>NZ_JBHRXI010000010.1:0-545246 GCF_042648365.1 Lutimaribacter marinistellae | reverse complement strand
GGCCCCGCATGGAAACATGCGGGGCCGTTTGCATTGCGAATCAACCACTTCGAACAGGCCGTTTGTCACCGGACAAATCAGGCGAATCGATGCCGGGCGGTGCCCGATCCCCGACCCAAACCCGCCGGGTGGCCTGAAAAACACCTGCAAACCCCAATACTTGTCGTTTCCCCAAGCGTCGAATTTTCTTATACTCCGGCAAAAGGGATGCTCAGCCGCGCGACACCTTGGGGAGGGTACGGAACATGATCCGGTCGGAATTGATCCAGAAGATTGCCGAAGAAAACCCGCATCTGTACCAACGCGATGTGGAGCGGATTGTGAACACGGTCTTCGAAGAAGTGACCGACGCGATGGCGCGCGGCGACCGGGTCGAACTGCGCGGCTTCGGCGCCTTTTCGGTCAAGAAGCGTGACGCGCGGATCGGTCGCAATCCCCGAACCGGAGAAACAGTGCATGTCGAGGAAAAGCACGTGCCCTTCTTCAAGACCGGCAAGCTGCTCAGAGATCGTTTGAACGGAAAAGCCTGAATACATGATGCGCTACATTCGCTACGCCTTCCTCGGCACGCTCGGCATCGTCCTCGTGTCCGTGTCCCTCGCAAATCGCGACCTGGTGACCCTGAAACTCATGCCCGACGACCTGGCGCAGTTGATGGGGTTCAACCTCGACATCTCGCTGCCGCTGTTCCTCGTCGTGCTGGGCGGGATCGCGGTCGGCCTGATCGTGGGTTTCATCTGGGAGTGGATGCGCGAGTACAAGCACCGCAAACAGGCCGACGTGAAGCAGCGCGAGGTGCGCAAGCTTGAACGCGAGGTCAAGACGCTCAAGCGCAAGCAGAACGACGGCAAGGACGATGTCCTTGCCATTCTCGACGAAAGCGCCTGATCCCTCTCATGTCGCCAGATATCCGGGTCAAGATCTGCGGCCTGACCGCCGCCGATCAGGTCGAGGCTGCCGTCGCGGCGGGCGCGGCCTATGTGGGCTTTGTCTTCTTTCCGAAATCGCCCCGTAATGTCGACCCTGCGCAGGCCGCCACGCTTGCAGCGGATGTCGCGCCCGGCGTCGCCAAGGTCGGCCTCATGGTCAACCCGTCGGATGCCGACCTCGACCGCGTCCTGTCCGCCGTGCCGCTCGACATGGTGCAGCTGCACGGGGCCGAAACGCCCGCCCGCGTGGCAGAGGTCCGCGCCGCCACTGGCCTGCCGGTGATGAAGGCGATCGGCATCTACGATGCCGAGGATCTGGACAAGATCGACCTCTACTCGGACGTGGCCGACCAGTTGCTGATCGACGCCAAGCCGCCGAAGAATGCCGACCTGCCCGGCGGCAACGGCCTCGCCTTTGACTGGAGGTTGCTGGCGGGGCGCAAGTACTGGCGCAAGCCCTGGATGCTGGCCGGTGGTCTCACTCCCGATAACGTGGCCGAGGCTATCCGCATGACCGGCGCGCGCCAGCTTGATGTCTCCTCGGGCGTCGAAAGCGCGCCGGGCGTCAAGGACCCCGCCCGCGTCGCGGCCTTCATTCAGGCCGCGACGCTCGGTTGATCTGCGACAGCAGGTCCGGGTCCCATGCCGCCGTCGGTCAACGCTGACCCGGCGAAACCTCTCACCTGTTCCAGATCCGGGGGGTGCCGCCTTGTACAAAACGGTCAACGCCCCCGCCAAACGATGTACAAAACGGTCAAAATCGCCATGCGACCCTTGTACAGGGGGGTAGGGGCACGCTTGCGCTTGCCCTCCTGCCACACGCGCACTAGGACAAGTGCAACAGCGAAAGCGAGGGTTTTGATGGCCAACGATCTCTTCAACTCTTTCATGGCAGGCCCGGACGAGAACGGGCGGTTCGGCATTTTCGGTGGGCGTTTCGTCAGCGAAACCCTGATGCCGCTCATCCTGTCGCTCGAGGAAGAATACGAGAAAGCCAAGCAAGACCCTGATTTCTGGGCGGAAATGGACGATCTTTGGGCCAATTACGTCGGCCGTCCCAGCCCGCTCTACTTCGCCGAACGCCTGACCGAGCATCTGGGCGGTGCCAAGATCTACATGAAGCGCGACGAGCTGAACCACACCGGCGCGCACAAGATCAACAATGTCCTGGGCCAGATCCTGCTTGCCCGCCGCATGGGCAAGGAACGCATCATCGCCGAAACCGGCGCTGGCCAGCACGGTGTTGCAACCGCCACGGTCTGCGCAAAATTCGGTTTGAAATGCGTGGTCTACATGGGCGCGCACGATGTGCAACGGCAGGCCCCCAACGTGTTCCGCATGCGCCTTCTCGGGGCCGAAGTGATCCCGGTGACCTCCGGTCGTGGAACGCTCAAGGACGCGATGAACGACGCTCTGCGCGATTGGGTCACGAATGTGCGCGACACGTTCTACTGCATCGGCACGGTCGCCGGCCCGCACCCCTATCCGGCCATGGTCCGTGATTTCCAGTCGATCATCGGCAAGGAAACCAAGGACCAGATGATGAAGGCCGAAGGGCGTTTGCCCGACACGATCATCGCCGCAATCGGTGGCGGATCGAACGCGATGGGCCTGTTCTACCCCTTCCTCGATGACAAGGAGGTGGGCATCATCGGCGTCGAAGCGGGCGGCAAGGGCGTCAATGAAAAGATGGAGCATTGCGCCTCGCTGACCGGCGGACGACCGGGCGTGCTGCACGGGAATCGCACCTACCTGCTGCAGGACGATGACGGACAAATCCTTGAAGGATATTCGATTTCTGCCGGTCTCGACTATCCCGGCATCGGTCCGGAACACTCGTGGCTGCACGAGGTCGGCCGCGCCCAATACGTGTCGATCACCGACAAGGAAGCGCTGGAAGCGTTCCAGCTGTGCTGCGCGACAGAGGGGATCATTCCGGCGCTGGAGCCGTCGCATGCGCTGGCCCACGTGATGAAGATCGCGCCCGACCTGCCCAAGGATCACATCATCTGCATGAACATGTGTGGCCGAGGCGACAAGGACATCTTTACCGTCGCAAAGCACCTTGGCTTTGACATGTCCGACACCGAAGGGCGCGAGGCCGACTGATCCTCACGCCTCGCCCGATCCGGTCAACGGCAAGGGCTCCTTGAAGGTCAAGGTGCGATAGGGGAAGGGGATTTCGATCCCCGCCTCGTCCAACGCGCGCTTGATCGCTGCGACCGCCTCATCCCGCGACCTGTGTTCGGAGACCGGCGCGCTGTCGGTCCACCACCGTACGAGAAAGTCGATCGAGGAGGAGTTGAACTCCTTGGCGAACACCTGAACATCCGTCCCCTCCGAGATGGAAGGAAGGGCCGCGACAGCATCGCGGATCACTTCGCGCGAGTCATCGACATCCTCGCCATAGGCCACCCCCACCGTGATGGAAATGCGGCGCGTGTCGCGATCCGTAAGGATCCGCACGGGGTTCTTGAAGACGAAGGAATTGGGCACGAGCACCAGTTCGCCCGACCTTTTGCGCAGGAATGTGTCGCGAATTGTGATCTTCTCGACCTTGCCGGTCAGCTCGGCACATTCGATGTCGTCCCCGATCCGCATCGGCTTGCGCAGCAGGATCAGAAAACCTGCGAGGAAGTTCTCGAAGATGTCCTTGAACGCGAGTCCCACGGCAATCGATCCGATGCCCAGACCGGCCAGCAGTTTTGCTGGTGTGAGGTTTGGAAAGATGACCGTGACGGCGATCAGAATGCCAAGTGTCCAGACGAGGAGACGGGTCAGCGTCCCAACCGCGCTGACGAGGGAGGGACGCGAATGCGAACGGCGAAATCCGCTTTCTACCAACCGGGCACAGCCCCAGGCAATGAGACCCGTGAGCAGCAAAATGAAAACGGCCGCGATGATGTTGGGAAGAAGCTCGATGGAGGTACGGACCAGTGTTTCTATCTCTGAATAGATGATCCTGAGCGGGCTTACGTTCTCCAGTACTGGCTCCATCCGGGCGGCGCTCCTGCTGCAACTGCGGTGCAAAAGAAACGCGGCGTGCCGGTTCGGGTTCCGCCGTCAAAGAGCCGCGTCCTTGAGCACCTGCAGGGGGACGATCTCCAGCGCGCGGCGATGGGTCGAGGCAAGCGCGACCCGCGGTGCACAGCCTTCGTCATGCGCCTGTAGAAAGCGCCCCGCGCACAGGCACCATTTGTCGCCCGGTTTCAGCCCTGCGAAACGAAACTCAGGCCGGGGCGTGCTCAGGTCGTTGCCGACATACTTGGAATAGGCGAGGAATTCCTCGGTCATCACGGCACAGACGGTATGGCTGCCGGTGTCGGCATCGCAGGTGTTGCAATGCCCGTCGCGAAAGAACCCTGTCAGCGGCTCGGTCGAACAGGGTTCGAGCGGTTCACCCAGCACGTTGACGCTTTCATCCTTTTCCATGTCCTGCTCCGTCAGAGGCTGTCGGCTATGCGGCGGAACATCTCGATATTGGCCTCGTTCACGCCATCTGCGCGAAACGCACGGTCGGCGGCGGTGAGGACGATCACGATATCCCGCTCCTTGTCGATATAGAGGTACTGGCCGTAAACGCCACGTCCCAGAACCTCGCCGGGGCGGGCATCGACGGGAATCCACCACTGGTAGCCATAGCCGATCCGGCCCGGCTTCGTCGCCGCGCTTGGTGCTGTCGATTCCTCGAGCCAGTCTGCCGAAACGATCTGCGCGCCCTCGTAACTGCCCTCTTGCGCGACCATCTGGCCGAACCTCGCGTAGTCGCGGCTGCGGAAGTTGAGCCCACCCAGAACAAAGGCGGTGCCCGCGCCATCGGTCAGGTAGTACCCATCGGATTCAAGCCCCAAGGGGGCGATGACCTTTTCCGCGAGCAGGTCGGGGATGCTGCGCCCGGTTGCGCCGCGCAGGACCATTCCGATCACATGCGTGTCGATCGAAACGTATTGCCAGGTTTCGCCAGGGGCAGCAAAGCTGTCCTGGAAGCTGGCGGTGAAATCGTCCAGAGTCCCACCCAGAGCGACGACCCGGCCCATCCGGTTTATGTCGGAATCCGGATCGTGGTAGTCTTCGTCGAATGTTACCCCGCTCGACATCTGCAGGACATCACGGATGCTGGCCGTTTCATAGGCGCTTCCCTTGAGGTCGGGCGCGTATTTGACCACCGGATCGTCAAGGGATGCGATCTGTCCGTCTTCGACTAGGATGCCGAACAGGACCGACAGGTAGCTCTTGGCGATCGACCACGAGATCCTGAGGTCCTCGGGGGCGGTACCGAGCAGATACTTCTCGTACCGTATTTCACCATTGTCCAGAACGAGGATCGAGGTCACCGACCGCTCGCTCAGCCAGTTCCGGGCATCGGCGGGCAGGTCATATGGCGCCCCGTTCGGCAATTCGCTGACCGGACCGGAGCCGCGCGAGACCGGCACTGTCAGAAAGGCATCGCCCATCGCCGAGAAATTGCCGACGATCTTGTTCTCGGAGAAAAGCGAATTGACGGCCCACAGGCGCGCGATCTCCTCGCGTTTCCAAACTCCGACCACGATTGCGGCCGCGATCAGGGTCAGCAGAAGCCGCCCAAGCCATTTTCCGAATGTGCGCATCCTGCCCCTCCGCCAGTCTATTATGCAAACTGGCAAAGCGTGTGGCGTCGGGCAATGGAAACCTAGCGGAACTTGTCGACCAGCTTTTGCAGGGCCGAGCGGTCATCGGTTTTTTCCTCGGGTTCCGGTGCCGAGGGGGCAGGGGCGGGCTTCTCAGCCGATTTCGATGATCGGGGGGGCGCGACGCGCAGCGCGACCGCGTTCATGAACCGGCCTCCATCGCCTGCGGCCAGCGCCGGCGCACCGTCAGAAACGCCCCGCAAAACGTCATCGAGCCAATCCTGATCGGATTTCGGGAAGTCGTGCAGGACATAGCCCGAAACGAGTTCCTTGCGCCCCGGATGCCCGATACCCAGTCGCACCCGGTCATAGGCCGCACCGATATGATCGTGGATCGACCGCAGCCCGTTATGGCCTGCATGACCTCCACCGGCTTTCACACGCACCTTGCCGGGGGCGAGATCAAGTTCGTCATGGAACACGGTCACGTCTGTCGACTCGAGCTTGTAGAAACGCATCGCTTCGCCGACCGACTGGCCCGACCGGTTCATGAAGGTTCCGGGTTTGAGCAGCAGCACCTTCTCGCTATCCAGCCGACCCTCTGCCACCTCGCCCTGAAACTTGGCGCGCCACGGACCAAAGCCATGATCCCCGGCGATGCGGTCAAGCGCCATGAAGCCGATATTGTGCCGGTTTTGCGCATATTTCGCACCGGGGTTGCCCAAGCCCACGAAGAGTTGCATGTCGGTCCTCGAATGATCTGTCGGTGCGCCCTAGATGGCGTGAATGATGAGGGATATCCAGAGAAAGGACGCGAAATGTACCTAACCATGAACCGATTCAAGGTACGAAAGGCCCATGTCGACGCGTTCGAGCAGGTCTGGGCGCGGCGTGACAGCCACCTGAAGTCGGTACCCGGTTTCCTGTCCTTTCACCTGATGCGGGGGCCAGAGGCCGAGGATCATGTCCTTTATGCCTCGCATTCGACGTGGAAGGATCGCGAAGCCTTCGAGGCGTGGACCCGGTCCGAGGCGTTCCGTGCGGCCCACAAGGGGGCAGGCGATACGCGGTACCTGTATCTGGAGCCGCCGCAGCTCGAAATATTCGAGAGCGTCCTAGAGGAATGAAAAACGGGGCCCTGAAGGGCCCCGCTTGAACGATTTGGCGATGCGTGGGCGAGGATCAGTCCTCGTCGCCGCGCTCTGCCGCACCTTCGATGACTTCGACGTCTTCCGGATCTTTCTCCTCGTCGTCGTCCTGCGAGGCAAGGCCCGACGGCGCCTGGATGTTCGCGATCACGAAATCACGGTCGATCGTGGGCTTTGCGCCCTGGGGCAGGTCAACCATCGAGATGGTTGCAGTGTCGCCGATATTCATGCCGGACACGTCAACGACGATCTTTTCCGGGATATCGCCGGCAGTTACCAGCAATTCGACTTCGGGACGAACAACGGTCAGAACGCCGCCCTTCTTGATGCCGGGAGCGCTGTCTTCGCCGACGAACTCGACGGGAATGAACAGGTTGATCTTGGTGGTGCGGCGCAGGCGCATCAGGTCGAGGTGAACCGGAAGGTCCTTGACCACGTCGCGCTGAACGTCACGGCAGATCACGCGCACGTCGTCATGCCCGTCAACCTTGAGGTTGAACAAGGTCGACTTGAAGCGGCCGTCCTTCAGGCGCTTCAGAAGCCCGTTGAATTCAATCGCGATCGGAAGCGGGTCTTGCTCGCCACCGTAAACAACACCCGGAACCATGCCATCGCGGCGTGCCTGACGAGCGGCGCCCTTGCCTGTCCCCGTCCGTTCCTGGGCGATAAGATCAGGAATCTCACCTGCCATCGTGTATCTCCATTGCTAGGGCGGGGTCCCTCCAAGGCTGTCACCCCGCGTGAAGCCGCGCCTATACGACGAATCGGACCTGTTGCAAAGCGCTTTCCGCGCGGCTTTGGGCAAGTTTTGCCGCAGCGTAAGTTCAGTTCTGCCAGCGTCCGCCGAAATCCTCGGGCACCAGCAGGTTGTGACGGCCAAGGTCGCCAACGTTGCGTTCACCGCAGAGAGCCATGGTGATGTCGAGCTCGCGGTGGATAACCTCGAGCGCTTTCGTCACACCCGCCTGACCCATCGCACCGAGACCATAGACAAACGCCCGTCCGATGAACGTGCCTTTGGCCCCCAGCGCAAGCGCCTTGAGAACGTCCTGGCCAGAGCGGATGCCGCTGTCGAGATGGACCTCGATGTCGCCCCCAACCGCGTCCATGATCGCTGGCAGCATCCGGATGGAACTGAGTGCACCGTCGAGCTGGCGGCCTCCGTGGTTCGAAACCACGATCGCGTCGGCACCCAGCTTGGCGGCCATCTTGGCATCCTCGGGGTCGAGAATGCCTTTTAGGATGACCTTGCCGCCCCACTGATCCATCAGTTTTTCGACCTTGCCCCAGTCAAGGCTTGGGTCGAACTGCTCGGCCGTCCATGCACCAAGGCTCGAGGCATCCGAGATCCCCTCGACATGGCCCACGATATTGCCGAATTCGCGTCGTTTTGCGCTCAGCATCTCAAGACCCCACGCCCATTTCGTGGCGAGGTTCGCGATTGTTTTGGGCGTCAGTTTTGGTGGGGCCGAGAGCCCGTTCTTCAGATCCTTATGCCGTTGGCCAAGGATTTGCAGGTCGAGCGTGATGACCAGTGCCGAACACTTCGCCGCCTTGGCGCGTTCGATCAGGCGGCGAACGTAATCCTCGTCCTTCATCGTGTAGAGCTGGAACCAGAACGGTTTGCTTGTCGCTCCGGCCACGTCCTCGATCGAGTTGATGGACATGGTCGAAAGGGTAAAGGGCACGCCAAAGGCCTCGGCGGCCTTTGCGGCCTTCATCTCGCCATCCGCATGTTGCATTCCGGTCAGGCCCACCGGGGCCAGGGCCACAGGCATCGCGACGTCCTGCCCGATCATCTGGCCTGCGGTCGAGCGGCCCGACATGTCCACGGCAACCTTCTGCCGCAGGCGAATCAGGTCGAAATCGCTGCTGTTTTCGCGAAATGTCTGCTCGGTCCAGCTGCCGCTTTCGCAGTAATCGTAGAACATGCGGGGCACGCGACGTTCGTAGATGCGTTTCAGATCTTCGATTTCCGTAATGACCGCCATGAGATCGCATCCTTAAATTGGTTATGTTTCTTTACCAATCATTGCCGGGCTTGGCAATCCGCGCCATCAGCGACACTCTGCCCTGCGTTGAAATCGAACAGGAGTTGGCACGGTGGCACTGTATTGGGAGGATTTTCCGGTCGGGTTCCGACATGAAACGGATGCGTGGGACATGACAGAGGACGAGATCATCGCCTTTGCCCGGCAATGGGACCCACAACCGTTCCATATCGACGCCGAAGCCGCCCGAGACAGCATATACGGCGGTCTGATCGCCAGCGGTTGGCACACGCTCATTTCGGCATTTCACCAATGGTACCAGAGCGGTCTATGGGCCGAAGCATCGATGGGGTCGCCCGGGATGCGCGACGTGAAGTGGGTGAAGCCCGTTCGCCCCGGCGACCGGTTGCGCTGTGTCGCGACGGTTGTAGAGGCCGCGCCGTCGCGGTCCCGGCCGGATCGGGGTCACATCGTGGTGCGCAGCGAGATCTTCAACCAGAACGACGAACAGGTCGCGGAGTATTCCGGCATCAACATCCTTCGGCGCAGACCCTGATCGTCAGGCGCTGTGTGCCCCGTCGGCCAGCAACTTGACGAAGGCCAACACCTCTTGCGCCGGTTTTCCTGCACCGATCTGGCTTACGATGGCCGATCCGACAACGGCACCGTCGGCCACCGAGGCGATGGCCTTCGACTTTTCTGGGGTGTTGATGCCAAAACCCACGATGATCGGCAGGTCGGTTTGCGCCTTGATCCGGGTCACTTCCGGCGCCACATCCGCGGCATCGGCCTCGGCCGCACCGGTGATCCCGGTGATCGAGACGTAATAGACGAAACCCGATGTGTTCTGCAGAACACGCGGCAAACGCTTGTCATCGGTCGTGGGCGTGGCGAGGCGAATGAAGTTCAAACCTGCCTTTTGGGCAGGGATACACAGTTCGTCATCCTCCTCGGGTGGCAGGTCGACCACGATCAGCCCGTCGATCCCGGCCGCCTTTGCCTGGTCCAGAAAGGTATCGACCCCGCGGCTGTAGATCGGGTTGTAATACCCCATCAGCACA
This sequence comes from Lutimaribacter marinistellae, assembly GCF_042648365.1. Classification (NCBI taxonomy): domain Bacteria; kingdom Pseudomonadati; phylum Pseudomonadota; class Alphaproteobacteria; order Rhodobacterales; family Roseobacteraceae; genus Lutimaribacter; species Lutimaribacter marinistellae. Next base: position 535,510 of record NZ_JBHRXI010000010.1, on the reverse strand, counting down.
ATGGGGGTCGTGTCGTCGCCGTCGCGAAAGCGGCGGGCAAGTTCCAGGGTCCGGTCCAGCGTCATGCCGGCCTCTAGCGCGCGCTGACCGGCCAACTGGATCGTCGGACCGTCGGCCATCGGGTCGGTGAAGGGAAGCCCCAGTTCGATAATGTCGACACCGGCACCCGGCAACCCCTTGACCACTTCCAGCGAAGTGTCGAAATCGGGATCGCCGGCCATGACATAAGCCACGAACGCCTTCTTGTTGTCAGATTTCAGCGCGGCGAATTTTGCGTCGATACGGGTCATCGGGCTTCCTTGCGTTAAGGGTCAGCCCGATGTGCAGAATGTCGGGGGGAAAATCAATGCCATGCCCGACACCGACGTTCAAAATGCCACATGATAGCGCATCAAGACGGTATCGAGACCGGGATTGTAATCCGTCGTGCTGGCGTTCGACTTGTGCGTAATGGCCAGCGACAGCTTGTTCCCCGAGTCCATTTTGTAGCCGACCGCCAAAAGGCTGCGGATCTGGAAACGGCTGCCCAGCGTGTTGTCCGAGATGCTTTCCCAGAAAGATCCGGGCATCACGCTTGCTTCGACGAACCATCTTTCATTGATGTCGTAGGTGCCGACGACACCGATACCGGCATGTAGGTCGCCGTCCATGTTGCCGGAAAGGGCGGCCCCAAATGCGAGGTCGAGCCGCGGACGGTCATAGAATGGCGAATGGTGGTATTCGAGCGTGAATGCCGCGTCGTCGATTGCGAAGTTTCCGTTGTGCCGCGTGTAACCGGCGCCAACCACGATCTCCTGGGCCGAAGCTTGCACGGAAAGCACTGTCAGGGCCAGGGGGAGAATCAGCTTTTTCATTCAGTTTCCAATTACTTCAAATTGTTTGGTCCTCCCGAGCGCCGTAGACATCATCGTTCGCACGGGACGTTTCAAGTGCCTTGATCAACAACACCTGTTCGCAAACGCGCGAGGTCGGGAAAGGTTCGACCTTGCTTGCCATTAACGTCTGCGCTGCATAGAAGCGGCGCGCAGGCGCAGATCGGTACAGACAGGAGTGCGACATGGGCTTCAAAATGGGAATCGTGGGGTTGCCAAATGTCGGCAAATCGACCCTGTTCAACGCGCTGACCCGTACGGCGGCGGCACAGGCTGCAAACTTTCCCTTCTGCACGATCGAACCCAATGTGGGTGAGGTTGCCGTTCCGGATGCGCGCCTCGACAAGCTGGCCGCCATAGCCAAGTCGCGCCAGGTGATCCCGACCCGCATGACATTCGTGGATATCGCCGGGTTGGTGAAAGGCGCGTCCAAGGGCGAAGGGCTGGGCAACCAGTTCCTTGCCAACATCCGTGAGGTTGACGCCATCGCCCATGTGCTGCGCTGTTTCGAAGACGGGGATGTGACCCATGTCGAGGGCCGTGTCGATCCGGTGGCCGATGCCGATACCATCGAAACGGAGCTGATGCTGGCTGATCTTGAGAGCATCGAGAAGCGCCGCGCGAACCTTGTTCGCAAGCTCAAGGGCAACGACAAGGAAGCGCAGCAGCAGGACAGGTTGCTTGCCGCCGCGCAGGAGATGCTCGAACAGGGTAAGCCCGCGCGTCTGGTCTCCGTGGACGCCGAGGATGCGAAGGCTTGGAAGACCCTGCAACTTCTCACGACCAAGCCCGTTCTTTATGTCTGCAACGTCGCCGAGGACGAGGCTGCCGAAGGCAATGAACACTCCGCACGCGTTGCCGAGATGGCCGCTGCGCAGGGCAACGGTCACGTCATCATCAGCGCCCGGATCGAAGAAGAGATCAGCCAACTCGACGACGAAGAAGCCGCGATGTTTCTCGAAGAGATGGGATTGGAGGAGCCGGGTCTCGACCGGTTGATCCGCGCCGGATACGACCTGCTGCATCTTGAGACTTACTTTACCGTGGGTCCGAAAGAGGCGCGCGCCTGGACGATCCGGCAGGGAACCGCGGCGCCGCAGGCGGCAGGCGTGATTCATGGCGATTTCGAAAAGGGCTTCATCCGGGCAGAGACCATCGCTTATGACGATTACATAGCCTGTGATGGAGAGCAGGGCGCCAAGGAAGCCGGCAAGATGCGCGCCGAAGGCAAGGGCTATGTCGTCAAGGATGGCGACGTGATGCATTTCCTGTTCAATACCTGAGGATTGACTGCCCGTTCGCGGGTTATCCTCGCGATGACACCAGCACATTCGGACAAGCATGCTTGACCGGTGATGCAAACCCGTTAGCCTGCCAACAAAGGGCGGAATGCGGGAGTGTATCATGACCAAGCTGGTGATCCGGAATATCGGTCTCATACTTTCGGGCAAGATGGAGCAGCCCATCTTTGACGGGGATTGTGTGGTCGCCATCGACGGTCGGATCTCGGACTGGGGGTACGAAAGCGATCTCGACACCGAGGATGCCGATACGCTCATCGACGCCAATGGCGTAACGCTTGCCCCGGGTTTGATCGACAGCCACGTGCATCCGGTCGTGGGTGATTACACCCCCCGGCAACAGCAGCTTCACTGGATCGATTCGACCCTGCATGGCGGCGTCACGACGATGATCTCGGCCGGCGAAGTGCACATGCCGGGCAGGCCAAAGGATATCGTCGGCCTGAAGGCAATGGCGATCGCGTCGCAGCGCTGGTACGAGAATTTCCGCCCCTCGGGGGTCAAGGTCCATGCCGGTGCGCCAGTCATCGAACACGGGATGGTCGAGCAGGATTTCAAGGAAATGGCCGATGCCGGCGTCAAGCTGCTGGGCGAGGTGGGGCTTGGCACCGTCAAGGACGGCAAGACTGCAAAACAGATGGTCGACTGGGCGCGGAAATACGGCATCCAGTCCACGATCCACACAGGCGGTCCGTCCATCCCAGGTTCCGGCCTGATCGATGCGGACATGGTGCTGGAAACCGGCACGGACGTGATTGGCCACATCAATGGCGGGCATTCGGCGCTTCCCGACGATCAGATCACCTGCCTGTGCGAAAGCTGTCAGGCCGGGCTGGAGATCGTCCACAATGGCAACGAACGCGCCGCGCTGCTGACGTTGAACACGGCACGCGAACTAAACCAGATGGAGCGGATCATCCTGGGCACCGACGGCCCCGCGGGATCGGGTGTGCAGCCCCTCGGGATCCTGCGAATGGTGGCAATGCTGTCCGCATTGGGCAACGTGCCGGCCGAGGTCGCGTTCTGTTTCGCCAATGGCAATACGGCGCGCCAGCGAGAGCTGGACGCAGGCCTGTTGGAGCGCGGATACGCGGCGGATTTCGTGCTGATGGACCAGGCGCAGCACGCGCCGGGGTCCACGATCCTCGAGTCCGTACAATTGGGCAACCTGCCCGGTGTGGGCATGACGATCATCGACGGCGTCGTACGCTCGGAACGCAGCCGCAACACACCGCCCGCGACGCGGCTGCCGCAGGTCGTGTCCTAGGTGATCTTGCGCAGGATCGCCACCAACGCGGTCCGTTCCTCGGGGGTGAGCGGGGCAAGGGTTGCTTCGGTGATCTCGTGGCCTCTGTCGTACATACGCTCAAGCAGCGCCTGACCGCTGGCGGACAGCGAAATCAGCGTGCGGCGCTTGTCGTTCGGGTCGGGTTCGGTCACGGTCAGTCCCTTGGCGCGAAGCCGGTCGACAACGCCCTTGATCGTTGCCACGTCCATGGCCGCCAGACGGCCCAGATGATTTTGTGAGCATTTTCCTTGTTCGGCTATGCGAACCAGAGCTGCAAACTGCATGGCGGTCAGCCCTTCGAGCGTCAGGGACTGAAAAATCGCCGCATGGCGCTGCGTGGCCAGCCGCATGAGATAGCCGACCTGACCGTCGAGGACATATGGGCTGTCATGCTCTGCCATGGGCATTCTCCTTGAACGTCAATGACAGGGCTAGGCGAAATTGGGTCAAACTGCCAGATAACTGTTCGAAATCTCGGGTTGTGCGTCCAGATCGGCAAATGTTCCATCCCAGCGCATTTCACCTTTTTCGATGATGTATGCCCTGTCCGAGACCAGCCGGGCGAAGTGAAGGTTCTGTTCCGACAACAGCACCGACAACCCCTCGGCCTTGAGTTCGGCGATAACCCGCGCCATCTGTTCCACGATGACCGGTGCAATGCCTTCGGATGGCTCGTCAAGCAGCACCAGCTTGGGATTGCCCATCAGGGTGCGTGCGATCGTCAGCATCTGCTGCTCACCGCCCGACAATTGTTTGCCCAGGTTGCGTCGCCGCTCTGCAAGGTTCGGGAAAAGCTCGAACAGATGGTCCAGCGACCATTCGGGGGCGTCCTCACGCGCGCCTCGGCGACCGACTTCGAGATTCTCCTCGACGGTGAGATCGCCAAAGATGCGGCGTTCCTCCGGGACGTAACCTATACCGGTCCGGCAGATCTGGTGGGACGGTTTTCCCCGGATCTGCTGGCCGTCATAGCGAATGTTTCCGTCGGTCTGGCGGACAAGTCCCATAACCGATTTCATCGTGGTCGACTTTCCCGCGCCGTTGCGCCCAAGAAGGGCGACGACCTCGTTCTCGCCGACATCCAGCGACACGCCATTCAGGATCTGTGCGCGCCCATAGCGGGCGTGCAGTGCATCGACCTCAAGCATGGCTTGCCTCTTCGGTAAAGACGGTTCCACCGCCCAGATAGACCTCTTGCACGGTCGGATTTGCGCGGATCTCGGCACCGGTTCCTTCGGCGATCAACGCGCCCCGGTTCAGGACAAGGATACGATGAGCATGGGCAAAGACGACATCCATGTCGTGTTCAGTAAACACCACGCTGACGCCCTCGCGTTCGACAATGCCCGCAGTCAGCGCCATCAGCGCGATGCGTTCGGACGGGGCCATCCCGGCGGTCGGCTCATCCATCAGCAGGAGGGCGGGTTTATGGGCAAGCGCAATGGCCAGTTCCAGCCGCTTGAGGTCACCATAAGCAAGCTCGGAACAGGGCCGCGTGGCTTGGTCGCGCATCGATACAAGATCGAGCAGGGCATCTGCCTCGTCCACGTATAGACGGGTGGCGCGCGAAAAGATGTCGTAGATGCGCCGGTGATGAGAGATCAGCGCCATCTGAACATTCTCGCGGACGGTCATGGACAGGAACGTTTCGGTGATCTGAAAGGTGCGACCGACCCCCAGCCGCCAGATCCGTCGCGGCGGTGTTCCGATCAGTTCCTTGCCGCGCAAGGCGACCGAGCCCCTGTCGGGCCGCAGGTACCCGTTCAGCATGTTGAAACAGGTCGTCTTGCCCGCGCCATTGGGCCCGATCAGCGCAAGAAACTCGCCCTTGTTGACCGCAAAGCTGACATCGTCGACCGCTTGCACACCTCCGAAGCTTTTGCAAAGCCCGTTCACCTCGAGAACAACGTTCATGCACGACCTCCCCGGATCGCGCGGGCCAGCCGATTGACGCCGCCCGCGATCCCGTCTGGCGCCAGCAGGACGACCACAAGGATGATGGCGCCGAAGATAAAGCGCCAATAGTCGAGCCGTGTCACCCAATCCTCGATCATCACGAACGCGACGGCACCGTAGATCGGTCCCGCCAATGCGTGGATGCCGCCCAAAAGCACCATGATCAGCCCATCGATGGACAAGGCGATGCCCAGCGTGTCGGGAAAGACCGACCCCTTGGAAAAGGCGAAAACGACGCCGGCAAGGCCCGCAAGCGTGCCCGCGAGAGTGAATCCCATCCATTGATGAAACCGGGTGTCGACCCCGATCGACTCGGCCCTGATGCGGCTGTCGCGCACGCCGCGCAGGATGTAGCCGAAGGGCGAATGCGCCGCCCGCCGCAACAGCCAGATGCCACCAATGCACAGCACGAAGGCTATGTAGAAATAGACCCGGTCGTCGCTGGCCCATTTCGCTGGCCAGACGCCAAGAATGCCGTCATCACCGCCTGTAAAGTCCTGCCATTGGAAAGTGACGCCCCACAGGATCTGTGCGGCTGCCAGCGTCAGCATGGCGAGGTAAACCCCGGAGAGCCGCACGCAGAACCAACCGAAGAACAAGGCAGCCGCCGCCGCGCAAATCGGAGCGAAGAGCATTGACGGCAGCATGGGAAACCCGAAATAGGTCACCGCCATGGCTGCCGCATAGGCACCGACGCCGAAATAGGCAGCATGTCCGAAACTGACCATGCCACCGACGCCCATCATGAAATGCAGCGACACGGCAAAGAGAGTTGCCACCATGACGTCGACCAGCAGGATCGTGGTAAACTCCGCCACGGCCAACGGGCTGAGCGCCAGGACGACGACGCCGGCCAAAAGCACCATCATCCCCTTTTGCCCCAAAAGCGCCAAGGGTTGTTCGGGCTCCTCGGGTGCGCCGTGCTCGCTGCCCGGTTTGCCGAACAACCCGTAAGGTCGGACGATCAGCACAACGGCCATCACGACGAAGGGCAAAACGATCGAAATCTGGGGAAAGATGAGAATCGCAAAGGCGTTGAGAACCGAGATGAGCACCGCGGCAACGAAGGCGCCCGTCACGCTGCCCATGCCGCCGATGACGACGACGACGAATGCCTCGCCGATGATCGACAGGTCCATTTGCAGCGAAACCGCCTCACGCGGGATCTGCAAGGCCCCGCCGAGACCCGCCAGAAAGGCGCCGAGGATGAATGTCGCGGAAAACAGCCACGCCTGGTTCACGCCAAGCGCGCCGACCATCTCGCGGTCCTGCGTGGCCGCGCGGACCAGCACGCCCCAGCGCGTCCGGTGAAACAACAGCCAGATGGCCAGCAACACGGCAGGGCCAATAGCGATCAAGGCCAAGTCGTATTCCGGGATGGGCTCGCCCATGATACGCACTGCGCGGTCCAGCCCCGGCGCTCGTGGACCCAGCAAATCTTCGGCACCCCAGATGGCCAGCGTCAGATCCTGGAAGATCAGCACGACACCGAAGGTCGCGACAAGTTGGAACAGTTCGGGTGCCTGGTAGATTCGGCGCAGGATGGTCAACTCGATCACGAGGCCGATAAGCCCGACCGCAGCGGCCGCAAGGATCACGCCCCCCCAGTAGCCGAGTATCGACCCCGACCACATCGTGACCAGCGTATAGGCGATGTATGCGCCCACCATGTAGAACGAGCCATGGGCAAAGTTCACGATCCGGGTCACACCGAAGATGATCGACAGCCCGCTCGCGATCAGAAAGAGCGAGGAGGCATTGGCCAACCCCGTCAGCAATTGCGCCAGATAAAAGCCCATCAGGCCACCGTCCCTGTCTGGTTATTCAAACGGGCAGGGCGCGCATTGCGCCCTGCCTTTGTCGGCTTCACTCGGCAGGGCGCAACTTGGCTGCGTCTTCTTCGGAGGGGAGGTAATCCGCCCCGTCCGCATAAGCCCAGTTGACCATCGCCGGTGCGCCGTCCACCATGCCGGTTTTCCCGACATAGGCGCCCATGGTGGATTGATGATCGGCTGCTCTGAACATGAACGGCCCGGTAGGGCTGGACGCGACTTCGAGACCGTCCATAGCGGCGAGGAGCGCGGCCGTGTCGGTCGATCCGGCCTTTTCCAGAGCGGCCTTGATGGTCAGGACAGAGTTGTACCCGACGATCGACCCGGTCTTGGGCTTTTCGCCCCATTTGTCCATGTAGGCCTTTTCGAACGCGTCATGCTCCGGCGTGTCGATGGCCATCGACGGATAGCCCGTCACGATCCACCCCTCGGGGGCTTCGCCGCCCAGCGGGTCGAGGTACTCCGGCTCACCGGTCAGCAGAGAGACCACATCGCGATCCTCGAACAGGAAGCGCAAAGAACCCTCGCGGACGAACTTGGCGAGGTCCCCGCCAAACGTGACGTTGTAGATCGCGTCCGGCTTGGACTGTTCCAGAGCGCGCACGGTAGACCCGGCATCGATCTTGAAGACAGGCGGCCACTGTTCCTCGACGAATTCGACATCCGGTTTCAGCCGTTTCAGTTCGGACTTGAACGCTTTCACTGCATCCTGCCCATAGGCATAGTTGGGGGCGACCGTGGCCCATTTCACTGCGTCCAGCTTCGCGGCCTGTTCGGCCAGCATCGCGGCCTGCATGTGGGTCGAGGGGCGAAGGCGATAGGTGTACTTGTTCCCCTTGGACCACACGATCGCATCCGAAAGCGGCTCGGAGGCAAGGAACAGCACCTCTTTCTGCTTGGCGAAATCGGCAACGGCCAAGCCGATGTTGGACAGGAAAGTGCCGAAGATCATCACGGCACCCTCTTTCGACACCAGTTCTTCGGCGATGCGGATGGCAGTGGCCGGATCGCCCGTGTCATCACGGCTGACCACCTCGAGCTGTTTGCCCATCACGCCGCCCTCGGCGTTAATCTGCTCGATGGCAAGCTCCCAGCCCTTTTTGTAGGGCTCGAGGAAGGCGGGAAGGCGTGTGTAGCTGTTCACCTCGCCCAGAACGATGGTCTCCTGCGCGCTTGCGGTTATCGGATGCATTGCAAGCGGCAGCGCAGCGAGCGCACCCAGAACGGTCCGTCTGATTAGGGTCATGTATCGTCCTCCGGTTGGATATCATTTCGGCCGGTTGAACCCGGCGCTGGTCTATCTGAGCCCGTCTTTCCCTTCGGCTTGGTCAGCGGTCAGACCGCCGACGCGAGGCAGGGGCCGCCCGCTGTCGGTTACGGCGACGGCGACCATGATCTCGTTCGCGCGCGGCGCATCATTCAGTCGCACCTCGATCCCGTCGAAATGAGACCGGACATAGGCGGCGTCCTTATGCCCGAGCGGCACGTCGAGCACTTGGCCGGGGCTGCCCATCTTCTTTGACGAGGGGACTAGGGCGGCACCCTTTTCAACCTCTTTCCGCAGAGGTGCGCCAAGTTTCGGATGCAGGATTGCAGCGGCATGTTCCAGCTCGCCATTCTCGCCCACCATAGCCGACTTGCCATAGCTTTCGGCCTGCGACGCGCTGATTCCCAACGCCTCGACGCATCGACGACCCAGAAGCGCGCCGAGTTCCGCGCCGGTTTCCATCAGGGGCGACAGATCGTCGACATACTTCCCGGCAAAGGGGTTCTCGATCACCGCAACGGCGACAGCCTTGCGCGTTGGCGGCGCGATGTCGCGTCCGGCTTCGATGTGGGTTTCTTCCACGTTCACTGCGATCTTGCGGATCTTGGTCATCTCAGCCCGTCCTCTCCCTTGATTTCCCAGGCTTCCAGCCCGCCGGACCGCGAATGCACACGCGGGCCGGTTGTCATCACCAGTGCCAGCGCCATCTCGTCGGCACGGGGCGCGTCATTGCAGCCAACTTCCATCGCGTCGAAATGACTACGCACGTAGGACGCGTTGATATGCGTGATCGGCACGTCCAACCGCGCCCCCACACCGCCCACCTTTTTGGTCGAGGGCACGATGGCATTGGCCGTACCCAGAAGTTGGCGCATGGCGTAGCCGCCCGGCGCGTGCCAAAGCGCGCCATGCTCCAGCTCGCCGGCCTCGCCGATGATTGCACCTTTGCCGTACCCTTGGACCTGATCCGGGCCGCCCAGCATCTCCAGAAGATCCTGCGCCATTTGCAGGCCCAGAGGCTTCAGATCCTCCATGAACGGTTGAATCTCCGCCTCGTAGCGCCCGGCGAAGGGGTTTGCGATAATGGCAAGGATCGCGGCACGGCGAAGTGGAACCTCGGCGACTGGTCCGCCCTCGTGAAAAATCTCTTCGAGCGAAGAGACTGTCTTGCGCAGATTGACGTCAGGCATTTTCCATATCTCCGGGTAAGGGGACGAGGTGAGACATCCCCGCATGGCAGGTTTCCCCGCGCAGGAACAGGCAGGCCGACATGATCAAACCCTGCCGGATCATGTTTTGCGCCACGATCCGACCGTTTTGCAGTGCATCGTGGATTTCGGGCAACGAAAGATGTTCGCAACCATTTGTGATCAAATGATTTTTTAGATCGCTATCGGGATCTCTTTCGTGCGCGGGCACCCTGTGAATCGCCGGGTGATCCGGCAAATCAACCGCATTGGCGATCAACGTGGCAGCGACATCCGCGCTTGCCGCGTCCTTGGCCAGAACGGTGACTGCATCCGCGATCCCCATCGACAAGCTGCGCCCCCCGCTCCCCGAGGTGGCGATCCCGCCTATGCCGTCACTGGCGCGGACCGTAAGCTGCCCGTTGCTGCGGCCATCCAATCCTGCAATCGCGGTAACGAAACTGTGCCCGGGAGCGAGGTAGAGAGCGATGTCTCCGCCGTTGTTGACGTATGCTCGCGAGACTGCCGCGCAATCCGTCATGGCTGCAAGAACCTCGTCGGCCACCGCACCTGCAACCGCCGCCATCGGTGTGACGAAGGTGCGGCAGTGCGGCAGCACCGCGCGCGTCATCCGTTGGGCAACTGTTCCGTTCGGGCCACGGCGGTCTGACTGCAGTGCGCGGCGCAGAAATGGCAGTTCTGAAACAAGCTCCTGCAGCACTGTCGCGAACCGGGACCGGGCCGCGGCAAAGGCTTCGTCGCGCGCGCCATCAGCGCCGATGATCAGGTCGATGGGGCCATGTTGCAGGTGCAAACGGGTTCCGCAGGGAAGTATGGCCGCCATCGCCTCCATGTCATTTGGCCCAGCGGTAGTTCGCGTGATCCATCGGGTCCGGTTGCCGCTCTTCGGGCGGGACCTTTCGCGCGTTGTCGCCGACCACGCGATCCACGGGACGGATTTCATCGATATGGCCACCCAAGGTGTCGTAATCGCTAACCCGCATAGTGAACTCGATGGGTGCCACAAGGGCCGGCGTCGGAACATAGCCAAAGCTTTGCGTCGGCATGTCGAGCACGTCGACCATCACGGTGATCCCGCCCCCGGGCCAGACATAGGCCTCGGCACCGCCGCAGGACACGTAGGTAAGCGACTCCTTCACGGATTTCGTCAGGCGAACCGGATTCTCGGTCACGCCCGCACGCAGGCTACCGCCCGCACCGCCCATGAAAAGCACCGAACAGACGGAGGGTTCGCAGTTCTCGGCGATCAGGTCGGCGCTTGCCTTCAACGCGTCTGGTATCGCGGCAGGTTTCGGGCGCAAATCCTCGTCCAGTTCGAAATAGGCATATTGCTCGCCGGTCGTGGACACCATGAGCAGGCGCAGGCCTGGCCAAGCGATTTCGGCCTTCCAGTCGCCAAGGATCACCAAGGGATCGGTGATATCCGTCCCACCCCAGCCAGTGCCGGGTTCTGCAACCTGAAAGTACCGGCCCGGTGTCGATCGGCGGCCCTTGATGCGGATGCCGGTGGGCGGCACATCCAGCATCTTGCCCGCCTGATGCTCGGACAGGACGCCGGTGATGTGGTCGTCGACAACCACGACCTCGTCTGCATGGCCCAGCCACTGCTTGGCGAACATCCCTATCGCGGCCGAACCGCAGCCCACACGCATCAGCTTCTCTGTCTGACCGTTGATGATCGGCGGGTGGCCGGCCTGCACCGCCAGCGTGGTCTCGTGGCCCGGCTCACCGATCACCATCTCGACCGCATCCCGGTTGCAGAGTTTCAGAAGGGTATCGCAGGTCACGCGCCCTTCCTTCTTGGACCCGCCTGTCAGGTGCTCGACGCCGCCGAGCGACAGCATCTTGGACCCGTACTCGCTTGTCATCACGTGGCCGACGGGTTCGCCATCCACGCGGACCACGTCGCGTTCGTGGCCGATGTGACGGTCGGTGTCGATCTTCACCTTGACGCCGCAATAAGAGAATATCCCTTCGGTCACCACGGTGACCATGTCGACGCCCTTGACCTGCTGGCTGACGATGAAGGGGGCGGGCTTGTAATCGGGATAGGTGGTGCCAGCGCCGACGGCCGTCACGAATGTACGGTTGCCCAGAACCAGATCACCATCCCATTCATCGGGCGTGGCATCCTTCATGAAGGAAACGAGTTTCTGATCACCATGCTCGATCACCGTCAGCGCATCCAGCCGGACCAGCTCTCCGCCATGGTTGGCGTAGCGGTCGCACGCGCCCGAGCGTCCTTCGGCGATGTAGCACAGCACAGGGCAGGCATCGCAGCGGATCTTTTCTGGCTTGTCCCGATCAGCCATGACCTTGCTCCAGAATGGCCGCGCGCAAGCGCGACGGCGTGACTGGCAGTTCGCGCATCCTCACTCCGCAGGCGTTGCGAATCGCGTTCAGGATCGCGGGCGCGGTCGGAATCAGCGCATGTTCGCCCAGCCCCTTGGCACCATAGGGTCCGTGCCCATCCGGCTCTTCGATGATCAGCGTCTCGATGGGCGGCACATCCCCGATTGTTGGGATCAGATAGTCGTGGAGGTTTTCGGTCCGACCCGGAATGTACTCTTCCATCAATGCCATGCCGAGGCCTTGTGCCACGCCGCCATGCACCTGCCCTTCGACCAGTTCGGGGTTGATTGCGTGGCCGACGTCATGCGCCGCGAGGACGCGAACGGGACGCGCGGTGCCCATTCTCGTGTCGACTTCGACCACAATCAGATGCGCGGCGTAACCGAACTGCGCATAGGGAACACCCTGTCCATTCTCGTCGAGGGGTTTGGTCGGCGGGTCATAGGTTTCCTCGGATCGGAGCACGTAACCCTCTGCGTCGGGGTCCAGTGCGCCAAGGTCAATAATGTGCGTCCGCCCGCCATCCTCGATCCGCATTGCCCCATGCTCCAGAAGGATCACGGCCTCGGTTCCGGCATTGGCACGCGCAAGGATCTGCGCCCTCATCGCCTCGCCTGAAAGGCGGGCGGCGTTGCCCGAGACATAGGTCTGACGCGAGGCCGATGTCTTGCCGCCGTCGGGGGTGACATCGGTATCGGCTCCGACCAGTTCGATCATCTCGACCGGGATGCCGAGTGCGGTTGCATAGATCTGTGCAATCACGGTGTTGGCGCCCTGACCGATATCCATCGCTCCCTGATGCAGCCTTAACCGCCCGTCGGGGGTGATCCCGGCCTTGATCGTGGAGGGGTTGGGAAGCGAGGTGTTGCCGCAGCCGTACCATCCGGCCCCAAGTCCAACGCCGCGCTTCACGGTTTCCGAAGACGCGTTGAACGTTTCGACCTCGGCCTTGGCGGTGGTCCAACCGTCCCGCAGAGCCTCGAGGCATTTGGTGATGCCCACGCCCTTGTCGAACACCTGGCCGCATACCGTGGGTTCTCCGCTCTGCAGCGCGTTGCTCAACCGGAACTCCAGCGCGTCCATCCCCAACTCTTCGGCGAGTTCGTCGAACAGGCATTCCTGCGCGATGGCGGCTTGTGGTACGCCGAACCCCCGGAAAGCGCCCGAGGGTGGGTTGTGGGTATAGACGCCGGTTGCCACGCACCGATAGTCCGGCACCCGGTAAGGCCCCGACGCATGAACAGGCACACGGTTGGCGACTGTCGGTCCCCAGCTTGCATAGGCGCCGGTATTGAATTCGCCATCGAAGACAAGGCCCGAGAGCCGCCCGTCACGCATCGCACCGATCCTGACGCGCATCTCGGCCGGGTGGCGTTTGGTGGTGGCCTGCATCGACTCGGTCCGCGTGTAGGTCAGGCGCACGGGCTTGCCCGTTTTCAAAGCACCAAGCGCCAGGTAGGGCTGCACGCTCAGGTCCAGCTTGGCGCCGAACCCTCCTCCCACCGCGGATGGCACGATCCGGACCTTGTCGCGGGGCAGGGCGAGGATGTCCATCAGCCCTTCCTGGTCCATGACCGGAGCTTGCGTGCACGCGTGAATTTCGACCTTGTCGCCATCCATGCGGGCATAGCCTGCCTCCGGCTCGATATAGGCGTGTTCGACGAAACGGGTGCGAAACGCGGCTTCGACGACCATGTCGGCCCGGTCCAGCGCCGCCTCGGCATCCCCGTGGACAACGCGACCGGCACACATCACGTTGCCCGTTCTGTCGGCGTGCAGCAGGGGCGCACCGTCTGCCATCGCGGCCTCGACATCCTGCACGGCGGGGCGTTCCTCCCACGTGACCGGAAAACCAGCCAGGTCGAAATCGGCGATAGCCTCCGGCGTACCGATCACCGCTGCCACAGGATCGCCGCGGAACCTTGTTTCGGTCGTCGCGAAAACGGGCTGGTCGATGAAGCCGGGGATGGTGCCGAACAGGTTGCGCCCGGGCACATCCTTGGCGGTCAGGATGGCCTCGATACCGGGAGTATCCTCCAGAAACCGGTCGAGATCGCCAAAGGCGAAGCCAGACCGAGCGAATGGAGACCGGATCAGTAACAGCTCAAGCGTTCCCGCGGGGGCGATATCGTCGCCAAAGCGTTCGGTTCCGGTGATCTTGGCAAGCCCGTCCAGCCGCGGAACCGAGGCACCGGTATGCCCGTCGGCAGGGCCGGTAGCAGGAGCGGGCGCGCCAGTCACGGCATCCAGGATCTTGCGGTAGCCCGTGCAGCGGCACAGAACGCCGCCGAGAGCATCCATCGCCTGCTGTTCGTCCGGTTCCGGATCCACGCGCAGCAAGGCGGTGGCCGTTACCATCATGCCCGGTGTACAGATCCCGCATTGTGCAGCGCCATGCGCGCGAAACCGCTCGGCCAGGTCTTGGCTGACCGGATCGGTCTGTATCAGCCCCGACAGGGTTTGGACTTCGCGCCCGGCGGCTTGTTGGGCGGGCATCAGGCACGCGCAGACCGGCGCTCCATCGACAAGCACGGTGCAGGCCCCGCAGTCGCCCGCATTGCAGCCGATTTTAACGTCACGGGCGCCAAGCCGTTCGCGCAGCGCCTCGGACAGCCGTTCTCCGGCGCGGGGGCTGATGCTCACAGGCGAGCCGTTCAGCGCAAAATCCGTGGTGTGGTTGGAAATGGATTTATCCATGTTTCCCTCCGGCCGCGCGCAGAGCTTCGGCAATCTGTTCGGAAACCGCATCCGCACGATAGGCGGCACTGCCCCGGACGTCGTCGATGGGGGCGAGCGGGGACAATAGCGCGCTGTCGATACTTGGCGCAGACGGGTCCTGACCGATGAGAGATGCCTCAAGCGCCGGCAGGCGACATGCCACGGGCGAACAGGCACCGACCGCCACTCTTGCCTCGGCGATGAACCCTCGCTGGTCGAGCGTCAGCAAAGCGGCCGTCATCGTGATCGAGATCACGAGGTAACGTCGCGCGCCCAGCTTTGCAAAGCCGCTGGTGGCACCGTTCGGCGGTTCGGGAACATGTATTGCGGTCACCATTTCGCCGGGCTGCAGGGCGGTGCGCCGTGGGCCGGTAATGAAATCCGACAGCGCAAGCATGCGCAAACCTTGCGATGACCCCAGCTCTACCTGCGCATCGAGCGTCAGCAGCGGCGGTACACCGTCTGCGGCCGGGGAGGCATTGCACAGGTTCCCGGCGACCGTTCCCGCATTCTGGATCTGGATGCTGCCGACCTCGCGCGCGGCCGCCTTCAAGCCATTGAAGGCCGGGGGCAGGTCGGCATGGATGACATCGCTCCACCGCGTTGCAGCGCCGATCCTCCAGCCTGCATCGCCCCGGGTTACTCCCTGCAATTCGGCAATGCGCGTGACATCCAGAAGATCACAAGCCAATGCACCGCGCCGACGAGATGGATAATAGTCGGTTCCGCCCGCGACGATATGCACGGGGCCACGTGCAAGGTGGCCAAAGGCCTCCTCCAGTCCGGTGGGCACGATATAGTCCAAAGCTGCGATCCCTGTTGAAGATCGATTGTTGTTTGTGTGCAAATGGTATTTGCCGAATCGGAAATTTGTCAACGTTCGAGTGTTGGCTTGCGCGATGTCCGCTTTACCGGTCGGCCGCCGCTCATTCGCATTCAAGCGCAGACTGCTGCGAAACCGCCTCAGGTGAATAGGCATGCGTGGGGCGTCAAATGGCTTGACACGACTCGGGGAACCGAAAATCCTGACTGAGCGATCAGTCAGGAGTCTGGGAGGAACTCTTGCCCGAGACGGCTCAAACCCCTGCGGCGCGCAGCGCGCGCCGTTTCGACGCCATCCTTGACGCGGCTGAACAGGTGTTCGCGGCTTCGGGCTTCGAAGGTTCTGCCCTTCGTGAAATCGCCGAGCGTGCCGAGGTGGCACAGGGGCTCATCCACTACCACTTCAAGTCGAAAGAGGGCTTGTTCGAGGCTGTCGTCGCTCGGCGGTCCGACCAGATCAACGGCGCACGCGCACGGCGACTGAAGGAGCTGCGCGGCTCGGCGGCACCTCGGCTGGAAGCGATCGTGGATGCATTGTTCCGTCCTACCATCGAGGCCGGGTTGGATCAGGCCCGAGACGGCGGCGCTTATGCGCGGATCCTCGTGAGTTTCGCCAATTCCGCCGACCCGCGCGATCAGGCGCTGGCCGAAACGTATTACGACCCCATCGCACGGGAATACATCTCCGCTTTGATGGAGGCCGAGCCGGGACTGACGCGGCCCAACGCCGTCTGGGCCTACATGTTCGCGATCGGGGTCGGCATGACGATGATGGCCAAGACCGGCCGCGCCCACCGCCTGTCCGACGGGCTGTGCGACGACGGTGATGCCGACCAGATGCTCGACCACATAATACCCTTCATCTGCGCGGGTATCCGCGCGCTGACCTAGCGTTCATCCGGGGAGGAAACCATGAACCATATCACGAGATTGACCGCGGCTGCGGTCATGCTGGCAAGCGGCGGTGCTGCAATGGCCGAAGAAATGACCGTTACGATCGTTGCGGGCCATCCGCCGGTCTTCCGCTGGGTCAAACATGCCAGCCAGACGTTCATCCCGGCGGTCAACGAGGCGCTCGAGGGGACCGACCATTCCATCACCTGGTCCGAACAATATGGCGGGTCGCTGGCCAAGGTCGGCGAAGAGCTTGAGGCGGTTGAGGAAGGGCTGGCCGAGATCGGGCTGGTATCGTCGCTGTTCGACCCGGCGAAGCTGGCCGTTCAGAACGTTACCTATTTCACCCCGTTCGTGATTTCGGATTCCACCGTTGTCAGCGAGTGGATGGATGAATTGCAGGCTACGGATGAGGTCATGCGCGCCTCGTGGGAAGCAAACGGCCTCGAATACCTCGGCGGGGCCATCGGTATCGACGATTACCTTTTGATGACAACCTTTCCCGTTGAGGACATCGCCGATCTCGACGGCCGAAAGATCGCTGCGCCAGGACCCGCGGTGAACTGGCTGGAGGGGACCGGCGCTGTGGGCGTGTCCGGCAACCTCACCACCTATTACAACGAGATCAAGACCGGCGTGTATGACGGGGTGATCGTCTTCGCCTCTGCCGCTTTGCCGGGCAAGCTGCACGAGGTCGCACCCTATATCACCAAGGTGGGTTTCGGCGCGCAGTATGCCGGCGGTCTCGCTGCCAACAAGGACTGGTTCGATGGGTTGGATCCCGTGGTTCAGCAGGCTCTGAGAGATGCCGCAGAGGCGGACCGCGTGGCCTATCACGCCGATCTCGATGCTTCGGTGTCGACCTTTCTGTCGATGATGGAGGAGCAAGGCGCGACGATTTCCGAGGTCGACGAAGCCTTCCGCAAGGAGTGGGCCGACGGGATGGACAACGTCGCCAAGCTCTGGGCCGAGCGGCTGGATGCCGAGGGCCTCAAAGGCACCGAGGTTCTCAAGACCTACATGGACACGATGCGGGCCGCCGGCGCGACGCCAGTTCGCAACTGGGATCAGGAGTGACGCAGTTGGCACAGGGGGCAGCGGCCGGTTTCGGCCGGCCCCGCTTGCATATCGAGGGCGAAGGGAGCCGGATGCATGGCTGACGCGATGAGCGAGGGTGAGGCCGGCGGCTTGCCCGCGTGGTTCCTGACGCTGCGGCGCCTCGTGGACGCCGTGACCGGAGCGCTCAACGTTGCCGGAACCGTCTTGATCCTTGCCTTGATGGTCTTGATCAATGTCGATGTTATTGGCCGCGCGTTCTTTGGCGCGCCTGTCTCCGGCGTGCCCGAGATCGTTTCCATGTCCATCGTCGCCATCGTATTCCTTCAGATTGCACAGACCTTCAGAAAGGGCCGCCTGACGCGGGCAGACGCCATGCTGGGCGCCATCGAGGCCCGTGCGCCCCGTCTGCGCCAGGGGATCGAGCTTGTCTTCGCCCTCGCCGCCAGCGCCCTGGTCTGGCAACTCTACACCGCATCCCTGCCGCTCTTCGTGAAAGCGTGGCAGCGTAACACGTTCGAAGGTACGGTTGGCGACTTCACCGCGCCGGTATGGCCCGTCAAGCTGGTTATCCAGATCGGATGCGCGGCCTTGCTTGTCCAGCTTCTCCTTTTTGCTCTTGCGGCGTTGATCCGGCTTGTCGGGAGGCGCGGATGAGCCCGTTCGAGATAGGTCTCGTGTCCTTTGGCGCGATGGTGGCGATGGTCTACCTTGGCTTCTGGGTGCCTTTTGCGTTGATGCTGTCCTCTTATGTCGGGGTCTGGGCGATCAAGGGCTCGCCGTTGCTGGCGGGCAAGTTGCTTGCGCTGGCGGCGTCGGAAACCATTTCCAGTTATTTCTTCGGCGTGGTGCCTCTGTTCGTGCTGATGGGCTACATCGTGTCGGTGACCGGCATGGGCCGCGATGCGTTCGACGTCGCGAACCACCTGTTCCGCAAGCTTTCGGGTGGCTTGGGGATCGGAACGGTTGGTGCAAATGCCATATTTGCGGCCATTACCGGCATCTCCATTGCTTCGGCGGCCGTTTTCACCCGCATCGCCGTTCCCGAGATGATGCGCCACGGCTATTCGGCGCGCTTTTCGGTCGGGGTGGTCGCGGGCTCTTCGGTACTGGGTATGCTGATCCCGCCGAGCCTGCTGCTGATCCTCTACGGGCTATTGACCGAGCAATCGGTGGGCGATCTGTTCATCGCAGGGGTCATTCCCGGCCTGTTGTTGGCCACGCTGTTTGGCGTCGGCATCTGGCTTACCGCGCGCCTGCGGCCGCAGGCGCTGGGCGAGATGTCGGATGCAGCGACGCGATCCCCCCTGACGCAACAGGAACTGGTGGCCAAGAGCCTCCCGTTGCTGACCCTGATCGGAGCCGTTCTGGGCGGCATCTACGGTGGCTATTTCACCCCGATCGAGGCCGGGGCGGTCGGTTGCCTCGGCGCGATCGTGATCGGCCTTGCCCGCCGTTCGCTGGGTTGGCGCGATTTCTGGCAGGTCCTGAACGATACCGGTCTGGTCACGGCTGCGATCTGCTTTCTCATCATCGCCGCGCAGATGTATTCGCGCATGCTGGCCCTGTCGGGAGTACCCGCTGGGTTCGGCGAATTCGTGGCAAGCGCCGAGATCGGATACTGGGGCGTCATTCTGGCCTATGTCGCACTGGTGATCGTGATGGGGACGATCCTCGATTCCTCGTCGATCATGCTGATCCTCGTTCCGCTGATGCTGCCGGTTTTGTCGGTGATGCAGGTTGACCTCATCTGGTTCGGCATCGTCACCATCATCGCTGTCGAGATCGGGCTGCTCACGCCACCGTTCGGAATTTCCGTCTTTGTCATCAAATCCGCTTTGGATGATCCGGCTATTTCCTTGGGCGATATCTTTCGCGGTGCCGCGCCGTTTGCCCTGATGATGCTGGTGCTTCTGGCGTTGGTGCTGGCCTTTCCATCCCTTGCTACCGCCCTGATCTGAGGAGACCCAAATGTCGCGCCGCTTCGTTGATCTGTCCGTACCGCTTGAAACCGGTATCGTTTCGGACCCTCCCATCATGTTGCCGGAAATCGAGTACATGACACACGAGCAAACCGCCGAGCAGGTCATGGCGTTCTTTCCCGGACTCAAGAAAGAGGATCTTCCGGGAGGAGAGGGCTGGGCCGTCGAAAGGCTCAGCATCGCCACCCATAACGGCACGCATCTCGACGCGCCCTACCACCACCATTCGACAATGAACAATGGCGAGCGGGCGATTACCATCGACGAAGTCCCCCTCGATTGGTGTTTCAATCCGGGCGTGAAACTCGATTTCCGCCATTTCGACGATGGCTATGTCGTGTCTGCCGCGGATGTCGAAGCGGAATTGAACCGTATCGGACACGAGATCCAGCCGCTGGATATCGTTGTCGTCAACACCTCCGCCGGGGATCATTACGGGAAACCCGACTATCTTATGAAGGGGTGCGGGATGGGGCGCGAGGCCACGCTTTACTTGCTCGAGCGTGGCGTGCGCGTCACCGGCACCGACGCCTGGAGCTGGGATGCGCCTTTTGCCCTGACGGCGCAGCAATATGCCAAGGACCATGACCCGTCCATCATCTGGGAAGGGCATCGCGCCTCGATGGAGATCGGGTATTGCCATATGGAGAAGCTGTCGCAGCTTGAAGCGCTTCCGCCTACCGGTTTCACGATTTCCTGTTTCCCCTACAAGATCAAAGGCGCCTCGGCCGGATTTACCCGTGCCGTGGCCATATTCGAGGAGTGACGCCATGCGCCTGGGAACCGTAGCTTTCGAGGGTCGCGAGCTGGTCGTTGCCGCGCTGGATGACAACCGCCTGCTCGACCTTCACCTCGCCGCCGAAGTGAACGGGGCGGACTGTGCCATGTTCGTCGACATGATGTCAGTGATCTATGGGGGCGACGAGGCGCTTTCGCTGGCGCGTTTTCTTGTCGATGCGGCCGAAGATCGCTGCATCCTGCTGAGCGAAGAGGTCACCTTCTGCCCGCCGCTTCTGCCGGTTCAGTACCGCGATTGCCTGGTCTTCGAAGAGCACCTGAAAAACAGCTTTGCACAGGCTGAGAAGATGACAGGCCGCCCGTTCGACATTCCCAAGGTCTGGTATCGCCAACCCATCTACTACAAGGGAAACCGTCTGAGCTTCATCGGTCACGGGCAGGATGTGATCTGGCCCGACTACGCGGAGTTCCTGGATATCGAGCTGGAGCTTGCCATCGTGATCGGAAAGAAAGGCAAGAACATCCGCCCCGAGGAGGCCGCCGATCACATTTTCGGCTACACGATCCTGAACGACGTGTCCGCGCGCGACGCCCAGATGGCTGAAATGCCCGGACAACTCGGCCCAGCCAAGGGTAAGGATTTCGATACCGGCAACATCCTTGGTCCCTTTATCCTGACATCTGACGAGGTCTCTCACCCCGTCGCGCTGGACATGGAGGCGAGGGTGAACGGCGAACGTTGGGGCGGTGGCAATTCCCGATCCATGCAGCACGACTTTGGTGCCATCCTTGCGCATATCTCAGCCTCCGAGACGCTCTATCCGGGTGAGGTGATCGGCTCGGGCACCGTGGGAACGGGCTGCGGGCTTGAGATCGGCAAGCGATTGGCGCCCGGGGACAGGTTCGAGCTGCAGATCGAACGGATCGGAACGCTTGCAAACCGTATCGTCAAGGAATGAGGACCCAACCATCCTTCGGGGGCAAGCGTACCGCGATCTGACCCTGCGTCGAGCAGGCGCGTAGGGCTGGATCGCGAACGCGCTTGCGACTTTGATTGGCTTGGGAGGGCTCATGTTCCAAAATCTCTTGATCGCCAATCGCGGCGAGGTCGCGATCCGTGTTGCCCGCAGCGCCGCAGCGCTAGGTATCAGGACGGTCGCGGTTCACACCCGCGACGACGCCAACTGTCTGCATGTCCGGTCCGCCGATCGTGCCGTTTTGCTACCGGGGCAGGGGCCTAGGGGATACCTGGATGGTGCTGCCATCATTGACGCGGCCCGTGCCGAGGGATGCGATGCGATCCATCCGGGTTACGGGTTTCTCAGCGAGGATGCCGACTTTGCCAAGGCCTGTGCCGAGGCCGGGCTTGCCTTGGTCGGACCCGGTGCCGACCTTCTTCAGGCGCTGGGCGACAAGCTCTCGGCGCGCGCATTGGCCGAGCGTGCCGGTGTTCCGGTTCTGCGTGCAACCGGCGCCTTGACGGATCTTGACGGGCCCGATGTTTTCATGGACGCGATACAAGGCCCAATCATGCTCAAATCCGCCAGTGGCGGAGGCGGACGTGGCATGCGGCGCGTACAGGACCGCTCGGAACTGCCCCGGGCCTTCGCCGCATGCAGCGCCGAGGCCGACGCGCTGGGCGGCGGAGCGCTCTTTGCCGAAGAACTGTTCGAAGCGGCACGTCATGTCGAGGTGCAACTCCTAGGCGATGGCATCGACGTCACGCATTTGTGGGAGCGTGATTGTTCACTCCAGCGGCGCAATCAAAAACTGCTGGAATTCGCACCCGCGCCTGGTCTCGACGCGGATAAGCGCGCCAACATCATCGAGGCGGCCCTCGCGCTCGGGCGCACTTGCTCGCTTAGGGGGCTAGCGACGGCCGAATTCCTCGTTTCCAAGGATCGGATCGCCTTCATCGAGGTCAACCCGCGCCTGCAGGTCGAACATACCGTAACAGAGGAAATCACCGGTTTCGACCTTGTCGAGCTTCAACTGCGCCTCGCAGCCGGAGAGCGGCTGTCGCAGATCGACCCCTCTCTCATCGACCCACCCGTGCCGCGCGGCATCGCGGTTCAGGCCCGTGTCAACGCCGAACGGGTGACTCGCCAGTCGATCACGCCGGCCAGCGGCACGATATCCGGGTTCCAATGCCCGGCGGGCCGCGGCGTTCGGATCGAAACGCATGGCTATGCGGGTTACGAGTTGCATCCCGGGTTCGACCCGCTGCTCGCCAAAATCATCCTTCATGAGCCTCGGGCCGATCCGGCGCGTCTGCTGGTTCGGCTTGGCCAATCCCTCGCGGAAACCAGTATCGACGGGATTACGACGAACCTGCCGCTTCTGCTTGCCCTGGCGCGGCATCCCGCGCTTGGCGCATGGGATGTGACTACCGGCCTGATAGATGCCGTGTTGCCCGATCTCGAACTGCCAGACGAAGGACGCTCTGCCACTCACGACGGCGAGACACGCGGCCGCGTCACCTCGCCCATGCAAGGCCAACTCAAGGCCGTGCTGGTGTCCGTGGATGAGGTTTTCCACGCGGGGCAGGAACTAGCCCTCGTCGAGGCGATGAAGATGGAGCATGTCGTGACCGCCGAACAGGCCGGTCGTGTGATCGGCCTGACCGCTGCGGTCGGAGAGTTGGTTGCCGAGGGTGGAACGCTCCTGACATACGAACCGGAGGAGACAGGCGAGGGGGCCGAAACGGAAGACACCCGGCCGGATCCTGAAACAATCCGTGCCGACCTCGCGGCGTTGCAAGACCGGCTGTCACAAACGCTCGACGCTGCGCGCCCCGCAGCTATCGAGCGGCGCAAGAAACGCGGACAAAGAACCACGCGCGAGCTTATCGAAGTGCTGTGCGAGGGCGGAGACTTCCACGAATACGGCCAACTGGTCCTTGCCGCGCAGCGTCGCAAGCTGGGGGTGGAGCGGCTGGTCCGTGAAACACCCGCCGACGGTATTATTACCGGGATCGGCAGCGTCAACCGGCCCGTGTTCGGAGAGGAACGCGCACAGACGGCGATCCTCGCCTATGATGCTACGGTCATGGCGGGCACACAGGGCATGAAGGGTCACAAAAAAACCGACAGGCTTCTGGAAAAAGCTCATGACCTTGGTTTGCCCACGATTTTTCTGACCGAGGGTGGCGGCGGTCGTCCTAATGATGATGACCTGTCCGGGCTCGTGCATTGCGCGCTCGATATCGAGACATTCGCGACCTTTGCCGGGTTGCGGGGGCGAGGGCCCAAGATCACGGTGAATTCGGGTTTCTGCTTTGCCGGAAACGCGGCCCTGTTCGGCGCTGGTGATCTGCGCATTGCCGCGCGCGACAGCTGGATCGGTCTTGGCGGCCCCGCGATGATCGAAGCGGGCGGTCTTGGCACTTTTGACCCGCGCGAGATCGGCCCGGCGACCATGCAGGCGGAACAAGGGCTGGTCGATATCCTGTGTGACAGCGATCAGGAGGCGGTCAAAACGGCGCGCAGGGCCTTGTCCTATTTCCAGGGGGTGGCCGAGGCCTGGTCGGCCGCGAACCCGCGCCACCTTCGTCATGTGGTGCCTGAAAACCGGCAGCGATCCTATCCGATGCGCGATGCGATCAAGGCGCTTTTTGACACTGCCTCCTTCCTCGAAACCGGTGCGGCACATGCGCCGGGTATTGTCACCGGTTTTGCGCGCGTCGAGGGGCATCCGGTGGCCGTGATGGCCAACAATCCACATCATCTTGGCGGCGCGCTCGATGCCCAGGCCTCGGCTAAGGGCGCTCGTTTCATGCGCCTCGCGGATCGCTTCGGTCTGCCGCTCGTTTCTCTCTGCGACACACCGGGGTTCATGGTCGGGCCGGACAGCGAGCGTCAGGGCGGGGTTGCCGCCGCCTGCGATTTCCTCTCGGCTGGAGCCGTGTTCAGGCCGCCGATCCTGTTCTTCTGCCTGCGCAAAGGATACGGCATCGGCGCACAGGCGATGGCCGGCGGCAGCTTCGCCCGTCCGACCTTTACGCTGTCGTGGCCGACGGGCGAGTTCGGCGCCATGGGGCTCGAAGGCGGAGTGCAGCTGGGCTACAAAAAGGAGCTGGAGGCTGAACCCGACGCCGATGCCCGGCAGGCGCTCTATGATCGCCTCGTGGCCGAGGCCTACGCCCAGGGCGGCGCGCTGAACGTCGCTTCGCTGGGAGAGATCGATGCAGTGATCGATCCGGCGGACACGCGCAGCTGGATCATGCGCGGTATCCGGGTTCACCGCGCCAAATCATGATGGAGAAAACATGACCGACAAGCCAACCGGGGGACATGACGGACCTTATGAAGCGCCGATCAAGGTAACAGGATTCACCGTGCTGCCAGAATGGATCGACTATAACGGGCATATGAATGTGGGGTTCTACGGTGTGGCCTTTGACCGGGCGCTGGACGTGGTGATGGACGACCATCTGGGTATCGGCGCGGCCTTTGTCGCAGAGGCGGAGCAAGGGCCGTATGTCCTGCAATCGCACATGCAGTTCCTGCGCGAAGTCAAAGAGGGCGAACCGTTCTATTTCCTTTACCGGCTTCTCGATCGCGACGCCAAGCGGGGTCACTACTTTGGCGAGATGTTTTCGGGCGTGGATGATGCGCTCTGTGCCACGCAGGAAGCGCTTTTCATGAATGTCAGCCACGAGACCGGGCGTTCGGCCGCCTACCCGGATTGGGCACAGGAAAGGATGGCCCGGATGGTTGCCGACCACGCTGGCTTGCCAAAACCCCAACAGATTGGACAAAACATCGGCATTCGCCGAAAGGCCTGACATGATCAAGGGCCGGCGCTGGCCGGCCCTTGATTGGTTTGCGTTTCGTCAAGTCGATCAGAAACAATCGTCCAGATCGTCGTCTTTCGGGTCGTCGATCTTGGGGTCGTCCTTGGGATCGTCGTCGTCACAAGGCTTGGTCATCAGCGCAAGGATGTCCTTGAATTTCGGCAAGCCATCTGTGCCGCCCGATCCCTTGGTTCCGCCCGTCTCTCCATCAGATTTTGGATCTCCATCGTAAGTGGGCAGGCCGAAAATCTTGGCAAGGTCCATGGCGCCCTTTGTGCCGCCCCAGCCTTTTGTGCCGTCAGAGCCGTTCGTGCCGTCTGACCCGTAGCCTTTGGGATCGTCTTTCGGATCATCCCAACCCTTGGTGCCGCCCGAGCCCTTGCTTCCGCCGGACCCGTAGCCTTTGGGATCGTCCTTCAGGTCATCCCAACCCTTGGTGCCGCCCGAGCCCTTGCTTCCGCCGGACCCGTAGCCTTTGGGATCGTCCTTCAGGTCATCCCAACCCTTGGTGCCACCCGAGCCTTTGCTTCCGCCGGACCCGTAGCCTTTGGGATCGTCTTTCGGATCATCCCAACCTTTGGTGCCACCCGAGCCTTTGCTTCCGCCCGAGCCATAGCCTTTGGGATCATCCTTTGGGTCGTCCTTCGGATCGGACTTCAGATCGTCGTCATCCTCTCCACCCTTCTGGTCGTCGAAACACCCGCCGAGAACCTTGTCGTACCAATCGGCGAAGGCATCGCCCTCTACGCCGCCATTGTGGTAGGTGTCCGATCCGCTGGCAGAGGCATTGACTGCATCGGCTGGTGTCAGCAATTGTGCGTCAGGCCCGTCGGTGTTTACCGCAACGCTGATGGTATCCAGGTCAATATCGGACAGGGAAAGCGGGCCGTCATCCGACCAGATGGTGAAGCCCACGTCGTGAACGAACCCCTCGGTCGAGTCCGGAACCGTACCGAACTGGTAAGCCACATCGAAATTACTATCGGTCGTAAAACCGTTCGCAAGCGCATTGACGTTGTTGGCATCCGCCTGGTGATTGGTCACATTCCCGGCATTCACGTCGGGGAAGAAGTTAAGTTTGGACACTTCTGCGTCGTCGGTCATGTTGAAAAAGAAACCGTCGATGTCTCCGACCGGCTTGTCCCATGTCTCGGGCGCCAACCGAAAGAACAACTCTCCGCTTTCCAGGGCAGAAACCTCGACCTGAACCTGCAAGTCCGATCCCACGAGGAAAGTCACCGTGGTCTTGTCAGGAGTGGTTCCGTCGTCCTTTGGGTCGTCTTTCGGATCCTGCTTGGGATCGTCACATTTGCCGTCGTCCCAACCCTTGGTGCCGCCGGATCCCTTGGTTCCGCCCGAGCCCTTTGTGCCCTTGCCGTCGTCCCAACCCTTGGTGCCGCCGGATCCCTTGGTTCCGCCCGAGCCCTTTGTGCCCTTGCCGTCGTCCCAGCCCTTGGTACCACCGGATCCCTTGGTTCCGCCCGAGCCCTTTGTGCCCTTGCCGTCGTCCCAACCCTTGGTGCCGCCGGATCCCTTGGTTCCGCCCGAGCCCTTTGTGCCCTTGCCGTCGTCCCAGCCCTTGGTACCACCGGATCCCTTGGTCCCGCCCGAGCCCTTTGTGCCCTTGCCGTCGTCCCAACCCTTGGTGCCGCCGGATCCCTTGGTTCCGCCCGAGCCCTTTGTTCCTTGGCCGTCATCGTCGTCATCTTGGGACTGGTGATACCAGCTCTGCTTACCATGGGCCCAGCTGTTCGACTGACCGCCCCAATCCCGTCCTCCGAACCAGCTCCAGTTTCCGTATCTCATGATC
Organism: Lutimaribacter marinistellae; assembly: GCF_042648365.1. Classification (NCBI taxonomy): domain Bacteria; kingdom Pseudomonadati; phylum Pseudomonadota; class Alphaproteobacteria; order Rhodobacterales; family Roseobacteraceae; genus Lutimaribacter; species Lutimaribacter marinistellae. The sequence goes on along the minus strand of NZ_JBHRXI010000010.1, from coordinate 508,619 downwards.
TTTCCCCCTCTCGCTTGTTGCGGATCGTTTCTCCATGCCCCTTGGTGCAGATCGTCCGGTCACCTCGACAGAGGCAGCGGCTGCAATCGGGAAAGCGTAGGAACGTTAAGGAAACCCGGCAAATTCGTGGCGCATTTGAGGCGGATTCAATGGAGTTAACCCCGCAAACGGGAAACAATGGCCGCCCAAATCAGTGGATTGGCTGCCGAAATTGGCCCCTCGGCGCGGAAATTCGCCGAGTGCTCGGAGCGAATCGAGACTTTGTGCTAATCGCTGACGACACACCATATCTATGGGACATGGTCCGCTGAACGGGCGGCCTTAACCGCAGCAAGACAAGAGGACTGGGCGTGGCCAAGGAAACGGTTTCAGATCGCAAGACACGCATCATCGCCGCTGCCGAGGCCCATTTCGGGGCCACGGTCGATCACGTGTCGGCGCCGGGCGGAGAGGGGCGTTCCAGTTTTCGCCTGCACTTCCATGACCGCGACGTGATCGCGACCTTGCGGCCCAATTTTCGTCGAACTCATCTTGAGGCTTACGTCCTCGAAAAACTTTCGGCCGAATGTGACGATGTACCTGAACCACTAGGGGTGGCGGGCGATATCCTGTTTCAATCCGATGTCGGCTCCAGGCGCCTGAACGAAGAGATCGTGGCGCATGGAGGGGCAGGCCGAATGCATCTTGCCGCCGAGGCTGTTTCGGCAATCTTCCGGATACATTCGGCCGCCCGACAGACGGAACTCAACAAGGTCATGCCCCATCTCGGGGCAAATCCGGATTGGGTGCTGAACCTGGTCGCAAGCGTTTCGGTGCTTGAACCGTTCGGCGGGCCAATCCCTGCGCGGTTCGACCGGAACGCAGCGGCCGAAGCACTGCGCGTACCGTGCAGGCAATTCGTCAAGTGGGACTGCCGCTCCGGCAACGCCGCGCTTGGTCGGGACGGAACGCTTCGCTGGTTCGATTTCGAATATTCCGGTCTGCGACACGGGGCAGAGGATTTCGCTTGGCTCATCGGCGATGAATCCTGGCCGATCGCGCCCGAAGACATGGTCGACATCATGATCGACAGTTTCGATTCCGGTTGCGGCTACGATATTGCCGACTATCTGGACTACCTCGCGCTCTACACGACCTTTCACGCCGTTCAGCGCCTCAAGCTGATCGAACGCGAGGCCCGGCGTCGCGGATGGCTTACGCGGGAACGGGTGCGGAAGTATGACGATGCCGGTGTGCATCCGGAATTCGCCGCTCAGATCTGCAGGGTGGGGCGCTACTTCTCGGCGCAATCGCGCCTGACCGCGCCGCTTACCCGCGGATTCGACAGGGCGATGACCGCCTTTCTCGAGATCATGCGCGAAGACGACGCGCGGGAGAGCGCGTGATGGACGGCGCGCCGCTTCTGACTCCGCCCGACGCAGACCTGGGCATCCGGGTTGCGCGGATCGACCGGTTCGACGCGTTTCAGCGTTTGCGCGACGATTGGCAGGCGCTCGAGGCCCGCGATCCCGAAGGCACTGTCTTTCTGTCCTGGGACTGGCTGGCGCAGGGGTTTCGCGAAAATCCAGGCCAATGGATGGTTATCGCGATCTTCGCTGCCGACCGGTTGATCGCCACTTTTCCATTGCGAACCAAAGTACGGTGGAGCAAGTCGCGCGCCGAATTCCAGACCGAGCTGGCGGCCGGGGGGCTGTTCCTTTGGAGTGAGTATACCGGTTTCCTGTGCGACCCGGATTGGGAAGACGTCGCGATGACAGTCTTCGCCGAGGCGCTTCAGGATCTGCCGTGGCATGACCTGACCCTGCGTTACGAGGCGTCGGCGCGCCGGGCCGATCTGTTCCTGCGCGCGTTTCCCGAGGACACGTTTCGGACAGGGTTTCGTGACTATCACATCAACAAGGGGCAGACGAACAACCTGCTTTGCCCGTATGTCGATCTGCCAGATGACTACGAAACCTGGCTTGGCGAGGGACCCGGCAAAAACACCCGCCAGAAGATTCGTCGCTTTACACGGCGCTACCTCGACAGCGGAACGTTGCGGGTGGAGCAATCTAAAGGCGCCATGCTGAAATCCGATCTTGCGGCGACCCTCAAGCTGTGGATGCGCAAATGGGCCCCGGTCAAAGGGCCCGAGACCGCGAAACGCGTTGCCGGCAACTACATGAAGATCCTCGCCGCAGCCGATCGGCAAGGTCTGCTCTACCTGCCTGTTCTACGTGACGGCGGCCGCGTCATCGGCGGTCTGGGGCACATTCTCGACCCGCTCCACAAACGTGTCCACTTCATCCTTGCCGGGCGGGATGAAACCGTTTCAGGAAATCATGTCGGCCTGCTCCTGCATTCCCAGTCGATCCGCTGGTCGATAGCGCAGGGCTACAATGTCTATGATTTCTGCCACGGCAACGAGCCCTACAAATACAGTTTCGGGTCAGTCGACCGCGAGGTGCGCTACTTCTCGGTCAGGCGGCGTTCCGGTGCTCGCCACTCCATGCTGGATCCGCTGAATAACGCCCAGGCCCTTGCCCGTGTGCTGGGCTTTATCGAAAACGGCCGACGGCAGGAGGCTGCACTGGGGTGCCGCCAAGTGCTTGGTCAGTTGCAGGCCGAACTGTAGGGTTCAGCCGATCACTTCACCGATAAGGATCTGAGGGCGTGTATCGGTGAAATTCGGAATATCCGCCATTACCGGTCCCGCCTTGGCCATTGCGGCATCCATCGCGGCCTTGTCGGCAAAAACCATGGTCGCAATCGCATAGGTTGCGGGCGGTTGGTCCGGACCTCCAGCCAGCCCCTTGGTCACCAGAACCTTGTCTATGTGCGCGCCCATATGCTCACCCACCAGCGGCATATGCGTATTGGCGTAATAGGCATGATCGAAGCGGGTACCGTCTTCGATCGGATAGATTACCTGTAGGGACAGGGCCATGACATCACCTCTTCAGCTCGTTGCGGCCATCTGACGGCACTTCTTTCAGCAAGTCAAAAGAACATTTCTGGCAAGGCGAGGGGTGAGCGGACAAAGCTTGTCGCTCGTATTCTGCAGGGCATACGTATTCAAAGGTGTGATTTCGTCAAAACAGGCCCTGTCGCGCAACCCTGAGGAGAGGTTACGTTTCGTAACCCAATGTTTTCGCCATTTTTTTGCCGCAATTGCTGCGATTTTCGTGTAAGTCTCATGTTGGACGTCGCGAGGTGATTCCACGTGGGAGCGTTGGGAGAACCAGAAACAATGCTGCCTGGCAAGGGGTGATTGTTGAGGACGATTTTCTAAGAATACCCGCCAAATAGGGCGTTCCGAAATGGAAACAGTCTGTTCACGCGGTATTCCTTAAAATTGGTCCGGCCAGTGGTACGTTCAAACGTGGCAGAAACTTGGCGCCGTTAAGCCTTGATCCTGCCGCAGTTCGGGGTGCGATGTGGGGCCGCCCTGGGCATGTCACCACAGGCCGAGGGACAAAGTCTCTCGCCTGAATAGTCGAGTTCGATCTGCTGCACCGTCGCTGCTTTCGGTGCTGTCGGATGGTTTTGTCCCGGGGGGGATGACATGAAGGACCAAACGCCCAAGCTGGTACGTCCGGCTACGCCTCACGCATTTTCCGGCCTGCTGCATCTGTCGCACTGGCAATACGAGCAAGTCGCCGTGGTACCGGAGAGGAATACACTGCCGTATTTAGGGGAAGACGCTGCCGATACAATGGCAAGCAGCGGCTTCTATTCCGGCTTCGTCAAGCGGGTGCTGGACATTCTGTTCGTCATTCTGTCGCTGCCAGTAGCGCTGCCGATCATCCTGCTCTGCGCTCTTGCCCTTTACCTTGAAGGCGGGCGCCCGTTCTACACCCAGCCCCGCCTTGGCCGCGGTGGACGCAGGTTCTCGATCTACAAGCTGCGCACGATGATCACCAATGCCGACGAAACGCTGGAGCGAATCCTGCGCGAGGATCCCGTTCTGCGCGCCGAATGGGAAAGCACGCAAAAACTCAAGAATGATCCCAGGATCACACCTGTCGGAGACTTCCTGCGGAAGACCTCGCTCGACGAGCTGCCGCAGCTTTGGAACGTGTTGACCGGGGAAATGAGTATCGTGGGGCCGCGTCCGATGCTGCCGCAGCAGCTGCCGCTCTACAGAACGCCGGAAACCTATTTCAGTCTGCGACCGGGAATCACGGGGCTTTGGCAGGTGTCGGCACGCAACGAGAAAGGGTTCGGTTACCGCGCCGAGGTAGATGCGGAGTACCTGCATAAACTCAACTTGGGGACGGACCTGTCCATTCTGGTGCAAACAGTCGGTGTCGTGCTTCGGCAGACAGGCTATTGACAGCCGAGCTTTCGGCATCAGCGTAATAGGCAGGTCTGGAGCGACAATATGGCTTATCATGACACGACCCTCGTCCCGAGTATTGGGCATACCGTGCAGATGAAGAAACCGGAGAGTCCGGAGAATTCGACCAAGGTTCAGCGTCCGTTCCGGCGCCGCGCGGCGCTGGAGGCGGAATCGCGTCGCGATCTATTGGCACCCCGTGCGCCCGAAGAAAAGCGGGCCGAACCTGCAATCGAAACGCAGGACATTCGGCACATGACCGACGATCAGCCAGAAAAGATCCAGTTGCCCGCGACCCGGCCTGCCACCTGGGACCGGCTGCCGGTCGTCTCCCTGGGGATGCGCAAGCACCTGCTTGCCCGGTCGCCTCTTGTCAGTTTTTTCCGCGAAGACCCTGCCGCGAAGGCGTTCGATTTGTTGCGCACCCGTCTACTGCACGCGCTCAAGTCGCGCGGCTGGCGCCGTGTGGCCGTCGCGGCCCCGACCGCAGGCAGCGGAGCAACCTTTACCGCGGTCAACCTTGCGCTCAGCCTTGCGCGCGTGCCCGACAGCCGTACGTTGCTGGTCGATCTCAACTTGCGCGACCCGGGCATTGCGCCACTGCTTGGCCTGACGGATATCCCTGCCCGTACCCGAGAATTTCTCAAAGGCCATATCGGCGCCGACGAACACCTTGTCCGTTGCAGCGATACCCTTGCTCTGGGGCTCGCCGGTGAACCCGTGCGGGACGCGTCGGAACTCCTGCAGGCTCCCGCGTCCGAGATCGTACTGGACGAGATGATCGACGAACTGTCTCCTGACGTTGTTCTTTACGATCTGCCTGCGGTACTTCGTTCGGACGATCTGCAGGCCTTCCTGCCGAATGTGGATGCGGTGCTTCTGGTTGCCGATGCGACACGTACGACAGGCGAAGAGATCCGCGCCTGCGAGAAGGTGATCGGTGACGCGGCACCGCTTCTCGGGATCGTTCTCAACAGGGGGCGGGCAAAGGCGGCCTGAAATCGGCGTGATTTCACCTCCCCTCCTGCGGGACGTGCCTTAGTTTTGTCGACATGATATGCTTCTGTGCTCCGGTCGCGCTCGACGACCGGGGTGCGAAGCAATCCGGGCGATATCCGCCCGCCAATCGGAAAAGCGAGTTATGGGCTCACTGGCATCACTGGATGATTTCCTGCACATGTTGCGCCGACGTGCGTTGCTGATCGTATTGGTCAGTCTTATCGGCTGCATGCTGTCCTTGTTTTGGGCGTTGAGCCAACAGCACGAGTACGAAGCTTCCGAAGTGATCCAGATCGCCCAGCCGCGGATCGCCGACAACCTTGCCCGGACAACGGTCGAAGGGTCCTCTGCCCGACGGCTTCAGGCGATCCAGCATCGGCTGATGACGCGGGACTCGGTTCTCGAGACCATGGAAAAATACGGCCTTTATGCGAATTTGCCGGCGCTGACCACGCAGGAAAAGGTCGCCCGGTTCCGTCAATCCGTCCGCATCGACGGGGTTGCGGCTGCGCGCGACGGCATGGCCGATGACGGAACCATCTCCGTCCTGACAATCACGGCACGCATGCCGACCGCTCTGCTTGCCCAGCAGATCGCACATGAGTTCGGCCAGCGCACGGTGGAACTGAGCAAGCAGAACCGCATCGAGAACGCGCGTGAAACGCTTGCCTTTTTCGATGCACAGGAACAGTCGCTCCTGACCGAGATCGCGAGCGTCGAGGATGAAATCACCGATTTCCGGCGCAACAACAATCTCGTCCTGCCCAGCAGTCTGGAAGTGCGCCGGGAAGAAATCAGCAGCATCAACTCCGAGCTTCTGACCATCGCCCGCGAACGGATCGAATTGGAACGCGCCATAGACAAGGCCGGGCGCGACGAGCGTCCCGCGACCGCCGAACGCCTCAGGGGCGAGTACCGCGAACAATTGTCTGTCCTCGACGCTCAGGAGGCCTTGCTGGAGGATTACAAGCGCGAGATTGAAGCGCTGATTTCGACCAGCCCGCAGCTTGAACGGCAGCTTGGCGCCTATGAGCGCGAACTCGAACAGCTCCGGGCCGAGCTGGACCGCATCCATGCCAACCGTCTCGAGGCCGAGCTTGGGTTCCGCCTCGAAGCTGAACGCCAGTCCGAGCGCCTCATGGTCATCGAAGAGGCGGTCATACCGGATTATCCGGTGACCGAGAGCCGCAAGAAAAAAGCCGTGTTGGGCGGCGCGGCAAGTTTCTTCTTTGCGGTTGCGCTGGCCTTCCTGCTGGATCTGCGCAGCGGTGTCATTCGATCCGCGACCCAGATGGAAAGCGAACTGGGCATAGCGCCGGTGGTGACCGTGCCGATCCTTGATACCCGACCGCGGCGACGCTGGATCTTTTCCCGCCGGAGGCGCAGGGACGCGCTCGACAAACCTGCCGCCGGCTGACTCCTCAGAACGCTAGCAGCGCCGAGATCTTCTCGCCATGTATGCTCAGCACCAGTGCAGCGCCAGCCAAGGCGGCCGAACCTGCCAGTACATCGTGACGCGGATCCCAGACATTGTGCTTGCGCGCGACCCAGATGATCGCGGGATAGGTGGCAAGCGCCGCGATGGCGATCCCCATGATGCCGCCGACAAGGCCGAACATCTTTACGCCCGCCAGAATTGCCAGCGCCTGGCCCGTCGCGCGCAGCATGATGGTCACAAAGAAGCTGCGCCCGTCGCCCGCCGCCAAGGCGCCGGCGTCATATGTCATGAAAATCGCCTGCGGCAGGAACGCGGTGGCGATCAGCGCAACCATCGGCCCGGACATGAGGTAGCGGTCGTCGTAAAGCACTCCGACCAGGGCCGGTCCCACCAGCGCCATGATCAGTAACAGGCCGGCCGTTCCAACGGTTAGACCCGCCCGCAGAAGGCGCATCTTGCGCAGGTACGCACCCCCTTTGTCTTGGTCGGGGCGGTCGCGGTAAACGGGGATCATCACGCGTTGAAATACCGCATGCCCCAGCATCATCGGGAAGTTCCCGAGAAAGAAGCCGATATTGTACAGGCCAAGCACTTCAAGGCTGAGAAACTTACCCAGGATCGCGCGGTCGCCTTGGCTGAGCAGAAAGGTCATCCCGGTACTCAGAAAGATCCACTTGCCGAAGCGGATCAGCTCCTTTGCTGCCGCCGATTCCCAGCGCGGCCGATTTCGATGTCCGGGCAACAGGAAATGCATCAGCGCAAGCTTTGCCGCGGCCTGCACGACCCCGCCGAGGACCAGTGCCATCACCGATTGCAGAATGATCGCCGCGCCAATCATGAAAATGACGCCGATGACCTGCGCTGAAAGGTCCAGCACGATCAGCCGCCCGATCATCAGGTGCCGGTTGGCGGTCTCCATCCGGGTCGGATTGAAACCCGCCAAAAGCAGGGCGAGCGCCGCAATCGGCAGATATCGCGCCAGCTCGGGCTCTCCGTAGAAACTCGCGACAGGTCCCGCCACGGCACATGCAAGCCCGTACAGGATGAAGCCGCGCAGCACCTGCAAGGTCCATGCCGTATCAAGAAAATCGGGCTCGTCGCCGCGCTTGTTCTGAATGATCGATGTGCCGATCCCGATATCCGAGAACAATTGCATACCGACGACGACCAGTCCCACAAGGGTCATCATGCCAAAGGCCTCGGGAAACAGAAGCCTTGTCAGCACGAGGTTCGAGGCAAGGCGCAGCGCCTGGCTCAGCCCATAGCCCAGCATTACCCATGACGCGCTGCGCAGCACGCGCGACATCAGGCTGCTACCTTGAAATGCGGAAAGGATTCGGTTCATCACTGGTCTCAGGCCGGACGCCCCGCCGTCCGAGGGGCAGGCTAGGCAGCGCGGCTACAAGGGTCAATCGGCCAGCCCCGTCGCCTGTTTCGTTGTGGCGCAGGGTACACAAAACCAAGGGCAATGGCCCCTCGCCAAGCGTCCGCCTTTCCTCGTCACCCCGTGCGCGTTACCTCTGGACCGACCGCTCCGTGAAACAAGGCCTTGCTGGTGAAACTCGCCTATATCCTCAATACCTATCCTCTGCCTTCGCACAGCTTTATCCGGCGTGAGATGCAGGCGCTGGAGCGGCAGGGATTCACGATCACGCGGCTTGCCATGCGGCGTCCCGATACGGATCTGGTCGATAGTCGCGACAGGGACGAGGCGGAGCGCGTCGAATACGTACTGGATCAGAGGGCATTGCGCCTCTTGGCCGGGCTTGTTCCGCACGCGCTCTCGCCACGGTTCTGGCGTGCTGCCGCGTTGGCATGGCGATGCGGCACCCGCTCCGAGGTGGGTCGGGTCCGTCACCTCATCTACCTGGCCGAGGCTGCACGGGTCGCCCGGCGTTGCACCGAAGAGGGGGTTCAACACCTTCATGCCCATTTCGGCACCAACTCCACGGCCGTCGCAATGCTGGCGCATGCGCTGGGGGGGCCGACATATTCCTTTACCGTGCACGGACCAGAAGAGTTCGATGCCCCGCGCGCCCTGTCGCTGAACGACAAGATTGATCGCGCCGCGTTTGCGGTCGGCGTCAGCGAGTTCGGGCGCAGCCAGCTGCGCAGATGGGCGTCCTTCGACAATTGGGACAAGCTGAAGGTGGTGCATTGCGGTGTGGAACCCGCCGCCTTTGATGCGCCACAGGATCCGCCCACCAGCCCTCTTCGCCTTGTCTCCATTGGACGCTTCGTCGAGCAGAAAGGTCAAATGATCCTGATCGAAGCCTTGGCCCGACTTCGCGACCGCTTGCCCGAACTGCACCTTGCGCTGGTCGGTGACGGCGAAATGCGGCCCGACCTCGAGCGCGCGATCGACTCTCACGGGTTGCGGGGCATGGTGACCCTCACCGGATGGCTCGACCAGGAGGGTGTGCGCGCGCAACTTGATGCCGCAAATGCGCTCGTCATGCCCAGCTTTGCCGAAGGGCTCCCCATGGTCGTGATGGAGGCGATGGCCGCCGCCCGTCCGGTGATTGCAACCTACATCGCCGGGACACCCGAGCTTGTGCAGCAGGGTAAAACCGGCTGGCTTGTTCCGGCAGGCGATGCCGATGCTCTGGCCGAGGTCATTGCAAGCGCCGCGGCGACACCCCGCGAAACACTGCTGACAATGGGTGAGGCCGGGCGCGAACGGGTGCGCGCCCGGCATGATATCGACACAGAGGCGACGAAGCTTGCCGGATACTTCCACGCGGCAGCAAGCGCATCATCGAGCGATTGAGCAGAAAGCGGACCCTCACCGGTATCCGATCAGCGCATCCCAGCGCGGATTGTCATCTGACAAGTGCCGCAGATGCCCCCAGCTTCCCCATTTGTTCGGGCGGTAGACGTCGAGAAAGGCATTGAACAGCTTGCCACCTGCCGCATGCCAGCCCGCGATCATCTCGCGGTAAAGCTCCCCCATCTCGGCGCTGTAGTTGAGATGGTGAAAGAACTCCATCAGTTCCACGTCATCGACCAGAACGGCAGAGGCCGTCACATGCGTGCCGCCTTCGTACATGATCAGGTCCAGACCATGGCGTTCGGCGACCTCGGCGTGATGGGGGAACAACGTCTCGAAACTGGCCAGCAACGTGTCCGCCGGATCGCCCGAGACGGCACCGTCGCGGATTTCGGCCCAGGCCTGTGCAGACGCCAGATCATAGCGATGCGCCTGAACGAATGTGTCCCGCGCAGCACCCGTCAGCCCCCGTTCCTCGGCAGCTGCACGCGCGGCTGCGAGGCTGTCATCCAACCATCGACGGACCATGGGCGCGCGGTCTTCCCAGCCAAGAGTGCCGCCGAAATAGCCGGTCACGGCATAGGCGTCGAAATGCGTGGCCGGGATCGCGCGACCGTTCTCCTCGGCGACCCACTCGGGCGCCAGCAATATCGCGTCCTCCAGCCCGATCCAGCCGGTTTGCGTCGCGACAACGCGAACCAACCGTTCATCCGCCGCCGCGCCAAACACCTCGGTCCAGATCCGTGACATCTCGACTGCGCGCTTGGCGTAGTACTGAACCCAAGTATATTCTTTTTCCCACCGCGCCTTGGCCTGCTCCTCGGCCCACTGCGCCTGCGGGAACTGCCAGTTCCAGACCTCGTTCGAATACTCGACATAGGCTTTCTGCTCGACCCACAGGGTATCTCGCACGATCTCGGCAAAGCGCTGCATGTACTCGTCGGTTGCAAGGTGGGGCATGTTGAACCACCCGTCCGCGCCAGTGCGGTTGAGAAGTTCGACCATCACCTCGACCGGAACACCGTTGCGGCCCCAGGTGTAATCTCCGGGCTTGGGCCGGTCCCGCCACTCGGATTGGGTCGAGCCGTTCGTCTGCATCCAGTTCATGAAGCGATAGACATCGAACCCCATCACATGGTCGATCCAGATCGGGTTGAAGACCGCGCCGGCCTCGTAGATGGCAAGGTTCTCTTCCTTGATCACACGGATGTTGCGCACGTAATCGCCGCCAAGATCGGTGCGCTGGATTCGAATATCCACCGATCCATCGCCGGGGGCAAAGTCGAACGACACCTGCTGGTTTCCATAGCGCACGTTCCTTGCGCGACCGGTCACCTCGACGATGCCCTTCCCGTCAAAGCTCAGAACGTAACGACCGGCGGCCGAGCTAGCGTCTTCGGGCAGGTCCGTCAGGATCACCGTCCCGATCGAGCCAAGCTCGGGTGGGATGGCCTGCGGCCAGCCGTTTTCGTCGAGATAGCCCGCCTGATCCAGTTCCGCGTGCGAGACGCCGCCCCATTCGCCGGGCAGGTGACCCACCCATTCGCGGGCGGTCTTGAACACGTCCACGAAAGGCTGTTGCGCCGACCAGTCATTCACCCCGGCCAACCCGATGGCCAGCGGCACGGGGCCTTCGGGAATGGGCGGGGGATCGAACCCCGGCTGCGCCCGAGTGGCGATGCTCTCGAAGCTGTCCGTGCTGGTTGCCGCCGTTTGGGCCGCGGCCTGTTCAGCCGCGGGTGCCGGGGCCGGGGGTGCCGTTTCGCGATAAGCGTCCACCGCGGCCCACGCGATGCGCTGCAAGGCCTGCGCCTGTGCGGGGTTGGGCGCCGCGTATCGTCCGCCCCAGCGGTCCTGCAGGCGTCGGGGCAACCCCTCGGGGCTCTCGCCCGTAACGGTCGCATATTGAACCATCGTCAGAAAGTAGAAGCCCAGATCGTTGGGATGGATATCGTCCGAGAACAGGGCGTCGATGCCCCGGATCCCCGGCACCGATCCTGCACGGATCTCGCCGGCCAGCAAGGCAAGGGCCTGGGCCGCCGGGATCAGCCGCATCGGCTCGGCCCCGTGGGGGCGTTGGGCGTTCACGCTGTCCAGAACGCCGTGCCAGGTGTCGAGATCCTGCTTGATCCGCTCAAGCCAGGGTATGTCGTCGCGATCGTCATACGGAATATCGACACCGCTGCCCGAGCGCATGTCGTGCCAGACCTCCTGCAGGAACACCCGTGCCCGAGGGTTCGCCCGCACGGCAAGGTCATAGTACCGCTTGGCATTTTCCGCAGTACCGCTATGGGCGATGTGGTTGTGCAACGGTACCGCCTCCGTCAGGATCACCGTGTCGAACCGCCCGGTCGGCAGAGTTGTACGCGCATTCGTACCCTCGGCATCGGCGCCGTGCTCCCATTGCCAGCTCAGTGGCGCGCCGTTGATGATCTGCGCCTCGACCGTCACGCCGCGATCAGCCAGAACCTGCGCCATCATCTGCGGATTGGTCGGCCCGAACAGGCTGTGCCCGATAAAGAAGATACCGGTGATGGTCGCAAGCCAGCTCATTGTGCAACCCCTGTCATCGGGTCCGAGGTGACGGTTTCCCACACCACCTCCTGCATCAGGCGCGCGGCCTCGGGTGTCGGTGGGTCGGCGGGGCTGCCATCCGCACGGGTCAGGCGATAGGGCAGGCCCACGGGCGAGCGCTGGTAGAGAACCGCGAAATGGGTCAGCGCGACAAGATACTTTCCAAGGTCGCCAAGGTGGATCTTGTCCGGGCGTCCTTGGTCATCGACGCCGAACAGCGCCTCGGGGCCGGGGATGCCATCGACCCCGCCGCGGGCCTCGATCTCTGCCATCAGCCGGGCCATGACCGTTCCGGCCGGAATCATGTGGGCCGGTCGCTCAGGGTGGCGGGCAAGATCGGGCAGCAAGATGGCGTTCTCCCAATAAGGCGCGCGGTCACCTTCCAGACGGTTCGTCCATCCCGCCGGGTCATCGACCCAATGCCATGTTTCATAGAGGTAGACCCGGACCTCTGGGCCGGCTTCGCGGGCAAGGTCGGCCCAGCGCCCGAAATAGGTGGTGCTGTCATGGTACCGGATGGCGTCCTTGATCTCGACCATCTCGGTCAACACCACCGCGTCATAGGCGCCCGAGCCGACCGCCTCGCGCGCATCCGCCCAGTCGCCTTGATCCCGCACCGTTTCAAGCCCCATGATCTCGATCTCGGGGTCCCAATGGGTGCGCAATGGCGTCCCCCATCCGACCTGGCTGGCATAGGCGTGATCCTCAAACCCCGCCGCCTGTGCGAGCTGTTGCAGCATGAACGGAATGTCCGGCCCCACCAACGAATGGCCTAGGTGAAACACCCGAAGCGCCTCGGCGGGCGGCGGAAGCGGGGTGGCATAGGCTGCGCTTACGGTCTCGGCATCCGGGACGCGCGGACGCAGCCAGAACCACCAAACCGCCGTCGCAATGACGAGTGCAAGGCCCAAGGCCAAGAGAAGGACGCGCATGGGTCTAACTCCCTGAAACTCCCAGTTAGGATGTGATGCGATCATGCCGGTTCGGCAACCGCCGTCAGGATGAAACCATGCCCGATGACGAGTTTTCCGTCTATTCGTCTGCCGCTGGCGAACCCGGGAACGTCACGCCGGAACTCTGCCGCGAAAGCGCCGCCTGCGAGATCCGGCATCACGTGCAAAGTATCGAACCCGAACAGGGTGCGGCTGCGCGTATATTGCGCTTTGTAGACCGCCTCCTTGGCCGAAAAGATGACCTTTGCCGCAAGACCGGGCTGGGTCTGTTCGGCAAGCCAGTCGCGTTCGGTTTCGGTGCAGATCTCGCGGACCAGATCCTCGTCAAGCGGCTGGTCCGGTTCGAGATCGAGCCCCAGCATCGCAACTTCCCCCTCCCAGGCAGCAACGGCAAGGCAGGCCACGTCGGTATGGGTGATCGATCCCACCAGGCCCGGTGGCCAGATGGGTGCCCTGTCATCGCCCACGGGTACCGCCATCGCCGGTGCACCGAGGTCGCGCAGCGCCAGACGCGCGGCCATGCGGCCCGCCGCGAACTCCCTTCGGCGCTTGTCGACCGCGCCGCCAAGCGCCGCGATCTCTTCGGGATAGACATCATAGGCTCTGCGCGGGTCGGTCGAGGCGAGGGCTATCCGGCTGTCGAAAAGCGGGGCCGCCAGCATGAGGGCCAGCTCGGCCTCGGCCCCGTTCATCAGGTTCGTTCCCGCCGGTTCGCCCGCATCGCCCGCCGCTTGGACATGGTTTCGGACCTCTCCGGAGCATCGACCTTGGGGGTGTCCTCCTGCGGGCTTTCGCCATCCGAAAGGTGCGCGGCCAGCCCGGCCAGTGTCGGAAACCGGAAAATATCCGTGATCGACAGGCGCGGCGCATCCAGCGCGGTGCGGATCTCGCGATGCGCCTGAACCGCCAACAGGGAATGACCGCCAAGGGCAAAGAAGTTGTCCTGCGGGCCAACCGCCCCAACGCCCAGGATCCGTGACCAGATCGCGGCGATCTCGGCTTCGACACCGCCCTTGGGCGCAGCAGTGGGTTCCGCCTTCTCGAACCGTGCCGGCATCGGTTCAGGCAATGCCTTGCGGTCGATCTTCTTGTTCGGGGTCAGCGGAAAGGCATCGAGGGTGACGATATGCGCCGGCACCATAGCCTCGGGCAACTGCGCCGCAAGATGCGCACGAAGGGCCGCGTCCGAAACCGGGCCTTGCGTGGTGACGTAACCCACCAGCCGCAGATCGCCCGGCGTCATCTCACGTGCGACCACCACCGCGCCGCTTACGCCGGGAAAGCCCACCATCGCGGTCTCGATCTCGCCCAGTTCAATCCGTTGGCCCCGAATCTTGACCTGGTGATCGGTGCGGCCAAGGAAATCCAGCCGACCGTCAGGCCGCCAGCGCACCAGGTCGCCCGTTCGGTACATCATGGGCGCGGCGGTGACCGTCAATCCGGCTTCGGCAGCAAAAGGGTCGGGAACGAAGCGTTCGGCCGTCAGCGCCTCGCGCTTCCAGTATCCGCGCGTGACGCCTTCGCCACCGATGAACAATTCTCCGGGAACGCCGATCGGGCACGGAGCCCCGGCCTGGTCCAGCACGTAAACGGCGGTATTGGCGATTGGCGTGCCCACGTCGACCGTTCCGCGTGCGCCCGCGGGCACCTCGGCACAGGTCGACCAGATCGTCGTTTCGGTCGGGCCGTACATGTTGAGTACCCGCGCGCCGGTACATTCGCGCAGATCCTCGACCAGTTCGCCGGGCAGTGCTTCGCCTCCCAGCAGCAATGTCTGAACACGGCCAAGCGCCATACGGGCCTCGTCGTTCATCGCGATCATCCGCGCCATCGAGGGGGTGCATTGCAGATGCGTCACCCCGTGCCGAATGATCTGCGCCGCGAGCGAGAAATCGTCCGCCGCCAGTGAAGAGGGCGCATTGACCCGCGCCAGCACCTCGGCAAGCGGTTTCAGCCCCTCGAGGACCTGAACGGGATCGATGCCATAGTCGATCAGGCAGGCCACCTCATCCACGCCTATCCGCTTGAGTGCCTCAACCCGCGCGATACCATCCTCGACGGTCCCGAACAGGCCGGACTCCTCGAAGTAGCGCTCGAAGGCGAAATCGAGGATCGCCTCAAGCTCCTCGCCCGACAGGCTGCCAAGGTCCATTTCGAACGGGTTACTGACGCCCTTGGGTTTCTTGAAGGCCGGAAAGGCCCAGGCATATTGCTTAATCAGTCCGGCTGCCGAGCGCAGGTAATCCTTCATCGGCTCGCGGGCGATCCGCCGCGCGTCCTCACGCGTGTCGGCAAGATAACTGTGCAGCATCAGCGTCACCCGGAAATCGGCCGGATCATGCCCCGCTTCGCGCAGTGCCGCATGGTAGATGCGGATCTTTTCTCCGACTTCGGCGATGGACTGGCCCAGAAGATGGGTCAACACGTTCGCGCCCACGCGCCCCGCCTCGCGCCAGGTTTCGGGGTTGCCCGCGGTGGTGACCCAGACATCCAACTCTTTCGAGACAGGCCGCGGTTGTGTCACCACCTCGTGGATCGAGCCGTCGGCACGGGCAAATCCCACCGCCTCGCCGCGCCACAGCTTGCGCACCGTTTCGATCGCCTCGAACATGGCGGGCTTGTTGTTGGGCGGGGCGTTCTCGGGCCGGAGCACGAAGTCGTCTGGCTGCCAGCCCGACGCGAAACCTATCCCTGTGCGCCCACCGGTCAGGTTGTCGATCACCGCCCAATCCTCGGCGATGCGGGCGGGATGGTGCAGGGGCGCCACGCAACTGCCTGCACGCACCGACAGGTTGGGCGCGACTGCGGCGACCGCCGCGCCGGTGACCGCCGGGTTCGGATAGGGGCCGCCGAAGGCGTGAAAATGGCGCTCGGGCGTCCAGACCGCGTTGAACCCGTTTGCCGCCGCGAATTTCGCCCCTTCCAAGAGCAACTCGTATTTCTTGGGTCCCGGTCCGTCGTCATTGCCCCAATACATCAGGTTGAAATCGATGGGCCGGTCGGAAATGGCGATAGGGCCCTTCGACACCTCAGCCCGGTTCTCGCCCGAGGACAACACAACCTTGAAGCCTCGCGCCAGTGTCCAGAAGATCTCGAGCACCGAGATGTCGAAATTCAGGCTGGTCACCGCCAGCCAGACACCGCCGCCCGCATGGTCGATCCGGTCGTCCATCCCGGCAAAGAAGTTGGCGACGTTGCGATGCTCGACCATCACGCCCTTGGGCGTGCCCGTCGAGCCGGAGGTGTAGATGACGTAGGCCAGATCATCCGCCGTAGCGCCGCTGTCGGTGTCCTGCGCCGCCGGGTCGGTGGCGATCGTGTCGATGGCCACGATGTCGGCATTCCCGTCCGGCAGGTCCTTTGCCATCGCGCTATGCGTCAGGATCACCGCCGCCTCGCTGTCGGCGATGTAATGCGCGATGCGGTCGGCGGGATAGGCCGGATCAAGCGGAACGTAGGCTCCCCCCGCCTTGAGAATGGCCAGCGCGCCGGTGATCAACTCGATCGACCGGTCGATGTACAACCCGACATGCGCGCCGGGACCGACACCCATGGCCCGCAAACGCTCGGCGACGCTGTTGGCCCGCGTGTTGAGATCAGCATAGCTCAACTCTTCGCCCTCAAAGACCAGCGCGGTGCTGTCTGGTGACTTGGCCGCCTGCGCCTCGAACGCCTCATGGATCATCTGACCACGATCATAATCACGCGCCGAGCGGTTCCACTCGGCCACGGTCTGGCCCCGTTCCGAGGCCGGCAACGCATCGATCTCCTGCACCGTCGCGCTCACCCCGGCCGAGGCGACCGATTGCAGGACGCATTCAAGCCTGCGGGCAAGGATTTCGGCCGTGCGGTCATCGATCAATCCGTCGCGCAGGTGCAGGGTGGCAGCGCCATCCTTCACGGCCAAGGTGACGATGGCGTCTTCAACCGGCCCCGATCCGTCCATCGCCAGCGCGACGGGTGGCGTGCCCTCCAGCGTGACCGAAGGATCGCGCGCGATCAGGTCCCACGCAAAGCTCCCCGCGCTCTGCAACCGCGCTTCGGCAGTTTTCAGTGTTTCACCCAGCTCGTGCAAGCTGTTCGACAGCGCGACCTGCACTGGCACCCACGGGGCGGTGTAGCCCGTTTTGGCTTCCGCTTGCAGGGCAGGCGTCGTCAGGGCCACGTCGCCATGTTCCTCTCCGCTGCCGCGCAACGCCCAGACCAGTGCCGCCGCGCGCAGCGCATCCGCATCCAGACCGTAGGGAACCGAGATCCGTTGCGCAGACCAACCGCCCGGAGCGCCGCGCAGAGCCAACGGAACCGGCAGCGGGCGGCACGCCTTCAATGCGCGCCGCCAGGCCGGTTCGCCCTTGGCGATACGTGCTTGCAGGCTATCCAGCGCCTTGGTTTCCTCGGCATCGATACCGGGCAGCCGGGTATCAGGTGCCGGCATCGCGGCGGGTGCGCCACCCAGATCCGTCAGCCCCGTCAGGCGCAGATCGCCATCACCCGTGGCCACGACCATCGTATCGCCTTCGACTGCGATCACCGTACCGGGCAACGCGCCCGACCGTCCGGCGACCTCGGCGCCCGACACGCGCAAGGGGCCGTGGCCGGTATCCACCTTGGCGCAGGCCAACGGGTTCCAGTAGCCGCCAAAATCCAGCGCCCGGACCTGCCGGGCCAGAGTGCCCGCAGGCTTGTGCAGGTCGAGACGGGCAAACCCCTCGGGCCGGTCGTCCCGCGCGAAATAGCTACGCTGGCCCAGATCCTGCGCCTGTCGTTGCAACCCGGTCTCCAGCTGCTCCATGACTGCCGGGAAACTGTCCATCGCCGCGGCATAACACTTGGAGTTCAGCGAGAATGCCGTCTCATCGTCCGCGATCTCGACCATCTTTTGCGCAAGGATATCGCCCTCGTCGATCCCGCCCTCGATCATGTGCCATGTCACGCCATGCTGCGCCTCGCCCGCCAGTAACGCCCAGACGGGAGTGTTCAGACCTGCATAGCGGGGCAGGGGACCGTCGTGGAAATTCACGGCTCCCCGCGCCGGAAGGGCCAGAACGCTCTCGGGGATGACCGAAAGGTTCGCGATGGACAGCAGCCAGTCGAACCCGCCCGGCGCGAATTGCGCGGACAGGTCGGCGATGCGCGCGCTGGTCGGAATAGCCTTGGCGCGCGCCCATGACCGGATTTCATCATCCGGCGACACCACGGCACGGATCTCGTGCCCGGCGTCCAAAAGCGCCTCGCCGCAGCCGACAAGAAGCGACTCCTGACCGATCAATACACAGGAAAAACTCATCTTCGGTCCTCCGTCAGAGGGGTAAGTTCGGATCGCGCCGCAGACCGTCGAGGGCGAAACAGGGCGCCAAGCGAATGGCGCGCCATATCCCGCCAATGCCGGTCGGGATCGACCTGCGGTTTGTTTCCGACAAGCCGCCGCAGGCGCCACAACACGCCACCGCCCAGGGCCGCAATCGTGGCCATCGCCGCGTAGCCGCGCCCATGATGCTTGGCGAGGTAGTAAAGCCGCGAGTCGAAGAAATAGCCGGGCGTTCGCGACCACGTCTTCATCCCGGTGCTGGCCGAACCGATATGCACCACGCGGCTTGCCGGCAGGTAATAGGTGCTCCACCCGGCCTGCAAGGCACGGCGGCACAGGTCGGTTTCTTCGTAATAGAGGAAAAACGTCTCGTCGAACCCGCCCGTGGCGTCGATCACCTCGGCGCGGATCATCAGGCTTGCCCCGGCGGTCCAATCCACGCGGATCGTGTCCCGCGGGACGGGAAAGGCCACGATGCTGTCCTCGAACAGGCGCGAGATCACCCCGATCCGGGCATTCGCCTCGAACTCCCCCGCGATGGAGGGAAAGCGGAACGCGGTGCGATGCGGCTCTCCATCCGGGCCGCGAAGCGCGCTGCCCACCAGCCCGGCCTTGGGCTTGGACAGCAGGAAGTCGCGCAGGGCGCGAATGGCCCCCGGATCCGGCTTGGCGTCGGAGTTGAGCAGGTAGAAAAATCCCGGCCGGGTGCCGTCGGACAACCCGGCCGCCATGCCGAAATTCATGCCCGCGCCGAACCCGCCGTTGCGCCCGCTCTGCAGCACACGTACCAGCCCGCTCTCGGCCCAGCCACGCGCCTGCACCTCTTCGCAAAGCAGATCGAAGGAGCCGTCGCCCGAACCGTTGTCGACGATCACGATCTCGCCGCCGAGCGCGCGCATCTCCTCAATCGCCGAGGCGCAGGCCTCCACAGTCATCTCGGGTGTGCGGTAGTTCAGCAGAACCGCAAGGATGGGCGCCCTATCCATATCCGTCCTACTCTGCCGCCCGGCGGATCGGGGGCGAGGGGTCGACCTCCTCCAGCACCGATTTCAGATGCTCCGCCAGTACCGACACATTTGGCACAAGAACCATGCTGTCGTGATCCCCCGGCACCTCGATCACGCGCAGGTCCGGCACCCACGCGCTCCACTGGTTGTCCTCAAACACATACTCGCGTTCGCGCGAAACCCAGTTGCCGCCGCTGACCTGCCAGTACCGGTCAAGGGGGGGCCTGAACAGGACGAGCTTTCCGTTCCATGGTTGCAGGCGATAGCTGCCGACAGCGGCGCGGAACGCCGCTTCGATCCGTTCATTGTTAAAGGCCGCGACACCGTTGTCGGGACGCGGCGCGCGGCGTTTCTCCATTTCCCACGCGACGCGGGCTTTGGCCCATTCGGCAAGGTAGCCGGGCCCCTTGCGCCGGAATTCCTGCATCTTGATCAGGGCCTTGTCCTGCCGCGACAGGTCCGGTCGCACCGGCAAGGGCGTGTCGAGCATGACCACGACCCCGACCGTCTCGCCCGCTTCCTCCAACTGCCGGGCCATCTCGTAGGCGACGATCCCGCCGCCCGAGAATCCACCCAGCAGGTAGGGCCCTTCGGGCTGCACTTGACGCATCTCCGCGATGTAATCCGTAGCGGCGGCATCCACCCGGTCATGCGGTGCCTCGTCGCCGATCAGCCCCCGTGCCTGCAACCCATAGACGGTGCGTTCCCGGCCCAGCATCAACGCCAGATGGCGCAGGTTCAGAACATTGCCGAACATTCCCGCAACGATAAAGAACGGCGTCGCCCCACTGTCGCGCGCCTCGTGCAATGGCACGACATGGCGCAGGGTGGGGGCATCCTCTTCGGGCGGCGCGTCGTCTCGCGGACCGATCCGCGCCTCGATCCGTTCGGCGATGCGCGCCACGCTCGGCGCCTCGAACAGCAGCGAGATCGGAAATTCCGTTCCAAAGCGTCGCTTGATCTGCGCAAACAGGCGCACGGCAATCAGCGAATGCCCGCCAAGGTCAAAGAAGCTGTCCTCGGCACCCACCTGGCTTACGCCCAGCAGCGTTTCGAAAAAGCCAGCAAGCTCCGTCTCGATCTCGCCCTGCGGCGCAACATAATCGGTATCCAGTTGCGGCCGGTCAAAGCTCTGGCCGCCAGTCTCCTGTTGCGCCACGGCCCGGTCCGCCTGGGTGATCAGCGCAGGCAGGTCCATCGAGCTGACGAGGATCTGGCTCTTGCCTGCGTTGAGCGCGCGGCGCAGCGCCTCGGCCCCTTCCTCGGCACGGATACCTTGGCCGATATTGTGGTGCAGGCGCTGTTCCTCGGGTGACAGCGGCGCATCGCGGCCAGTAGCGACAAGGCCCAGTTCGGTGGCATCTGCGTCAGCGGGCTCTTGTGCAGGGCGCGTTAGAACCTCGTTCGTGCGCTGCATCTGAAACCCCTCGACCTCGAGGAGGACCGCACCCTCGGCATCGGTGAGTGTCACGTCGAACGATACGAACCCGTCGATCGGTACCGCACCGTCGCTCAGCCGCACCCAGGATCGCACCTCGCCCGGCAAGGGTGCATGCACGCGGATCTCGCGGTACGAGACAGGAACCCAAAGCGCCGCGCGGTCATAACCCGGCGCAAGAGAGATTGCCCAACCGGTCGCAAGGTCCAGAAGGCCGGGATGCAGCAGATAGCCCACCGACGGATCGCCGCGATACGCCTCGGGCAAGGACAGCCGCGCCAATCCCTCGCCTTCTGCCACTGCGGTTTGCCGGGTGACCTGCCAGCGAGGCCCGAATTGCAGGTGCGCCTCCTGCGGCGACCGGATCGCAGCGCCGGGGACCGCGTGCTCGACAGTCCCGCATCGCGCCGCTATAGCGGCTAGGTCAACCGGGGCCGCAGTATCACCGCCCGCTTCCAAAACCGCTTGCGCGTTGAGGATGTACCCCCCCTCGACAGCGGCATGTACCGAAAACGCGAACCCGCCGCGCACCGGCTCCAGCCGCGTCACGACTTCGCGCGGGGCGGCACCGGTCCAAAGCGGGCGGAAGAAATACAGATCGCGGATCGTGAACGGCCCCTCGATCCCATGCGCGCGCAGCGCCTCTGCCGCCAGTTCGATATAGCCGGTACCGGGCATCAGCGCCTCGCCCGAGGCGGTGCGATGCTGGTCCAGAACCCAGCTGTCCTCGGTTCGCAGCGTGGTGACAAAGATCCGGTTGCCCTCGGCATCGAACCCGGCCTCGTCCAGCAGCGGGGCATCGACCGGAGCCCGTTCGCTGGGACGGTTGCCGCCCAACCGGGCGGCCATCGCCTCGGCGGCCATCCCGGCATCGGCCCAAACGCCCCAGTTCACGGCCACGACCCGGGTTGCCGCATTCACCCGCGATTTCGCCCAAGCATTGAGATACTCGTTCGCCGCGATGTAATCGACCTGTCCCGCCGGCCGTGTGGCCGTGCTTGAAGAGCTGAACAGGACCATGACCTCGACCATGCCATCGGGAAAGACCTGGTCCAGCACCTGCAACCCAGTGATCTTGGGGGCCAGAACCTGACCCATCTCGGCATCGGTGCGCGTCATGATCGGCCCGTCATCGACCCGCCCGGCGGCGTGGATCACCCCGGTGATGGCGCCAAAGGCGTCTTCGGCCTGCGCCACCGCCGCGCGCATCTGTTCGATATTGCAGACATCCGCCGCCACGCTCATCACCCGGCCCGACGCGGTAGCCTCCAGCGCCTGAAGGGCGCGGATGCGCTGGGCCGCGCGATCATGCGGCGCATGGGTTGCAAGGTAGTGCTCCCAATTGTCCCGCTCGGGCAGCGGCGCCCGTCCAAGCAGCACCACGTTTGCGCCATGCCGTTCCATCAGGTCACGCGCCACGACCTGGCCGATCCCGCCAAAACCCCCGGTAATCAGGTAAGTCCCACCATCGCGGAACACTGGCGCGTCCTCGGTCAGATCGGCCGGCTTCCAGCTCTGGCCAAACCGCTTTTCACCGCGCCATGCGGCGATGATGTTGCCGGGTTCGGACATTAGTTCTTCCAGCAGGCGCGGTGTCATCCGATCGGTGCTGTCCGCCGCCCGACCAAAGAGCGACCGGCCACTTCGTTCGGGCAATTCGATGTCGATCCAGCCACAGGTCATGCCGGGCATCTCGCGCGGCATCACCCCGACCGGCCCCGCGATGCAGGCTTTCTCGGGATAGGGCAGGGCTTCGTCCCGAACCTGCGCTGCGCCGGTGGTGAACACCTCGAGATGCACGCGATCCGGCATTTCGACATTGCCCATCGCCTGCGCCATATGGGTCAGGCTCAGCAGACCATGCGCCATGTTGCGGTCAAAGAAACTGTCGCCGGGGCGAAAAGTCTCGCGATCCGTCACCAGCCAGAAATGCCCGATCCGGTCGGGCAGGCGGCCCTCTTCGGCGAGATCGTGAAACAGCTGGTCATAGCCGTGCCGCCCCTGTTCGGGGGCTAGCGCATATTGCCCCGGCCCATGTTTCGCGAAAGTGTCGCCGGATCGTACCCGGCTGACCATGTGCCCGGCATCCTCCAGCCGCGCGATGACAGGCGCGGCGATACCTGCGTCGTCTTCGAAGATCAGCCAGCGATACGGGCCGGCCTGCGCCAGTTCCGTCTCGACGTCGATGTCGCACTCGGCCAGCCGAGGACGCCACGCCTGGCGCCAGCCCCATTTCGTGATGTCGGCGTTCCGCACCGGCCCGCTCGACGCGGTTGCTTGCACGGGCTGGCCGGGTTCGATGAAATAGCGGCTGCGCTGGAACGCGTAGGTCGGCAACGGCAGGCGGTTGCGCCGGGCCTCTCCCCAGATCTGCGGCCAGTCCGCCTCGACCCCCAGCGCCCACAGCCGACCGATGACGCCAAGGAAATAGGCGTCGTCGGCAATCTTCTGCTGCGGGTGGCGAAGCGAGCTCAGCACCTGGTTCGGTGAGACCTGCGTGCTCATCTGCGCCAGCGTGCTCAACGCCTTGCCCGGCCCGACCTCAAGAAATACGCGACCGGGATTCGACGCCAGACCCTCGATGCAATCGGCAAACAGAACCGTGTTGCGCAGCTGTTCGGTCCAGTAATCCGGGCTTGTGGCCTGCGCGGCGGTCAGTTCCCCACCGGTGCGGTTCGACATCACAGGGATCTGCGGCGGCTTCAGGTCCAGCCCGCGCAGGAAGCCGCGAAAACCATCGAGTATCGGGTCCAGCATGCGCGAATGCGCCGCGATATCTATCTGTACGCGCTGGAATTCCACCTCGCGCTGCGTCAGCTCGTCGGCCAGCCGGTCCAGCGCCTCTTGTGGTCCCGACACGGCGGTCAGGCGCGGGGCATTCACGCTGGCAATGTCCAGCTCTTCGCCCTTCAAGGCCTCGACCTCGGCCAGCGGCAGAGAGATCGACAGCATGCCGCCCGCAGGAACCGTGTCGAACAGCCGCCCGCGCAGCAGGACAAGATCGATGCAGTCTTCGAAGCCCATCACACCGGCAAGGCAGGCGGCGGTGTTCTCGCCCATCGAATGGCCGACCAACGCGGCAGGGCGCACGCCCCAACTCATCCACAGCTGCGCCAGCGCATATTCCACGATCATGATCAGCGGCAACTGAACCGACGGTTTCTGCAACTGCCGGTCGGCGTCCTCGGCGTCATCCTCCGGCAGCCAGATCGCCCGGATGTCGTAATCCAGCTGCTTTTGCAGGTGATCCAGGCCGCGATCCATCCAGTCGGCAAAGACGGGCTCGGTCTCGTACAGGTCGCGCGCCATGCCGGCATATTGCGCGCCACCGCCGGGGAACATGAAAATCGTCTCGGGCGTGCCGTCCAGCGCGTCATGGCTGAAGACGCGGCGCGGATCGCCTTCTTCCAGCAGGGCGGCGGCTTCCTCGGGCGTCTCGGCGACCAGAACGCGGCGCTTCTCGAACGCGTGGCGGCCTTCCTTCAGCGTATAGGCCACATCGGCCAGGTCAGCATCGGGCGTGTCGCGCAGCCACGCCGCCAGCGCCTTGGCATTGCCGTCGAGCGCAGCACGGGACCGGGCCGACAAGCACAGGATCTGGAACGGGAAATCGCTTTCTTCCGAGGCCGCGCGCTCGGGCGCTTCTTCGAGGATGGCATGCGCATTCGTGCCCCCAACGCCAAGCGAGTTCACGGCCCCCCGCCGCGGTCCCGCGTGCGACACCCATTCCTTCAGGCGGTCGTTGACGCGGAACGGGCTGGTCTCGAAATCGATCGCGGGGTTCGGCGCTTCATACCCCAGCGATGGCGGGATCTGGCGATGATGCAGCGCCATGGCTGTCTTGACCACGCTGGCCACGCCCGCCGCCGTATCGAGATGGCCGATATTCGTCTTGACCGACCCGACGCCGCAATAACCCACGTCACCCGTTTGCGCGCGATAGGCCTCGGTCAGCGCCGAGATCTCGATCGGATCGCCCAGGTAGGTGCCGGTGCCGTGGCATTCCACGTAATCTACCGTCTCGGCCGATACGCCCGCCGCAGCCAGCGCCTTGGTCACCGCCGCGGCCTGCCCATCGACCGACGGCGCGAGATAGCCCGCCTTGGCCGCCCCGTCATTGTTGATCGCCGAGCCCTTGAGGACTGCCCAGATGTGATCGCCATCGGCAATCGCATCCTCCAGCCGCCGCAGCGCGACCGCCCCAGCGCCCGAACCGAAAACCGTACCCTGCGCCCGATGATCGAAGGCGTGGCAATGGCCGTCCGGCGACAGGATCTCGTTTTCCTTGAACAGATAGCCGCGCCCTTGCGGCAATTCGATGGTCACGCCGCCCGCCAGCGCCATGTCGCATTCGCCGTCGCGCAGGGCCTGCGCCGCGTAATGGATCGCCACCAGCGAGGTCGAGCACGCCGTCTGCATGTTCACCGACGGCCCGTTCAGATCAAAGACATGGCTGACCCGTGTCGACAGGAAATCCTTGTCATTGCCCGTGTGGCGCAACAGGAACATGCCCGTATCCTCGACAAGGCCGGGATTCGAACAGATGTTGAAATAGAAATAGCTTCCCATGCCGCACCCGGCATAGACGCCGACCCGCCCGTCCAGGCTGCGCGGCGGATGGCCGGATTGCTCCATCGCCTCCCACGCCACTTCCAGGAACTTGCGGTGCTGCGGGTCGAGGATCGCGGCCTCTTTCGGGCTGAAGCCAAAGAACTCGGCGTCGAACATGTCGAACCCGTCCAACGGCGCGGCAGCGCGCACGTAATCGGGATGCGACAAAAGCTCGGGCGATTCACCCGCTTCCAGCAATTCTTCTTCGCTCAGGGGACGGATGGATTCGAGGCCTGCGCGCAGATTGTCCCAGAATTGCGCGGCGGATCCCGCACCCGGCACACAGACTGACATGCCGACGATCGCGATGTCGCCGCTGCGGTTCTCGATGTCCCGTGTTCCCATCAGCCTGACCAAACGATTCCCTGTTCGTTCACATCAGCCCGCCACCTTGGTCACCATAGAAGACTTGCAGGCAAGCTGACACATTCAAGTTTTATTCATCGGCAGCGGCACGCCACAACGTCCTGTTTCCGTTTCGAAAACGGCAACCAACGCCATCGTCGCTTGCTGCAGCTTTTGCAATAATACGCGCTTTGCCGGATCATTGTGACCATTTTGAGGACGATGGGTGAAGGGGGCGTGGCCGTAATGCCGACAAGTGTCTCCTATAAAACCGTGCGCGGTCGGTCGCGCGGGGCACGTTGCCCAATGATCGGGCCGCTTCCGAACAGCGGTTTCGGTCCTTCCGCCCTGGCCGGTCGCGCCAGCCTTTCGACATATCCCAGCACCGCGCCTGCACAGATCCAGGTGATGTTTTCCAGCGTCGCGTTCAGCAGCATGTCGATCAGCGTTGCCGCAAGAACAAGCGCGATTGGCGTCACGAAGGCCGAGATGTCGTCGGATTTCATCCTGCGCACCTGCCAGAACAACAAGAAGATCGGCAGGCACAGCAGGCCGATCTGACCGATGTAGCCAAGCCAGCCATAGGTGCCGAACACGATGATCCACGACCCGTCCACGATCGAGGTAGACCGCCCTGTATCCTCGTCGATCAGCAGGTTGCGGCCCCATCCGCCCCACCCGAACAAGGGCTTTTCGGCGGCACGCTCCAGCAGGCCCTCTTCCTGCGAAAACCGAAAGGCCAGCGACTCGGCTCGGTCGACACTGATCGCCTCGGCCTGGTCCAGAACGCTATCCAGCGGGATCATGTGGAGGTTTCGCATCATCGGGTAGGTGATCGCGAAAAGCGCCAGCAACGTGGCGACAAGGATCTGCGGCCTGCGCGGCAGAACCAGGATCACCGCGCTCAGCAGCGTACCCCAGACCAACGCGGCAAGGCTCTTGCAGGCAATGAGCACGAGGTAAAGATAGACAGTGGCACCGGTCCATCGCAGGCGGTCCCGCCCCGTCTCGCTGCGCGACAGTCCCGCCGCCGCCATCAGTGCCGAGGCCATGAACAACGCCAGCCACAGACCATGTTCCAGAAAGACGATCGGACGATAGCCGCTGCCCCGGATCATCTGGCCGAAATCGTGTTGGAAAAAGCCGTAGACCCAGATGTTGAGCACGGGCGCGATCACCGTCTCCAGAAGCGACGGCACCGAGTAGATCAGGCCGGCCAGCCCCATCGCGATAAGCGTCTCGCGCATTCCCTTCTCGGTCGACAGGAACTGCCGGGCCAGAAAGAAAGGAAGCAGCATGATGATCTGCCCCAGCATCAGCGAGAGCGTATCGCGCAGGCCCATGCCCGGAATGATCCGCGTATACAGGTGAATGGGTCCCATCCCGCCCCAGCGCTCATAGAACAGCGGCTCGCGGTTGGTTATGACGGTGGGCACCACGCACAGCAGAAGAAGGGCAAGGAAAATACGCGCCGACCACAGCCGCGGCCACAGCTCGACCCTCTCGCGCGCGATGAACATGCAACACAGCACCGCACAGACCGCGGCGATGGAATCCTTGTTCATCGAGGGCACGAGCGGCAGATCGAACTCCGCCACCGGCGGCAACAACATGTAGCCGCCAAGGATCGTCCACAGGATCGCCCGTTCCAGCGGCAGACGCAGGAACAGGATCACGCTGACGAATGGCCAGGCCATCAGCATCAGATAGGCGATCGGGTTGGGCATGGCTCTTGGGTTCGGTTTCCTTGTTCGGCGCGCAGCATAGCATCCGCGCGGGTCCGTGTCTGCGCTAGCAGCCGAATGCGGCGTCGGAATGGCGCAACGAAAGCGATGTCGCGTCAGGGGTGGCGATAGCGCCGCACTGTCGCTATGCAGGAAGGTGAGGGGGCCAAGAGCCCGAGGGCAGGTGGACGCAAGGCGATGAAATTCACCTTTGGCGCGCATGAGATCGCGGTCAACATGCCCGACCGGGCACAGCTTCTGGCCGAGGTTCGCCGGCGCTTTGACGCGGGCGAGGGGTTTGCGCTGGCCACGGTCAATCTCGACCATCTCGTCAAGCTGCGCGCCGATGCCGAGTTTGCACGCGTCTATGCCGCGCAGGACCTGGTGGTGGCCGATGGCCGCCCCATCGTCACCCTGTCGCGCCTCGCGGGCCAGCCGGTCGAACTGGTCCCGGGGTCCGACCTCGTCCGCCCACTCTGCGAAACGGCCGCGGCCGCCGGAGTACCCATCGCATTTGTCGGCAGTCACGAAACAGCGCTGGCCGATGCCGCCCGTATCCTGACGGCCGAGATCCCCGGCCTGTCCGTCGTATACAGCCACGCGCCGGCCATGGGGTTCGACCCGGACGGTGACGCGGCGGGGCGGATTCTCGAGGATCTGCAAACCTCCGGCGCGCGGCTCTGTTTCCTTGCGCTGGGCGCACCCAAACAGGAACGATTTGCCCTTCGGGGCCGGACACAGGCGCCCGCGATCGGCTTTGCATCTGTCGGGGCAGGCGTCGATTTCATCGGCGGGCATCAGAAACGCGCACCGCTCTGGATGCGGCAGCTGGGGGTCGAGTGGCTCTGGCGCGCGCTGGGCGATCCGCTTCGCCTTGGGCCGCGCTACGCCAAATGCGCGGCCATCCTGCCGGGCCAGACGGTCCGTGCGCTGCAGCTCCGGTCGCGCCCGGACTGACTGGTCTCACTGGTATTCGATGATCTCGGGTGTCCGGCGGGCAAGGTGCCGCTGCCAATAGGTCGCCATCCCGATCAGGTTGGGAAATTTCGACAGGCTCAGGAACAGGCTGTGCGAGAGCGCCTCGCGCGGCGGAAGACACGCGCGCCGCAGGCCTTGCACCGTGCGCAGGTAGGACAGCAGGTAAAGACCCAGAGCTGCCACCGGGATCCAGCCCGAGACGAACGCGCCCGCAATCGCCACCAGCGGCAGGACCAGCCCATAGACCAGCACCCGGCGCCGTTCGGCCCGGAAATGCTCGGGGTGGATGGTGCCGACATGGGCAAAGGCATGGCCCGCCCGCACGGTGCGTCGCCACCATTGACCGAACCGGGTGATGTCCGCGTCATGCCGGGTCATCGCAAGCGGCAGCCGCTCCAGCCGCCAGCCTGCCTTGTGCAGCCGCAGGCCAATCTCTTCATCCTCGCCCGCGACCAGTGCCGGGTTCATGCCGCCCACCGCGCGCCATGCCTCGGCGCGCACCATCATGTCACCGCCGCAATGGGTGATCGGCCCGGCGGGACGATGCCATTCATGGTCGCACATCTGGTTGTAGACGCTCGCGTCACGCTTGATCTCGGACCGCCATCCCGTCACCAGCGCAAGCCCGTCATCCTCGCGCAGCCGCGCCTCCCCCGCTTCCAGCCAGCCGGGCACCAGCGCGCAATCGCCATCGATGAACTGGACAAAGGGCGCGGGATCGTCCTGCGCCTGCGCGGCTTCGAACCCCGCATTGCGCGCCCGCGCCGCGCTGAACGGGACGGACATGTCCAACTCGACAATCAACGCGCCCGCGGCCCGCGCGGCCGCGACACTGTCATCGGTCGAACCCGAATCGACATAAACCAGACGCCGCGCCTGCCCCCGCGCCGCTGCCAGCGCCGCCACCAGGCGGGCGCCCTCGTTGCGGCCGATCAGTACGATATCGACGTTAACGGCGCTCATCCGGTCCACTTGCCCTCATCATCGAATGTCGAGATCGTCATGCCAGATCCCCACCTGTTCCCGGCTTCGCCAAAACCGGCCCCTGCCACCCGAACCGGGCGACAGGATGGCGGTTTCGCGGCAAGGCTCAGTAATCGCGCTCGAAAAAGATCCCGACGCCCGTTTCGCCCTCGCCATCCACGGTGCCGCGCAGGGTCAGGTTGTCGGTCACGTCGAGGTTGAGGTTGACCTCGGTCTTGCCCTCGGTGTTCACGGTGACATCGGTATAGACCCCGTCGGCGATATAGGCGCCCAGCCCGACCTGCGCATCGCCGCCCTCGTCGGTGCTGATATCCACCGAATCGACGCCGGTCGCCTCCCGCAGCCCATCCTGCGCACCCCCGCCGCCGCCACTCAGCGTCGCAAGCGAGGCCGCCATCTGCGCGATGACCAACGGCGACAGTTCCGAGAACCTGTTACCGAACAGCAGCATTGCCAGCGCCTCCTCGGTCGGGCGTTCGGGCTCCGACGTGATCTCGATGACAGGCGCGTCGAGCGGGCCGGCAATTTCCAGCGTGGCCTGCCCGTCACTGGTCGAGGTGGTGGATTCGAATTCCAGGTAGGGGGTCAGGTCGCCCTGCAAGGAGATCACCCCGCGGGTCAGGTCCAGACGCCGGCCAAGAATGTCGAACACGCCGCGGATCAGGCTGATCTGCCCCGAGGGCACGGGTCTTCCGGCCGTCCCGTTGATATCGATGGAACCGCCAAGCTCGGCGTTCAACCCGCGCCCGCGGACAAAGATCCGGTTCGGCGCGTTGATCGACACGTCCAGCGTGGTGCGGCTGCTGCCGCCGGTCCCGTCGCCCGTTGCAATCAGGTTGGCCTTGTCGCGCGTATCGCGGACCGCGCCGGGCTCGTTCACATGGGTGATGGGCGGGATCGGCGCTGCATTGGCCGCACCGCCCAGTGCGGCAAGGTTGATATTCGTCTCGCCCACCTGGATCGTGCCGGCCACGCTGCGATTGGTCAGCAACTGACCAGAGATCGACAGCTCTCCGCCCAGCCGCGTTTCATAGAGAACCTGATCGGTCAGAACCAGCTCGTTCAGCGCGATCGTGATCTGCCCGTCAAAGGGCGGTGCCAACGCCACCGGCCCCGCGACGCGGAAAGTGCCGCCCGTGGCCAGCCCGCCGGTCATGGTGATCTGCGCCTGGCTCGAGGCCAGCCGAACTGTCCCGTTGATCCCTTCCACCGTGACACCGACGGATGGCACCGCGACCCGTGTGCCGGAGGTCGAGATCGTACCGCTTATCGCGTCGAGCGACGGCTGCCCCTGCAGGCGGATATCGTATTGCGCGTTACCCGCGACCTGGTTGGGCGAGACAAAGAAATTGGCGATTGCAAGGTTTACCTGGCCCCGCGCCGCCAGATCGGCCGCGCCCGAGGCCTCGCTGAAGGTGCCGGACACGTCCGAAGTAAGGCCCGCAGGCCCGGTCGCGCTGCCATCGATACGCCACACGCCGTCAGCGCGTTGGGCATTGCCCTGCGCGGTGATCGCGCCGCTCAACTGCGGGACAAAGCGCTGGATCTGGTCGAACCGGGCGTCGAAATCGATATCCGCCGCGCCTTGCGCCGTCACCGTGCCCGAGACATCGGCAAAGGAGCTGTCCGGCCCGCGCAACGTCACGTTACCGCGAACCCCGTCGTTGCCCTGCGGTGCCAGGGTACCGTCCAGCGTCAGGGGCCCCTGCACACCCGGAAGGAACCGTGCGACATTGTCCAGCCGCGCCTGCAGATCCAGCGACCCGCCCTGCGTGCTTACCAGGCCCTGCGCATCGGCCGTGACTGCCGCCGTATCGAGGTCAAGCGTGCGGATCCGCAGCCCCTCGTCATTGTTTGCACCGTCGAATTCCAGGGTCGTACGGCCGGTGATCAGCTGGTCGACCTCGGCGATCCCGGTCTGCAGGTTCTGCCCCTGCAACGACAGCACAAGGTCGAAAACCCGTGTCTCGGGCGTCGCCGACCCTTCGAGACTCACGGCCACCCCTCCGCCAAGGTCCATCTTTGCAAGGCCCGAAAAGGCGCCCAGGTCCGGCGCGCTCACCGCGGCGCGGCCATCAACGCTCACCTGTCCCAGCGGGTCGGTGATCGTGGCGCTCAGATCGGCGTCGATGGCCTGCGCGTTGACTGTCAGTTGCTCGATCTCGACGGCGTCCATGTCACCGCGCGCCACGGCCGAAATGCGCGCATCGCCCCGCAGCAGACGATCGAACTCCGCCTGGCCCGTGCGCAGGTTCGTACCCGTGACCTCCAGCTCTGCGTCAAAACTCTGCTCACCGACAGACCCCGAACCCGCCACGCTGGCCTGCACGCGGCCCGCCAGGTCCATGCCCGCCAGTCCGGAAAACACGGCCAGGTTCGGGGCGCTGACCTCGGCCGTGCCATCGACCGCCAGCGCGCCCATCGGGTCTGTGACCGTGGCGCTGACATCGGCGTTCACCGCCGGGGCATCGATGGTGAACCGTTCGATCTCGACCGCGTCCAGATCGCCGCGCGCCACCGCAAGGATGCGCGCATCGCCGCGCAGCAGGCGGTCGAACTCGGGTTTGCTCGTGCGCAGGTCTGTGCTTTCCAGCTCCAGCCGCGCGTCAAAACTCGGCTCCCGGATCGTGCCCGAGCCGGTCACCATCGCCTGTGCGCTGCCCGACAGGTCCATGCCCGCAAGCCCGGAAAAGATGCCCGCATCGCGCGCGGTCAGGGTGATCTGGCCATCGACTTCGCCTGTCCCGGCAGGTTCGCGGATCGTGGCCGCGGCATCCAGCGTCCAGTTCTGGCCGTCGATATCGGCCGAGCGGATCTCGACCAGATCGCCATCGCTGCTCGCATCCAGCGTCACCTGCATCCGGCCCTGCAAAAGCGGATCGACCTGCTCCAGCCCGGTGCGCAGGTTGCGCCCTGTCAGGTCGAGCGTTCCGTCGAAAATCAGCGTCTCGGGCTGTCCGCGCCCCTGGAACCGCAACTCGGTCGCACCGCCCAGATCCAGCCCTGCAAGGGCCGAGAAACGCGACAGGTCCGGCGTTGCGAGGTCCAGATCGCCGTCAAAGGTCAGGACACCCTCGGGGCTTGTCAGCCGGGCGGACGCTTCGGCCGTTACCGCCGCGGCATCGACAAAGGCGCGCCGGATGGTAAAGCCGCTGCCGTCGCGCACCGCGTCCAGCTCGATCCGGCTGTCGCCTTCGATAAGCGGGTCGATCTCGGCCATACCGCTTGCAAGGTCGCGGCCCTGCGCCTCGATCTGCACGTCGAAATCGCCGCCCAAGGGCGAGCCCGAGCCGCGAATGCTGGCCTCGACCGCACCTGCAAGGTCCTGGCCCGCGATGCGGGAAAAGCGCGACAGGTCATCGGCCTGAACGTTTGCCTCGCCCTCGATGGCAAAACCGCTGGTCAGACCGTCCAGCACCGCTTCCAGCTGCGCGGCGTAATCGGTGCCTTCCAGCTCGAAATCGCGCAGGAACAGATCGCCCGAAGGCGCGAGTTCAAAGAACCCGTCAAGAACCAACCGTTCGCCCACGGCCTCGGCAAGCGCCGGTTCGGCAAAGGCCAGCCCGTCAAGCGCCGCGCTCAGATCCCCCTGCAGGTCAGGCGGCGATTGCACCTGGTCCAGCGTTCCCTGCGCTGTGATCTGCGCCAGCTCCACCGCGAACTGGGTGCTGTCCACGTCGCGCGCGGTCAGGCTCAGGTCCCAGCCATTGCCGGTTTCGCTGTCGAACCGGGCCGATACCTGCGCCGATCCCAGCAGGATTCGCGGCTCGGCCACGGGCAGGGTGACGCTTTCCCCATCGGGCGGGGTGATCCGGCCCTGCAGCGCGACCTCCTCGATGTCACCGCCAGCGGCAAGGATCAGCGCCGCCTCCAGTTGCAGCGCACTCGAAGTGATCTCGGCCGCCTCGATCTCGAGCCGCCCGTCGGCTTCGCGGGACCCGTCGACGAAAAGCCGGGTGTCGGTGCCGAAAAAGGGATCGTACTCATCGGCGAAAAACGGTGTCAGGTCGCCGCTGATATCGGCGGTAAAGGCGATGCCCGCGGGCAGGGTCTGGTCCTCGCCCTCCTCGGGCGGCGCCTCGCGCAGACGGACCTGGCCGGCCACCCGTTCCACCTCGTCGCTTGCCAACGTGATGTCGGCGGTGAAATCGGTGATCGGGCCGGTGCCTTGCGCCCGCAGCATCAGCGGCGGCGTATCCGGCAGGTTCAGCGTGGTGGAAATCAGCCCGCCTTCATCCTCGATCACCTGCAGGTCAATGGCGATCTCGTTCGTCTCGTTGCTGAACGCCGCCTGCAATTCGACCACGTCGCCCGGGCGGTCCAGCCGTGTCACCGACAGGTCGGTATCCAGCGCCCCATCGGCCAGTTCCAGCGTGCCCGCCACTTCAAGCTCGGCCTCGGTGCCGACCAGCGGCGCACCCAGCAGCAGCCGGTCCACCCGCAGCTCTCCCAGCTGAATCGCGACAGGCAGTTCCGGCAGGCGAAACGGCTGCGCTTCGGGTTCCGGCAGGTCTTCCGCCAGCGGCGGCGCGTTGGGCGCGCGTTCGATCAGGATTTCACCGGCGGTCAGTTCGTTGACCGAGAATCGCCCCCGGATCAGCGCCAGCCGGTTCCAGTCCAGCACCGCGTCATTGATGGTCAGCCATGCGCCCTCATCGTCCGAGATCACGATCTGGGCGATCGTCGCGCGCGAACTCAACGCGCCGTCGAGGCCACGGACCTGCACGTTCCGCCCCTCACCCGAAAGCGTATCCTCAAGGAAATTGACCAGCAGGCCCCCGGTCTCCTCCAGGTCCTGCGTTTCCTGCGCGGGAACCGCGAGAGGAACGGTGACGGCGGCGGCAAGGAGGAGGGGGGAATATCTGCGCATGATCAAAAGGCCTGCCCGATACCTATGTAGAATTGCAGCCCGTCGCCGGTGTCACCCTGAACCGGATAGGCAAGGTCCAGCCGCAGCGGGCCGAACCCGCCCAGGCCATAGCGAACGCCCAGCCCGGCGCCTGCGTGGCTCTCGGCTCCGGTCGAGATAAAGGCGCTGTCATCGACCGCGCCCCAGTCGTAAAAGCCCACCACCTGGATACGCTCGGTGACCTGGCCGCGAACTTCGGCCGACACGCCGAGGAAGGATTTGCCGCCCGCCGTATTGGCGCCCACGGGAATGCCGAGGCTTTCATAAGGCTGGCCGCGCACCGTGCCCGCACCGCCCGAGAAGAACAGGAAACCCGGCGTCACGCCCGAAGCCGAAGGCCCCATGACCGAGCCGATCTGCATCCGGCCCGCAAGCGTCACGCGCCCCTCGACACCGGGTGTCCAGTAGGCCCGGCCATCGACGAATGCCCGCAGACCGGAATCGGCATCGCCCAGCCCGGCAAACGGCGTCAGCTCGGCATTGAGGTAATATCCGCTCGTCGCGCTGACGCTGCTGTCGCGCTCGTCCAGCTCGGTCCGCGCCGCGATCAGCAGGTAGCGGAACTTGCGGTCGGTCCCATAGGCGTCGTCGGCATCCGAATACGAGAACCCGGCCCAAGCCTCGGCAAAGAAGGTGTCCGAGAATGTCCGCCGCGTACCGTATCCGACATCGGCCTGCAGCAGGTTGTAGTGCAGGCGGTTCTGCCGCTCGATCTGCGCGATCCAGAACGCACTGTCATCCGGGCCGAACCGCGCGGGCTCGTCCAGGCGCAGACCGATCCGCCCGTCCAGATCCTCATCGCCGCCGATGTTGCGCAGCGACGCCTCGAACCGGAACCGCTCGGCATTGCCGAACAGGTTGCGGTGCATCCACGCCACGGTCAGGTCGATCCCCTCGCGCGACGAAATCTCGGCACCGAAGGTGATCCGCCGCTGCGGCATGTCCTCCAGCGTCAGCGTATAGTCCAGCGTGCCGTCGGGGTTCGGAACCTCGGCCTCCTGGAACGAAACCGACTGGAACGCGCCCGTACGCCGCAACCGGCTGCCCGATTTCTGCAAATCGTCAGGCGAATAGATCTCGCCGGTGGGAAAGCCCGCGATCTTGCGGATCGCGCGTTCCGACACGGCAGTGGGTCCGCTTATCCGCAAATCGCCAAAGGCGAGCTGCGGACCGGGTGCCAGCCTGATCTCGGCATCCAGCAGGGCCTGCGCATGGCGCGCGCGTATGTTCTGGTTGCCAAGCTCGGCCTTTGGGTGGCCCAGTTCGCGCCAGCTTGTCAGCCCCTCGGACACCGTGTCGCGGATGATCCCGGTGTTTGCGACCCCGCCGGTCACGAATTCCTCGGGCAGTTCCGTGCCCGGCGCCACGGGCGTGATCACTGCCTGCCCGAAACGGAATGCCGGGCCCGCCTCGACGATGACCTCGACCCGCTGCACCGCGCTGGGGGGCGACAGCGGATTGACCCGTGCGGCCTCGCGCCCATCGAGCCGGATATTCACCACCGGCCCGAAATGTCCCTCGTCATACAGGATCTGGACGATCGTGCGGTAATCGGCCTGCGCGGCGGATAACAGCTCCAGCGGGGCGTCCAGCCCGCGTTCCTCGGCGTTCAGAACGGAAGACGACTGCTCGATCCGGTCGCGCAGGTTCGGCGAGCCGCCGGAAACGTTCAGAACCGTCTCAAGCGCCACCGCGACACCGGGAAAGATCACCGCGCATCCGATACAGAGGCCGCGCAAGGCGGTCCCCCAACGCCCATTTCCAATCATCTCCGGCTCCAGACTGCCTCATCCCGTCGATGACGGCCGGTCGTCTCTAGGTCTTGCCGATTTTGCCCGTCATCCCGCAACGTGTAGCACAGCCGTTGCCGTTGGGGGAACGCGCAAACTCTCGCTGTTGCGCGGAAGCCGCACCTATCGCGTGGCCGCCCGGTACCACGCGACGATGGCGTCGCGGTCCTCGGGTTCCATCCAGGTGACATTGGCCGGCGGCATCGCGTGGCTCACCCCGGCCTGAAGGTAGATATCGCGCGCGTTGCGCGCCATATCGCCCGCCGTTTCAAGCAGTACGCCCTTGGGCGCCCAGTGCAGGCCGTCCCAGACGGGCTCGCGCGCATGGCACATCGAACACCGCCCCATCACAACATCGTGCGCTGCCTCGAATCCCGGCGCCTCGGCGAATTTCTGCTCGTATGGGGTGAGCGGGGCTGCCTCGGCTTCTTCCAGCGGGCGATACATCGGCGCGGTCGACAGCCACATGATGCACAGGAACAGAATCAGCGTCGCGCCCCAGGTCCACCACGGCTTTTCGCCGCCGGCATGCATCGTGTTGAAGAAGTGCCGGATCGTGACCCCCATCAGGAACACCAGCGCCGCAATGATCCAGTTGTACTCGGTGGCGAAGGCCAGCGGATAGTGATTGGAAAGCATCAGGAAGATCACCGGCAGGGTGAGATAGTTGTTATGCGTCGACCGCAGCTTGGCGATCTTGCCGTATTTCGGATCGGGCGCGCGCCCGGCCTTCAGATCGGCCACCACGATCTTCTGGTTCGGAATGATGATGAGAAACACGTTCGCCGTCATGATCGTCGCGGTGAAGGCACCGAGGTGAAGCATCATGGCCCGGCCGGTGAAGACCTGGTTCAGCCCCCAGCCCATCGCCACCAGCATCGCGAAAAGCAGCACCATCAACAGCGTCGGCCGCTCGGCCAGCCCCGACTTGCACAGCCGGTCATAGACCAGCCAGCCCACGGCGAGGGTCGCGGCCGAAATCGCGATGCCCTGCCAAACGGCCAGATCGGCCTTCTGCGCGTCGATCAGGTACAGTTCCGCGCCCGCCCAGTAGACGATCATCAGCAGCGCCGCCCCCGACAGCCACGTGGCATAGCTTTCCCATTTGAACCAGGTCAGGTGCTCGGGCATCCGCTCGGGCGCCACCAGGAACTTGCGGATGTGATAAAACCCTCCGCCATGCACCTGCCATTCCTCGCCATGCGCACCCGGTGGCAGGTCGGGCGCCTTGCGCAGGCCCAGGTCCAGCGCGATGAAGTAGAAGGACGATCCGATCCAGGCGATGGCGGTGATCACATGCAGCCAGCGCACGGCAAAGCCGGTCCAGTCCCAGAAAACGGCAAGGTCATACATCTTCGGCGAAACTCCGTGGTTCCGGGTCAGACTAGGCAAGCGCGGGATTGTTCGCTATTGCCGATGATTGCCAAGCTGTATCAAATTTTTCCGCAAGATGTCCTATCTCGACAACATCCGCACCTTCGTCCGGGTCTACGAACTCGGCTCCATGTCCGCCGCCGGGCGCGATCTGCGGATTTCGCCCGCGGTCACATCGGCCCGGATCTCGCAGCTCGAAGAGCATCTGGGCGTCCGCCTGTTCCAGCGCACCACCCGGAACCTGACCGCCACGGGGCAGGGGCGCGCCTTCTATCCCGGCGCGGTATCGGTGCTCGAGGCCGTCGACCAGGCCGAAGCGCAGGTCATGCACCTTACCGATACGCCGCGCGGTTCGCTCTTCGTGGCCGCCCCGCTGGGCGTCGGGCGCAGGCTGATCGCGCCGAACGTACCCGAGTTCCTCGACCAATACCCCGAGATCGACATCCGCCTGCGCCTGACCGACCGCCATGTCG
Source organism: Lutimaribacter marinistellae (assembly GCF_042648365.1). NCBI lineage: Bacteria > Pseudomonadati > Pseudomonadota > Alphaproteobacteria > Rhodobacterales > Roseobacteraceae > Lutimaribacter > Lutimaribacter marinistellae. Next base: position 470,626 of record NZ_JBHRXI010000010.1, on the reverse strand, counting down.
ACCTGACGACCGAGGGGCTCGACCTCGCCTTCTTCATCGGCCTGCCCGAGGATTCCAACCTGCGCATCCGTAAGATCGCCGATTGCGAGCGCGTGCTCTGCGCCGCGCCCGACTACATCGCGCGTCGCGGAATGCCTGCTTCGGGCGCCGAACTGGTGGAACGGGGTCACGAATGCCTCAACCTGCGCTTTCCCGGCGCGACCGAGTTCCAGTGGCAGCTGCAGACCGGGGAAGGCCCGAAACGGTTCAAGGTCTCCGGCCGCTACGAATGCGACGATGGCGACGTGCTGACCGACTGGGCCCTGTCTGGTCAGGGGATCGCGATGAAACCTGTCTTCGAAGTGGCCGAGCACCTGCGCGACGGGCGCCTCGTGGCCGTGGCGCAGGACACGCCGCCCGTACCTGTGCAGATGGCCTGCCTCTATACCCATCGTCGCCACCAGGACCCGAAGGCGCGGCTCTTCATGGATTTCATGACCGACCGCATCGGCCCCGCCGTGCGGGCGTCGGAAAAACGCGGGATGTGAGGGGTTGGCCGCCGTGTTGCACATGATCTGCGGCAAGATGGCCTCGGGCAAATCAACCCTCGCCGCGCGCCTGGCCAGTGCCGAGGGTGCGGTGCTGATCTCGGAAGATGCCTGGCTGGCAGCGCTCTTTTCCGAAGACATGCATAGCGGCGCCGACTATTTGCGCTGCGCCGCGAAACTGCGGCAGGCGATGGGCCCGCATGTCACGGCACTCCTCCGGGTGGGTGTCCCGGTCGTGCTGGACTACCCGGCGAATACCGTCGAACAGCGGGAGTGGATGCGCGGGCTTGTGGCGGGAACGGGCGCCGATAACCGTTTGCATCTGCTGATGACGCCGGATGCGCTCTGCCTCGAACGGCTGAGGGCGCGCAACGCCGCCGGAGACCACCCATTCGCCCCGACCGAAGAGCAGTTTCACCGCTTTGCGAAACACTTCGTCCCGCCCCGCGAGGCAGAAGGGTTCACCATCGTTACCCACGAGGTCGACTGAGCCTGGGGGCTCCCGCCCCCTGCGGGTCCGCGCTGTCGCGCGCCCTCCTCGGGGTTGGGCGGGGCCGCGCTGTCGCGCGGGTGCGAGGCTCTGCCTCGCGCTCCGGGATATTTCGGGCAAGAGGAAAGGGGAAGACAAGAGAGATAGAGGGAAAAGGGCTCGCGGGCACTTACCCGGTGGTGGCGCGCCGCGCGTCAGCGCGGCGCCCGGCCCAACGCTTCGGGGGCGCATCGAAGATGCGTGCCGAAGGGGCGGGAGCGCCCCGGGCGTCAGCTTCCGCGATAGGTCGAATAGCCGTAGGGCGACAGCAGGAGCGGCACGTGGTAATGCGCCTGCGCGTCGGCCATGCCGAAGCGGATCGGTACTTCGTCGAGAAAGAGCGGTTCCGCGCCGGCGCTTCCGGTTTTGCGCAGATAGGCCCCGGCCATGAAGACCAGTTCGTAGGTTCCGGGGGAGAAGCTTTCCTGCGGCAGAATAGGCCTGTCCGTGCGGCCGTCGTCATTCGTTCTCATCCGGGCCAGTTCCGTGCGTTCGCTTTCGTCGAGTCGGTAAAGTACCACCTCCAGCCCAGCAGCAGGACGTCCAAGGCTGGTGTCCAGAACATGTGTTGTCAGATATCCTGTCACGGTGCGTCCTCCTGCGATGCGTTGGCAGCGTCACTCGACACCAGCGACCGGCATTTTGCAAACCCGGGAGTGTATAACGCAGTCTCAGTGCATTTTTGAAAATCGCAGTGTGGTGCATGGATTCGCAGGAAACACCCATCGTCCGGATTTGAAAGCGCTTGCGCCGTTTTCACGGTATGCCACCTTCCGGACAGACAGGAACGGAGCCTTCTCATGACCCCACCCCGCTATCCCCGCGACATGATCGGGTACGGTGCGACCCCGCCGCAGGCGAACTGGCCGGGTGGTGCCAAGATCGCCGTGCAGATCGTGCTGAACTACGAGGAAGGCGGCGAGAACAACATCCTGCATGGCGACGCGGCCTCCGAGGCCTTTCTCTCCGAGATCGTCGGCGCCGCGCCTTGGCAGGGGCAGCGCCATTGGAACATGGAATCTATCTATGAATACGGCGCGCGGGCGGGTTTCTGGCGGCTGCATCGGTTGATGTCGGACCTGCCGATCACCGTCTATGGCGTGGCCAGCGCGCTTGCGCGGTCCCCGGAGCAGGTCGCAGCGATGAAGGCGGCCGGATGGGAGATCGCCAGCCACGGCCTGAAATGGGTCGAGCACAAGGACATGCCCGAAGAAGAGGAGCGCACACAGATCGCAGAGGCGATCCGCGTGCACGAGGAGGTGGTGGGAGAGCCCCCGCGCGGCTGGTACACCGGGCGTTGTTCCGAGAACACGGTGCGTCTCGCAGCGGAGGCCGGGATGGCGTATGTCGCCGACACCTATGCCGACGATCTGCCCTACTGGGTACGAATCGGCGGGCGCGACCAGTTGATCGTGCCCTATACGCTCGATGCAAACGACATGCGCTTTGCCACGCCGCAGGGATTCAACTCGGGCGACCAGTTCTTTGCCTATCTGCGCGACAGCTTCGATGCGCTTTATGCCGAGGGCGTGGCGGGCGCGCCCAAGATGCTGTCCGTGGGGCTGCACTGCCGATTGATCGGCCGGCCTGGCCGGGTTCTGGCGCTGCAGCGCTTCCTCGATCATGTCCGCCAGCACGAAGGTGTCTGGTTCGCCACGCGGCTTGAGATCGCGCAGCACTGGGCCGAACACCACCCGCCGCAAGCGCGCCAGCGCCCCTCCGAGATGCCGCGCGATGCTTTCGTGGCAGCCTATGGCAGCATTTTCGAACATTCACCGTGGATCGCCGAACGCGCATGGGGATTGGAACTCGGCCCGGCCCATGACCGGGCCGCGGGCCTTCACAACGCGCTGGCCCGCGTTTTCCGTTCAGCGACCGAAGAAGAGCGGCTGAGCGTTCTGACCGCGCATCCCGATCTCGCCGGAAAACTGGCACAGGCGTGGCGGCTAACGGCGGAAAGCACGGCCGAACAGGCATCGGCAGGGCTTGACGCGCTTACCGATGCCGAGCGGCAGACCTTCACCGATCTGAACACGCGCTATACCGCGAAATTCGGGTTTCCTTTCATTATCGCCGTGCGCGACCACGACAAGGGCTCGATATTGCAGGCCTTCCTGCGCAGGGTCGAACAGGACCGCGACACGGAGTTTGCCGAGGCCTGCCGACAGGTTGAGCGTATCGCACTGCACCGGTTGCGGGACCTGCTGCCATGAGGCAGGTCGTGACCGAACAGTTGACGCGCGCGAACTTTGCGTCTTTTGGCGAGGTGCTCGATACAGCGGGCGCGCCCGACAAGATGATCAACCAGGGGCTTTGCGGGCGATATCATGACCGCGCGACGCTGGATTTCGTGAAGGGCCGCGCCGGGATCAGCCTGTTCCAGGCGCAACCGCGGGCGCTGCCCTACCGGCTGGAGATGGTGGAACGTCACCCCGAGGGCAGCCAGGCGTTCCTGCCGATGACGCAGGCACCTTTTCTTGTCATCGTCGCACCCGATGAACAGGGCTCGCCGGGTCGCCCCCGCGCGTTCCTTACGGCGCCCGGGCAGGGGGTGAACTTTCTCCGGGGCACCTGGCACGGTGTGCTGACCCCGCTCTCGGAGCCGGGGCTGTTCGCCGTGGTGGATCGCATCGGTGAGGGCGCGAACCTCGAAGAGCATTGGTTCGACGTGCCCTGGGCAGTGGTCGCGGGGTAGGGCTCCCGCCCGCCGCAGTCGCATCAGGGATGCGACCCCACCGGTTGGGCCGGGCGCCCGTTCCGGGCGCATCGTTTTGCGAGGCTCTGCCTCGCGCTCCGGGATATTTTGGGCAAGAGGAAGGAGCAGGACGTATTTCAGCGACCGCGCCGCGCGTCAGCGCGGCGCCGGGCCCAACGCTTCTCTGCGCATCTGTGATGCGCCGGGAAGGGGCGGGAGAGCTATTTCGCCATCAGGCGCGCCATGTCGAGCATACGCGCTGAAAAGCCCCATTCGTTGTCGTACCATCCAAAGATGCGGATCTGCTCTCCGGTTACCCGTGTTTCGGGCCCTGCGATGACGAGCGATTCCGGTCGGGCGCGCAGATCGGAGGAGACCAGCGGCAGGTCCGTCCATCCCAGGACATCCATACCTTCTGCCGCAGCGCGCAGCGTGTCGGGCGTGACTGGGGAAGCCGTCCGGGCCACGAGGTCCACGGCCGAGACGCTTGCGGCGGGAACGCGAACCGCTGCGCCGCTGACCCGGCCGGCAAGCTGCGGGAGCACGTCTTCGATCAACGAGTTCGCCGAGCTTGTCGTGGGCACCATCGACAGGGCGGCGGCGCGCGAGCGGGCGAAGTCTCCGCGCGGGGCATCGACCAGCGGCTGGCTGTTCGTATAGCAGTGGATCGTTGTCATGTGCGCGGTTTCCACCCCGGCGATCTCGTCGAGCAGTTTCAGCAGCGGGGCCAGCGCATTGGTGGTGCAGGAGGCGTTCGACACGATTCGCGCGTCGCGGATCCGGTCCTCGTTCGCGCCCAGCACGACGGTCACTTCGGCCGCGGGCGAGGGGCCTGAAATGAGCACGCGGCGCGCGCCTGCGGCCAGGCCGCGGCCCGCCACGTCGCTGCTGCGGGCAATGCCCGTGCAATCCATGAGGACGTCCACGCCGGACAGGTCGATGCGGGCCAGATCAGCCTCGTGGCTCATCGGAAAGGCCCGCCCGTCGACATGCAGCGCGCCGTTGCGCCCCTCGACCCGGCCCTGCCACGGGCCGAACGTGCTGTCATAGGCAAAGAGATAGCTGCACAGGTCCAGCGGCGCGATGTCGTTGATCGCGACCACCTCCACATCCGTTGGGCCGGCGAGCACCTGGCGCAGGATCGTGCGGCCGATCCGGCCGAATCCGTTGATCGCGATCTTCATGTGAACCGCCTCGCGTGGTCGGGGTGATGTCTCGGGAAAGGCGCGCGAACCGGCGCGCCGGGCCTCAGCAGGCCACCTGGGCGAAGACCTGGCCGGAGATGTTGCGATAGGCCGTCGACGTGACCGGGCGGCAGCCGGTCGCCTGCGCGATGGCGGCAAGGCCTTGCACGGTGCGCAGGCGCGGCGGCGGGCCATAGGGGTCGTAGCCGTTCGAGTCGCGTGTCGCGCGCCAGATCGCCGGATCCTCGGCCACCTGCGCCACGGCCCAGTTGCGCTCCATCACGTAGACGACCTTGAAATCGCCATCGCTGAAGCCCGTCGGGCTGATCGCACAGCCGGCCATGAGGCCGATCCCCAGAACGGACCCCAGGGTGGTCACGATGTTCCGCAATGTCATGGGCCGGTCTCCTCAGCAGCGCGCCTTCCGGTTTGAGCAAATTTCCGCCCGGCTGTGAACCCCCAAGCGCGCGGCGCGCGTCAAACTGCGGCGTCGCGGCCTCAGCGCGGACCGGCGCGCAGCGGCATGTGCCGGTTCACGTCCTTGTAGAGCAGGTAGCGAAAGCGCCCCGGCCCCCCGGCATAGCAGGCTTGCGGGCAAAAGGCGCGCAGCCACATGTAATCGCCTGCCTCAACCTCGACCCAGTCCTGGTTCAGACGATAAACCGCCTTGCCCTCGAGCACGTAGAGCCCATGCTCCATCACATGCGTCTCGGCAAAGGGAATCACCCCGCCGGGTTCGAAATTCACGATGTTGACATGCATGTCGTGGCGCAGGTCGCCGGGATCGACGAAGCGCTGCGTGGCCCAGCGGCCCTCGGTGCCGGGCATCGGGATGGGCGCGACCTCGCGCTCGTTGGTGACAAATGGCTCGGGCCGGTCCAGCCCGTCGACCGGCTCATAGGCCTTGCGCAGCCAGTGGAACCGCGCCACCGGGCCCGCGTGGTTGTGCAGTCGCCAGTCGGCACCGGCCGGGATGTAGGCGTAACCGCCCGGCTCCAGCACGTGATCGGCGCCCCCGATCGTCAGGGTGACAGCGCCCTCGACCACGAAGAGGACCGCCTGCGCCGCGGGGTCGCTCTCGGGGCGGTCGCTGCCGCCGCCGGGCTGCACCTCCATGATGTAATGCGAGAAGCTTTCGGCAAAGCCGCTGAGCGGCCGGGCCAGTACCCAGAGCCGCGTGCCTTCCCAGAAGGGCAGGGCGCTGGTCACGATGTCACGCATCGTGCCGCGCGGGATCACCGCGTAGGCCTCGGTGAACATGGCCCGGTCGGTCAGCAACTGGTCCTGGCCGGGATGGCCCCCGGTCGGGGCGTAGTAGACGGGTTCGGTCATGCAGGGCGGCTCCGGTCGTTTGTCCTCACCATGCGCCATCCTCCCGCGCCGCGTAAGGCGGGGCGGCGGGATAGGTCCGTTCGCCAATATTTGAAACTCGCGCGCCACCGGGGCGGGTGCGCTCCCGCCCGGCGCGGCCGCATCATGGATGCGACCCCGCCGGTTGGGCCGGGCGCCCGTTCCGGGCGCAGTCATTAATTGCGCCCGGAACGGGCGCGGGCGAGGCGCTGCCTCGCGCTCCGGGATATTTCCGGCAAGAGGAAGGAGGGCGGATTGGCCCTTGCCGCTGGCACATGCGCCCGCTAGGGTCTGCCCCGGTACACGGGAGAACCGGCAATCGCCGGTGCCGAAGGAGCAACCGCCCCGGAAACTCTCAGGCGAACGGGACCATGTACCGCGCAGGAACTCTGGAGAGTGGCGTCTGGTGCGCCCGCCGAAGGGATAATGATCTCAGGCACAAGGACAGAGGGGGCATCGCGGCGGGCGCGCGCAATGGGCGCATCCCGCGGATGCCGGATGACGCTCAGCGCTCACATCGGCAGGATCGAGACAGACCGGCGCGCGGCAGGGATATCCGCCGTGCCGCGCCGCCATTGAGCAAGGCAAGAGGTCCAGAGGGAAGACGGACATGAAATACACCGAAGAACACGAATGGCTGCAACAGGATGGCGATGTCGTCACCGTCGGCATCACCGCCCACGCCGCCGAGCAGCTCGGCGATGTCGTCTTTGTCGAGTTGCCGGAGGTCGGCACAGAGGTCACCAAGGATGACGAGATCGTGGTGATCGAAAGCGTCAAGGCCGCCTCGGACATCCTGGCGCCGATCGATGGCGAGATCGTGGAGGTCAACGAAGCCATCGTAGAGGACCCTGCGAAGGTCAATGACGACCCCGAGGGCGATGCGTGGTTCTTCAGGATCAAGCCGTCGGATGCCTCGCAGATGGACGATTACATGGACGAGGCCGCCTACAAGAAATTCATCGGCTGACGCCGTGGCCGCCGGCGTCCCCGTGGCGCCGTGCGGTCCTGTGCGCGATTTGTACATCGACGTACAAAACGGTCAAACCGCCGCGCGCACCATGTACAAAACGGTCAAAACGGCGCTCGCCGCCCCTTTGGCGCCGGACCTTTCATTCGGGAGACTGGAATGACATTCACTCCGACCGACTACCTTCCTTACGACTTCGCCAACCGCCGCCACATCGGACCCTCGCCCGCCGAGATGGACGAGATGCTGTCCACCGTCGGTGCGGCCGACCTCGACACGCTGATCGACGAGACGGTTCCGAAATCCATCCGCCAGGCCGAGAAGCTCGATTTCGGGAAGCCGAAATCCGAGCAGGAACTGCTGTTCCACATGGCGCGCGTCGCGAAGAAGAACAAGGTTCTGACCTCGCTCATCGGCATGGGGTATCACGGCACGGTCACGCCCCCCGCGATCCAGCGCAACATCCTCGAAAATCCTGCCTGGTACACGGCTTACACGCCCTATCAGCCGGAAATTTCCCAGGGCCGGCTGGAGGCGTTGTTGAATTTCCAGACCATGGTGAGCGATCTGACGGGGCTGGAAATCGCCAACGCGTCGCTGCTGGACGAGGCCACTGCCTGCGCCGAGGCGATGACGATGGCGCAGCGGGTGGCGAAGTCGAAGGCCAGGGCCTTCTTCGTCGATGAGAACTGTCACCCGCAGAACATCGCCGTGATGCAGACGCGCGCCGCGCCGCTGGGGATCGAAGTGATCGTTGGCGCACCGGATGCGCTCGAGGCGGACAAGGTCTTCGGCGCGATCTTCCAGTATCCGGGAACCTATGGTCACCTGCGAGATTTCACAAAAGAAATCAGCGCATTGCACGAGATCGGGGCGATCGGCGTAATCAGCGCGGACCCGCTGTCGTTGACCCTGCTCAAGGAGCCGGGTGCGATGGGGGCCGACATCGCCGTTGGCAACACGCAGCGCTTTGGCGTGCCGATGGGCTATGGCGGTCCGCACGCGGCCTACATGGCGACCAAGCAAAAATATGCGCGCAACATGCCTGGCCGTCTTGTCGGCGTATCGGTCGACAGCCATGGCAACCGCGCCTACCGCCTGTCGTTGCAAACGCGCGAACAGCATATCCGGCGGGAAAAAGCCACATCGAACGTCTGTACGGCGCAGGCCCTTCTGGCCGTAATGGCCGGTTTTTACGCGGTTTTTCATGGTCCCAAGGGGCTCAAGGCAATCGCACAGCGGATTCACCGCAAGACGGTCCGGCTGGCCAAGGGGCTGGAGGCTGCGGGATTCCACGTGGAGCCGGAACATTTCTTCGACACGATCACCGTGGATGTGGGCCTTCTTCAGCGCGGGGTGCTTCAGGCTGCCGTGCGTGAGGGAATCAACCTGCGTCGCGTGGGCGAAACCAAGGTCGGCATCACGCTCGACGAACGCAGCCGCCCGGCAACCATCGAGGCGGTCTGGCGGGCCTTCGGGATCATCATGGACGATGCGGAATTCGATCCCGAATACCGCCTGCCGGATGCGTTGATCCGCCAAAGCAGCTATCTCGAACATCCGATTTTCCATATGAACCGTGCAGAAACCGAGATGATGCGCTACATGCGCCGCTTGGCCGATCGCGACCTCGCACTGGACCGTGCGATGATCCCGCTCGGCTCCTGCACGATGAAGCTCAACTCGGCCGCCGAGATGATGCCGATCAGCTGGCCGGAATACGCGCATCTGCATCCCTTCGTGCCGCGTGACCAGGCCGAGGGGTACAGGGAGATGATCGACGACCTGTCGGCCAAGCTGTGCGAAATCACGGGCTATGCCGCGATCTCGATGCAGCCCAATTCGGGCGCTCAGGGCGAGTATGCGGGTCTGTTGACCATTGCGGCCTATCACCGCGCAAAGGGTCAGGGGCATCGCAGTGTTTGCCTCATCCCGATGAGCGCACATGGCACCAACCCGGCCTCGGCCCAGATGGTGGGGTGGAAGGTGGTGGCCGTGAAATCCGCCGCCAATGGCGATATCGACGTCGAGGATTTCCGCGCCAAGGCCGAAAAGCATGCCGATGCGCTGGCGGGGTGCATGATCACCTACCCCTCGACCCATGGTGTGTTCGAGGAGACGGTGCGCGAGGTATGCCAGATCACCCATGATCATGGCGGTCAGGTCTATATCGACGGGGCGAACATGAATGCCATGGTCGGGCTTGCCCGGCCCGGCGATGTCGGCGGCGACGTGAGCCACCTAAACCTTCACAAGACGTTCTGCATCCCGCATGGCGGTGGCGGTCCGGGCATGGGACCAATCGGGGTCAAGGAGCATCTGGTCGAGCATTTGCCCGGACACCCGGTTTTTGGCGAGGGGGCCGTATCCGCCGCGCCTTATGGCTCGCCATCGCTCCTGCCGATCAGCTGGGCCTATTGCCTGATGATGGGCGGTGACGGCCTGACGCAGGCGACGCGGGTGGCGATCCTGAACGCCAACTATGTCGCCAAGCGGTTGGAGGGGGCCTATGATGTGCTTTACAAGGGCGGCAACGGACGGATCGCGCATGAGTGCATCCTCGACACCCGGCCCTTTGCCGACAGCGCGGGCGTGACGGTGGATGATATCGCCAAGCGCCTGATGGATTGCGGTTTCCACGCGCCGACAATGAGTTGGCCGGTGGCGGGGACACTGATGATCGAGCCGACGGAGTCGGAGACCAAGGCCGAGCTTGACCGGTTCTGCGAAGCGATGCTGGCGATCCGCGAGGAAATCCGCGCCATCGAAGAGGGCCGGATGCCGAATGAGAACAATCCGCTCAAGAACGCGCCGCACACGATGGAAGACCTCGTGCGCGAATGGGACCGTCCCTATAGCCGCGAGCAGGGCTGCTTTCCGCCGGGCGCCTTCCGGGTCGACAAGTACTGGCCGCCGGTCAACCGTGTCGACAATGCCTGGGGCGACCGGCATCTTGTTTGCACCTGCCCACCGATGGAAGAGTATGCGGAAGCGGCGGAGTAGGAACTGCAAAAACGAGGCGGGCCTGTCGGCCCGCCACTTTGCGTGACCGTCCTGACGGACGGTCAGTCGGAGCAAGCATCGAGCGCACGGCGTTCCATTTGAGCTTGGTCTGTTGATCGGCCTGTCAGTAGCCCCGGGTTCGGTCGACTTCGTGCAGGAGGGGAGTGCCCTCGACAAGGCGGCGGTAGTTTTCCGCCACGTCTGTCAGCGCATCGCCAAGATGCCAGCCCGAAACATGCGGGGTGATTGTCACGTTAGGATCGCTCCAGAGCGGGCTGTCCTGCGGCAAGGGTTCGGTGCGCGTGACGTCGAGCACGGCATGGCCGGGTGTACCCTCGGCAAGTGCGGCCAGCAGCGCCGCTTCGTCGATGAGGTCGCCGCGTCCGGCGTTGAGGAGCGTGCCGCCGGGCTTCATGCGCGCGAGCATCGCGGCATCGAACAGATCGCGTGTCTGGGGTGTCGAGGGGAGGATGCAGCAGACATGATCGCACTCGGACAGCAGATCGGGCAGAGCCGCCTGACCGTGCCGGCAGTCGACGCCTTCGAGGGACTTGGGCGATGCGCTCCATCCGACGACACGGTAGCCGAGGTCGCGCAGGAGCAATGCGCTGCGTGCGCCGATCGTGCCAAGGCCCAGAACGCCGACCGTGGTTTCCGGCGTCTCGGCCGGTTCGATCGGCGACCAGCGGCGCTCTTCCTGTGCCTTGGCATATTCCCTGAGATTGCGCTGGCGCACGAGGATATGGGCGAGGAACCACTCGGCAATTTCGCGCGCGGGGGCGTCGGGGCGCAGGCGAGTGACGCGGATATGCGGTGGGAGCGCCGGGTGCGCGACAATGGTCTCGACCCCGGCGCCGAGTTTCTGGACGAGCTGGAGGTTCGGCAGAAGGCCCGGCAGATCCTCGGACAGGCGCGAGACGGCGACCATTGTGACCTCGGCCGGATCGCCGAGGGCCTCTCGGGTGCGGATATCCGCGCCGGGGAAAAAGGCCTTGAGCTTCTGGGCCAGATCCTCGTTACGCATCCATCCGTCGTGGCCGATATCGATCAGCAGTGCCATGTGCCCTTCCTCTCAAACTTTTCTGTAACGTCCCGTCAAGCAACTGGACATTGCTTTGCCAGCTAAGCCATCCTCCGCCCGAGGTAAAGCGCGCGCGCGAGGAGGAGAGAGCATGAGCATCCAGAACATGAGTTTCGGCATGCGGGAGGAGAACCGTGAGCTGCTCGGTCGCGTTGCGGCGATGATCCGGGACGAGATCATGCCGCTCGAGGAAGAGTATCACGCCGAGGTCGCCAAAGGGGATCGTTGGCAATACACCGAGCGGCAGACCGAGATCCTGGAAGGGTTGAAGGCCAAGGCCAAGGCCGCGGGTTTGTGGAACTTCTGGCTGACCGACAGCGAGCGGGGCTTTGGCCTGTCGACGGTTGAATATGCCTATTTCGCCGAAGAGATGGGCAAGACGCCGCTCGGAGCGGAGGTGTTCAACTGCTCGGCGCCGGACACCGGCAACATGGAGGTGTTCGAGCGCTACGGCAACGACCAGATGAAGAAGCAATGGCTTGAGCCGCTTCTCGACGGTCAGATCCGTTCGGCCTACCTTATGACCGAACCCGACGTAGCAAGCTCGGATGCCACGAATATCGAAATGTCCTGCGTTCGCGATGGCGATCACTATGTGCTGAACGGAGAGAAATACTGGGCCAGCGGGGCGGGGGATCCGCGCTGCAAGGTTTACATCGTCATGGTGAAGACCGGCGGTGACGACCTGCCGAAGCACAAGCGCCAGTCGATGATAGTCGTCGATGCCGAGACGCCGGGTATCGAGATCCTGCGCCCGATGCTTGTGTTCGGTCACGACGATGCCCCCCATGGACATATGCATATCAGGTTCACGAACGTGCGTGTGCCGGCCGATAACATTCTGCTCGGCGAGGGGCGCGGGTTCGAGATCGCTCAGGGGCGGCTTGGGCCCGGTCGTATTCATCACTGCATGCGTTCGATCGGTCAGGCCGAGGTGGCGCTGGAGCGTATGTGCAAACGGTCGCTGTCAAAGGAGGCGTTCGGCAAGAAGCTGGCCCAGCTTGGTGCGAACTACGACATCATCGCCGAATGCCGGATGGAAATCGAGATGGCCCGCCTTCTGTGCCTCAAGGCGGCGTGGATGATGGACCAGGGTGATGCGCGGGCGGCCGCGCCCTGGATCAGCCAGATCAAGGTCGTGGCGCCGCGTCTGGCGCTCAAGGTCATCGATGAGGCGATGCAAATGCATGGCGGGCAGGGCATCAGCCAGGACACGCCACTGGCCATGGCATGGACGGGGCAGCGGGCACTGCGCCTTGCCGATGGGCCGGACGCTGTTCATCGCCGTCAGGTCGCTCGGACCGAATTGAAGAAGTATACGCAGGAAAAAGTCTGATCCCATGACTGCGCAGGCCTATTTCCGGCAGGCCGAGGACGATGTGTTCTTCGGCAACGACCCCGCGCGCGGCCCGTGGTCGCCCGATCACTGCCACGCGGGGCCGGTCACCGGACTGGTCGCGCGGGCTGCCGAACTGGCCGTGGGGCCGGACAAGATGCTGACCCGGCTGACGCTCGACGTCTTGAAGCCGTTGCCGCTGGACGGTCTGAAGGTGGTGACGGAGGTGGCGCGCAGCACGCGGACACTCGCCACCACGCGGGTGGAGGTCCACGCACTGGACGGCACATTGTGCATGACGGCCAGTTCCATGCACCTCGTGCGCAAGGATCTTGAGGATGTGCCGACGGCGCAGGTGGCCTCGCCCGATTGGGACGAGGCGGAACAGGATGACTCCTTGCTGATAGGGGCCCTGCATGACAAGCCTGCCTTTGGTGCGTTCGTCGACATGGCCTACCCTAAGGGCGCGTCGCGCGCACCCGGCCCCAAGACGGTCTGGATGCGGACGCCGCAGCTTTTGGAGGGGGAGGACCAGTCGCCGATCCAGTCGCTTTGCGCGCTGGCCGATTGCGGCAACGGGATCTCATGGAACGAGCCACCGGTGCGCTTCGGATTCATGAATACGGATCTGACACTGCAGATCCATCGCGAGCCGGAAAGCGAGTGGCTGGCATCCGAGGCGCTGTCGCATTGGCACGGGACCGGGATTGGCATGTCCCATTCCATCCTGCATGACACCAAGGGGCCGGTCGCGGTCGCTCTGCAGACGCTGGTTCTGCACCCGCTCAAGCGTTAGGCGCGCAAGTTTCCGCCCATCGGGGTCCGCTGCGGGAATCAGGGGCGCGCAGTCATTGTTCCGTTGCACGCGCCGCAATATGATCGGGTCATGCGTTGGATCATTCCCCTTTTGGCCTGTTGCCTGCCCGCCGGTTTGGCGGCGCATCCACATGTATTCGTGGACACCGGTATCGAACTCATCTTTGACGACGAGGGCCGCCTGACCCATGTGCGGGTCGAATGGGCCTATGACGATTTCTACTCCTTGATGCTGCTGGAGGAAATGCGGCTCGACAACGACATGGATGGCGTCCTGACCGAAGCGGAGGAGGGCCAGCTTGCCGGGTTCGACGCCGAGTGGGTCGAAGGATACAACGGTGATCTGGTCATGCGCTTGGGCGGTCAACAACTGGAGCTTTCGGGGCCGTTGGAGCCGACGGCCACGACGGAGCAGGGGCGGATCGTCTCGACCCACCTGCGCGAAGTGTCGGGCGCGCCCGTGATTGACGGGCAGGTCCTGTCGGTCATGCCGTTCGACGAGATGTATTACACCGCCTACGAGGTGACCCGCCCGGTTACGGTCAACGGCCGGGCTGGATGTGCGATCGACAAGGTCGTGCCGGATATCGACGGACAACTTGCGCAGATGCGGGCCATGCTGCTTACGATTGACGCCGATGCCGATCTGGAAGAGAACGACATCCCCCTCGTGGGCGAGGAATTCGCGACAGAGATCCGGCTTACATGTCCCGTCTCCTGATTGTGCCCGCCGGTGCGGCGGTTCTGATTATCGGGTGGTTCTGGGCAAGCGGCGGCTTCGACCAGTTGGCCTATTGGGCCGCGGGAGAGCAGCGGGAATTCCAGAACCAGATCGCCACTGCCTTGCGCGCGGTGCGGGCAGGCCAACCCGAGGCGGTCATGCTGCTGCTGAGCGTTTGCTTTGCCTATGGCTTCTTCCATTCCGTGGGGCCGGGTCATGGCAAGGTCTTGGTGGGCGGCTACGGGCTGGGCCGAAAGGTGCCGGTTCTGCGGCTTGCTGGCATCGGACTTGCCGCCAGCCTTGGGCAGGCGGTTACCGCAGTGGTGCTGGTCTATGCCGGGGTCGCCCTGCTGAACCTGGGACGCCAGCAACTGGTCGGCGTCACCGAACGGATCATGGCACCCGCGAGCTATGCCGCCATCGCGCTGGTTGGTGTGTGGCTCGTCTGGCGTGGCGCCCGGAAACTGCTCGCGACGCGTGGACCGGCGATGGCGCATCATGACCATCAGCATGTCCACGATCACCACCATAACCACGATCACCACCATAACCACGATCATGAACATCACCATGATCACGACCATCATCATCACCACGACCATGGTCATGGCCAGGCATGCTCGGAATGCGGTCATCGACATGGCCCGAGCCTTGAAGAGGTCGAGAATGTCGGCTCGCTGCGCGAGGCGTTGATCCTCGTGGCGAGCATTGCGGCGCGACCCTGTACGGGTGCGGTTTTCGTCCTGATCCTGACCTGGCAGATGGGTATCGCAGCCACGGGTATTGCAGGCGCGTTCGCAATGGCGCTTGGTACAGCGGTCGTCACCGTGGGCGTCGGTTTGATGTCGGCCGGAATGCGCGGTGGTCTTGCCGGTGCTGCATCGGCCTGGCGCGTCGCGGGAGTTGCCTTGCCGATGATAGAAATGGCCGCGGGACTTGTCGTTGCGATGATCGCGGGCGGCCTGTTCCTGCGCGTTGTGTAACCCTAGCCGAACACCGTTTCCGGGTATCCGACGCGCGCAAGGTACAGCCCTTCGGGCGGGCAGACGGGTCCGCAGGCCGCGCGGTCTCGTGCCTCCAACGCGTCACGCACATCCTCGGGCGTCCATGCCCCGGCCCCGACGCGTTCAAGCGTGCCGACAAAACTACGCACCTGGTTGTGCAGGAACGATCGGGCGCGGACGTGGAAATGGATCTCGGGTCCCGAAAACCCGTCCACCCGCTCTATGCGTAGCTCGTCCAGCGTCTTGACGGGGCTGGCGGCCTGGCAGATCGACGACCGAAAGGTCGTGAAATCGTGCCGCCCCAACAGCACGTTCGCCGCTGTCTGCATGGCCTCGGCGTCCAGCCTGTGACCGATGCGCCAAACCTGGCCCTTGTCATGCGTGGCAGGGGCGCGACGCTGGAGAATACGAAAAAGGTACTGACGCTCAATGGCAGAGAAACGGGCATGCCAATCATCGTCGACCTGTGCCACGGCCACGATGGCAACCGGGGCAGGCTTCAGGTGATAGTTCAACGCCTCGGACAGGCGAAACGGGTCCCAATCCTTGGTCAAATCGCAATGCGCGACCTGGCCCAATGCATGAACACCGGCATCGGTGCGCCCCGCAGCCGCGATGGTGTGCGGACCGGGTTCGAGCCGCGTCAGGGCGTCCTCGACCGCGCCCTGCACCGATGGTTGGTCCTTCTGGCGCTGCCACCCGGCGAATGGCGCGCCCTGGTATTCGATTTTCAACGCGTATCTCGGCATGGCGCGCTGGTAGCGTGCGCAACGCGGGCAGGCAAGGGCAGGGGTGGTGTTGACGGCACGCCCTGCCTATCTTGCGGCGAAGAGCAGTGCGAGGCAGTCAATTGGTCATATCCTCTATCGCCGACAGCATCTTTCGCGGCGTCGAAACCGTCGGCGATACCGTATCGGAGGCATTCTTCGAGCCTGTGATCCGGCTGGGCGTCACCGGCCTCGCGCGATCTGGAAAGACGGTTTTCATCACTTCGCTTGTCGCCAACCTGTTGGACCGGGGGCGCATGCCGGGTCTTGTCGCGCAATCCGAGGCGCGCATTCTGGCGGCCTACCTGCAACCGCAGCCAGACGACACGATTCCCCGCTTCGACTACGAGGCGCATCTTGCCGCGCTGATCGGGACGGAGCCGCATTGGCCTGACAGCACGCGGGCGGTTTCGGAGTTGCGCCTGTCGCTGAAGGTTCGGCCCGCAGGCCTTCTGTCGGGATTGCAGGGGCCGCGGACGGTTCACCTCGATATCGTGGATTATCCGGGGGAGTGGTTGCTGGACCTGGGGCTTTTGGACAAGAGCTATGCCGAATGGTCTGCGGAAACGCTCAGCCGGATCGAGCCGCGGACCGAAGCGGCCGAGTTCGTCGGCCTGGTCCGTGCAACCGATGCCGGTGCGGCACACGACGAACCGGCGGCACAGGCACTGGCGCGGAGTTTCACCGGCTATCTGTCGGCGGCGCGCGGAGCAGGGTTTTACGATTGCACGCCGGGGCGGTTCCTGTTGCCCGGCGATCTTGCGGGCTCTCCCGCGCTGACTTTTGCGCCTTTGGCCGATGTCGATAACCTGCCGCGCAAATCGTTGGGCCGCGAGATGGAGCGCCGCTTCGAGGCCTACAAGGCAAAAGTGGTCAAGCCGTTCTTTCACGAGCACTTCGCGCGTATCGACAGGCAGGTTGTTCTGGTGGATGCGCTGGGCGCGATCCATAGCGGGCCGCAGGCAGTCGAGGATATGCGACTGGCCATGGCAGACATTCTCGGGGCGTTCCGTCCCGGTCGTAACGCGTGGCTGACCCAGTTGCTGCTGGGCAAGCGCGTCGAACGGATCCTGTTCGCGGCCACCAAGGCCGACCACCTGCACCACACCCAACATCCGCGCCTGACGGCGATCATGGAGGCGCTGACGCGTGAGGCCCGCGACAAGGCTCGGTTTGCCGGTGCAGACACCGCCGCGCTTTCGCTTGCCTCGCTTCGGGCAACGACCGAAGAGATCCGCACACATGACGGCCGAGAGCTTCCTTGTGTCCGTGGCAGGTTGGAGGAGACCGGCAAGCAGGCGGCGTTCTATCCCGGCGCCCTGCCAGAGGATCCTTCGCACCTGTTGGGGCCGGCTCGCAAGGGGGCCGAGGCGTGGCTGGAGGCCGATTTCGGCTACATGCGCTTTGCGCCCGCCCCTCTCACGTTGTCGCCTGGCGATGGCCCCCCGCATATCCGCCTGGACCGCGCGGCGCAGTTCCTGATTGGTGACCGGCTGTGAGCATTCGTGTGCGTCCGGCACGCCCCACCGACGCGGGCAGGACAGGCAGTATCCTTCACGCGTTCGCACGGGACACCGCGTGGATGCCCGAATTGTGGTCCGAGGCCGAAACCATCGCCCATTGTGGAAAGATGATCGACCGGGGATGGGTAACGGTTCTTGAACATCGGGGCCGCGTTGAAGGGTTTTTGGCGCGTGACGGTGAGGAAATCGTTGCGTTGTACCTCGCGCCGTCGGTTCAGGCGCGGGGCTGGGGGGCCGTGCTGTTGCGTGCCGCTCAGGATCGTTGCGAACGTCTTCATTTGCGCGCTTTTGCTGCCAACGGGCCTGCAAATCGCTTCTATGAACGGAACGGTTTTACTGTGGCCGGGCGCGGCACCGGGGCGGAAAACGATGAAAACCTGCCCGATATTGCCTATGTCTGGATCAGGGAGAATGTGACCGCATGAGCCAAGGCCCAATCCTTTTCGACCTGGAGGATGATGCGCAGCCTGCACCAAAGGTGAGCGACGCGCCGCCGGTTCCCGATATGGCCCCACCACAAGGCGAGGCGATGCAGATCGCTGCGCGTGTTGCGGCGCGCAAACCTTCGCGCTTGGCGCGTTGGTTCTGGGGGTTGACCGCGGCCGTATTGGGGGCGTGGATATCGGTTGCTGCCTGGGATTTCGCCATGTCCCTGATTGATCGTGTTCCAGCACTGGGCTGGGCGGTGTCCGGCCTGATCGCGGCGCTGGCTTTCGTGTTCCTGCTGATCGTTCTGCGCGAAGCCGCAGCGATCGGACGGCTGGGCAAGGTCGACGACCTGCGCATGGCCGCCGATACCGCGCTTGCCGACGCCGATCTGGAAGAAGCCCGTGCCGTGACGCGCCGCCTTGTCGCCTTCTATGGCGGCCGAGAGGAGGTCCGCTGGGGTCGCGACAGGCTGCGCGAACGGCTGGAGGAGCCGTTCGATGCCGAGACGCTTTTCGCCATGGCCGAGGACGAGTTGCTGGCGCCGCTCGATGCCGCTGCATTGCGCGAAGTCGAGGCTGCGGCGCGGCAGGTTGCAACCGTGACCGCCCTTGTGCCGCTCGCCCTTGCCGATGTCGCGACCGCGTTGGGGGCATCGCTGCGCATGATCCGACGTGTGGCCGAGATCTATGGCGGCAGGGCAGGAACGTTGGGCAGCTGGCGTTTGACGCGGGCAGTCTTTGCCCATCTCGTGGCCACCGGTGCGGTTGCTGCGGGCGACGATCTGATCGAGCCGATCCTCGGTGGGTCTGTTCTGTCGAAGCTGTCCCGCCGGTTCGGCGAAGGGCTGGTCAATGGCGCGCTCAGTGCGCGTGTGGGGGTTGCCGCTATGGAAGTGTGTCGTCCCTTGCCTTTCTCGTCCCGACACCGGCCATCCGTGCGATCGGTGATTGGCCGGGCATTGACCGGGCTGGTCCCACGCCGCAGCAAGGTCGAATGATCTCGGTCAAGTCGGGCGTTCCCCGCCACTGCTAGTGTCCTGTGGAAAAGCGAGCCACAGCCATGCAAGACCACGGGCACAGCAAGGAGGAAATCGCCGAGCGGATCAACGCGCCGCCCGGACAAGGCGTTTTGCGGGACGTGGTTTATGGCGGCATCGATGGGTCCGTCACCACATTTGCCATCGTGGCTGGCGTGGCCGGCGCGGGGTTGTCACCGTTCATCATCGTGGCGCTCGGGATTGCCAATGTCTTGGCAGACGGGTTTTCGATGGCGGCTGGCAACTACTCGGGGACCAAGGCCGAACTGGACAATATCCGCCGTCTACGGGCCGTCGAAGAAAGGCATATCCGTCTGTATCCCGACGGCGAGCGCGAGGAAGTCCGCGAGATACTGGCGCAAAAAGGGCTCTCGGGTCAGGTTCTGGACGAGGCGACACAGGCCGTAACGGCGAATCGCGAGAACTGGATCGCGATGATGCTTGAGGGGGAGTATGGGCTTGGACCCGTCGATCCGCATCCGATGCGTGCCGCCCTTGCGACGTTCCTGTCTTTCCTTGTCGCCGGAATGATCCCGCTGCTGCCGTTTCTCCTGAAATTCGAAGGCGCATTCGCGATATCCGCATGGATGACCGGCGCGGTTTTCTTTGCAATAGGCGCGGTCAAAAGCCGCTGGTCGCTGGCGCCTTGGTGGCATTCGGCAATGGAGACCCTGGCGATCGGGGGCGCTGCGGCGTTCATCGCTTATGGGGTGGGGACCCTGTTCCATCCCTGAGCGCGGCATTGCGGCACTGGACGCGCGCATGGGCTGGCCATATAAGGCCCGCATGGCCAGACCTTTTGCCATCATCATTCGAATTACCAACCCGGCGCTCTGATCCTCGAGACGCCGGGCCAAGGTGTGGAGATTTCGCACCGATCGAACCGATCCCCTGAAAGACGATTATTCCAAGGACGCGACACATGTGCGCCGACACGACGACCGAGACGCGAGACTACAAGGACACCCTGAACCTTCCCAAGACCGAGTTCCCGATGCGCGCGGGCCTGCCCAAGCGCGAGCCGGCCTGGCTGGAGCGGTGGGAAACGATCGGAGTCTATGACCGCCTGCGTGAGAAAGAGGGCCGCCCGGCCTTCACCCTGCATGACGGTCCTCCATACGCGAACGGGCACCTGCATATCGGTCACGCGCTGAACAAGACGATCAAGGACATGATCGTGCGGTCGCACCAGATGATGGGCTTTGACAGCCGCTATGTTCCCGGATGGGACTGCCACGGCCTGCCCATCGAATGGAAGATCGAGGAGCAGTACCGCAAGAAGGGCAAGAACAAGGACCAGGTGGATGTCATCGACTTCCGCCAGGAGTGCCGCAAGTTCGCCGAGGGCTGGGTCGATATCCAGCGCGAGGAATTCAAGCGGCTGGGCATCACGGGCAACTGGGCCGATCCCTACCTGACGATGGATTTCCACGCAGAACGGGTGATCGCCGAGGAGTTCATGAAGTTCCTGATGAACGGCACGCTTTATCAGGGGTCCAAGCCGGTGATGTGGTCGCCCATCGAAAAGACCGCGCTGGCCGAGGCCGAGATCGAGTATCACGACAAGGAAAGCTTCACCATCTGGGTGAAGTTCCGTGTCGAAAGCGTCGACTTACCCGATGCGGCACAGGATCTGGTCGGCGCGCATGTCGTCATCTGGACCACCACGCCGTGGACCATCCCCTCGAACAAGGCGGTCGTCTTCGGCGAGGAGTTTTCTTACGGGCTCTACGAAGTGACCGGCACGCCTGACGAGTGCTGGGCAAGTGTTGGCGACCGGTTCATCCTCGCCGACAAGCTGGCCGGCGACGTGATGGCCCGTGCGCGGCTCTCCGACGATCAATGGCGGCGCGTCCGCGACGTGAGTGCTGCGCAGCTGGCCGGCATGACGCTAAGCCATCCGCTGAAGGGGGCCGAAGGCTCCAACGGCGAATGGGACCAGCCGCGCGATTTCCGCGCCGCCGATTTCGTCACCGACGAAGAAGGCACAGGCTTCGTACACTGCGCGCCCAGCCACGGGATGGAGGAGTTTGAGCTTTATCGCGATCTGGGAATGCTTGAAGAGGTCATCACCTACAACGTGATGGATGACGGCTCCTTCCGTGCGGATCTGCCGTTCTTTGGCGGCAAGTATATCCTCAGCCGCAAGGGCGGCGAGGGCGATGCCAACAAGGCGGTGATCGACAAGCTGGTCGAGGTGGGCGGCCTGCTGGCGCGCGGAAAGATCAAGCACAGCTATCCTCACAGTTGGCGATCGAAGGCACCGGTGATCTATCGCAACACGCCACAATGGTTCGTTGCTATCGACAGACCGGTCGGTGACGGGCAGAACACGCATGGCGAGACGATCCGCAGCCGCGCCCTGACCTCGATCGACGAGCTGGTGAAGTGGTGGCCGCAGACCGGCCGCAACCGGCTCTACTCGATGATCGAAACGCGTCCCGATTGGGTTTTGTCGCGGCAGCGTGCCTGGGGTGTTCCTCTGACCTGTTTCGTGAAAGCCGGTGCATTGCCGACCGATCCCGATTTCCTGCTGCGCAACGATGCGGTCAACGCCCGCATCGCCGAAGCCTTCGAGGCAGAGGGCGCCGACTGCTGGTACAAAGACGGTGCCAAAGAGCGGTTCCTGTCCGGTATCGTCGATCCGGCGGAATATGAGCAGGTGTTCGACATCCTCGATGTCTGGTTCGATTCCGGCTCCACCCATGCGTTCGTCCTGCGCGACCGCGAGGACGGGACCGAGGATGGCATTGCCGACGTCTATATGGAAGGCACGGACCAGCACCGCGGCTGGTTCCATTCCTCGATGCTGCAGGCCTGCGGCACGCTGGGCCGGGCACCTTATCGCAACGTGGTGACGCATGGGTTCACGCTGGACGAGAAGGGCAACAAGATGTCCAAATCGCTCGGCAACACCATCGTGCCCGAGGAGGTCGTCAAGCAATACGGCGCCGACATCCTGCGGCTGTGGGTGGCGCAGACCGATTACACCGCCGACCAGCGGATCGGACCCGAGATCCTGAAAGGTGTGGCGGACAGCTATCGCCGTCTGCGCAACACGATGCGGTTCATGCTGGGCAGCCTTGCCGACTTCACCGAGGCCGACCGGATCGACCCGGCGGAGATGCCGGCGCTCGAACAGTGGGTTCTGAGCCGGATGGCCGAGCTGGATGCACGTGTGCGCGACGGCTATGCGCGGTTCGATTTCCAGGACGTGTTCAGCGCAGTGTTCAACTTCGCCACGGTGGACTTGTCGGCCTTCTATTTCGATATCCGCAAGGATGTTCTTTATTGCGACGGCGATACCACGCGCCGCAAGGCCGCGCGGACGGTGCTGGATCTGCTGTTCCACCGGTTGACGACGTGGCTCGCGCCGGTTCTCGTCTTCACGATGGAGGAGGTCTGGCTGGAACGGTACCCGGGCGATGACAGCTCGGTTCACCTGGTCGATTTCCCCGAGACGCCAGGTGATTGGCGCAATGAAGATATCGAGGCCCGCGTGGCGCGCCTGCGCCGGGTTCGCCGCGTCGTAACCTCTGCTCTCGAGGTGCAGCGCCGCGACAAGGTCATCGGCTCGAGCCTCGAGGCGGCACCGGTGGTTCATGTCGAGGATGCCGACCTGCGCGAGCTGGTCAAGCGCAGCGATATGGATGATCTGTGCATCACCTCAGGCCTGAGCGTAACCGGCGACCCGTCGCCGTCCGAGGCGTTCCGCATGCCCGAAGTGCAGGGCGTCAGCGTCGTGTTCGAACGTGCCGAAGGCGAGAAATGCCAGCGCTGCTGGAAGATCCTGCCGGATGTGGGGCGTCACTCCCATCCGGGCGTCTGTGGGCGATGTGAAGAGGCTTTGGAATGACGAGTGAGCGCAACAAGGCTTACAGTGATGCCCAAGCGGCCTTGGCTATGCTGAAAGCATCGGTTCGTACGATCTTGGAAACTGGTCCAAGTGAAGGAATGCGCAATGTCGAAATAGGCAAAACACTGGGCATTTACGGTGGACACGTCGAACACGTTGGGCACATTTCTCGAACCATTCTGGCTGTCATGGAAAGTGAGGGTGTGGTGACGCAAAACCCTGATTCAAAGAAATGGAAGTTGGTTGAACACTGGACGGTGTGACGCAGCCCTCGGATGATATCATCGCGCAAGCGATACTCGACCTCGCGCATCGGCGCGGGGTCGGAAAAACCTTTTGCCCGTCCGATATTGCGCGGAACCTCGTGCAGGATTGGCGGCCGCTGATGACCACGGTTCGATCCGTGGCTGGCAGGCTCGTTCTGGAAGGGCGGATCGAAGCAACGCAAAAGGGTCTTCCCGTTGATCCTGAAAGCGCGACAGGGCCGATCCGCCTCGGCTTGCCCAGGGGGTGAAAATGTCTTCTATCGCCGTGGATACCGGGTTCGGCATGCTCACCGTGACGGAAGAGGATGGGGAAATCGTTCGGCTGGATTGGGGCGATGCCCCCAAATTCGATCCGACGCCGATATTGCAAGAGGCCGCAGGTCAATTGCAGGCTTATGACCGGGGTGAGCTTACGCGGTTCGATCTTCCCCTGGCTATCCGAGGATCGGACCTGCAGCGCGGGGTCATGCGCAAGATGCTGGACATTCCATTCGGAGAAACCCGCACATATGGTGATATCGCCCGTGCGCTTGGAGTACCGGCACAGGCCGTCGGACAGGCCTGCGGCGCGAACCCGATCCCGATCATCATACCCTGTCACCGCGTGATGGGCGCCAAGGGGCTGACAGGCTATTCAGGCAGGGGCGGGGTCGAGACCAAGGTGGCCTTGCTGCGGCACGAAGGGGCCGCTAGCTTGCTGATCTGACAGAGATCAATGCCGCGCCTGTCCGAAATGGAAAGGATCGGGCGGCAAAACAAGGAGACGCCAATGACCGACCGCGCCGCGAAGAAGAAGGCCGTTCATGCCCGGCTTATGTCGCTGGAGGAAAGCGAACTGGCCGCGGCCATCGCGCATTACGAAGCCTACATGGCCGACTCGCATCTGAGCGACCGTGAAACGCACGACAACGACGACATGGCCATCGCGCGTGAGAATGCCGATTTGGCCCATGCCTTCGAGGCCCCCGTGCAGACACATCATGGCAAGATCGACGCGATCGAGAACACCGACTGGTCGTTGAGCGATACGGTCGGGCCAGGTGCCGTGGTAAGTTTCGGCGGTCGAAATTTCGTCGTCTGCGTCTCGACGCAGCGGTTCGAGGTCGATGGTGAGACCTATATGGGTATTTCAACGCAGAGCCCAATCTACCAGGCGATGGCCGGTCTCAAGGAAGGCGAAACCTTCACCCATAACGGCAAGGACGTCGAGATCGAAAGCGTTCTGTAGCGGGTCGGCCCGAGCGCGCGGCTCAGGCCGTGCGCTCGGGGATCAATTGCTGCGCGATACCTGCGAATACGAGGTATATGCTGGTCGTCACCAGCCCCCAATGCGCCCAGCTTTCGGGGTGGAAATCCACCCATGCCGCCCAGCCGGCAAAGAAAGTCCATGCAAACGCCATCGGCAGCGACACTGCGCGCCACCGCTCGGTCCGGACGGGGTGGATGAATTTCAGCGGCAGGAACATCGCGACCGAGAGCAGCGTTACCAGCACGAGACTGATCCAGAAGCTCGGTTCGACGGCGAAGATCACCAGAACCACCATGTTGAAGCAACCCGGGAAGCCCGAGAAAGAATTGTCCTTTGTCTTCATCCGGGTATCGGCGAAGTACAGCGCGCTGGCAAACGTGATGACGATAATGGCGAACCAGCCGGTCCAACCGTCCATCAGGCCCGACTTGAACAAGGCGAAGGCTGGGATGAAGACATAGGTCAGGTAGTCGATGATGAGATCGAGAAGCACACCATCGAACTCTGGCGCGTGGGTCTGCACGTGGTAACGGCGGGCAAGCGGCCCGTCTATTCCGTCGACAATGAAGGCGACCACCAGCCACAGGAACATCAGGTCCCACCGCGCGTCCACGGCCGCGAGCATCGCGAGCATGGCAAAAACAGCGCCGGTAGCTGTGAAGAGGTGGACGAGCGTGGCTTGGAGTTTTGGTGTCATCGCCCTTCCATGACGCATTAAGGCCCAGACTGCAAACGGTTGGAAAGAGCGGATCAGGCTTTGGGGTGTGTCCGCGCGTAGACTTCCATGAGGCGTGCGGTGTCCACAGCCGTGTAAGCCTGCGTCGTCGACAGCGAGGCGTGGCCAAGAAGCTCCTGTATGGCGCGCAGGTCGCCGCCGGCCGCCAGCAGATGCGTGGCGAAGCTGTGCCGAAGCGCATGCGGTGTCGCGGATGACGGCAGGCCCAGTTGCAGGCGGGTCTTTGCCATAGCGCTCTGTATCGCATTTGCCCGCAGCGGTCCGCCACGAACGCCGCGAAAGAGTGGTGCGTCCGCTTCTTTCGGATGCGGGCAGAGAGCCAGGTAGTTCTGAACTGCGTCGCGTGCTGCGGGGAGAACGGGCACCAGCCGTTCCTTGTCGCCCTTGCCGACGATCCGCAGGACATCCGGCAGCGGAGCATCGCGCCCCTTGAGGCCCAAAGCCTCGGATATTCGCAAACCGCATCCGTAAAGAAGCGTTACCACCGCCACGTCCCGTGCCGCGACCCATCCATCACGGGCTTGCAGGGCAACGGTGTCAAGTACGTCGCGGGCTGCGTCCTCGGCCAGCGGTCGCGGCAGTTTACGCTGGAACTTGGGCGGGCGCACCGACAGGACGGCCGTTGGCTCGAACCCTTCGCGGGAGGCGAGCCAGCGGTAGAACGCTTTGACCGCTGAGAGTTTGCGCGCGAGCGAGCGCGCGCCGACGCCGTCGCCGCGAAGTCCCGCCATCCAGGCCCGCATCTCGGCGGTTGTCACCGCTTCCAGCGCTCCTAGACCTTGAGGCTCGCCACGGTGCGCCGTCATGAAGGACAGGAACTCGACAACATCGGCCCTGTAGGCGGTCAAGGTCGCCTCGGCTTGCCCCTGAATGGCGCGACCGTGATCAATCCACGCTTGCAGCGCATCGCGGCAAGCAGGGGAGATCAGGCTCACTTGAGCCAGTGGCGCATCGACCTTTCGAATACGCCGCCGAAAAAGCCGAGCAGGTCGGTGCCCTGCTGCGGCGTGAAGTGATGGGGATCCTCGGCGCCGAGCGCGAGCATGCCGGGCAGGCGACCCTCGCCGAGGTCGAGCAGGAGGCAGGCTTCGGACCTGATCCAGTCCGCACGCTCGCCATAAATCCGGCGTGATGCGTCACCGAGCTGGCGGAGCGTGACCTGCCGCGGCTCGCCGCCCCTGTCGCGCGTCAGATAGCTGCGCAGAAACCCGGGTTCGGCAACGCAAAGGACATCGCCCAACCGCTTGACGGCCGGTTCCTCGGCATCCTGAACCGTCTCGAGCACCAATGTGATCGCATCGACACGAAGGATTTCGGCCACGTCGCTACCGAGATCTTTCAGGAACCCTTCGAATTCCACCGGCTCGAGCATTCGTAGGATGGCCCGATGAATCTGGTTCGTGCCGGCAAGGTTCTCGTAGGCCGCGGCAATGACCGAGCGATGGGTGTCTTCCAGCCGGTCGAGCCGTGCTTCGAGCCGTTCCATCGCAATGCCGCGCAGGTCGATGATGTTGCCGCCCATGGCACGCTCGTTTGCCGCGACGAGCGCGTTCATCAGGTCCTTGTCTTCCAGAACCGCATCTGGAGCAGCGAGAATCTTTTCTCGCAGCGTGTCTTCGAGTTTCGGGCGACTGCTCATCTGTGCCTCTTTTGATTTGGCTTTGTATAGCACGGGTTGCGGGCGATGGCGCGGAAAAAATCCCACCGCTCGACAAGCTCGGGCGTGCTCCCGCCCGCCGCGGCCCGATCGTTGATCGGACCCCGTCAGTTGGGCCGGGCACCGCGCCCTTGCGGGGCGCGGCGCGGTCACACTGCGTCAGCCGCGTCTTACATTGGCTTTAGCGCATTCATGAGCGCACATGGGCAACGTCACGATGGGCCACGCATTCCGCCCGCCGATGTCAGAGGATCTTCTGCCCGGTTTTGGCCCAGTCGGCGAGGAAGGTTTCGAGGCCCTTGTCGGTCAGCGGGTGATCGGCAAGTTTCTTGATGACCGCTGGCGGCGCGGTGATCACGTCGGCGCCGATCCGGGCGCTTTCGGTGACGTGGTTCACCGTGCGGATCGAGGCGGCAAGGATCTGTGTCTCGAACCCGTAATTGTCATAGATCGTGCGGATGTCCTGGATCAGGTCCATACCGTCGAGATTGATATCGTCGAGCCGGCCGATGAAGGGCGAGATGAAGGTCGCGCCCGCCTTGGCCGCCAGCAGCGCCTGGTTTGCCGAGAAACACAGAGTGACGTTGACCATGCGGCCTTCGTCCGTGAGTGTCTTGCAGGTCTTGAGCCCGGCCCAGGTCAGCGGCACCTTGACCGCGATATTCTCGGCGATTTCGGCGAGCTTGCGGCCTTCGGCGATCATGTCGTCTGCTTCGGTCGCGACCACCTCGGCCGAGACGGGCCCGTCGACCAGGTCGCAGATCTCCTTGGTGACTTCGAGGATGTCGCGGCCCGATTTCAGGATCAGCGAGGGGTTAGTTGTCACGCCGTCAACCATGCCAAGGTCGTTCAATTCGGCGATGGCGTCGATCTCGGCGGTATCAACGAAGAATTTCATGGCGGCAGTCCTTTGATGGGTTGGCCTCTGTCGCGCTTGGCTTTACCCCAAGTGTCATCCTGCCGAAACCCCTGCCGAGGATTGCCCAAGCCCGTGAGCGGATCTGAGTATTTCGAAGAAGGCGCGCTGGTCGCGGTGCTGACGACACAGCCGCTGGACCGCCTGCTCGACTATGTCGCTCCGGAGGGGGGCTGCTTCGCCGGTGCGTTTGTCGAAGTGCCATTGGGTCCGCGGCGCGTACTCGGCGTGGTCTGGGGACCCGGGCGCGGGGATTTCGACCGGTCAAGGATTCGCCCGGTGCACCGGGTTCTGGACGTGGCCCCGATGCGGCCAGAGATGCGCCAGTTTTTGGGCAAGGCTGCCGATTACACCCTGACCCCGATGCCAGCGATGTTGCGCCTTGCAACCCGCGCTCCGGGACTGGCCGACCCGCCCTCGATGCGCAAGATCTATCGGTTGGGCGACGGTCTGCCTGATCGAATGACCGAAGCGCGCAGCCGCGTGCTTGAGGTATTGCGCGAATATGGCGGGCTGGCCTTCACGCTCAAGGAATTGGCGGAGATGGCTGGTGTCACCTCTTCAGTCGTCAAGGGGTTGGCCAAGCAGGGCGCGGTACGCGAGGAAGACAGCCCGCGCGATACGCCCTATCCGGTTCTGGACCCCGAACGCCCGGGCAAGACCCTGACCGAAGATCAGGCCGACGCCGCGCAAGCGCTGCGAGAAGCTTTGCGTGGGGGAGGCTACGGTACGACTCTGCTCAAGGGAGTCACCGGTTCCGGCAAAACCGAGGTCTATCTGGAAGCGGTGGCCGAAACGCTGCGGCTTGGCCGTCAGGCACTGGTCCTGCTGCCCGAAATTGCGCTGACGGCCGAGTTTCTGACCCGTGTCGAGGCGCGGTTCGGGGCGAAGCCTGCGGAATGGCACTCTGGCGTGACCGTCACCGAACGGCGGCGGATCTGGCGCATGGTCGGTCAGGGCGGGACCCAGCTTGTCGTCGGCGCGCGTTCGTCGCTTTTTCTGCCGTTTCGCGACCTGGGATTGATCATCGTCGATGAAGAGCACGACACCTCCTACAAGCAGGAGGACGGTGTCCTTTACAATGCCCGCGACATGGCAGTGTTGCGTGCAGCGATTTGCGGTGCGCGCGTCGTATTGGCGAGCGCAACACCCAGCTTGGAAAGCTGGGTCAACGCCGAGGCAGGGAAGTACGACCGCCTCACCCTCACATCCCGTTTCGGCGACGCGGTGCTGCCCGAGATGAAGGCGATCGATATGCGCGCCGAGGCGATGCAGCCCGGTACCTGGATTTCGCCGTCGCTGCGAGGTGCGGTGCGGCGGCGGTTGGAGGCGGGCGAGCAGTCGCTGTTGTTCATCAACAGGCGCGGCTATGCGCCTGTGACCCTGTGCAGGGCCTGTGGTCAGCAGGTGGGGTGCGATCATTGCGATGCGCGGATGGTGGAACATCGCTTTCTCAACCGCCTCATGTGCCACCAGTGCGGCGAAACGAAACCCATTCCCGTGAAATGCCCGTCCTGCGGTGTCGAGGGGAAGCTGGCCCCGGTCGGTCCGGGGATCGAACGATTGGCCGAAGAGGCCGAAGCAGCGTTTCCCGATGCCCGGATCGCATTGCTCAGCAGCGACCTCTTCGGTTCCGCGCGTGCGCTCAAGGCCCGGATCGAAGAGATCGCAGCGGGCGAGGCGGACATCGTGATCGGCACGCAACTCGTCGCCAAGGGACATAACTTTCCCAAGCTGACACTGGTTGGGGCGATCGATGCCGATCTGGGGTTGCAAGGATCCGACCTGCGCGCAGCCGAGCGGACGTTTCAGTTGATGCGACAGGTGGCAGGCAGGGCTGGCAGGGCGGAAAAGCCCGGTCAGGCGCTCTTACAGACGTTTCAGCCTGAACATCCGGTGATCCGGGCCATCCTGTCCGGGGACGAGGAGGATTTCTGGCGTGCCGAGGCTGCCGGCCGACAGGCAGCCGAGGTGCCGCCCTTCGGTCGTATGGCTGGCATCATCCTGTCGGGTCCAGAGGTGGGCGCGGTCTTTGACCTTGGAAACGCACTGGCGCGAAATGATGGGCCTCTGCGTAGGATTGGCGCTCAGGTTTTCGGCCCGGCGCCGGCGCCGGTCGCCCGTGTTCGCGGGCGGCACCGGGTCCGTTTGTTGGTTAAGGCCGCAAAGGGCGTTCCCTTGCAAGAGGCCATCACGCAATGGATCGCGCCGATACGCCTCAAGGGGGATTTGCGGCTATCTGTCGATATCGACCCGCAAAGCTTCATGTAGCGTCAGGGGAACAGCCACGGTTCGTCGCGGACCCGGTCGTAGCAATAGTTTTGCGCCGACGCCGCAGTCATGTTGTCCCCGACACGTTTCGTCGACAAGGACAGCCCCGGGGTCGTATCGACGCCTGTCGGCGCGGTCAGCGAAAACTGCACTGATTGCCTGTTTGCGCGCGTTTGCGCCGGTCCCTTGGCCCGCCAGAGATAAACGCGCTGCGTGGCGCCTGCCCCAAGAACCCGGATCGCGTAGTCTCCGGCACCGCACCAATATTGCTGGGCACCCGATCCGACCTCGTTGAGAACTTCGAACACACCATTGCCAACCGGCTCGACCTCGTGCCGGTTGAAAGCGGTAAATGCCAAGGCGCTGCCGGGAAGCAGGGCGAGCAGGCAGATCAGGCGTAGAGTACGGTGCATCGGGTTTCTCCGGGTATCTTCCTGGTTAACGAGGTAATGCGAAACCCGGTTTCGGCGAGGTCAGGCGGTCACCGCTGCGGCGGGTTGATCGACGAGGTAATCGGTGACCATTCCGCCGATCCACATGCAGAACAATGCAACCCAGGCCGTGCCAACGAATATGGACCCGCCGGTCACACCGGCGCCGATCGCGCACCCGCCTGCCAGCATTCCGCCAAATCCCATCATCGCCGCACCGACCATTGCCTTTCGCATGGTGACAGGTCCATCGAAGCCTTGGAACTTCATCTCTCCAGCGAACCAGGCGGCGATCATCGCTCCGATGAATACGCCGGGCACGAGTCCCACGTCGAACTCAAGAACTGGGTCGCGCTCAAGGAAATACATGAGCGTATGTGCTGAGGGTCCAGTGAAGGTCGCGCTTTCGATCTGCACCGGCTCAAAGGCGATCTGGGCAAGCGAAAATGTCAGCACCCAGCCAACGGCGACGGCAAACCCGACACCCGAGGCGAAGATCTGCCGCGATGCCCCGATCCGCTGCCGACGCGACAGGACAAGCGCCAGAACGGCAAATGCAAGACCTATCAACAAACCGGATACTTCCGGCAGACCCAAGGCCGAAAGCAGGTTCACGTTGCGCCCGCCCTCGGTGATCCAGAGTGCCGCGATCTTGTCACGCATCGGCGACAGGATGCCGGACAGGCTCATCTGGGCGACAACGGCGAAGATCAGGCCCGAGACGACCGAGCGCAGATTGCCGGTCGCGGCCAAGACGAGCAGGCGTCCTGAACAGCCCCGGGCAAGAACCATTCCCGCACCGAACATCAAGCCGCCGATAACCGCGCCCGACCAACTGCCGGGTACCGCCATCATGCGTGCATCGGCTGCCTGAAAAAGTCCCAAAAGCTGGGCGAGCTGTACCCAGACCACTGCGGTCGAAAAGGTCAGGAGCCATACGGCGACCTTGTCTTCCATGCGACCGCGTGCGAATTCTACCGTCGCGGCCCGCAGACAGAACCGCGAGCGTTGTGCGGCCACGCCGAACATGATGCCAGTCGCCAGCCCGAACAGTGCCGCGGTGGGTGCTTCCCCGATCCTCTCAACAAGACTGACAAAATCCATTGGACCGGCTCCCAAGATATTCACGCATCGCAATTGATGCGTTGACCTAACGGCTGGCAGGCACCTTCGCATTGATGCAGATCAGATGTGCATCCGGGCTTTTTGTCTCGCCAAGCCATATGAACGGGCGTATGCCCGTTACATGACCAAAACCGTTCCCTTGGCCGAGGCGCGTTCATTGCCCCTCTGGCGTCGTCCGACCACGCTGCTTTTTGTCATGGCGGCGTCGATGCCGATCGCGTTTTATGCCTGGTACGCGCTGCTGAACAACTTCGTGATCGAGGCCGCCGGGTTCGATGGGGCCGACATCGGACTGTTGCACACAGTGCGTGAAATTCCGGGCTTTCTTGCGGTCGGCGTCATCGCGATCATCATCTTCGTGCGGGAACAGGTGCTTGGTCTCGTTTCGCTGATGCTGTTGGGGGTGGCGACGGCATTTACCGCTTGGTTTCCCTCGTTGGGAGGGTTGTTGGCGCTGACCCTTCTTAGTTCCATAGGCTTTCATTACTACGAGACCGTGAACCAGTCGCTGCAACTTCAATGGCTGCCCAAGGACCGTGCGCCGCAGATGCTGGGCTGGCTCATGGCGACGGGTTCGGCAGTGACGCTGGTGGTGTTTATCCTCATCGTGATGATGTGGGAGACGCTGAACCTCGGCTATAATCTCGTGTTCATGACTGCCGGCGCGGCGACGTTTCTTGCTGCTCTCTTCTGTCTCGTCGCCTATCCCCAGTTCGAAGCACCGCACCCGCAGGTCAAGAAGATGATCCTGCGTCGACGTTACTGGCTTTACTACGCTCTACAGTTCATGTCCGGCGCGCGGCGGCAGATATTCATGGTCTTCGCCGGCTTCATGATGGTCGAAAAGTTCGGCTTCGAGGTGCATGAACTGACCGCGCTCTATCTCATCAATCTGATCGTCAACATGATCGTCGCGCCTTTGCTGGGCCGCGCGGTCGCCACGTTCGGAGAGCGGCGGACCCTGACCTTCGAATATGTCGGTCTCGCCATCGTGTTCACGGCTTATGGCGGCATCTACTGGTTCGGCTGGGGCGTTCTGGTGGCAGCCATCCTCTATGTCGTGGATCATATCCTGTTCGGTCTTGCCCTGGCGTTGAAGACATATTTCCAGAAGATCGCCGACCCCGGCGATATCGCCCCGACCGCCGCGGTGGCGTTCACGATCAACCATATTGCCGCTGTGTTCCTGCCGGTCGCGCTGGGGTTGCTTTGGGTGGTGTCCCCGGGTGCCGTGTTCGGGTTGGCCGCGGGGATGGCACTTGTCTCGCTAACGCTGGCTTTGATGATCCCCCGCCATCCGGAACCGGGCAACGAGACGGTGTTCTCACGCTTTGCCCGCGCGGCCCCTGCCGAATGAGTTGTCATGTCTGACAGGGGGAGGTTCCTGACCGGATCGACCATGGGGCATGTCGTGCGTATGACCATGACCGGGGCGATGGGAATTACCTTTGTCTTCCTGGTCGATGCGGCCAACCTGTTCTGGATCTCCCGGCTGGGAGAACCGGTGCTGATGGCGGCGATAGGCTTCGCTTTCGCGATCCAGTTCTTTTCCGTTTCGGCCGGGATCGGCCTGATGATCGCCTCGACCGCACTGGTGTCGCGCCATATCGGGGCCGGCGACCGCGCCTTGGCCCGTAGAACGGCGACCAGCGCTGCGATCATCGCATGCCTGGTGCAGACGACGGCTGCGGTACTGATAATCCTGTTCCGACACGATATCGTCCGTGTCGCCGGCGCCACCGGAGAGACAGCTGACCTCGCCGCGCGGTACCTGGCGATGTCCGTACCATCCCTTGGCATCATGGCGGTCGCGATGATCGCCAATGGTACCTTGAGGGCAGAGGGAGATGGGCGCCGATCGATGATGGTCACTCTGACCTCGGGGTCCGTTGCCATGATCGTCGACCCGTTCCTGATCGTCGGGCTCGAGATGGGGCTGGATGGAGCGGCGCTGGGCTTGAACCTGTCGAGATGTGTTATGCTGGTGCAGGCCTTCCGCTTTGCAGTTGGGACGCACGACCTGATGGCGCGTCCATCGCTTGCGGATGTCGCATCGACCTTGCGGCCTTATCTGGCAATCGCGGTACCGGCCATTCTTGCTCAGCAGGCGGCGCCTGTGGGCAACTACCTGCTCACGACAGTGATGGCCGGTTTCGGTGACGAGGCGATGGCAGGTTGGGCCGTTGTCGGTCGTCTGACCGTTGTTGCCTTTGGCGGGGTTTTCTCGTTGGCGGGGGCGATCGGCGGCATCTTTGGTCAGAACTACGGTGCGCGGGAATACGCGCGGCTGCGTTCGACCTATCGCGATGCGCTGGTGTTCGGATTTGCCTACACTCTGGTAACCTGGACACTCCTGGCGGCGGCTGGCCCTTATGTGATCAGCGGTTTCGGGCTGGAGGGAGAGGGCGCGCAGGTCGTACGAAGTTTCGTCATGATCGGCGCCGGGTCCTTTGTTTTCGCCGCGGCCCTGTTCGTCGCCAATTCCGCGTTCAACGCGCTGGGGCGGCCGGCATGGTCCACCTTGGCCAGTTGGACGCGGGATGGCGTCCTCACCTGGCCGGCCGCCATCTGGCTTGCGGCGGTCTTCGGCTCTTCCGGGGTGATCTATGCGCAGGCACTGGTTGCGATCGTCGCGGGCGTAACGGTGGCTTGGCTTGGGTGGCGCTATGTCTGCGGGCTGGAGCGGCGAGACCTGCCGGCGCTTGACCTCGAACCGCCGCGACCCTACGCCCATGCCGACAGATTTCGGAGACGATGATGACCACATTCACCGCCCTTACGACCCTTTCCGGCAAAACCGGCGCCGAAGCGCTGGGCGAAGCGATGGAGCGGCTGGAGCCGGAACCGACAGGCGTCGGCGTTTTCGAACTCGAAGACGGATCGGGCCTGTGGGAGGTCGGCGGCTACTTTACCGAAGCGCCTGATGAAGCCGCGCTCGCTCTGTTGGCCGCAGCCTTCGGTGCGAAACCTTTCACCGTGTCCGAGGTGCCTGAAACCGACTGGGTGGCGCATGTCCGGCGCGAGCTTGCCCCGGTCGAGGCCGGGCGCTTTTTCGTTTATGGCAGTCACGATGCCGACAAGGTGCCGGAGGGGCGGATTCCGCTTCTGATCGAGGCTGCCATGGCCTTTGGTACGGGGCACCACGGAACGACCTTGGGCTGCCTGAAGGCTCTCGACAGGCTGCTCAACGAAGGGTTTGAAGCACGAAGAGTCGCAGACATCGGATGTGGTACCGCCGTTCTGGCA
Organism: Lutimaribacter marinistellae; assembly: GCF_042648365.1. Classification (NCBI taxonomy): domain Bacteria; kingdom Pseudomonadati; phylum Pseudomonadota; class Alphaproteobacteria; order Rhodobacterales; family Roseobacteraceae; genus Lutimaribacter; species Lutimaribacter marinistellae. Next base: position 435,902 of record NZ_JBHRXI010000010.1, on the reverse strand, counting down.
ATGGCGGCGGCGCGCGTGTGGGATGGCACCTTTATCGCCAGCGACATTGATGCCGTTGCTGTTGACGTGGCCGAGGCCAACCTGCAGGCGAACGGGATGGGAGGCAGCGTGACCTGTGTCGAGGCTGCAGGGTTCGACCACCCGCAACTTGCCGATGCCGCACCTTACGATCTGATCTTCGCCAATATCCTCAAGGGACCGCTGATGGCGCTTGCAGAGGATCTGATCTCCCATCTCCGCCCCGGCGGATATGCGATTCTTTCGGGGATTCTCAACGAGCAAGCGGATGAGGTAGCTGGGCATTATTGCCAGATCGGAACCAGTGTCGCGTCGCGCGGCGAAATTGGTGAATGGACCACGCTCGTAATGCACAAAAACGGCTAGTTTTAGGCAATCCGCACGCAATCGCCTTGGTCTTGCCCCAATCTGCCCTTAGCTTGACATAGTCGCTGGTGGGGGCCGGTACACGGAGGCTGCCATGGCCGGAAACCAGGTAGAATTCGACAGGCGCATCAGGCGCTTGGCAAAAAAACACAACGCGATGGCCGGTGGCTATCGCGCGCAGATGCGGCCCGACGGTCTGATCGTGATGAAGCCGCGGCGCTCAAGGCCCGGCATATCCTTTCGCGCCATCGTGTTCTTCATTGCAGGCTTTTTCGTTTTCAAGGGCTTCATGTTGGCAAGCGTCGGCGTTGCGACCTACGAGGAGCGTGTCGCACGCCTCGCCGAAGGCACGACAGCGGAGCGCGCCGGTGCATGGGTGATGAATGCTGACCCTGTGTCGACCTATATCTCGGAAACGCTTGGCCCTTGGCTTCGTTGATCCAGTCGACAAAACGAAAACGCCGCGTCAGGCTCTGACGCGGCGCAATTCGTTCTCGAAGAGTGCTGGCGCGATCAGGCTTTACGCCCTTCGGCAACCAGTTCGATGTCACCGCGGCAAAGGCCGATATCTTCCAGCTCGCGGTCGCTCAGCGCACCGAGCGTCTTGCGTGTAATGCGAGCGTCGTTCCATTCGGCAAAAGCTGCGGAAAAACTGCCAATGGTTGTGCTCAAACGGCCGAAAAGGCCGAACGAAGCTGTTGCGGTGCGGGTGGTGTCCAGTACGGCCATGTCGCGGATCCTTTCGTTTAGGCGAACGTGCTCTGAAGCGATTTGGCGGGCATCTAGTGATCTCGTTTGACCCTCGCAAGACGGCAAAACCGCATGCGTCCCATGCAGTTTCTGCATGGCTGCATTTCACAGAAAAACCTTGAAATATTGGCGATTTTTTATCTCGGCTGTTGCCGTTTCTGCGCTTTGGCATGTCGCTTCTGTGCTCTTGGTGTCGGTGACGGGAATAGTCGTGTCGTTTTCCGACATCTCGCAAACTGCTTGGAAAATGTTCGCCTTTCGTGCTACTGCTCAAGAAATGTTTCGAAAGCGGTCAGAACCGGCATAGAACCGGAAGGCGGACAGGGGCAGCAATGCGGATTCTGGGCATTGATCCGGGCTTGAGGGCCATGGGCTGGGGTGTAATCGAATCATCTGGCAGCCGGTTGTCGCATGTCGCAAACGGGGTGTGTCAGTCGGATGGCGACGATCTGGGCGAACGTCTGCTCTCGCTGCACAACCAGCTTTCCGAGATCATCTTGGCGTATTCTCCGGATCAGGCCGCGATCGAACAGACTTTCGTGAACAAGGACGGGGCGGGAACGCTCAAACTCGGTCAGGCGCGGGGGGTCGCGCTGCTGACGCTGGCAAGGGCCGGTTTGCCGGTGGGTGAATACGCGCCAAACCGGGTCAAGAAGACTGTCGTCGGCGTGGGGCACGCCGAGAAGGAGCAGGTTCAGCATATGGTCAAGCTGCAATTGCCCGGCTGCCGGCCCAAGAATGCGGACGCGGCCGACGCCTTGGCGATCGCCATTTGTCATGCATTCTACGGAAACGCTCCCACATCTCGGATGCGCGAGGTCGGCACGTGATTGGCAAGCTGACTGGGGTGATTGACTATCGGACGGGCGATCACGTGATGATCGACGTGCGGGGCGTTGGCTACATCGTGTATTGTTCGGACCGGACGCTTGCGGCGCTGCCGGGTCCGGGCGAGGCGGTGGCGCTATACACCGATCTGCTGGTGCGCGAAGACCTCATGCAACTCTATGGCTTTACCTCGCTGGTAGAGAAGGAGTGGCATCGGCTTCTATGTTCCGTGCAGGGTGTCGGCGCCAAGGTTTCACTTGCGATCCTCGGCGCCTTGGGGCCCGAAGGCGTCAGTCGGGCCATCGCTCTGGGTGATTGGGCGGCCGTCAAGGCGGCCAAGGGCGTCGGTCCCAAAACCGCGCAGCGCATAGTGCTTGACCTCAAGGATAAGGCCCCAACGGTTATGGCGATGGGCAGCACCTCTACGTTTCAACATGAAGAAACGATGATCGAGGCGGGCGATCCGGAGGCTGCCGCGCCTGTTGCCCCTGCTCGGCGCAGTCGTCCGCCTACGAGTGCCGCAGCGGCCAGTGCCGGTGCGTTGTCTGCACTCTCGAACCTCGGCTATGGGCCGTCCGAGGCTGCCGCAGCAGTGGCCGAAGCCGCCGCCCAAGCGCCCGAGGCCGGCGAGGCCGAGCTGATCCGGGCGGCGCTCCGTCTCCTTGCTCCGAAAGGATAGGAATGACGCGTTGTCTTTTCAGTCGGTCAAGTGGCTCGTCCGTTGTTGACCACGGGAGCGCCAGAAATGGTTGAGTCAGATCCCACGTTGCGCCCCGACCCGCTTCCTGAAGACACGGATCGCGCGCTTCGTCCGCAGGGCTTGGATGAGTTCATCGGACAGGCCGAAGCGCGGGCAAACCTGCGCATTTTTGTCCAATCCGCACGTCAGAGAGGCGAGGCAATGGACCACACTCTGTTCCACGGTCCGCCGGGCCTCGGCAAGACCACATTGGCCCAGATCATGGCCCGGGAGTTGGGTGTGAGTTTCCGCATGACGTCCGGGCCCGTACTGGCCAAAGCGGGCGATCTGGCCGCGATCCTGACCAATCTTGAAAGCCGCGACGTGCTGTTCATCGACGAGATCCACCGGTTGAACCCCGCTGTCGAAGAAGTGCTTTACCCGGCCATGGAGGATTTCGAGCTTGACCTCGTGATCGGTGAAGGGCCCGCTGCGCGCACTGTGCGGATTGAGTTGCAGCCCTTCACGCTGGTGGGCGCGACAACCCGGATGGGATTGCTGACGACGCCCCTGCGTGATCGCTTCGGTATCCCGACCCGCCTGCAGTTCTACACCGTGGACGAATTGCACGAGATCGTGACCCGCAACGCCCGCAAACTGGGTGCGCCGGCGGATGAGGCGGGCGCGCGAGAGATTGCGCAACGCTCGCGCGGAACGCCACGCATCGCGGGACGGCTTTTGCGCCGTGTCGTCGATTTCGCAGTTGTCGAGGGCGACGGGCACATCACGCAGGCTCTTGCCGATGGTGCGCTGACAAGACTCGGTGTCGACAAGCTGGGGCTGGACGGTGCGGACAGGCGGTATCTGCGCCTGATCGCCGAAAACTATGCAGGTGGTCCCGTCGGGATCGAGACCTTGTCTGCCGCGCTCAGCGAAAGCCGCGACTCTCTGGAAGAAGTGATTGAACCCTACCTGTTGCAGCAGGGGCTGATCCAGCGTACGCCACGCGGTCGCATGCTGGCGCGCAAGGCCTGGGATCATCTGGGCATGCCTGCACCCAAGGGACAAAACGACCTGTTCGGTTGAACCAGCGGGCCGAGGGTTTTATGCCTTCGGCGGCGATTTTTTACGGACAAAGGGGCAGTGCATGACACCGCAAGAGATAGAAGCGCTCTTCACTCGCGAAAGCGGTGAATACCTGTTTGCCCGTTGGGGGCGACCAATCGTTCCGGTGGTGTTCGGAGTTAAAGACGAGACTTTGGCGACCGTCAAAGGGGCGTTCGAGGCAGTCGTCGCGTTGGCCGGACACAAGATGGCCGAAACCGATCCAGAGCTGGGCGCTAATGTCATGGTCTTCTTCTTCCGTGAATGGGAGGAGTTGCCGGAAGTACCCGGCCTTGATCGCCTGATCCCGGACCTTGATCAATTGGTCGGACGCCTGATTTCGACCAGCGCAAACCAGTACCGCATCTTTCGTTTCGACGAAGCGGGGGCCATCAAGGCGGCCTTTGTCTTTCTGCGCATGGACGAGGAATTGTCCAAGGTGCCGGCCCAGACGCTGGCGCTCAGCCAAGTGGTTCAAACGGTCCTCTTGTGGTCGGATTTGGCATTCCGCGACAGGTCGGCCCTGGCTGTAGCTGATGACACCGTTATCCTTCGGCCTGATATCGCGGGTGTCATCCGCGCAGGATACGATCCGGTACTGCCCGCCATGTCGCAGGATTCGGCACATGCGTTACGGCTTTATGCGCGTATGCAGCAGACCAACTGAGCTGAGCCGACCAAACCCCGCGACCCTAAACTGCCCAAGTATTGGGCAGGTAACGTTCCTTGCCTTGTGTAACTGAAACAGCGGTAAGAGCGGGCAAGATTCATTCTGCATTTCATGATATGGTCAACCCGATTGCCTGTCGGAAGCGCTAAGGATGGAGGGTTTGTCGTGCCGGAGGAGGAAAAGGGAACATCCTGTCTGGTTGTATGCTGGACGCTTGGAGGATTGGTTGGCGTAGGTCTTGCGGTTGCTCTTGGAAGCGTAATGCCCGTCGTGTTTGCGACCGTTATCGGCGTAGCTGCAGGTTTGGGAATTGCGATCTTTCTCCAGCGCAATCTGTGCGGGTTGGCTGCCGATCATTGGGGACCACTCGAAGGATTGAAAGGTGTGCCCGGGTGGGATGCGCCTGGACAGGACAATACAGAGACGTCCAGTCCAACCCCAACGGTGCCGGAGGCACCCAGTGTCGCGACCGACGCTCGTGCCGTTTCGTCCGAACCGGCGCTGAAATCGACCCTTTTGGCAGGAGAAACGGAACTGTCCGAAAGGAAAGGTTCATGGCGATACGATTCAGAGTCCAACGGTCCTGCGAGTGGATCAACGGCTGGGGATGAACCTGCGCTTTATGCGCTGGCCGATCCCGCACAGGCAGACGATCTGAAGCGGATAAACGGGGTTGGTCCGAAACTGGAGGAACAGCTCAACGAACTGGGGGTGCACCATTTCCACCAGATCGCGGCCTGGACCTCGGAAAATGCTGCTTGGGTTGATGAGAAACTCTCTTTTCGCGGTCGTATCGAGCGTGACGATTGGATCGCACAGGCGCGCGAGCTGTCTGCTGAACAGAATACCGGAGCTGCCTGAGTTTTCAGTCCTGTCGCAGCCAGTCCAGAATATGGTCTGAAACTGTGTCGGGGGCTTCCTCATGTGCGAGGTGGCCCAGTCCGGCAAGGTCAATGTTTCGTGCGGCAGGTATGAGCGACGTTGCACGAGCGGACACTTCGGGCGCCACCGCCGTGTCAGCACTTCCTGTCAGCAAAAGGCATCGGGCGGTGATGTCTGAAAGCCGGTCCAGCAGCGGATCGATATCCCACTGCGACATCATCTTCAGCGTAGCGTCGACATGGGATGGGTCGGAGATGAGCCGGGCATACAGATCCAATCCGTCGGCATCGATATGAGAACCGGTTCCCTCGATCAGGCGTCGCGCACGGGCGGGGTTGGGACCTCCGGCCGTGAAGGCGACGGCAGTGAAGGGCGTAATCGCGAGCAGCTTGGCAAGCAGCGGAAAAAGCCAGCCAGCCATGCCGTCAAAGCGCCCGAGAGCGGCGTTGATCGTAACAACAGCCGGGGAGTCAGGGAGGCGTTGCGCCAGATCCAAGGCAATTGCGCCACCGGCCGAATGCCCCACCACAAGGGCTGGGCGCAGGTCGAGCGTCTGGCACAGGGTGCCGATATCCGCGCTCATTGCCGTCAATCCGCAGCGTGCCGGAGATCCCATGCGAGTGAAGCCTTGGCCGGGCAAATCGATTGCGACGACCCGGTTATTGCTCTCCAGCCGAGGGAAAAGGTGGCGCCATGTATGGGTTGATGCACCTGCGCCATGCAGAAGAAGGATCACCGGCCCGCTTCCGCTTTCCTGGATGTGCCAGCGGTGCGGAGGCGACGCGACGCGGCGCGACAGATGATTGAGCGGCCAGGTGGCCAGGTCGCGGTCCCAATCCATGCCTTCAGCTCGCCAGTGCCGATTTTGCGGCAGTGCTGATACGGCGTGAATCGGCACGCGGCAGGGCAAGGTGCCTTGCGCCCAGCCACTCGGCGAGCGCCGCGCTGTCGGGGCCAGCCCGCGGAGAGGTGTCGATGACGAGACCAGGCAAACCGAGTTGGTGCCAAGCAACGGCCATGGCATTTGTATCTTCTCTTGCCCGTGCGCGGCTTGCCCCTCCATCGAGCGCAATATTGGCGCGCCCATCGGTTAGCACGGCCAAGGTAGGGGCAAGTCCGCCACGTCGCGCATGCAAGGCGATGTCTATGGCCGCACGAATACCTGCGGCAAGCGGAGTGCCTCCGCCGCCCGGCAAAGCTTGCAGGCGGCGCTTGGCCTGTACTAATGCGCGGGTTGGGGGCAGCAGCAATTCTGCGCCCTCCTTGCGAAATGCCACAAGTGCCACTTGATCACGCTGAGCATAGGCTTCTGCCAGCAGGATTTCGACGGCACCCTTGGCCTCGGCCATACGGGCCATGGCGGCAGAGCCGGAGGCATCGACAGCGAAAATCACCAGCCGATCGGAACGGTCTTCGTAGCGGCGCAGGCGAATGTCAGAGGGGTGGATAATGAGTTTTTGATCAGTTTCTCGAGACTTGCGGCGCAGTGCTTGCCACGGCGCGGCGGCTCGCAACGTGGCGAAAACGTCAATCCGGGCGCGGCCATCCGGTCTGCCCGGACGTGGTGGAAGTGGTCTGCCGCGCCGATTGCCCTTGCGTCGCTGACCCGCACCGCTTCCCTTTGCACCGCGCAGGGTGCGGGCCTTGTCCCTCGCCGCAAGAAGCCCGTCTGGCAGGCACGCGGCCACCGATTTGATCAACATATCCTCGGGTGGCAGACTGTTGTTTCCGTCGCCCTCCGTTTGGTCCCCGTTTTGTCGCTCGGGGGTATCCTCAGGTGGTTCCTGCGGTTCTTCGGGAATCTGTGTCGCGCGGCAGGGATACACAAGTTCCGCGGCTTCACGCAGGTGCTCATCCGTTACAATGTCGTCCCCCTCCAGCGCGACCAATGCGCGTGCGCAACGCAAGGCAAGGAGCGGTGCGCGAAGGCTTGCGATGCCGAGCCGCGCTGCCGTTACGGTAAGCGTGTATACGGCCTCTGGTAGAACGACTACCGAATGGAGGTTCGCCTGCGCGCGGTCGATATCGGCCGACGCAGGCAGGCTTGGTTGTGCATCTGCGGCACGGAAACCGGAGAGGTCGAGATGAAACGCCAGCCGCTCGGCCAGGGCAGGCGGTGACATCTCTTCCGGCTCGGCGCCTTCGTCCAAGAGAATCAAGGCATGACCCGTGTCGGCGTCGAGCAATTGTCCGAGCCGCGCGGCGAGACCCGGAGGTGTGCGTTCGGCCATCGGCAGGACGATCACTGCGGCCGATTCTGCAAGGCCCGCGTCGCGTATCATGTGGCCAGAGGCGATTGACGCTGCAACGTTCAACCCTCCAAAGAGCTGCGTATCATCAAGGCCGGGATGAATGCGGCGCAGTGGTAGGGCCAAACGCGAAAGCGCTTCGTCCCAAGCTTGTCGCACGGGTCCGGGGCGCGCGCGGATCACCATGCCTTTCAGGCCAGCTGGATCGACGCATAGCGCCGCAAGTGCGCGGTCGGCCCTGAGTTTGTCAGCCGCGATCATGGAAGGGTTTCCGCCACAACGCGTGAAACGCGCGCGCCCGACCCTGCCTCGTCCAGCGGATCGCGCCGCAGACGGTGGCTGAGTGCCAGCGGCGCGGCCTGACGCAAGTGAACTCGGTTGACTTCGCCTGCCTGTTCCAACGCGGCCAGAGCACGCGCCGCGCGCAATAACGTGAGCTCACCCCTCAAGCCATCGGTGCCAAGCGCCATGCTGAGCCGTGCGCAATCCGTGAGGACATCGTCCGATGTGATCGTTTGCCCGAGAGCGTCTCGCGCGGCTAGGATGCGGTCACGCAGCCTGGCGTCTTCGGCCTGCCATCGGGCCATGAAGGCTTCGTGATCGGTCTCGAACTCCGTGCGTCGCCGTATCACTTCGACTCTTTCTTCGACGTTGTCGGGCGAACTCACCTCCACCGACAGTCCGAACCGGTCGAGCAGTTGCGGACGAAGCTCTCCCTCTTCGGGATTGCCCGACCCGACGAGAACGAAGCGCGCGGGGTGGCGGATTGACAGGCCTTCTCGCTCGACCATGTTCATCCCCGATTGCGCCACGTCCAGCAGGAGATCGACGATATGGTCCTCGAGCAGGTTCACCTCATCGATGTAAAGGTAGCCTCGGTTTGCACGCGCCAGCAGGCCGGGTTCGAAAGCCTTTTCCCCTTGTGTCAAAGCGCGTTCGATATCTAGGGCACCGGTCACGCGGTCCTCGGTCACGCCAAGCGGCAGGTCGACGACAGGTGTCGGGCGCTCGATCAGCGCCGTGTCCTTGACGTCGGTCCAATCTGGAATGTCACGCGCGGTGGCCGAATTCACGGGACAACCCGCAACGACGGTAATTGGGGGCAATAGCGCCGCCAGCGCACGGACGGCTGTCGATTTTCCGGTGCCTCTGTCGCCAAAGACTAAGACGCCCCCCAGTCCCGGGTCGATGGCGGTGAGGACCATTGCGCGCTTCATTTCGTATTGGCCAACGATGGCGGAGAACGGAAAGGGGGTCGTCATGGAGTTTCCTTCAGAGTGGCAAGGGGCGCGCGTCCTGCCCATGTTCCACGATCCCCCAGGATGCGGAAGCGGGCATAGAGTTCTTCCCGGAACCATTCGCCGTCCCGCACTGCCTTGATCGCGTTTGCATGCGGCCCGTCCGCGCGGGCGAAGGCGGCCATGCTTTCGGTATCGGGCCAAATGGAAAAGGTGATCTGGTGCAACAGCGGCACCTCTCCGATCCCTATCTTGAAGGCGACATTGGGGTCGGCACCGATCACCGCGCTGATGTCGGGCACGCGACGCCAGAAACGCAAGGCGCGCGAGGGACGAAGGGTCGCCCGGGTAAGCGCCGCGACAGGCCCGTGCGTATCGCCATGTTCGGGTACGAAAGGCGTAACACCCGACCATTCCCCGCGCGACGATGTCGGGGCAAGAAAGAGCGTCCAGCTTTCAGTGGCGTGTGATGCGTAGCGCCGGAAAATCCGCGCCTCGACGGTCTGCTTTCGCGCTGTGACCAGATCGGGCCATGTCGCAAGTATTGCGTAGACACCGGTATTGGGCACGGGGGTGAACCCCTCTCCTGTTCCCGAGCCACACAACTTCCAGAATCCGATCCCCTCGATCCGCGCCATTGCGGGGCGCGCGAGGCCCATCATGGCAAAGGCCCAGATGCGGGCTGCACCGGTAAACCGGTAGAAGGTGAGGCTGGCGGTTTGAATCGGTGGGACCCTCCGGTTGATGCCACAAGTCTTGCATCTGCCTTCGTTTGAGGAAAGAGGCGGAATGCCTAATTGTCAACTTTAGCTTACAGTAGTAGGCTGGATGAATGTTGACACGCTTCGACCCTGCCTTTCTGTCGGATTCCGGTGCCTCTCCCCGAGCGCACGCGGTGGTCATCGGCGCGGGGCTTGGCGGGCTTGCCTCGGCAATGCGGTTGGGGGCGATGGGCTATCGTGTGACCGTGCTGGACCGGCTCGACGTGCCTGGCGGGAGGGGTTCAGCCGTGGTGAAAGGCGGGCATCGGTTCGATCTTGGCCCCACGATTGTTACCGTGCCTCAGGTATTCCGGGAATTGTGGGCCGCCTGTGGGCGGCAGTTCGAGGATGATGTCGACCTGCGTCCACTGGACCCATTCTATGAAATCCGCTGGCCCGATGGCAGCTGCTTCACCATGCGGCAAGACCGGTCGGAAATGGAAGCCGAGGTTGCGCGCCTGTCACCCGGGGATGTCGACGGATACCGCAAGTTCCTTGCAGGGGCCGAAACACGCTATTGGTTCGGGTTCGAGGATCTTGGACGCCGGTCAATGCACCGGTTGGGCGATCTTGTTCGGGTATTGCCGACTTTCGCGAAACTGCGGGCCGACCGGTCGGTTCACGGCTATGCCGCGCGGTGTGTCAAGGACGAAAGGTTGCGGATGGCGCTGTCGTTCCATCCGCTTTTCATTGGAGGGGACCCGTTCCATGTAACCTCGATGTACGCGTTGGTGAGCCATCTCGAAGCGGAATTCGGTGTTCACTACGCGATGGGTGGCGTCTCGGCAATGGCACAGGCGATGGTTCGTGTGATCGAGGAACAGGGTGGTCGCGTTCGGCAAGAGGTCGAGGTTGACGAGATCCGCGTTGCCGATGGACGCGCAAGAGGCGTGACGCTGACAGGCGGTGAGGTGATCCCGGCGAATATCGTCGTGTCGAACGCAGATGCCGGCCACACATATGACCGCCTGCTCAGAGGTCACAAAAGGCGGCGCTGGACTGGGGCGCGGCTGAAGAGGTCGCGATGGTCCATGGGGCTTTTCGTCTGGTATTTCGGAACACGCGGGACACGCGAGAAATGGTCCGATGTCGGTCATCACACGATCCTGAACGGTCCGCGCTATCGCGGTCTGGTCAAGGACATCTTCCTGAAGGGGCGATTGGCGAAGGACATGAGCCTTTACGTCCATCGCCCCAGCGTGACGGACCCCAGTGTCGCTCCGGATGGCGGGGATACGTTTTATGCTCTCAGTCCGGTGCCGCATCTCGGCCATGATGAACCGGTGGACTGGAACAAAATGGCAGAGACTTATCGCGCGCGTGTGCAGAGCGTGTTGGAGCGCGACCTGTTGCCTGGTCTTGGCGAGCATTTGACCGAGTCGCTGGTCTATACCCCCGAGACGTTCCGGGACCGCTACCTGAGCCCGCACGGCAGTGGGTTTTCGATCGAACCGCGCATTCTGCAAAGTGCGTGGTTCCGTCCACACAACATCAGCGAAGAAGCCGAGGGCCTGTTTCTTGTCGGGGCCGGAACGCATCCCGGCGCTGGTCTGCCCGGAGTGATCGGGAGCGCCGAAGTGCTGGCCCAACTGGTTCCACTGCCACAAACCTTGGTGCAATCATGATCGACGCAGAAGACATGGCACATTGCGTGGAAGCGATCCGACATGGATCGCTTTCCTTCCACACCGCTTCGCGCCTGTTGCCCGCAAGGGTTCGCGACCCTGCCTTGGCACTTTATGCGTTTTGTCGGTTGGCCGACGATGCCGTGGATCTGCAGGAGGCGAAGGCGCGTGCCGTTCTCGACCTTCACGAGAGGTTGGAAAAAGCCTACGCCGGACGGCCGGACAATGCCCCGGCGGACAGGGCCTTTACGGCGGTTGTCGAGCAGTTCGAAATGCCCCGTGCCTTGCCCGAAGCCTTGCTGGAAGGTTTGGCCTGGGATGCGATGGAACGCCGTTACGCCAGTCTTGAGGAGTTGAGGTCCTACTCGGCACGCGTGGCCTCGACAGTGGGTGCAATGATGTGTGTGTTGATGCGCAAGCGGGGTGCTGACGCCCTCGCGCGCGCCTGCGATCTGGGCGTTGCCATGCAATTGACCAACATAGCCCGCGACGTCGGAGAAGATGCTCGCGAAGGGAGGTTGTACCTGCCTCTGGAATGGCTTTCCGAGGAAGATATCGAGCCCAAAGCTTTTCTTGCCGCGCCGCGAATTGGCGAAGGTTTGTCCAGCGTAATCCGACGGTTGTTGCGCGAGGCTGAGCGTCTTTATAGCCGAGCGGAAACAGGGATCGCCCTGTTGCCGTTGGATGCGCGGCCCGGGATCTATGCCGCACGGTACATCTATGCCGATATCGGACGGATCGTCGCGCGAAACGGGTATGACTCCATCACTCGGCGCGCACGCACGAGTGCCGGTCGAAAGCTCGGCCGACTTGGTCTTTCTGTTTTACGGGCGGGCATGACTATGGCGACGCCGCTCTCTCCCGTGATCCATGCTCGACCCTTGCCCGAGACTGAATTCCTTGTCGCGGCAGCGGCGCGGCAGCAGGCACCACAACGTGACTGGAGTGACACCCTGCACGAAAGCTTGGTGGTGTTGAAATCCCGAGAGGCGGAGCGTCGCGCAGCATTGATACGGCCATTGCCAACGGCTAGGTAGGATCGCATGATCTGGATCCTGTTTGCGATTTTCCTCGCCGCGTGCTTTTCGGCAGGCGCTACCGGCGCGATGTTTCCGCCGGGTGAGTGGTACAAGCAATTGAACAAGCCAAGCTGGACACCACCGGATTGGCTGTTTCCGGTTGCATGGACTACGCTCTATCTCTGCATGGCCTATGCCGGCGCGCGCGCTGCCATCGAGCCGGAAAACGGCCTCGCCATGGCGCTGTGGGCATTGCAAATCGCGTTGAACACGCTTTGGACACCCGTGTTTTTCGGACTGCGCAAGATCCGGGCTGGCCTGGTGGTGCTGTCGGCGCTTTGGCTTTCCGTTGCGGCCACGTTGATCGCGCTTTGGCAGATCGATTTCATTGCCGGGCTGATGTTCGTGCCTTACCTGATTTGGGTAAGTGTTGCGTGGGCGTTGAACTTTACCGTGATGCGTATGAACCCGGAAGAGGCGGCGGCTTAGTCGAACTTCCAGCGCGCCCGTCGCGGAACCCGGACCGCCAGCATCGGTTTCAACAATGCGGATCGAAAACGACGAAGGTCCAGAGCCTCGTGCACGCCGGTAGTGATCTCGCCGTCTATCGACGTCCGTACAGCGCTTCGCGTGTAAAACGGGGCGTCCAGCATCGGTTTGACCTGATGGGGAGAAAATCCCAAGTCTGCGCGGGTTTCGCGCCTGACCTGCCAGAGCGAACGCTTCAGGGGGGCCTTGGGCGGCGGTGTGACCACTCGCGCAGCCCCGGTGGCGTCGAATCTTACGGCGCATGCCAAGTGTGTTCCATCTCGGCGCGTCGCGTCATAAAAACAAGTGGCACCGCCACGGGTCGGGAACCGGCCCCAAGTCCAATAGGTGAAATCTGCCTCCAGCGCTCGTGTCCCGAAATTCGCGTCGAAATACCCGTGCCCCTGCCATTTCCAGCCGGGTGCGTCGAGATCGACCGAGATGTCGGCACTGGGCGCAAAAGGTCGCCAGATATGGGCTCCGTCCGGGGTAAGGGGCATTTCGACCGCCGTGACCGCATGGGGGTGCAGGCTGATCCGCCCGCGCAATCGCGAAACGAGAGGCGGGGCGCCTATCTCGTCCACATCTATGACCAAGCGGTCGCCTTCCCAATGAAGCGCCGACGGGCCGACGGTGAAAGTGCGCGTACTTTGCCTCAGCGCCGTACGGCCGCGATCAGTCATCGTAAAGCGCCCACCGGGACCATAGGTCGCGACGTTTATGCAGACGTGGTTTTCCGGGTCACGGCGCCCAGACCAAGCGTACCACGGCGAAAAGACTGATCCTATGAACGCGATGATACTGATGGCGCGGCTGCCGTCGGCGCTGATCCCGTCGACATACCACCACGCGTAACCGTCGGGCGGGACGGCCAGCGCAAAGTTCGGTCGCTCAGCATCGTCTCGACCGCGTGCCGGGCGGAGAGGAGTGCCATCGGCACTCCCGCCCCCGGATGCGTCCCGCCCCCTGCGAGGTAGAGACCGGGAATCTTTGTCTTGGCCGTCGGTCTTCGAAAGGCCGCCATCAGTCCGTGCGGGCTCTGCCCGTAGAGGGAGCCTTGGCTGGCTGGGAACAGGCGGTCGAACTCGCGCGGTGTGGTCAGGCCGTCCGGGATCGGATCGAATGTCAGACCGAAGCCCGCCAGTGTATGGAAGCAGCGTTTTTTGCATTCGGTGACCTCCGGTTCATGGGCGGGTAGGGGCGGGGCATTGGCGATGATTTCGAACCGCTCGACGTTTGGTGGCGGTTCCGGACCTCCCCGGTCCATCGCACAGACATAGAGAGTCGGGTCGGGCACACGTCGGCCGTTGGCCAGTGCATCGAATTCGGGTTTGGGATCGGCACGGAAGAAGACGTTGTGATAGGACAGCTCCGGCCCCGCCGCTCTAGCGGCAAAAGCCCAGACATCTGCCGACAGGCTGCGCGCGGCATCACGGGTTTGGGGTGCAACTTGCGAAACCTCGGCCCCCAGTGCGCCGACCGACAAGGCCCTCGGGTCGCCGTTGAATACCACATGGTCGGCCGAGAGTTGCGCGCCGCAGGCAAGGGTCACTCCTGACACACCGTCCGAATTGGTCACGATGCGGGCGACATGGTTGTTGTAGTGAAAGCGCGCCCCTCTCGCCTCAGCCAACTTGGCGAGCCCCTGTGCCAGCCTGTGCATTCCCCCCTGAACGGCCCAGACCCCTGCAACCTCGGCTTGCCAGATGAGAGATAACAGGGAAGGAACATTGTAGGGTGAGCCTCCGACATAGGTCGCGTACCGTCCGAATAGCTGGGCAAGACGCGGATCGTCGAATTGGCTGGTTAGCGATTTCGCGAGTGTCGAGAGCGGTCCCATAGCAGCCACGAGTTTCGGCCTGCTCAAGCAGTGCATGGCAAGAGAGAGCGGCGTGGGTGAGGCCGTTTGCATCATTGGCCCATCAAGTCCCTCGAACAAGGCACGGGCACGAGCACTGAATTCCGCGAACTGCCGTGCTGCACCGGCTCCGGCAAAGGCGTGGATCGCCGCAAGGTTCTTTTGCGCGTCATCCCAAAGATCCAACCGGCTGCCGTCCGGCCAGAAATGCCGGGCGATCAACGGTAATCGCTTGAGTGAAAGGTGATCATCAAGAGATTCACCCAGAGCCGCAAACAGATCCTCAAGCACAGGTTTGAGCGTCAATACGGTCGGCCCGGCGTCGACCGGTCCCGCAGGCGAAGCCACGACCCGCATCTTGCCTCCGGGTGCGTCATGGCGCTCGACAACTGTTACATCGGCCCCGATATGTGCCAACCGACACGCAGCGGCGAGGCCGCCAATGCCAGCCCCGACGATCACGACATGCGGTCTAAGCGTGCCTTGATGTGCCGTCTTTGTCATAGCTCGATTATTGACAGAACGCGTCAAGGTGTCCAATCTAATTTACACATGTCAATCAAGACAGGGTTTACACTTCCTGTGGAGGAGGCTGCCATGCCATTGACGCAAAGGATCGAAACCGCTGTCAGCGATGCGCTGCAACTGAGCCAGGCCGAGAGCGCCCCGGCCCAGCTTTCAAGCGCACTGGTTTATGCGACCACGCCCGGAGGTGCACGGATCCGACCGACCATCCTACTTTCGGTTGCCGCCGCTTGTGGCGACGACCGACCCGAACTCGCCAACGCGGCAGCCGCAGCGCTGGAGCTTATTCACTGCGCCAGTCTCGTCCACGATGACCTGCCTTGTTTCGATGATGCCGATATCCGGCGCGGGAAGCCGTCCGTACACCGCGCATATTCAGAGCCGTTGGCCGTGTTGACCGGCGATAGCTTGATTATCCTCGCCTTTGAGGTGTTGGCTCGGGCAGGGGGGCGTGACCCCGGCCGCGCGGCGCAACTGGTGTTGTCGCTAGCGCAACGAACCGGAATGCCCGGAGGGATCTGCGCGGGGCAGGGTTGGGAAAGCGAAAAGACAATCGATCTCGGTGCCTATCACCGCTCCAAGACTGCGGCCTTGTTCATGGCCGCAACGGAAATGGGTGCAATTTCGGCAGGACACGCGCCGGAAGAATGGCGCGACCTTGGTGCTCTGATCGGCGAAGCTTTCCAGGTCGCTGACGATTTGCGTGATGCTCTGCTTGACGCGGAAAGCCTGGGTAAACCCGTTGGTCAGGATGATTTGCACGGTCGGCCGAACGCGGTTGCCGAATTGGGGGTAAAGGGCGCGGTTGATCGTTTGAAGCAAATCCTGTCCGGAGCGATCGCGTCGATCCCTTCATGTCCCGGCGAGGCTGCTCTGGCACGCATGGTCAGCCACCAGGCGGAACGGATCATGCCCGCCGTACCTGCCCGGTACCGGGCCTGACATGGCCGCGACCCAGCACCTGCGCCGTCGAGGAGGTCTGAATACGCTGGTCCCACGTCTTGTCGCGCGTACGAATGTCCTCGAATGGGCCGCTCGCCTGCCTTTCGGTCGTGGAATGGCCCGCCGCGACGGTGCCGAAATCTTTGATGTTCTGCAGGGCTTTGTTTCGTCGCAAGTTCTCTCGGCGCTGGTAGAATTGGACGTTTTCTCGGTTTTGCTGGACGGGCCTGCAACTGCGGTCGAGTTGTCCCGCGGGACGGGCATCGCAGCGCAACGGATGGAGACGCTTTTGCAGGCGGGCGCGGCGCTTGGGTTTCTTGTACGACGTCGTTCCGCCCGGTTCGGCCTGACCCGCAAAGGGGCAGCGGTACTCGGGGTGCCGGGGCTTGCAGACATGATCCGTCATAACAGAGCCTTTTACCGGGATTTCGAGAACCCCGTCGATCTGCTGCGTGGCGACAGCGAGACCGAGATGGCGCGGTTCTGGCCCTACGTTTTCGGTGGCGGCGACGAAATTCCGTCGGAGGTGTCGGAGCGGTATTCCGACTTGATGGCGCGGTCGCAGGTGTTGGTGGCGCAGGATACGCTGCGCATGGTACGTTTCTCTGGCATTCGCAAACTGATGGATATCGGCGGCGGCACCGGGGTTTTCCTGTCTCAGGTCTTGCGACGTCACAAAAAGATGCAAGGGGTACTTTTCGATCTGCCGGGAGTCATGCCGCTGGCGAAGAAAAACCTCTCGCATATTGGGATGACGGATCGGGTGACTTTGAGTCCGGGCAGTTTCCGGGACGACCAGTTACCGACGGACGTAGATGCCATATCGCTGGTGCGGGTGCTGTACGACCACGACGACGACACAGTGAAAGCGCTCGTGGCTCGCGTCTTTGATGCCCTGCCGCCAGGCGGACGTTTGATCGTTTCCGAACCCATGTCGGGCGGGCGTTCGCCCGATAGGGTGACCGACGTGTTTTTTGCATTCTACACCATGGCTATGCAGACTGGGCGAACACGCTCGGCAGAGGAGATCAGCACGCTTTGTCGAAACGCGGGGTTCATTGATGTGAAGGCTCCCCGCGCTCCGCGCCCCTACATCACGGGTGTCCTGACTGCGCGAAAACCGAACTGAGCCGACGTTTCGGTTTCCGCGAGTATTCAGAGGTGGCAGGTACAAGAGGCGCCCCGACGACAGGGCGTATCACGTTCTGGCCGCTTCGAAACGCGCCCACGCCATCTCGAAAGCGTCGAAATTGAAACCTTCTTGTCGGGCCGGCTCCAGAATGAGCTTTTCCGTTTCCAGAAGCTTCTTGATGGCGAATTCGAGATCGGGGATGACGTCGACGGGGATGACCAGCGCCCCATGACGGTCGGCGTGGACCAGGTCTCCATCCGCAATCCTCAGGCCGAAAACTTCAACGGGCGTTCCGATGTCCCGCACATGTACGAAACCGTGGCTGGGACCGATCGAACCGGCAACTACGGGAAATTCATCCGGTAAGTCGCCCAGATCGCGCATGACGCCGTTGGTCAATGCCCCGCCCATCCCGAAGCCCTTGTGAACCGTCGTGTTGATTTCGCCCCAGTAGGCGCCAATGCAGTTGGGAAAGTCGATATCTTCGACGACTGCGATGGCAGGGCGTGGCCCATTGGACATGTGCCTGTAGTAGTCCATTCGCCGCGTTCTGATCACTTCTGCGGGCTCTTCTGGAGGGCGCAGGGCCGCAATCTTGGCCGTTCGAGCATATCCAACCATGGCGCCGCTTTCAGGAGCGGAAGACAACATCGTGCCGCGGGTGAACGCATCAAACCCTCGTTTGCCTTGGGCAACTTCGATGGCATTGCAGACTGTTGGTGTATCGACAGTCTGCAAAAGGTTCAGAAGGGATTCGTTCATACTTGCTCCAGCCAGCGGGAAAGTGCCGCTGTCGTTTTTTCAGGTTGTTCGAGTGTTGGCAGATGACCGGCGCCCTCAATGATCACCAGTTCGCTCTGAGGCATCAACCCGTGCATCAATTCGTGCCGCTCCACGGGGCACAAGGCGTCATCCTTGCCGCAAAGGACCAAGGCCGCCCCGTTGAAGGCGCGCAGCGTTTTCGTCTGGTCAGTGCGGTCGCGCAGCGCCTTGGACTGATTGATGAAGACCCCTGGACCCAGATCCATCGCCATGGCCATGCACAGATCAAGGATAGCCGTGCGGTTCGGTCCGTCTGTCAGGTAGTTCGGTTTCATCTCGTCCCGCATGACACGGTGCAGATTACCGGCCTCTGCGGCGGCTATCTGAGGCGCGCGACGTTCCTTGACCTCGGGCCGTTCGGCCAGGGGATTGGTGTCCATGAGGGCCATGCCGGCCACCCGTTCAGGAACTTGCCGCAAGATCTCCATAGCCAGAATGCCGCCCATCGACAGGCCGGCCAGCGCAAAGCGAGGTGGTGCCTGCGCGATCACAGCCCGCGCCAAAAGCTCCATTCTGTCATAGCCGCCAATCGGCATGGTCATCAGGGGGTGTCTTTGGGACATTCCCTCGATCTGCGGGCGAAAAAGCCGCGCGTCGCACATCATTCCGGGTAGTAGGATCAGCGGCGTCATTCTAACAGTGCTGCCCCTTCGGACAAAGCCGCCAGCTTGGCATAGGCGATGTCGGGATCGACGGCGCCAAAACCTGCAAACGTCCCAAAGCCGCAGTCGGATCCGGCAATCACGCGATCACGGCCAACGATGTCGACGAACCGTTCGATCCGCTGGGCGACGACCTGTGGATGCTCGACGAAATTCGACGTGGTATCCACCACACCGGGCACCAACACCTTGTCATCGGGTATCTCGGATTTCCTGTCTCGGAACACGGCCCATTCATGCGCGTGACGCGGGTTCGATGTTTCGAACAGCACATAGCGGGACTTGGTGGACATCAGGGTCGAGAACACCTTTTCCATGCCGATGTCGCAGCAATGGGGACCCTCGTAGTTTCCCCAGCAGATGTGAACGCGAACCTTGTCCTGCGGAACATCGGACAAGGCATGGTTCAACGCATCGACGTGCATGTTCGCGATCTTGACGAATTCGTCGTCGGACAAATCCGCGAACAGCATGTGGCGCGACAGGGCTAGGTCGGGACAGTCCAACTGCAGGTCGAGGCCGGAGGCAACAATGGTTTCATATTCCGCTTTCATCGCATCAGCCAAAGCGGCCAGATAAGCCTCGCGGGTCTCGTAGAAATCGTTCTGCAGAAAAAGCGAAATCACACCAGGCGAAGCCGCGTTCATGAACCCTCTTTCGACCCCGTGCTCGGCCATGGCCGCCTTGAGATTGTCGATGTCCTTTTGCAGTTCCCCCTGACCTTTCGAGCGGACCTCTCCCACGCACATGGGGCGGGCGTATTGCGGCGTGCCGCCGTCATCCGCGAGACGCTTCAGGTACCCCGGAAACATCTTGAGGTCGGCCGGTGCGTTGCGCGGGCTGTCACCCGCAAAGCCGGTGTAGCGGTCCTTGACATAGGTTGCATAAGAGATCTTGGAGGTTTCTCCGTCCGACACGATATCGACGCCGGCCTGAACCTGTTTCGCCACCGTCTGAGAGACAGCCGTAGTCATGCAATCGTCAAAAGCGGCCTGATCGAAAGGCTCTGCCCGTTCGCGCGCAAAGATGAAGTCGACGACCTCTTGGCTGCGTGGCAGGCTTCCAACGTGGGTGGTTGCAATGCGGGTCATGAGTTCGCCTCGCTGTTGAATTTGGGTACGCGCCCAGCCTTTGCGGGCCTGGCGCCATTCCGTTTACGCACCAGTCCAGGTTGCCCCGGCCGGATCGTTGGTTGCGGTGATACGGTAAAGACCTGCGTTGCCGGTCATCGACGGTTCGACGCTGTAGCGTTCCCCCGGCAGAACCAAGGCCGTATCGCCGTTGGACAGCGTGGCCTGAACCTCGTTGATAGTAACGCGCCAGTGGCCGCTGGCGGGCATCAGAACAACGGGTTTTTCTGCCGCGACTTGTTCGGTCACGGAGGAACCTCGACCCAGGAAGTCGACCTCGAACCCCGGTTTGTCCTTGATGACACCATCTTCGCCGATGACCTTGACCGGCTTGTTCGCGGCCAGGGCCATAAGGTCCCAATAGCGGGCGACATACTTGCCGATCACGTTTTCAACCGGAACCTCGGGATAGGCCTTCAACTGTTCCTCCGTGAGCAGCGGCATGGGCTGCACGTTATGTGGCAGATCCTGACCCTTCTTCGTGTCGTACAGAACACCATTGTTGCCAAGCTTCAGGCCATGTGCCTGTGCGTCCTCGATCACCTGCGGTGCCCATGTCACGCCGCCGCCGGCATCGTCACCGCCGAGGATCGACATGATCATTCCGTAATCCTGTCCGACATTCTCGAAGCCGCGGAATATCCCGGTCGGGATGTTGAAAATGTCGCCTTCCTCGGCGATGAACTCGCCCGCCGTGCCGTAGCGGCCCCAGAAGAAACGCCAGCGGCCCTTGGCGACGAAGAAAACCTCGGCCGTAGTGTGGCTGTGCAGTGAGTTGCGGCATTTGGGCGGCTGCCCCGCCGCACCGATGTTGAAGCCTATCTTGTCGGTGATGTGAACGTGCTGGTCGGGGCTTTCAGACACGCCGCCGCCGATGATGGTAAAGTTCTCCTTTTGGTCCGAGCCGGGCGTATGGGCGTCGATGAATGCCGTTTTGCAGGGCTTCAACTCACCGTAGCGAACGATGCGGTCTTGAATGGTACTCATATCCTGATCTCCTTGGGGTTTGGGGGCGTGTTTCAAGGCCCGTTCCCCGGCGGATGATTGTTCAATCGCCGTGCCCGCAAGGACGCACGATGCGTATGGAACCGCTGCGCGCCCTCGCTGGCGTCAAGATATGAAATTCGATCGGTCACTCAGAGTTCGCCGGTTTTCAGCAGGATCTGTTTCCAGATCGCGGTCTCGTCGAACAGGGCCCATTCGCGACGCAGCTTCGGTTCACCGCCGACCAGCGCTCCGAATTCGGCATGACATATCCCAAGTACAAAGACTTCGGCCCCGGTCGGCGTTCCAAAAGCTCCCCAACCTTCGTGAAGGCCATGCAGCGTCCAGCGCAGGGCAGCGCGGGGCGGCATCATCGGATCATCACGTCCTATCGCATGATGAATTCTGAACTCGGCATTCGGAAATGACGCGCGTAGCCCCATCCAAAACTGGTCGGCCCCTTCAAAGCTTAGTGTTTCCTGACCGCCTGGGTAGGACAGGTTTGCGCCACGGTCATAAGCTTCGGGGATTACCGTGAAATCCGCCCCCATGATCCGGGTCAGTATATCCGCATAGCGTTGACCCCACTCATTTTCGTTGCCGGTGCCCTTGTAAGGGCCTGCGACCTCATTGGCAGGGGTGTATGGCGTCACGCAGTTTTCTGGGCCGCCTTCTCGCGCGATAAGGTCGCGGGCGAACTCTTTGGGCTGCCACCCCAATTGCCGGACAATGGCTCCCTGGTCGCGGATTAGCCACTCGTCGTTGATCTGGTTGTCGATGGCGTGGCAATCGGCCAGAATTCGATAGTGCAGCTTCTTCCCGGTCGGCGCGCCGTAGACACCCGGATGAATATGCGTTGCGGTCGAGTGAAGCCGGTGCGACGACAGCATCCCCTCTTCCGGGGTGCCGGACCAGATCACGTCTTCGCCGAACAGCGTCCGGTCCGGGAACTCGGCCAAAGTCGCCATGGTGGCCGCGATCACGCCCTGATTGCCGACTACCACCGATGCAGGTGAACGGACGACGATGTCCGGGGCGTAGTAGTCGTGCAACGTGGCAATGCCACGGTCCTCCCAGATCTCCTTGGTGATGCCGATGATGTAATCTGGGAAATCCTTGAACTTGGGATCAAATCCCTTCATTTGTTCCATCCTTCGGGTATGCGGGCTGATCCTCGCAGGATCAGGGGCCCGTCTATTTGAACTTTGCGCGGTGCCGCGTTGGGATTTTCTATCTTGCGAAGCAGGATCTCGACAGTTTCAGCCACCATTCTGTTCGCGGGCTGTCTGACGCTCGTGAGGTCGTAGGCAGGCCAGGCGGCGGCTGGCACATCGTCGTAACCGACGACCGAGACGTCTTGGGGTATGTTCAGCTTCAACTCGAAACGCAGGCAATCTGCCACGGCCAAGGCCATGTGGTCGTTCGCGACAAAGACCGCATCCGGCGGATCGTCGGCGAACATGCGCAGCGTCGCGTCACGCGCCTCGTCCATGCGGAAGTTTCCCACTTCGCGGGCAAATGGCTTGACACCTGCTTCGGCCAGACCCTGCAGGAACCCGGCCTCGCGGTCACGCTGGGTCGAGGCGCCTTCCCACCCGGCAATATAGCCGATCTTGCGGTGGTCGCCGGCCACGAGGAACTCGGCCACTTTCCGGCCGCCGGCGATATTGTCCGAGGTGACGGCCGACATGTTCGGGTCATCCTGCGACCGGTTGAAAAGTACCATCGGCACGCCCGCAGCACGGCACCTTTTGGACAGGTCAGAGGACATGGCGACAGAAGCTGCGATTATGCCATCGACCTGGTAGTCCAGGATCTCCTCTACCACCGTGTCGATATTGCCGGCCTGATGCGAGGCCATGAAGACGAGTACATGGTAGCCCTTGGCCTGCAAGGCATTTGATAGCTTTTCCAGCACGTCGGGGTAGAACTGGTTTTCGAGATAAGCCATGACCACGCCGATGATCCGGCTTTTCCCAGAGACAACGGCCCGTGCAAGGGCATTTGGGCGATAGCCCAGTTCGGCCGCGGCCTTGCGCACTTTGGCCGCGGTTTTTGGCGAGGCCGAGGCACCGGGCGTGAAAACGCGGGAGACCGCCGATTGGCTTACGCCTGCACGTTTTGCAACCTGTGCCGATGTGACCTTTGCCTGCGTCATCAGTCTGCCGTCCAACCTCCATCGATCATCAGGGACGAGCCGGTGATCAGGGCCGCCGACTCGGAAGCAAGGAAAACGACGGCGCCCATGACATCTTCGACGTTGCCGGGGCGGCTCAGCTTGATCTTGTCCATGATCCAGGCGGCACGCTCGGGGTTGTCGAAGGTCGATTGCGTCAGCGGCGTCAGGATGAAGGTGGGGCAGATCGTGTTCACCCGTATCCCTGCCTTGCCCCATTCGATCGCCATCGCCTTGGTAAAGCCCTCGACCGCGTGTTTCGTGGCGCAATAGACGGCGCGGTCAATGCCGCCCACATGCGCCATCTGGCTGGAGATGTTGATCAGTGATCCGGGGCGACCGGCTTCGATCAATCCTTTGGCCACGGCTTGCGTAAGGAAATAGGCCCCCTTGACGTTCAGGTTCGCAACAACGTCGAAATCGCCTTCCTCAGTTTTCATCGCAGGCCCATGCCGCGCCAGACCTGCGGAGTTCACCAAGATATCGAATGGCCCATGTTCAGCCACTGCCGCCTTGGTAACGGCGACGTTGGATATGTCGAGTTCGAGTGCCTCCGCCCGCCACCCGCGGGCGGTCATTTCTTGGACGATGTCACGCAATATGTCGCCCGACCGGGCAGCGAGTGTGACGGCCGCCCCATGTTCGGCAAGCGCGACGGCGCAGGCTAGTCCGATACCGGAAGAGGCACCGGCCACCAGTGCCCGCTTGCCCGAAAGATCAAAGCCAGGGGATTTCGGCAGATCCATCATACGTCTCCCACGGGGAAGGGGATCGAACCGCGGACTCGGACCTTGTTGAACTCGCGCAACCGGGCAAAGACATCGACCCCCAGCTGTCGATAGGCATCGAGAATATCGACCATGACCCAGTTCTCGCGGATCTTGCCATCCTTGATCCGCCAGAAATCGAGCGACCGCATCGTGATCTTCTTGCCCGAGGGTGCAATGCCCATCCAACCGTCATGGGTGACGGTCTGAATCATGTTTGGCCACCCGGTCACCGCGGCGTAATCTCCGTCGCCGAAGAAGTGATAGGTGATCTCGTCCACGTATTTTCCGCGGTCGGGCATGCCGTTCAGGAAAGGTATCTGGTGCCAGTTGCGGAAGCCCGCGATGCCACGGCCCGTGCCGATCCCCGCCGGTCCGTACCAGTTCATCTTTTCGTGCCAGAAGCGCGGCATTTCCATCACTTCGGGCCCGCCCTGGCTGGGATGCTTTTTCATATGGGCAAGCATGTCGATGATGTGCTGCTGGGACGCACGCGAACGCTCTTCGTCCCAGGGGCCTTCTACGATGCCGTCAAGCGTTGCCGGTCCGGGTATGCAGAATTCGCGCCCGAGGCTAGGCGCCATCGGCCAGGCGTTGGCCTGCATCATCACCTCAGGGATGTCCCACAAGGTCTGGATTTCGACGACCTTTCCACCCTCGAACCGGTAAAACTCGTGAAAGCGCATATGGGTCAGGTGCCCGGTGGGCGGGATGTCGAGCCAGGGCGCAACGAAGGTTCCGACGTAATGGCCGCCGCAACCGATCCAGTCAGCGCCAAATTCGTCCGGGCCGCCCATGACGATCCAGTCGCGCCGTTCAAGGTCAGGCATGGCGGCCAAAAGCGGTGCGTAGCATGTATCATACAGCGCCTGTGGGCCGGTCATGTCGTTCAGGGGCCACGGCATGTGGATCGTCGCATCCGGGGCGATCAGCGCGTCGAGTGCCGCGCGCACTCCACTTTCATCAAAGTCGTACATCGCGGCACGCATTGGCGCGATCAGCGCCTTGTTCTGGGTGTGAATGTCGCTCATTTCTTGTCTGGTCCAAAATTTCGGAAAGGGGCGAGGGGTCATGCTCCCCGCTCCGGAGTTCAACTCACTCTGCGGCTTCGTGGTATGGCGCGCCCTCGCCGTAGGGCACGTTGATCCCACCGTAGCGGCGCACGCGGATGTTGCATTGCTCGGCATGGCCGACGAAGCCTTCGAGCATGCACAGGCGCGAGCCGTACTCGCCAATCATGGTTGCCGCCTCGTCGGTGGTGACTTTCTGATAACTGTGCGTTTTCAGAAACTTGCCGACCCAGAGCCCGCCGGTGTAGCGGCCGGCTTTCTTGGTGGGCAGTGTGTGGTTCGTACCGATCACCTTGTCGCCGTTGGCCACGTTGGTCCTTGGTCCGAGGAACAGCGCGCCGTAGGAATGCATATTCTCAAGGAACCAGTCGTCGCGATCGGTCATGACCTGTACATGCTCCGAGGCGATGTCGTTGGCGACATCCAGCATCTCGTCATAGGTGTCGCAAACGATCACCTCGCCATACTCGTCCCAGCTGACCCTCGCGGTCCCTGCGGTCGGGAGAATACCCAGGATGCGATCGATCTCGGACAGCGTGTCCTCGGCCAGCTTGCGCGCGTTCGTGATCAGGACGCAGGGGCTGTTATAGCCGTGTTCGGCCTGGCCCAAAAGATCGGTGGCACAAAGCTCGGCATCGGCCGCCGTCTCGTCCGCGATCACCATCGTCTCGGTCGGGCCGGCAAAAAGGTCGATACCCACCCGGCCAAAGAGCTGGCGCTTGGCTTCGGCCACGAAAGCATTGCCGGGGCCGACCAGCATGTGCACGGGTTCGATGCTCTCGGTGCCGATCGCCATTGCGCCGATCGCCTGAATGCCGCCCATGACGTAGATCTCATGCGCGCCGCCAAGGTGCATTGCGGCGATCACCGCCGCATTGGGCTTGCCCTGGAAGGGAGGGGTGCAGGCGATGATCCGCGGCACGCCGGCAACCTTGGCGGTCGCCACAGACATATGCGCCGAGGCGACCATCGGGAACTTGCCGCCGGGCACGTAACAGCCGACCGACTGCACCGGGATGTTCTTGTGGCCGAGAATGACGCCGGGAAGTGTTTCGACCTCGATATCAAGCATCGAGTCGCGCTGTGCCTGAGCGAATTTCGTCACTTGTTCCTGCGCGAACTTGATATCGGCCAATTCTCGGTCGGTCAGTGAGGCGATCAACTCGTCGATCTGTTGTTGGCTCAGGCGAAAGCTTTTGGGGGAATAGTTGTCGAATTTCTCCGACAGGTCCCGAACGGCCGCATCGCCGCGCGCTTCGATATCCGTCAGCGTCGCTTCGACCACGGCGCGGGTCTTGGCATCGTCTTCGGCACGGTCAGCCTCGGGCTTGCCACGTTTCAGGTACTCGATGGTCATGGTCTTATCCTCAGTTTCCGGGGCGCGGCGGGATTTTCTCACCGCGATCAAATGCTTCCCAGCCTTCACCGTTGAAAAGATCAACGCCAAGCTGGGCGGCGACATGGGCAAAATCGACATTCACCCAGTTGTCGACGATCTTGCCGTCGACAACTTTCCAGAAGTCCATGTAACGGATTTCGACTCTCTTGCCGGTGGGGGCGATCCCAAGGAATTCGCCCGAATGGGTGGCTTCCTGGCGGCCGAATGCGGCGGCCCATTCGCCCATGTACAGGCGGGCCTCGTCTATGCAGGTCTTGTCGGAAAACGCCGCCTGAAACGGGCGCTGCCAGTTGTTCTGAAACTCTTTCAGGCCGGTCTTCGTGCCGCAGCCCTGGTTGCCCATCCAGCGAAAGCCCTGGGTGAAGAATTCGCCGATATCGTCGATACGGTGATCGTTCAGTCCGTCCACCATCGCTTCGATGACGGCGCGGGTTTCGTCGGTCTTGGTCATGTCCGTGTCTTTTGTCAGCACGGCCTGTTCCGGGCGGGATCCTTTCATTATCTTGTCCTTTCAGATCGCCGGGGGAGTGTCTGGGTGAACGGGGCATTGCCGCCCGTAACCAGAAAATCCCTGGGCATCCGATTGAGCGCCGGATGCCGCCCCGAGGCGCTATGTCTGAAGTTCGAACTCATGCCGCGGCCTCGTACCCTGTCTTGGCGGGCACCCGCCCAAGCACATCGAGGCCGAGTTGTGCATAGAGATCGAGGATATCGACCATCACCCAGCATTCGCGGACCAGCCCGTTTTCTACGCGCCAGAAATCGAGGCTCCGGCGCGTGATGCGGCGGCCCGTTGGGGCGAGGCCCAGAAAACCATCGCCCGAATGCACTGCTGTTCCCGAAGGCCAGCCCGTGAAAGCGACAAGGTTCTGATCGCCAAAGAAAACACCCTCCTCAAGGTGACGGGTGTTCTCGGACAGTCCTTCTCGAAACTGACGGAAGATCCGGTTCGCTATCCCCGAATGCCCCCGCGCGGTGCTCAGGCCGGTGGGTCCATACCAAAGCGCGTTGTCGTGCCAGTAGCCGCCGAGCCCCCGTTCGGGAGTGTCGGCGGTGCCCTGTTTCAAGTCGTGCAGCATGTCCCAGACAAGCTGCACGGACGCGTTGGCCGTATCCGCATCGAAGGGCAAATTTCCAATGCCCTGACCATCGGCGGGGCCGGGGCACATCCAGTCGACGCCAAGTTGTGGCGCCATGGGCCAGACGCCAGCCTGAACCATGATCTGCGGGATGTCCCACAATCCCTCCATCTCGACGATCTTGTCATCCTCGACGCGCAGGTATTCTTGGTAGCGCATGAAAACTGGCTTGTTGCAGGCGGGGATGCCGAGCCACTCACCTGTCAGGCAGCCGACAATATTGCCGCCCAGACCGACCCAGTTGCCAGCCTGTGAATTCCCCCACCTAGGACCGGCCATGACAATAAAATCACGGCGTTCCATGTCAGGCATCGCAGCGAGCAGCGGTGCATAGACCCGGTCCCAGAGGTCTTCGGCGCCGGCCACGTCCTGAAAAGGGTAGCCAAGCCGTATCTTTGCGTCGGGTGCAACGGCCTCCAGGATCGCGGCCTTGACCTGGTCGGCATCACAACTCGCAAACGCCGACCGCAGCTGCGCGATGAGGGTCTTGTTGTGGTCGTGGACCGACATCATTACCCTTTCACCGCACCAGCCGTCAGGCCCGATACGATCTGGCGCTGGAAGAACAGGATCAGGATGAAGAGCGGCGCAGTGGCCGAGACCACGGCAGCAACCGCGTACATCACCTTGCCTTCGACCTGCGTGGTACCCATGAAGCTGTTGATCGCAGGAATGATGGTCTCGTTTTCCTCGCTCAGCAGCATCACGGCCACGGTGAAGTCGTTATAGGCCAGCAGGAAGCTGAACAAACCGGTCGTTATGACCCCAGGCCACATGACCGGAACGATCACATGCCGGAAGGCTTGAAACCGGGTGCAGCCATCGACCATGGCGCTTTCGTCCATGTCCTTGGGAATGTTCTTGAAGAACGAGTGCAGCATCCAAAGCGTGAAGGGCTGGTTGATCGCGACAAGCACGATGATGGTGGTCGGCAGGATACCCCAGACGTTCCACTCGAAGAACCACAGCAGGTAGCCGGAAACCAGGGTCATGTGGGGCATCGCGCGGAAAACCAGCGCCGCCATCAGGATCCAGAAGGCATAGCGGAACCCTGACCGCGCCAACGCGTACCCACCCAGCGTTCCGAAGGTCAAAGAGATGACAACGGTGAAGAACACCACGATTCCAGTGTTCTTGAAGTTGAACCAGAACTCTTCTTCAACCCAGGCACCGTAATAGGCGGCCCCGGTGAAGGCGCTTCCGGTCTGCTCGATCGTGTTGGTGCCGCGCAGCGCGTTCATCCAGTCCGCTTTGGACAGAAAGTCGGCCTGAACCTTGAAGCTGCCCCAGAACGTCCAAAGGAAAGGGAACGCGGCGATGATCAGCCAGAGCAACACGAAGGCATAGGAAAACGCCTTGAGCGGGGTCATGCGGGATTGAGCTGCAGTTGCCATGAGCGTTTCCTCAGTGCGATTTGCGGGTGAAGTCGCGCCAGGTGCGGACCAGTACAGGTGTCATCAGGATCACCACGAGAATGATCGTCAGAAGCGAGGTCGCGCCTGCCGATGCGTAGAGCGGATTGCCGCTTTCGCGGAGGTCATTGAAAATGATCCAGCTGAGCGATCTGGCATGGGCTTCGGCGGAGAAGCTCACGATCGGTTCGAAGACACGGAAATTGTCCATGATCAGCATAAGCGTCACGAAGGAAACGAGCGGCATCAGGTGAGGCACGATGACGTGGATCAGGCGCTGCCATTTCGTGGCCCCGTCGATCTGAGCCGCTTCCATCGTGTCTTCGGGTACTGTCTGAAGACCGGCATAGAAGGTAATGAAACTGAACGGCAGGGTATGCCACACCCCGTAGACCATCAGCATGATCCACATCAGCGGCGTGGAGGCCTTTAGGCTGAGCGACGGGTCGTCGAATAGCTTCTGGATCGTAGCACCGATCACGCCGTCTCCGTCGACCATCCAGAACAGGATCAAGGAACCCACAAGCGGCGTGACGAGAAACGGCAGCAACGAGATGAAGATGGCAAGGCCCTTGAGCATGCGCGGCAGGTTGTTGACGCCAACGGCAATGGCCATCCCCAGGACAAGAACCAACGGTGTGACAATGAAAGTGTATGTCAGCGTGAACGTCAGCGCGTTGTAGAAAGGCAGGTTGTAGACCTGCCCCCAGAACTCGCCCATGGTTTCGGACGTTGACCAAGCCTCGCCTATGTCCGCGATAGCCAGATGGGACCGGTTGAAATAGGTGTTCAGACCGTTGAATTTGCCCAGGGGTTGCTCTTGACGAAGCTTTTCAGTCGCTTCGACGTCTACCGACGTCGTGGGAGTGCACCCGAAGGGGCCACAACTCTCGGATTCGATCAAGACCTGTTCATGGGCGACAAACAGGGACTGTACGAAAACCGACAGGATTGGCAGCGCAATGAAGAGGATCATCGCGGAGAGCGTCGGCAGTATGAACCAGAAAAAGGTACGGTGCTTCATGACGAACGTCCCCGTCGGCAGCGTTTGGGAGACGGAGACTCCTGCGAGCCTCCGTCGGAGGGGTTTTACTGAAGGAAGCCGGCTTCCTTGGCAGCGGTGACGTAGGCAGCTTCGACATCTGCCAATGCTTTCTCCGCGCTTTCATCGCCCTTCAGGAAATCGGCGAGTTCGGATCCCAGCGCGTTGTGCATGAGACCGATCTGCGGGATCATCGGATAGGGTTTGGCGCCGCCCTGCGCCGTTGCGGCGACGCCTGCTGCAGCGGCACCCGGCTTGAAACCTTCGAGCAGCCAGACCGCGTCGTCGTTGTTCGCAGCGACCATTTCGGGTGTCAGCGCGCTTGCCAAGGCTGCGAAGGTTGCTTCTGCCTCTTCGTCCGACACGTTGGTCGAGATGGTGAAGCCATCCCACCAAAGGGTTGCGCCGGGCGTGCCGCCGGATTCAACCGAAGGTGCGGCCGAGAGCACCGTGTTCGACGTCACTTCCTCGCTCGATCCTTCGTCGTCAAGGATCGGAGCGCCACGCGAGCCCCACATGATGCCAAGTGCGGCCTGGCCCGCTTCCCAGAGTCCCTGGGTCTCGTTCGAAGCTTGCGTCAGATGGTCAGGGTGCGCGTATTCAACCAACTCTTTCAACGTGTTCAGGGCGGCGACACCTGCAGGGCTGTTGATGGCGGGTTCCGCGGTCCCCGGCTTGAAGAACTCACCGCCATGCGCAAGGAAGACGAGGTTGAAGGATTCGCCCACGTTCCAGCCGGTTTTCATGTTCATCACGATCGGATGTTCCATTATGCCCGCGTCGCGAATGGCCTTTGCCGCGGCGATTACCTCGTCGTAGGTCGTCGGGACACCGTCGATACCAGCCTGTGCAAGAATGTCTTTGCGAGAGAACAGGTGTTGCGAATTCGCCATGAACGCGACGGCCATTATGTTGCCGTCGATGGTGATCATCAGGTTCTTGGGCAGGTTCTGGCCGTATTTCTCGACCAGGTCGTTCAGCGGGCGGACCAAGCCGTCATTCATCAACTGGGTGAGGGTGGAGTTTGCAACGATGACCGAGGTGTATTCCGCCGGGTTCGGTGTCAGCGCAGCGTTCATGATCTGGCGCGCTTCGGTGGTGTGGTTGCGGCTGAATTCGGCGGCAGCTTCGCCGCAATTGGCTTCGGCGGCGTCAGCCACGGCGTGGATTGCCGGGAAGTCACTGGCAAGAATGCGGATCGACTGACCCGACGGCCCGCAATCGGCCGCATATGCCGCGGTTCCCAAAAGGCCGGTCATGGCCCCCGCGATGGCGATCTTCTTCAGAAACATCTCTATCTCCCTGTTTCCTTGAGTGTCGGGTGCGCCTTGCAATCACGCACCGTCTGTTGGCCCCGCCACCTTTGGAACGCAGGGCCGAATTTGATCGTCAGGCGCCAAGCCGTTCGCCTGTCCTGGCGTCGAACAGGTGGCAAATGCCTGCGGGAACCGAGAGCGATACGGTATCGCCAATCTCGGATCGGAAGTCCTTGGGCGCACGCACGGCGATCAACTCACCACCGATACGCACGGTGACCATCGTCGCGTCACCGAGAAGTTCCAGCGTGTAGATCGGTGCAGTGATCTCGTGATGCCCTGCGTCGCCAAGGCCGGCATCTTCGGCCCGGAAGCCCAGAGTGACCGGTCCATCTGCGGCGGTAAGCCCCTCGATACGAACGTTTTCAGCAACGAAGGAGCCGTTTTCCATTCGACCACTCACCAGGTTCATGGCCGGATTGCCGATGAAACTGGCGACGAACGTGTTGGCCGGCGTGTCGTATATCTCGGTCGGGCTGCCGACCTGTTGGACGATGCCTTGTTTCATCACGACGACGCGATCGGCCAGCGTCATCGCCTCGATCTGGTCATGCGTCACGTAAATCGTCGTGACGGCGAGTTCGTGGGACAGGTTCTTGATCTGCGCGCGCGTCGAGACCCGTAGCTTGGCGTCCAGGTTCGACAGCGGTTCGTCCATGAGGAAGACATTCGGTTCGCGCACGATGGCACGGGCAAGCGCGACCCGCTGGCGCTGTCCTCCCGATAGCTCTGCCGGTTTACGGTGCAGGAAATCATCCAGTTCGACCATGGCCGAGGCGCGGCGCACCTTTTCGTCGTGGGTCTTGGGATCAATGCCGCGAACCTTGAGCGGAAAGCGGATATTCTCGTACACGTTCATGTTCGGGTAAAGCGCGTATGACTGGAACACCATCGCGACATCACGGTCCTTGGGTTCCATGTCGTTGACGCGCTTGCCGTCGATCAGGATATCGCCTTCGGTCGCGTCTTCAAGGCCGGCGATCATCCGCATCGTTGTCGTCTTACCGCAGCCCGACGGCCCCAGGAGAACCAGAAACTCCTTGTCGGCGATGGTCAGATCGAAGTTATCGACCCCGACGAACGAGCCCCAACGCTTACCCACGTTGCGGAGTTGGATTTCTGCCATGAGGTCCCCCTGAAAGGCTGAAACGGCATTGTTGCATACGCTTGCAAACAGGGTAGTCTTGCCCGCGTCAATTTGGCAAGAAGATAATGCAAGCGTATGCAAAGGAGACGCTCCCGATGGGTGGGTTCGCAGCCGAAAAACAAGTCATCCGAGAGTTTTACGCCGATCTCGCACGTTGCGATGATGATGACGTAACGGGCGTGCTGGAGCGGTTCTACGACGCGAATCACGTATGGCGCGGTTATCATCCGATTCACGAACAGCGAGGTCCCCGGGCCGTTGCTGAATCCTTCTGGACTCCTCTGCGCAAAGCCCTGAGGCACATGCAGCGTCGAGAAGACGTCTTCATGGCCGGCGCCAATGAAATTGACGGGTTCCAGTCGATCTGGGTGGTGTCCATGGGGCATCTTATGGGGCTCTTCGATGCTGCGTGGCTGGGCATTCCTCCCACGAGCAAAATGGCGTTCCTGCGCTATTGCGAATTCAACAAGGTTGAAAAGGGCCGCATCACCGAAACGGCGATGTTCTTCGACATTCCGCATCTGATGATGCAGGCGGGGCTGCAGCCCTTTCCGCCGCAAACCGCCGCCCACTTGGTGCAGCCGGGACCCATGACGCATGACGGCGTCATGCATGACCCGCAAGCCGCTGAGGAGGGGGAAAAAACCCTCGCCGCGATCAATGCGATGATCTCGGATTTGGGCCAATGGAACAGCGGATTGAGCCTCGAAGACGAGTTGCGAAGAACCTGGTGCGAAGACATGATCTGGTGGGGGCCAGCGGGAATTGGTGCGACCTATACTATCGAGAGATACGCCAGGCAGCATTCCGGCCCGTTTCGCGCGTCATTCAACGACAGGTCCAAGACGAAGCACATCTGCCGCTTGGCCGAGGGGCAGTTCGGTGGCTTTTTCGGCTGGCCGAACTTTACAGCCACGCCCAGTGGTGGGTTCATGGGTATGCCCGCCACAGGCAGGCCCGGTGAGTTTCGGGTCATCGACATCTACCGCCGCGAGGGCGACAAGCTGGCGGAAAACTGGATATTCATCGACCTGTTGCATTTCTGGAACCAGCAGGGCGTCGATGTGCTCGCCCGCATGGCGCAGGTCCCGCGCACATGACCAGCTGGATCGATGCCCATCATCACCTATGGGATCTGAGCGCCGTCCATTACCCTTGGCTGATGGCCAAGGGCGTGACACGGTTTTTCGGCAACCCGGAGCCCATCCAGCGCAACTACCTCTTCGCCGAGTTCCGTCGTGACGCCGAAGCGCGCGATGTTGCAGCCTCGGTGCATATCCAGGTCGGAGCAGAAGACGGACTGGCCGAAGCCAAATGGGTGCAGGCGGTGTCCGACGCTCACCCGGATTGGCCCATGGCGCAAGTGGTATTCTGTGACCTGACTGCCCCAGATTTAAGCGCGCGTTTGGAGTCTTTTCAAGCCTTGCCAACTGTGCGCGGCGTCCGTCAGATCGTTGGCCGCGAGCCGGGCGAGGATGCGGTGACAGGGACAAACGACCTGCTGGATAATCCGCGTTTCGTCGAGGGTCTGCGCGAAGCTGGACGGCGGGGCTTGTCGTTCGACCTTCAACTCATACCCGAGCTGATGGGCAAAACCGCGGCGGTTCTCGACCGTGCGCCGGAGACCAAAGTGGCCTTGTGCCACGCTGGCAGCCCGCATGATCGGTCCGCCGCTGGCTTGGAGGATTGGGCAGAAAAGCTGCGCAGGCTCTCTGACCTTCCTCAAGTGACTTGCAAGCTTTCCGGTCTTGGCATGTTCCAGCACGATTGGCACTTGAAGGATTTCCAACCGATCATCGAGGTCTGTCTGGATCAGTTCGGTGCCCGGCGATGCATGTACGGTTCGAATTTCCCGGTCGACAGCCTCTATTCAAGCTATTCCCGTCTCATGGACGCGCATCTGGCCATCGTCCCCAATGAGATGCACGCGGACGTTTTCCGGACAACGGCTGCAGAATTCTATTCTCTCTGATCGTACATCGAGTCGCAGTTTGGCCAACGTCTTTCTAGGCATTGTCAGGTATTTCGTGGTGCCCTGCTTCGGGGTCCGCTCGTGTTTGGATCGGGTTGGGTACGGTTCCATGCCCGTCTGTCAGCAGCTTTATGTGTAAACCAAGATTGACACATGTTGATGTTCTGTTACGCTGACAAAACCGAAGCAATCGTGCCGGAGTACCGGGGCGAGTCGTTGAAGGGAGGCGATCATGGAAACCCGCGCTGTCCTCCTGCATGGTCCGAAGGATCTGGCACTGGACACTCTCGCGCTCAAGGCGCCGGAGGCGGGAGATCTGGTTGTCCAAGTTTCGCATTCGGGTATTTCAACCGGCACCGAGAAGCTGTTCTGGTCGGGCGAAATGCCACCGTTTCCCGGCATGGGGTATCCGCTGGTACCCGGTTACGAGAGCGCAGGAGAGGTGGTCGAGGCCGCGCCGGGTACAGGGTTTCGTCCGGGCGATCGTGTCTTTGTTCCCGGTGCCAATTGCTTTGACGGTGCTTTCGGCCTGTTCGGCGGTTCCGCCGGTCATTTGGTGACGAAAGCCGAGAGGGCAAGCCGGATTGATGCAAGCCTGGGCGCGGAGGGCGCTTTGCTGGCACTGGCCGCAACCGCCCGCCACGCCATGGCTGGGCTGCGAAACCGTGTGCCGGAACTGATCGTGGGGCATGGCGTTCTGGGGCGTTTGCTCGCCCGGTTGACCATTGCCGCAGGCGCGCCTGCGCCCACAGTTTGGGAAACGCAGCCACAGCGACGCACTGGTGCCGACGGCTATACAGTCATCGCGCCCGAAGACGACCCGCGCCGGGATTACGAGGCGATCTACGATGCCTCGGGAAATGCCGAAATCCTTAACGATTTGATCGGCAGACTCGCCAAAGGTGGCGAGGTGGTTCTGGCCGGATTTTATCCTGCTGGCGTCAGCTTTGCCTTTCCACCGGCTTTTCTGCGCGAGGCGCGGTTGCGCGTCGCCGCCGAATGGGCGCGGGAAGATCTGATGGCGGTCAGTGCCCTGCTCGACAGCGGAGCGCTCTCGCTTTCAGGTCTGGTAACCCACACCGAACCGGTTTCGCAAGCACCGCAGGCTTACCGCAAAGCTTTCGGTGATCCGGCCTGCCTCAAAATGATATTGGACTGGAAGGACGCAGCATGAAGGACGACGTACCCAATCTCAAGGCGTTCGACCAAAGGCTGCGAGACGAAGCACATGAGGATCTCGCCGATCTCGTGACCGAGGAACCAACCAAGAAGACACAGATCATCGCAATCTACGGCAAAGGTGGAATCGGGAAAAGCTTCACCCTGGCCAACCTTAGCCACATGATGGCTGAACAGGGAAAACGTGTTCTGCTGATCGGGTGCGATCCGAAGTCCGACACGACTTCGCTCCTCTTCGGTGGCAAAGCTTGCCCGACCATCATCGAAACATCGACGCGCAAGACGCTCGCGGGCGAGCAGGTACAGATTGGCGATGTCTGCTTCAAGCGAGGCGGCGTCTTCGCGATGGAGCTTGGTGGACCCGAAGTCGGCCGCGGCTGCGGCGGACGTGGCATCATCCACGGCTTCGAACTTCTCGAGAAGCTGGGCTTTCACGACTGGGACTTCGACTACGTGCTACTCGATTTTCTCGGCGACGTGGTCTGCGGCGGTTTCGGTCTGCCGATTGCAAGGGATATGGCGCAGAAGGTCATTCTCGTCGGATCCAATGACCTTCAATCGCTGTACGTCGCCAACAATGTCTGCTCGGCGGTGGAGTATTTCCGCAAGCTGGGCGGAAATGTCGGCGTCGCAGGGCTGGTGGTAAACAAGGATGACGGTTCAGGCGAGGCACAGGCCTTTGCCGAAGCGGCCGGTATTCCGGTGCTGGCCTCGATCCCGCAGGATGACGACCTGCGCAAGAAATCAGCGAGCTATCAGATTGTCGGCACCGACCGCAGTCCATGGGGCTCGCTGTTTGCAACTCTGTCGGACGCGGTAAGCGATGCTCCGCCGGTGCGGCCAACCCCCTTGGAACAGGACGGGCTGTTGGCCCTCTTCGATGGTTCGGACACCGGAGCCGGGTTTGTCCTTGAGCCGGCAACCGATGCTGACATGCGCGGCAAGAACGCAGAGCCAAGACCGTCACTGGAGGTCATTTATGACGATGCGTGACGCATATCCGGCAGACGCTCCTGTCCAAGACGGCCAAGACACCGCGATGACTTGTGTGGCGCCAAAAGAGATGGAGGCCGCCGCACGCAAAGCTGGCGCGGGCGACCTTTTGGACGGGTTGCGGGCGGATTATCCGGTCGGCCCGCACGACAAACCCCAAAGCATGTGCCCGGCCTTCGGCTCTTTGCGTGTGGGGCTGCGCATGAAGCGGGTCGCCACGGTTTTGAGCGGCTCGGCCTGCTGTGTCTATGGCCTGACGTTTGTAAGCCATTTCTACGGTGCTCGTCGCTCGGTTGGCTACGTGCCTTTCAACTCCGAGACATTGGTGACCGGCAAGCTTTTCGAAGATATCCGCGAAGCCGTTCACGATCTGGCTGATCCCGAACGATACGACGCGGTGGTTGTCACCAACCTGTGTGTACCGACCGCCTCCGGCGTTCCGCTGCGCCTGCTGCCAGACGAAATCAACGGCGTGCGCATCGTAGGCATCGACGTTCCCGGTTTTGGCGTGCCGACCCATGCCGAGGCCAAGGATGTGCTGGCTGGCGCGATGTTGAATTACGCGCGCACCGAAGTCGAGGCTGGCCCAGTCGCTGCACCTGCAAGCGGTGTGTCGGACCTGCCGACTGTCACCCTGTTGGGTGAGATGTTTCCGGCGGATCCGGTGATGATCGGTCAGATGTTGGCACCGATGGAACTGGCCGCCGGGCCGGTAGTCCCATGCCGGGAATGGCGGGAATTGTACGCAGCGCTGGATTGCGGTGCGGTGGCTGCGCTTCACCCGTTCTATACTGCGGCGGTACGTGAATTCGAGGCTGCAGGTCGTCCAATTGTGGGCAGTGCGCCGGTCGGTCACGACGGAACGGCGGCATGGCTGGCGGCGATTGGCGAGGCGTTCGGAGTTGCCGGGGCGAAAACAGCTGCGGCACAAAACGCGTTCCTGCCAGCGATCAAGGGGGCGTTGGGAGCGGCGCAAGTCAAGGGCACCATCACACTGTCCGGCTACGAAGGCAGTGAATTGCTCGTTGCGCGGTTGCTGATCGAAAGCGGTGCGGATGTTCCATATGTCGGAACGGCATGTGCAAAAAGCCCATGGTCCGAGGAAGATGCCGAATGGTTGCGTGCACACGGTGTCAGCGTCCAATTTCGCGCCTCACTCGAGGACGATCTGGCTGCCATGGAAGGGATCAGACCTGACCTTGCCATCGGAACAACCCCTGTCGTGCAAAAGGCCAAAGCGATGGGGATTCCCAGTCTCTACTTTACCAACCTGATCTCGGCGCGACCGCTGATGGGACCTGCCGGTGCCGGCTCGCTGGCCGACGTGGTCAACGCGGCGATCTCTGGCAAGGAGCGAATGGATCGGATGCGCGCCTTTTTCGACGGGGTTGGCGCGGGCGATACCGCCGGGATCTGGGAGGGCGCACCGAATGAGCGGCCAGAGTTCCGTGCCCTCAACCAAAAGAAACTCGACAAGCAGCGCCGGGCCGCCAAGGCGCAGGAGATGATCTGATGCTGATCCAGGATCATGACAGGGCAGGCGGTTACTGGGGGGCAGTATATGCCTTCTGCGCCGTCAAAGGCCTGCAGGTCGTGATCGATGGGCCGGTGGGATGTGAGAATCTGCCAGTCACGAGTGTTCTGCATTACACCGACGCGTTGCCGCCGCATGAATTGCCTATCGTCGTAACCGGCCTGGGCGAGGAAGAACTGGGCCGGGACGGAACCGAGGGTGCGATGAAACGGGCGTGGGCAACGCTAGACCCGGCGCTGCCTGCAGTTGTGGTAACAGGCTCCATCGCCGAGATGATCGGCGGCGGCGTCACCCCCCAGGGAACGAACATCCAGCGTTTCCTGCCGCGCACCATTGACGAAGACCAGTGGGAAGCCGCTGACAGGGCGATGACCTGGATCTTTACCGAGTTCGGCATGACCAAAGGGCGCATGCCGAAGGAGAAGAAGCGCGAAGAGGGCGCGAAGCCGCGCGTGAACATCCTTGGCCCGATGTATGGCACGTTCAACATGGCCAGCGATTTGCACGAGATCCGGCGCCTTGTCGAAGGGATCGGCGCAGAGATCAACATGGTGATGCCGCTGGGCGCGCACCTGGCTGAGATGCGTGACCTCGTGAATGCCGACGTGAATATCTGCATGTACAGGGAGTTCGGGCGCGGGTTGGCCGAACTTCTGGACAAGCCATATCTGCAAGCGCCAATCGGGGTTGAGAGCACAACACTCTTTCTGCGCAAGTTGGGCGAGTTGCTCGGACTCGATCCGGAGCCGTTCATCACGAGGGAAAAGCACTCGACACTCAAACCTGTCTGGGATCTCTGGCGATCGGTCACGCAGGACTTCTTTGCGACAGCGAATTTCGGGATTGTGGCGAATGAAACCTATAGCCGCGGCGTGCGAAACTACCTCGAAGGTGATCTCGGCCTGCCCTGTGCTTTCGCCGTGGCGCGTTGCGCCGGCAAGAAGACCAATAACGAGGAAGTTCGGGCGTTGCTCGCACGCACCCGACCCCTGGCCGTCATGGGGTCGATCAACGAAAAGATGTATCTGGCCGAGATGCAAGCCGGGCACGGACCCAATCCGGCCTTTATCCCGGCAAGCTTCCCCGGCGCTGCGATCCGGCGGGCCACCGGTACGCCATTCATGGGATACGCGGGGGCGACCTATCTGTTGCAGGAGGTCTGCAATGGTCTCTTCGATGCGCTTTTCCATATCCTGCCTCTCGGCTCCGAGATGGATGGCTCGGCTGCCACGCCGACCCCATTGCGACGCAATTTCCCTTGGGACGCCGATGCTCAGCGGGAGCTCGATCGCATTGTCGCGACCCATCCCGTTCTGACCCGCATTTCCGCCGCCAAGTCGCTGCGCGACGCTGCTGAAGAGGCAGCACTTCGCGCCGGGGCCGAGCGTGTGGTGTTGGAAACCGTTCAGGCGCTGTCTCCACGAGAGGCAAGCCGTTCCGATGTCGTTGGAGAGGAGGACTGACCGATGACTGATGTCGCATCCCACACCCCAAGCCGACCTACAGGTCGGCGGAGGCGAGATGCGGAGTTCAACGTGTATTTCACTTTGATCTTCCTGACTGCCCTGCCGTTCGTGAGCGTTGGCTGGGTGCGCGACGTGATCCGTCGCAGGACGCTGAACCTCCATGGGCCGCTGGCGCGCGCGTGGTGCGAAGCGGACCGGATCACGCCGCTGATCTTTTCGGCCTGACACACCAGGCCCGAGTTCCTTGGGTCGGCGCCCTGTGGCGTTGGCACCAAGGTCAAAGCTGGCTGTCCGCAAGGGCAGGCAGGAACCTGAGGGACCTCCCAGGCCCCAAGGGACCCGGCCGCGGGGGTCGCGGCGTCAGCATAACGTTCCGGAGGAAAGTTTATGGCTGATAACACCGACCTGTCCTTCACAGGTCTCACCGACGAGCAGGCCCAGGAGCTGCATTCGGTCTACATGAGTGGTCTCTACCTCTTCGTGATCGTTGCAGTGGTCGCACATCTTGCGACCTACATCTGGGCCCCTTGGTTCTGAGGGAGGATCGGAGATGTCGAAGTTCTACAAGATCTGGCTCATTTTCGATCCGCGCCGCGTGTTTGTCGCGCAGGGCGTTTTTCTCTTCCTGTTGGCCGTCATGATCCACCTGGTGGTTCTGTCGAACGGCGTCAACTGGTTCGAGAACGCCGCCGAGTCGCGCGCGATGGTGGAGTGAACCAGGACAGCTTGTCCAATGAAAGCGCTGCGGGCGGGGCGCCTGCCCGCAGCGGACCGAGGTAACCGACGGCTTGAGATCTGACGGGGACGAGCCGCCAAACGCGGAGGACAACGATGGCGTTGCTTAGCTTCGAGAAAAAGTATCGCGTCCGCGGTGGGACGTTGATCGGCGGCGATCTGTTCGATTTCTGGGTGGGCCCTTTCTATGTGGGCTTCTTCGGAGTGACGACAGCCTTTTTCGCCCTGCTTGGAACCATCCTGATATTCTGGGGCGCGGCCCATCAAGGGACGTGGAACCCCTGGCTTATTAACATCGCGCCGCCCGACCTGAGCTATGGTCTGGGCGCGGCACCGTTGATGGAGGGAGGATTGTGGCAGATCATCACGATCTGCGCCATCGGCGCCTTCTGCAGCTGGGCGTTGCGCGAGGTCGAGATCTGCCGGAAGCTGGGGATGGGCTATCACGTGCCTGTCGCGTTCAGTTTCGCGATCTTCGCCTACGTCACACTCGTGGTCTTTCGGCCCGTGCTGATGGGCGCCTGGGGGCACGGATTCCCCTACGGTATCTTCAGCCATCTCGATTGGGTCAGCAACACGGGCTATGCCTATCTGCATTTCCACTACAACCCGGCGCATATGCTGGCGGTGACCTTCTTCTTCACCACCACTCTGGCGTTGGCCCTGCACGGCGGGCTGATCCTGTCAGCCGCAAATCCCGAAAAGGGCGAACTGATGAAGACTCCCGATCACGAGGACACGTTCTTTCGTGACTTCATCGGGTATTCGGTCGGCACGCTGGGCATTCACCGGCTTGGGCTGCTGCTGGCCTTGAATGCCGGTTTCTGGTCGGCGGTCTGCATCATTATTTCCGGCCCGGTCTGGACCAAAGGCTGGCCCGAATGGTGGAACTGGTGGCTCGAGCTGCCGATCTGGTTCTCTCAGGCAGGAGTGTAACGATGGTCGAGTATCAGAATATATTCACCCAGGTTCAGGTGCGCGGCGCTGCCGAGATGGGGGTTGACGATTATGGAACCCTGACCGAGGAGCGGACGACCACCACAGGGTTCTCAAACCTTCTGGGGTGGTTCGGTAATGCACAGCTCGGGCCAGTGAACCTTGGGATGGCCGGGTTGGCCTCGCTTGCCGCGGGGACGGTTGCCTTGAATATCATCGGCCTGAACATGCTGGCGCAGGTGAACTGGTCGATTTCCGAGTTTCTGCGGCAGGGCTTCTGGTTGGCTCTGGAACCGCCGAGCCCGGAGTACGGGCTTAGTATCCCACCGCTGAACGATGGCGGCTGGTACATCATCGCGAGCTTCCTGCTGTTGGTTTCCGTGATGCTGTGGTGGTTGCGGTCCTGGCAATTGGCTGCCGCACAGAAGATGGGCAAGCATGTCTTCTGGGCCTTTGGCAGCGCAATCTGGCTGTTTCTTGTCCTCGGCCTGTTCCGCCCGATCTTGATGGGGTCATGGTCTGAGGCCGTGCCCTACGGTATCTTCCCGCATCTCGACTGGACCACGGCCTTTTCGATCCGGTACGGGAACCTCTACTACAATCCGTTCCACTGTCTCTCGATCGTATTCCTCTATGGTTCGGTTCTGCTGTTCGCGATGCACGGTGCGACGATCCTTGCAGTATCGCGCTTCGGTGGCGACCGAGAGCTGGAGCAGATCGTGGATCGCGGTACCGCCAGCGAGCGCGCGGCATTGTTCTGGCGTTGGACCATGGGGTTCAACGCCACAATGGAAGGCATTCACCGCTGGGCGTGGTGGTTTGCAGTCCTGA
Organism: Lutimaribacter marinistellae; assembly: GCF_042648365.1. Classification (NCBI taxonomy): domain Bacteria; kingdom Pseudomonadati; phylum Pseudomonadota; class Alphaproteobacteria; order Rhodobacterales; family Roseobacteraceae; genus Lutimaribacter; species Lutimaribacter marinistellae. The sequence goes on along the minus strand of NZ_JBHRXI010000010.1, from coordinate 394,016 downwards.
CGCCCATCACAGGTGGTATCGGCATCCTGCTGACGGGCACCGTCGTGGACAACTGGTTCATCTGGGCACAGGAGCATCATTTCGCCCCCGCCTATGATGGCAGCTATGGCTACGAGGCCTACGGGACCTACGAAGCCTTCATCGGGCAGGAGGACTGATCATGCTACCGAGATGGTTCGACAAGTGGAATCGCGAGAACCCGGTGGATATCGAGGTGCCGGCCATCCTTATGGGCGGGATCGGGGTTGCGGTGATCGCCGTGGTGGCGCTGGTCTTCTGGGGGCAGCCATTCGCGACCGAAAGCCTGCAGACCGGGCCGCGCGGAACAGGTATGTCAGTGCCAGAGTTCGATGCCGACCGGCTTTCGCCCGACCCGGGTATCGCGGCGTTTGCGGCAAGCACGTCCGAACCGGTCGTGCCCAGTGGCGGCGAGCAGCTGGCCGGAGATGCACGCGACAATGTTCCGCCGGGCCTCGAAGGTTTGACGGTCGACAACTACGACCGTTTGCTGGCGGCGATGCGGGAATGGACTGGCATACCCGACCTGTTCGACGATCCCGACTCCTACCAGACGGCGGTAGGACATGTGATGGTCGGAATGACAAAGAACCTGAACGAGAACTGGGATGGACACGTGAACGCCAACAAGGTGGTCGGCGTGACGTGCTTTACCTGCCATCGGGGTCAGCCCGTGCCGAGCGATATCTGGTATCGCCTTGGGGATGTGAACAAATCCATGGCGGGATGGTCGGCGAACCAGAACCGTGTGACACCCCTCAATCAATACACGTCCCTCCCGACCGACGCGTTGGAGAAGTACCTGCTCGACGGCGAACTGATCGGCGTTCACGATCTCGATAGCCGCGTCGCGGGCATTCCCGGGCAAGACGGTTATCCTGGTATTCAACATGCGGAGCGCACCTATTCGCTGATGAACTACGTGGCGAACTCTCTCGGGGTGAATTGCGTATTCTGTCACAACTCGCGAGCCTTCTACGATGGGGCGCAGGTGACGCCGCAATGGGGAACCGAAAGCCTGGGCATCCAGATGGTGCTCGAGTTGAACAACGACTATCTCGTCCCGCTCGAAGGTCTTTTGCCACCTGAGCGTCTGGGGCCTGTGTTCCAGGACGCCCCCAAGGTGGCCTGCAAGACATGTCACAAAGGGTATCAACAGCCCCTGCAAGGCACCAACGTGATTGCCAACTGGCCTGAATTGGCCACCACCTCGGGCGAACCCGACTACGGGCAATGACTGCCTGGGACGGCCGTCGCACCGGCCGTCCGACAAAATCGCGCCGTTCGCGCCGCGGGCGACGCCAGCGTCACCCAGAGGGAGGATGCGCGATGACTGATAACCGCCCCGAAACACCGCTTCTCGACCGTATCGCCGGCCCGTCGGACCTTCGGGGGATGTCCGACGGCGACTTGGCGAAACTTGCCGCTGAACTGAGAAACGAGGTGATATCGGCAGTCTCCCAGACCGGCGGGCACTTGGGCTCTTCGCTTGGTGTCGTGGAATTGGCCGTCGCGATTCATGCCGTGTTCAACACGCCGATGGACAAATTGATCTGGGACGTGGGACACCAGTGCTATCCTCATAAGATCCTGACTGGGCGCCGGGACCGGATCCGCACCCTCAGGCAGAAAGATGGTCTGAGCGGGTTCACGAAACGATCCGAAAGCGAGCATGATCCGTTTGGAGCAGCGCATAGCTCGACCTCGATCAGCGCGGCATTGGGTTTCGCCGTGGGGCGTGACATGGGGCGGCCAACAGGCGATGCAATCGCCGTGATCGGGGACGGGGCCATCAGCGCAGGAATGGCCTATGAGGCGCTCAACAACGCCGGTGCCGAAGGACGGCGGCTCTTCGTGATCTTGAACGACAACGAGATGAGCATCGCCCCGCCTGTTGGCGCCATGTCATCCTATCTGAGCCGGATTTATGCATCGGACCCGTTGGCACGGATGAAGGCCCTTGGGGAAGGGTTTGAAAAAGCGATGCCCGCTCCGATGCGGCAAGGTGCCAAGAGGGCGCGCCAGATCGTGACGGGGTTGTCCGGCGCTGGCACGGTGTTCGAGGAATTGGGTTTCGACTATGTCGGCCCTATCGATGGCCACGATTTGAACCAGCTTCTGCCGGTATTGCGAGCCGCGCGGACGAGGGCAACCGGGCCGGTCCTTATCCATTGCTGTACTATAAAGGGAAAGGGATATGGCCCGGCCGAAGGTGCGGCCGATCGCGGACATGGCGTGTCCAAATTCGACCCGGCGACGGGAGCACAGGCCAAGAAAAAGGGCGGTGCACCCAGTTACACAAGCGTGTTCGGAAGGGCGCTGACGGCAGAGGCCGCCAAGGATGAGCGGATCGTGGCCGTGACCGCCGCCATGCCATCAGGAACCGGCGTGAACCTCATGGCCGACAGGTTCCCCGGTCGCGTCTTCGACGTCGGTATCGCAGAACAGCACGCGGTAACCTTTGCGGCGGGTATGGCTGCTAGTGGGCTTCGGCCTTTCTGTGCGATCTACTCGACTTTCTTGCAGCGCGGCTACGACCAGGTCGTGCACGATGTCGCCTTGCAGAAATTGCCGGTGCGGTTCGCAATTGACAGGGCAGGGCTTGTCGGGGCGGATGGCGCAACCCATGCCGGAGCATATGACATCGCCTACCTCGGAAATCTTCCGGGTATGACGCTGATGGCCCCGGGTGATGAGGCGGAACTGGTGCACATGGTCGCCACTGCGGCTGCACATGATGCCGGACCCATTGCATTCCGATACCCAAGGGGGGCAGGCGCCGGAGTTGATATGCCCGAACGTGGAGAATTGCTTGAAATCGGCAAAGGGCGTGTCCTGCAAGAAGGCGAGGATGTCGCGATCCTTTCCTATGGTGCACATCTGCAGGAATGCCTTGCGGCAGCTGAAGCTTTGGGCGCGTCGGGCGTTTCTGTCAGCGTGGCCGATGCGCGATTTGCCAAGCCGCTCGATTCCGACCTTTTGAAGCGTCTCGCCTTGGGTCATCGTGCCTTGATAACAGTAGAACAGGGTGCCGAAGGTGGGTTTGGCGCGATTGTCCTGCATGCCCTTGCTGGGCTGGGCCTGTTCGACCGTGGACTTGCCGTTCGAACGTTGGCTTTGCCCGACCGGAACATCGAGCAGGCCTCGCCCGAACAGATGTACGAGGACGCCGGCATGAGTTCTGCCCATATCGTCAGACTTGCCCGGCAGGCGCTGGGCCTTGGCGGCGATGTGGTCCCGCTGCATCGCACGGCGATATGACCACAGCCGATAGAGTCACAATCGAAATAGCAGCGGACCATTTCTAAAGGTCGAGTAATCGGCCTACTTTAAACGGGATGAGCCGACCCGCGGGGGTCGGCTCGAAAAGTCGTCGCGCTTGAAGGCGTCGGGGCTGATCAGGACTCGGGCGCAGGACCTACCGAGACCAGATAGGCCCATACATCGCGAGCGTCCTCTTCGCTGCGAACACGATAGCTCATCTTGCCACGCGCCGAGCTGTCATCGAGGTACTCGCGGAGGTAGCCGGTCGGGTCTTGCACATAGGCGACGAAATCTTCTTCGTTCCAGGCAAGCCCGGCTTCGCCGGCAGAGACCATTGCGTCGGAGTAGCGGAAATCCTCTACACTGCCGGCTGTACGTTCGAAAACGCCATAGAGGTTGGGCCCGGTCTTACCGCCTTTCTGGATGTCATTGCCGTCTGCATCGACGATCATGTGGCACGAACGGCATTGACGATAGACGCTTTCGCCTGCCTCTGCGTCTCCGCTTGCGTGAGCTTCGGCATAGGCTGCACCCGCAGCCGCGGTCGCGGCAAAGGCCGCAATAATCGTGAATTTCATGGTGCAATCTCCAGTTTCAACCTTGTTTGGATCTGGGGCAACAGGTCCGGAAATCAAATCATCTGGCCGTCGGAAAGGCATTCAGGCCACTTGATGAGCGATTGCGCATTGCTTCCACAACACCGTCAAAGCCTCGACGAGACGGTCGATATCCGCATCGCTATGCAGCGGCGATGGCGTGAAGCGCAGCCGTTCGGTGCCTTTCGGAACGGTCGGGTAGTTGATTGGCTGAACGTAGATCCCGTACTCCCGCATCAGGATATCGGCGAGCATACGGCATTTTACCGGATCCTTGATCATTACAGGAATGATATGGCTGGGATTGTCGAGATGCGGAATGCCCCGTGCATCCAACATGGCGCGCAGTCTGGCAACCTGGCGGCGTTGCCTCATCCTTTCCACCTGCGATGTCTTGAGATGCGCGATCGAGGTTTGCGCTGCTGCTGCGACGGCAGGCGGCAAGGCGGTTGTGAAAATGAAACCGCTGGCAAAGGACCGGATGAAATCACACAAAGCCCTGCTGCCAGTGATATAGCCGCCCATGCAACCAAAGGCTTTGCCCAAGGTGCCTTCGATAAGTGTGATCCTGTCGGCCAGCCCTTCGCGTTCCGAGATGCCGCCACCCCGTGACCCATAAAGTCCAACGGCATGCACTTCGTCGAGATAGGTCATGGCGCCGTGCTTCTCCGCCACTTCGACGATTTCGGCCATGGGGCATATGTCGCCATCCATCGAGTAAACGGACTCGAAGGCCACGATCTTTGGGGCGTTGGCGGGCAGTGCGGCCAGTTTGCGATCCAGGTCTTCGGGATCGTTATGCTTCCAGATGATCTTGCGCGCGCGGGAATGCCTGATTCCCTCGATCATCGAAGCGTGGTTCAGAGCGTCCGACAGGATCACGCAGTCCGGCAGTCTGCTGCCAAGGGTCGACAACGCGGCCCAGTTCGACACGTATCCCGAGGTAAACAGCAGCGCCGCTTCCTTGCCATGCAAATCGGCCAGTTCGGCCTCAAGCCTGACATGGTGATAATTCGTGCCGGATATGTTACGCGTCCCACCCGCGCCGGTGCCGCAACTGTCCACCGTCTCCTTCATTGCCTGAATAACGGCGGGATGCTGACCCATGCCGAGATAATCGTTGGAACACCACACCGTGACTTCGTCTGGGGCCTCGTCATCATGGCTTCTTGCAGTCGGGAACTGGCCACAACGACGTTCCAGCTCGGCAAAAATCCGGTAATTTCCTTCTTCTTTCAGCGCGTCCAGTTGCGCCGTGAACAGGGCGTCAAACTCCATGATGGTGTCCCTCCGTCGATCTCGTGTCGTGTTTGGGCGCGGGCAGCATCCAGCGCCATAGTTTCGCGTCTGGCAGAGGCAGTACCATCAACCAGTGTTCCAGCAGCGCCAGTGCCGTGATCGCTGTCAGCAGGGCGAACCCGACGGCCTCGGCAGGGGTGGCAGTTGCAAGTCGTTCCAGCCAGCACGCCGTGGCAAAGCTGAGGCCGGTAATCGAGATTGGAAAAATCCAGTTGAGCCTGGATATCCGGAAATGGCTGGGCAGGTGACCGAGCGCTGTGGGCAGAAACTCGGTATTGATGCGCGGCACTCCGAAATAGAGGTTCAGTTTGGCCGAGATGCGTGCCGCGTAAAGAACACCGAAGGTCCACAGGCCAAAGCTGTTCGCTGAACCCTGCGCCGCCAGCCACATGGCGATAAGCGCGCCAGTCAGAAGCATTTCGTGATAAGCCACGGTGCCCCATGCGCGAATAAAGCGTTCCCATTCCGGCAGGCGGTCCGGGCAGGCATAGGTGTTGGGACCGGTAATCTGCCCGGTGAGAAATGCAAGCTCGATCCAACCCCAGATCATGAGCGCCGAAAGGAAGGCAACATAAGCTGCCTGAGCATCTGTATGCGTGAGGCTGGCGAGAAAACCCCATATGCCAAGCCCCAAAACCGGCAAGCCCAGCAATGTGGCCTGCCGGCCGGCCTTCGGCCCGACGTGATCAGCCCGCCGTACCACCCACAGGATCGCCCCGGTGGAAAACCACCAGGCAAAAAGCGCGATAAGCGCAGCGATCCAGCTATTGGCAAGCATCAGTAGGCGGGCTCCAGTCGGGTGCTGGCGGGCACAGCGTGTTTCTTCGCCGGTATCGTGTATAGCGATGCAAATGCATATGCGGCTTTCGCGGAATTCGCTATTTGGCGCAGCCGAGCCGAAAGCCCTGACTGCTGTTTGGCTTCGGCAATCGCAACATTGGCTTTTTGAAGACGTCGCAAGGTTGGCAGCCAACGTGGATGTTCGATATCCAGCGTGATCGGAAAAATCTGTTTGCTCAGCTCCGAGGTCTTGGTGAACACCTCGTGGGCGTACCAATCGGGATCAACGCCAAGAGCCTTGTGAAAGGCCGGGCGTTGGTGATCGCGTACGAACATCGTGGCATAGACCGCGGTCAGGAAGAACTTGATCCACAATACATTGCCGCCCTGCGTCAGTTTCGGGTCCGTTTTCATCAGAAGGGCAAACGCCTCGCCGTGGCGGAACTCGTCGTTGCACCACTCCTCGAACCATTTGAAGATCGGGTGGAACCGATGTTCGGGATGCGCCTGAAGGTGACGGAAAATCGTTATGTACCGGGCATAGCCGATCTTTTCCGAAAGGTAGGTGGCGTAGTAGATGAATTTCGGACGGAAATAGGTGTACTTCTTTTTCTGTGTGAGAAAGCCGAGGTTTACCGCCACACCTGCTTCGCGCAGGGCGTCATTGATGAAACCTGCATGGCGGGCCTCGTCGCGGGCCATCAACTGAAAGAGTTGCGTGATGTCCTTGTTGGCGCCGCGACGCTTCATTTCCTTGTAGAGGACGCACCCCGAGAACTCGGCCGTGCAGGATGAGATCAGGAAGTCGATGAATTCCTTCTTCAGCGCCGGCTCCATGGCGTCCCAATCGACGTGATCCCAGTCTTCGTTCTTCTTGAAGTGACCTTTGTTCGGGTCGCTCACCATGTCGTCGATCAGTTCATCCCAATCCTGGCGAACCGAAGAGACATCGATTGCGTCCAGTTCGTCGAAATCGGTGGTGTAGAAGCGTGGGGTCAGCAAGGTGTTCTGCATCGCTACGTCGGTCGCAAAGGCGCTATCGAGCTTTGCCTGCTCCTCCTGAATGGCAAGACCTTCTTCGACCGTGGTGGCGTCGGCGGTGTGCTTTATCTGCATGTTCATAGCGTGACCTCCTCGGAGAAAGAGAACTCGCAAAGCTCCATCACCTCGACATCGCCGGTGAGCCGGGTCCAGAGTTGCTCCAGTTTCGAGGCACGGATGATTGTCGCCTCACGTTCCTCTCGGACAATCTGGCCGAAGGGGGCCATGATCTCTGGCCCGTGAACCTTGACCTCGTCGCCGGGGTTGATCACGGCGCCGTTGTTGAACCGCACATGCGCGTGCAGGCTTTCGAACTTGTGCGATATCTCTACGGTGCAGGGTGCACGCTCGATATCCTTGGTCAGCCATCCCATTTTCTGGCTCCTCCTATTGTGCCAGGAGCTGCGCGAAAGCCCTGGCGTTATCCGCACCGAATCCCATTAAATCGGCGCGCCAGCCTGTGCTGGGGTCGTGAATTTCAAGCCGCCCCGTGTCGCGGCGAAGGATTGTAACCGGGCCATCCAGCGCAACGCGGTGCTTGGTGCGTTCGCGCACCAGCACACGCCAGACGCCGGATATGAAACCGCCCTGTTCGGGCGTAAGCTCGGCGATCAGGGTCCCGGACGGCGTTCGAACGGTCGCAGCCCCGGCCATGTCGCCCGAAAGGACGATCGTTCGGCTTGTTAAGACATCGCCCTCGGGCGGGGTGGACGTCACGGGCCGATCGGTCAGGCGGGCCAGTGAAACAAGCACCAGAACCGAAAAGACCAGAACCATGAGCGCCCGCGCCATGACGCGGGGAACGAGTTCCTTGTCATGCGGGCGGCGGTGGCTGGTGTCGGTGTGGCTCATGCCGATATTCCGTGTCTATTCGGCCGCAAAGGCCGGTTGCGGAGTCCTGTGTTCGATCTGGGGGGTCGCGACCGCAGCCTCGGCGGCTTCGGACAAAATGCGCGCGACGATCTCGGCCTCGGGGATACAGCGCAGGGCAGGTTGCGTACGGCGCATCACCCAAGGGCGCACATGCGGCCAAAAAATAAGGTAGGACAGGCGGGCATCGCTCTCCATCTCAAGTGCGATGGTCCCGGTCCCATTGCGGCGCAGATCAAGGCTGGCGTTGCGCAGCTGTCTGAACGGCAGGTTGAACGTCACCGTCAAAGCTGCGCCTATGCGCATTGCGACACGGCGGTTGGTAATCGTGTAGACGGTGGTCCGGGCCTGAACAAAGGCGAATGCCGCGAGCAGTAGGCCAACGATGGCACCCAGGATGAGGAACGGGAACGATGCGGCAAAGGCCTGTGCCGCACCTACCTGGTCAAAGAGCGTGGCAAATCGCCATGCGGCAAGCGCGAGGAAGTAACCCAGCACCCAGTAGAGATTGAGTGCCCGACAGGTCAGCGCCCACCAACTGGGCCGACCCTGCCAGAGGATACGCTCGCCTTCAGGGGGGCGTTCCGGCAAACCCTCGACGGGTTCGAAAGCGAAATCGTCATGGCTCATCCTGTGTCCTCCCCCGCTCCGGTATCAGCCCAGTTGCGGTTCCAGCCGGGCCTCGCTGGCATAGAGCGTGCCGCCAGCGTAGTAGGCCGTGATCTTTTCCTCTTCGAGCAACGTCACCTGCCGGGGCGAGGCATGCTGCGGAACGCCCGGAAAATGCTTGCCAAAGATCGAGCGGACCTTGACGTGGTTCGAGCGGATTCGTGCCATCGTCATTGGAACCAGCCGTTTGCCTGCGCCACCTGAGAGCTCGATCTCGAGGTAGCGCACCAGCTGTTCGGGCTCGTCGATCCACATGTCGGAAACGGTTCCGGCAATCTCTCCGTCACCAGCCATCACAGGCAACCCGCGCGGATCGCGACCGGCCGCCACGTGGAAGCTCTCGTTTGCGGCCATCGGCACGATCTTGGGATGTCCGTGACCGTCGAGTTCCGGTACGTCCCGACGAGGTGCCCAAGAGGCAGGGCCGACACCGTCGACCATCGGGTCTCCTGTCGGCTCATAGGGAAACCCGTTGGCTGCGTTGGTTCGTGCCAGTGCAAGGTCCTTGCGGTCGGGGTTCTGCCCCGAGGGCACCGTAACCTCTCCACGTCCGTGCGGCAGCTTGAAGGTCTTGTCATCCGGGACGGGGAACAGTCCCTGGTTGGCCGAAGAGTTGCCCTCTTCGTCTTCGAGGGGGTAGCCCTCGCGCATGTTTTCGCGCTGAATGTAGAAGATCAAGAGCGCAAAGAAGACGACGAAGAGCCAGAGGCTGACACTGGCGAGATCGACATTTCCAAAGAACGGTTCCGTCATGTCACGATCCTTTCATGGGACGGCCGAGGGTCATGTTGGGAAATCGGCCAGGCCGATACGGGCCGCTCCCTGAGTGCTGCGAGAGGCTTTGCGTGCGATGCGGACCAAGGGGCCAAGGGCCGCGAGGGTCAGGAACAGCAAGCCGATCTCGACATGGTAGACAAAGGAGTACCCGGTCGCGGGTGTCGCCACCGCGTCGCCCCACGCGCCGGAAAGCGCCTGGGCGTTGGTCCAGTCGCGAAGCGCGCCGCCGAGCGCGATTGACAGACCGGCGCCAGTGGCTTGCGCTGCACCCCAAGCCCCAAGTGCCAGCCCGTGCCCAGCCTTGCCCGTTGCCGGAAGGGTCATCGCAGCCGTCAGGGTGGAGACCGCAAACAAGCCGCCTCCGAAACCGATCAAACAAGCACCGGTAAAAAACATCGTCGGGGAGTTCGTTGGCGCCGCGAAGATAACCGTGGAAAATGCCACCACACCTGTCAGCAGGCCCATTGCCGCGATACGGAGCGCGTCGCGGCCTTGTGCAAGCATACGCCCGGCCAGAGTGAACCCGGCCAGCGCTCCCGCAGCCCAAAGCGCGGTGAGCATCGTGGTCGAGGCAACTGACAGGCCAAGGATCTCGCCGCCATAAGGCTCGAGCAGCACGTCCTGCATGTTGAAACCCATCGTGCCGATGAACACCACGGCCAACAGCCGCCCCGCCTGACCGCCGCCGAGAAGGTCAGCCCATGCCTCACGGAACAGCGGGCGCGGGGCCGCGCGCTCTTCACGGCTCATCGGACGGACCTGCTCCTGCTTCCACAGGGCAACGAGGTTCAGCGCCAGACCGACAACGGCGGCTCCCTGAACGACACGAACCAGTTGAAGGGGTGAAAAGTCACGCAGCAACCAACCGACAATGACAGCAGACGAACCCATGCCCAAAAGGAACATGACATATAGCATTGCCACGACACGTGGGCGCGTCGCTTCGTCCGCGCGGTCCGTTGCCAGCGCAAGGCCGGCGGTCTGGGTCATGTGTAGCCCGAGACCTGTCATCAGGAATGCTAGCGCTGCCAGCACCTCTCCCGCGAATGGAACATCGTGAACGGTCTCGCCCGACAGGACCAGAAGGGCAAAGGGCATCACGGCCAAGCCACCCATTTGCCAAAGAGACCCGAACCAGAGATATGGGATGCGCTTCCACCCGATCGCACTGCGATACGTATCCGAGCGAAAACCCAAAAGGGTACGGAAAGGTGCGATCAGCACGGGCAGTGCGATCATCACGGCAACTATTGTGGCAGGCACCGACAATTCGACGATCATCACGCGGTTCAGAGTGCCCAGCAGCATGACCGTGGCCATTCCCACTGAGACCTGGAACAACGAAAGACGAAGCAATTGGCCCAACGGCAGCCCCTCGCTTGCCGCATCTGCAAAGGGCAAAAGGCGGTTGGTCAACCGTTTGAAATGCGAGGGATGAAGGATCACGTACGCACCTCCATCGCCTGGCTGATGTAAAATCCGCTGCTGACGCGCTCGAGAGTGGTGAGCTTGGCAGTGTCGCCAAGAGCCCGTGAAAGCGTGGCGGGCGCATGTGGCACCATCACGGGTGACCGGTCGGCTTTCGGGAAAAGCTGCCCCATGCGCCACATCGCCATCAACAACGGCGTTCGCGGCGCAACCGTAAACAGGACGGAACCAGATGTGCGTGAATTCAGCGCTGTCAAGGCACGGGCGATGTCGGTCCGAACGTAGTAGATCAGGCTGTCCATTGCCACGACGTGATCGAAATGACCCAGGGACTCTGACAACATGTCCCCGGTTTGGAAGGTAACGCGTCCTGCAAGGTCAATCGGCAATCGCTGGCGGGCGATGTCGACCAGCGAGGGAGATATGTCGATTGCCACCACATCGGCGCCATGTGCCGCGAGTTCCGCCGTCAATTGACCGGCGCCGCAACCTGCGTCGAGTATGCGTGCCCCGCGCAGATCGGTTGGCAGTCGGGACAACAGATGGGCCCGCATTTCATCGCGTCCGCGTCGCACCGTTTCCCGGATCCGCGATACCGGCGCATCGCTCGTCAGACGCTCCCATGTGCGGGTCGCGGTCTTATCGAAATAGGTTTCGACACGGGTGAGGGTGCGGTCATACGTCATCAGTCGAATCCCAGCATCTCGAAGATGTCGCGGTCTTCCATCGGTGCGGGCGCCAAGGGTTCGGTTCCACGCCAGAGGGTTTCGGCGAGCCTGACATACTCGGCGCGGCATGCGATAATGTCCTCGTCGTCATCCATCTCGAACAACGTCTTCTTCTTGAGGCGAGAACGGCGGATGGCGTCCACGTCCGGCATATGCGCTATTCGATCGAAACCCACGCGGTCGCAGTAGCGGTCGACTTCGTCGGTGTCTCGGGACCGGTTGGCGATGCACCCTGCGAGCCGGACCTTGTAGTTCGCGGATTTGGCCTGAACCGCGGCAATGATGCGGTTCATCGCGTAGATCGAGTCAAAATCATTTGCGGTGACGATGACCGCCCGGTCAGCATGTTGAAGGGGTGCAGCAAAGCCGCCGCAAACCACGTCACCCAGAACGTCGAAGATGACGACATCGGTATCCTCGAGCATGTGATGCTGCTTCAGCAGTTTCACGGTCTGACCAACCACATAACCACCACACCCGGTACCGGCAGGGGGGCCGCCGGCCTCAACGCATTTCACGCCGCCCCAGCCTTCTGTCACGAAGTCCTCGGGGCGCAGTTCCTCCGGGTGAAAGTCAACTTCCTTAAGGATATCGATGACAGTCGGCTGCAGCCGCCCCGTCAGGGTGAAGGTGCTGTCATGTTTCGGGTCGCAACCAATTTGCAGAACCCGCTTACCCATTTTTGCGAAGGCCGCCGACAGGTTCGAGCTGGTGGTCGATTTTCCGATACCACCCTTGCCGTAGACCGAAAACACCTTGGCGCCTTCGATCCGGGCGGCAGGATCCTGATGTACCTGCACCGAGCCTTCGCCATCCTGGCCGTGAAGGTCGGGAATGTCGTCGCGCGGGCTCATGATATGTTCCTTTCGTGTTTCATTCAGCCGCGACCCCTTCCATCCGGTCTTCAAGGGCGTCCGCTGCGTCTCGCAGGGCCGACAGGGTCGCGTCATCGGGCTGCCAATACGCGCGGTCGTGAGCCTCGAGCAGTCGATTGGCCATTCGAGAAGAGGCGGCCGGGTTCAGCGCGGCAAGGCGCTGGCGCATTTCGGCATCCAGCACGAATGTCTCGGAAATGCGCTGATAGACCCAAGGCTCCACCTGACCGGTCGTGGCGGACCAGCCCATCGTGTTGGTGACGTGACTTTCGATCTGGCGAACACCTTCGGCACCATGATTCAGCAGCGCCTCGTGGAATTTCGGGTTGAGAGAGCGGGAACGGGTCTCGAGCGCGACCTGGTCCGCCAGCGTGCGGATCTTGCCACTGCCGCGCGTCGTGTCGGAAATATAGATCGCGGCATCCTGCCCGCCGCGCGCACGTTTGACCGCCCGGGAAATACCGCCGAGCGTGTCGAAATAGTGATCTACGGTTGTCACGCCCAGCTCGACCGATTCAAGGTTCTGGTAGGCGAGATCCACGTCGCGCAAGGCGCGCTGCAACAGCGCGGGATTCTGCCGGGCCTTGCCGTCGGTTCCATAACCGAAGCTTTTCCGTGCCTCATAAGCGTCGGCCAGCTCGTCCTCGTCGCCAAAAGCAGAGCTGTCGACCAACTGGTTCACGTTTGACCCATACGCTCCCTCGGCGTTCGAAAAGACCCGCAATGCAGCCGTTTCGAGATCGAAGCCGGTCTCTTCGGCATAGGCAAGGGCGTGCGCGCGAACAAAGTTCAGGTCGAGCGGTTCCTCGGCGCGTACAGCCATAAGCGCCGCTTCGGCCAGCATGCGCGTTTGAAGCGGAAGCAGGTCGCGAAAGATGCCTGAAAGCGTCATTAGGACGTCAATGCGTGGCCGCCCCAGTTCCTTCAATGGAATGAGCTCGGCACCGCAGAGACGCCCAAACCCGTCAAATCGCGGTTTGGCCCCCATGAGGGCCAGCGCTTGGGCCAAGGGCATTCCGTCGGATTTGATGTTGTCCGAACCCCACAGAACGATCGCCACGCTTTGGGGAAGGCTTTTGTGCGTTTCCAGAAGTAGTTGCGCCTGTTTAGTACCCTCGCGGCAGGCATAGGCGCTGGGCATGCGGAATGGATCGAACGCGTGAATGTTTCGCCCGGTCGGCAGGATCTCTGGCGAACGGATCAGGTCGCCGCCAGGCACCGGTGGAGTGAAGCCACCGTCAAGGGCGTGGAGCAAGGCCGGCATCTCGGTATCGTGACGGAGGTGTTCGGAAATTTCGGTGCGCGCAGCATCTTGCGGCACTAAGGAAAGGTAGCTTTCGCGCGCGGCATCGCTAAGCGGTGCGCCGAGAACGTGAAGCCCCTCAGGGACCAGCGCCTCCTCGGTTTCAAGCAACTTCAGCCACAACGCATCGGGGTCGCTGCCGTCCATGTCGACGGCTTCGGCCTGTTCGGCGATAAGAACCGCAATCTCGGTACGTTCTGGGGCGCCGAGCGTGCTTTGCCGCCAGCGGGTCAGGCTGTCCTTCAGTTCCGCGAGCCCTTTGTACAGCCCCGCGGCAGAAAGCGGCGGCGTCAGGTGGGATACCGTGACTGCCCCAGTGCGGCGCTTGGCGAGCGTCGCCTCGGAGGGGTTGTTAGAGGCGTAAAGGTACACGTTCGGAAGGTCACCGATAAGCCGGTCCGGCCAATCGGCGCCTGACAGTCCCGTCTGCTTGCCGGGCATGAACTCCAACGCACCATGCATTCCGAAATGCAGCAGCACATCTGCGCGGAAACTGTTGCGAAGCCAAAGGTAAAACTGCGTGAAGGCGTGGGTAGGGGCGAAGCCGCGCTCGAACAAAAGGCGCATCGGGTCGCCCTCGTAGCCGAAGGCAGGCTGTAGCCCGACAAAGACGTTGCCAAAGCGCGCGCCCAGAACGAACACGCCGCGACCGTCGCTTTGGACCTTGCCGGGTGCAGGCCCCCATTGAGCTTCGATCTCGTCGAGCCAGAGCGTTGTCTGGACGATGTCCTCGGCTCCGACATGTGCCGCGACATTGGCCTCCTGCCCGTATTTCTCGGCCGTTCCATGCAAGACGGCGGCACGCAAATCCTCGACGCTTTCCGGCGGGGTCAGGTCGTAGCCCCGATCAGCAAGAGCATGCAGCGTATTGTAGAGCGAGCGGAACACATCGAGATAGGCGGCCGTACCCGCCGCGCCCGCATTCGGTGGGAAACCAAAAAGAACAATCCCCAGTTTGCGCTCGGCCACCGCGGACCTGCGCAGGGCTGTCAGCCGGGCAACACGGTCGGCAAGGTATGTTATGCGTTCCGAACATGGCGCCATCGCCTTGGCCTGCGGCCCGGGCCGGCAGGCGCGCGCGCATCCGGTGCATTGCCCGTCGCCATGCCGACCGGCAAACACGGTCGGATTGGTCGCGCCGTCCAGTTCCGGAAGGGCAATCAGCATGGTCGTTTCGATCGGGCCAAGACCCTGAGGAGAGTTCGCCCATTGGTCCAGCGTCTGAAACTCCAGCGGATGCGCCGCGATGTAAGGAACATTGAGAGAGCGGAGCAATTCGACCGCGGCCTCATTGTCGTTGTAGGCCGGGCCACCAACCAGCGAAAAGCCCGTAAGCGAGAGAAGAGCGTCAATCCTCGGGCCGTTTTCATCCCTCAGGAACGCATCTACGGCGGGCCGAGCGTCAAGGCCGCCCGCGAAGGCGGGGATAACCCTCAGTCCGCGTTCCTCGAGCGCGCGAATGACGGCGTCGTAGTGGGCCGTGTCGCCAGCCAGCACATAGCTGCGCATCATCAACACGCCGACGGTTCCACGACATGTTTTCGGGACGGGAAGGGTGGTTGGCTCGGTGGTGATGCGACCGGGCAGATCGGGATGATAGAGACCGGTTTCGGGGTACTCGAGCGGGGCGGGTGCATCCGTGTTTCGCCAATCCGCCTTGTTGCAATAGCGTGAGATCAGGAAGCGAACCAGCGCTTCGATGTTGTCATCCGAGGCGCCCAGCCAATACTGCATTGTCAGAAGCCAGGCCCGAAGATCCTGTGCTTTGCCGGGTATGAGTTTCAGGATTCGAGGCAGGCGGCGCAGCATCCGCATTTTCCGCGCACCGTCCTGGGTGGTCCCGGATTTGTCCGCTCCACGCAGCTTTTTCATGAGCTTGCGCAACCCGCTGTCCGGGGCCGACATGTCCAGCGTTCCCATGCGGGTCATCCGGACGATCTGCGCGTCTGAAATAATCCCCACCATGGCATCGCAATGGTCCCGACGGGCCTGCAATGCCGGAAGGATCGCGCGGATGTGTTCGTCCAAGAAGATCAGGCCTGTAACAACGATGTCGGCCCGGCTGACCGCCGCGATTGCGGCCTGCAACGCTTCGGGCGTTTCAGCCCATTCCGCGGCGGCGTGTACGGAAATCTCCAAGCCCGGGAAATGCGCCGCCAGTCGGTCGGAGACACGCGCACAAGGTCCCGCAGCGTGCGAATCGAGTGTCAAGAACACAACCCGGTAGGCCGGACAGGATATGGTGCCATCATCGCGCATAATGGGCCTTGGCTTCGTAGAGCGTTTCGATGCCGATCTCGTGCAGGCCGCGTTCGACCGCGAAGGTCTCGGTGTTTCGACGAGCCTTTCCGCGCACGAAAAACGGCACTTTCTTCAGTTCGCGTTCCGCATCGTCGAGCCAGACAATCGCATCGGTTCGCACTTCACCGGGGTCGGGCACTTCAATCTGGGAAGTACTGCCGTGATGGCTAGCCCCGGCGGCGTCGTGAAACTCCACATCTTCGCGGAACATGGTCAGAAGATGTTCTTCCAGCCCCATCATGAGAGGGTGCACCCATGTGTCGAAAATGACGTTGGCGCCCTCGATCCCCATCTGCGGCGAGTAGCGTGCCGGGAAATCCTGAACGTGGACCGGGGCCGAAATAACGGCACACGGGATTCCTAACCGCTTGCCGATGTGGCGCTCCATCTGCGTACCCAGGATCATTTCCGGCGCCAGCGCCTCGATCCGGGCCTCGACTTCGAGATAGTCATCGGTGATCAGCGCCTCGACACCATACTCGCGGGCAAGGGCGCGTGTGGGGCGGGCCATCTCTCGATTATAGCACCCGAGACCGACCACCTCGAAACCGATTTCGTCGCGTGCGATGCGCGCGGCGGCAGCGACATGGGTGCCATCACCGAAGAGAAAGACCCGCTTGCTGGTCAGATACGTACTGTCGACGCTGCGTGCGTACCAAGGCTGGCGCAGTCTGCTTTCGTCGATCTGTGCCTTGATCCTGGTAAGTTTGGCAACTTCGGCTACGAAATCACGGGTGGCCCCCACGCCGATCGGCACAGTCCGGGTATAGGGCTGACCCAGTTCGCGTTCCATCCAGCGACACGCGCTTTCACCAGTCTCGGGATACATGAGCACGTTGAAATTTGCGCCACCTAGCTGGGCAATGTCCTCGGGCGTGGCTCCGTAGGGGGCGGTAACGTTTACCGATACGCCCATATCTGCAAGCAACCCGGTCAGTTCGGTGATGTCGTCGCGATGACGAAAGCCAAGCGCCGTGGGGCCGATCAGGTTGCAGGTGATCCGGTCGGTTCGCGGGCGAGGCCGAGCCAAGGCTCGGACGATTTGAAAGAACGTCTCATCCGCCCCGAAATTCTCCTTGCGCTGGTAGCTTGGCAGGTCCAGCGGAATGACGGGTATCGGCAGCCCCATGGTTTCGGCCATCCCGCCCGGGTCGTCTTGGATCAATTCGGCGGTGCAAGAGGCGCCGACAATCATGGCTTGAGGCTGGAACCGGTCGTACGCGGCCTGACACGCGGTCTTGAAAAGATTTGCGGTATCGCTGCCGAGATCGCGCGCCTGGAACGTCGTGTAGGTTACCGGCGGGCGGTGGTCGCGCCGCTCGATCATGGTGAACAGCAGGTCTGCATAGGTATCGCCCTGCGGGGCATGCAGCACGTAGTGCAAGCCCTTCATCGCGGTCGCGACCCGCAATGCGCCGACATGCGGCGGGCCTTCATATGTCCAGACGCTCAACTTCATGAGCCGGTACCGAGGTGCAAGGCGGTCCGGCGGCGAAGTGGGCGCGAAAACAGACCGGCCAGATCGCCCGCCTGTTCGTAGAAATGAACCGGCGTGAAGACCAGTTCGATCGCCCATTTCGTGGCAAGCCCCTCGGCCTCAAGGGGGTTGGCGAGACCGAGACCGCAGACCGTCAGGTCGGGGCTCTCAGCCCGGCAACGGTCCAATTGACGCTCGACATCCTGCCCCTCTGCGAGGGTGGGACCGGGCGCCAGAAGGTCGAGGTCCGGTCCGACCAAACCCTTGTGGATGTATGGTGCACCGATTTCGATCGCTTCCATTCCGCATTCGCGGGTCAGAAAGCGTGCAAGGGGTATTTCCAACTGGCTGTCGGGAAAGAAGAAGACCGATTTTCCATGCAACGCTTCGGCGGCTTTGCGGATGGCGCGGCGGGCGCGGGCGCGGGGCGCAGAGGTCACGGCGTCGAACCGCGCCCGATCGACGCCAAATTCCCTTGCCACGGCGGCAAGCCACGCTGTGGTGCCTTCCTCGCCAAACGGGAATGGCGCGGGAACATGCCGCGCCCCGCGCCGTTCGAGGGCGGCATGGGTGCCTCCCAGGAACGGCTGTGTCAGGGCGAAAACGGTGTTCGGGCCAATCGCAAGTCCCTTATCCGCCCGTCTTGCAGGCAGAACTGCCACGTTTTCGATCCCCAGCTTCTGAAGCAGATCAAGAGCCTGATCCTCGACGACATCCGGGAGCGCTCCGACCAGCAACAGTTGGCGCTCTGCCGTTTCGGGCAAGGCTGGGACCATAGAGGCGAGGCATGCGTCCTCCCCCTCGGTGAATGTCGTCTCGATCCCCGACCCCGAATAGTTCAGCACCCGCACGTGCGGTGCATGACGTGCAGACAAACGTTCGGCGGCGCGTGCGAGGTCCAGCTTGATGACTTCGGAGGGGCAAGAGCCGACGAGGAACAATTGCCGGATATCGCTGCGCCGCGCCAAAAGGCGGTCGACCTCGCGTTCCAATTCCTCTTGCGCGTCGGCCAGACCGGCCAGGTCGGTTTCCTCCAGGATTGCCGTGCCGAAACGCGGCTCGGCGAAGATCATCACACCCGCTGCCGATTGCAGCAGATGTGCACAGGTGCGGCTGCCGACTACGAGAAAGAAGGCATCCTGCATCTTTCGATGCAGCCAGATGATTCCTGTCAGCCCGCAGAAAACCTCGTGTTGGCCGCGCTCTTTCAGAATCGGGGCGTTTCGACAGCCCGTTGCGGGCGGGTTTCGCTCCAGCCGCGTCATGCCGGCGCCCCCGCTTCGAGGCGCGCGGCGCGCAGCTTGAGCAGAAACTGTGTAGCGTTGACGACATAGGCGGCATAGGCTGCCAGCGCGATTGCCATCTGGCCGGTGGCGGGCAGCGCCTGGGTCAAAACCGCCCAGACATACGCCGTGTGCAACGCAATCACCACGAAGCTGAAAACATCTTCCCAAAAGAAGGCGGGTGCGAAAAGGTACTGGCCGAAAACCACCTTCTCCCAGATCGCACCTGTGATCATGATCAGGTAAAGAAATCCGGTCTTTAGAAGGATTGATACGGTTGCGGCCTCATATCCAGCGCCCGTTGCAAGGAAGCGCAGAACCAACACCAGCGAGACCAGAAAAACAAGGAACTGAAGCGGCGCAAGGATGCCTTGAACCAGCGTCCAGACGGACGCATCCCGGCGAGCGCGCTGTTGAGCCGTGTAGAGCGCAGTCTGTGTGGGTGATCTATGGCCGTCTAAGAGCACTTTCGTCCCCATTTCGGAGTTCCGCCAGTACGGAAAGGCTACGGCTCCGTCCTGCAAACTGTCAACTAAAACTTACACCCAGGGGTTCCTGTGGGTGTCCACTGAAGTGGACGTTCGGTGCGATCAACTGAGCGTTTGCTCAATAGAAAAGCCGATTTTTCAATGGTATTTTGGCGATTGTCGAGTGAATCCGGATGCTTCGGTCAATTTGTCAAGAAAGTTTGACATGTGGCCCGAGGGCGCGCACACTGATGCGATAACAAAGACTCGTTGAAGCGTGCGAATTCCACACTAGCTGATGGAGGTGTGAATGGGGTGCAGCGCAAAGGGTCTTGAACTGTCTGGTCATCGTGACACGGCGATACGATTTCTTGTCGAGTCTGCATTGAAGTCCGTTGCATCGCGGCGGCGTGCGGACAAGCCGAGATCTCGCGACGCCTGGGTTGAACGCCTCTGCGAGGCGCTCATGTCGGAGTCTGAGACCAGCTATCAATCCGTGCTGACCTCTGCCATCGCGTCGGGTGTCTCTTCTGAAACGCTTTATCACGACATGGTGCCCGCTGCAGCGCGGCGACTGGGGGAAATGTGGGTCACCGATCACGCAAGCTTCGTCGCAGTGACGATCGGCGCTGCGCGTTTGCAATCGGTTTTTCAGGAGGCGGCAAGTCGCGGAGAGACCGGTCGAACCGTTCGGCTGATCGACCGGACGGTTCCGTTGGGTCAGTCGGTTCTGATGATCTTGCCCGAAGGTGAGGACCACACGCTCGGTGCTTTTGTTGCGGCAGATCAGTTCAGGCGCCATGGATTATGGGTCCGAATTGCCGTCCAGATGTCGCAGGATGAGTTGGTCGAAGTCATAGGCGAAGGTCATTTCGCGATGGTCGGCGTGTCCATCTCGCGAGAAAAAGCGGTTGAAAATGTCGCGGGTTTAATAAATTACCTCAAGATGGAACTGGAACATTGCCCCCCTGTTGTCCTTGGTGGGCGATATGTTCCATTGTCCGAAGATATATCAGAGCGCACGGGTGCCGATCACGCCGTTCGTTCGGCGAGAGAAGCGATTGAATTATGTGGTCTTGCATCGGTGGCCGATTTCCTGTCGTCCGACGCAACCACGTCGTAGGGTTTTGCGATCCGATTGGGGTGTGGCGTGACTAAGCAGGAGGCGGCTCTCGAGTTCACCTACACCGGGACTTTCCCGGACCCTGCTTTGGTAGAGAACATTATCGAGCAGCCTTCGGATATCGCGGTTCACATCGACGCTGACGGTGTGGTTCTTGGAATTTACGTCAATCCTGAAAATCCGTCATTTGGAAGTCTCGAACATTGGGTGGGTCGCCTTTTCGAGGGGTTTCTGACAGAGGAGTCCCAAGCAAAATTCGGACGCCGCTTGTCCGAAATCCGCTCTTCCGGCGGTCGGGCGCTGCGGTCCATAGAGCTGAACCACACGGACAACGCGGCATGGGAGTTCCCGGTACGCTACACGCCTTTGATGGTTCAGGATTCGGGCGCCCTGTTGTTGATCGGTCGGGACCTGCAGCCTATTGCCGAGGTGCAGCAGCGGCTTGTGTCCGAACAGCTGCAGCGAGAGCGTGATCAGCAAAAGCTGCGCTCGGCCGAGACACATTATCGTCTTGTGCTCGAGGCCGCGCTAACCCCTCTGGTCGTGGTCGACCCCGAGACTGCGCGCATTCGAGAATTGAACAGCGCTGCGGCCGACCTGCTTGGTGCGGCACCGGAAACGTTGCGAGGCAATGCGCTGAACCAGTCCTTCGACAAGTTTCGCAGGGGCGAATTGATGGAGGCGCTTCAGGCGGCTGCCGAAACGGATGGCGGCGTGGTCGAGGTAATCGCACGGCGTAGCGGCAAGGCACTTTCGGTGCTTCCCAGATTTTTCCGCGCGGCCGGTGAGCTGGGTCTGCTATGTCGCCTCGTTCCTTTCGCCGGTGAAAGCAAGGATGCCTCTGGCATCGCGCAGGACCTGCAATCGCTGTTCCGCAACACGAGTGACGCAATCGTGACGTTGGATGGTAACGGGTTCGTCTGCGAGGCAAACGAGGCATTCCTGATCCTCGCGGACGCCGCACAGCTGCGAGACGTTCGGGGGAGGTCCTTTTCCGATTTCCTGCTGCGTGGTGAGGTCGATCTCAAGCTGTTGCTGGATGGCGCGCGCAAAAGCGGCGCCATGCGCAGCTATGCAGCGCAGTTCCGCAGTACTGTAGGGACGCGCGCCGGCGTCGATATCTCGGCGGCAGTGCTACGTCCGCGCAAGGGTGAGGCCGAGTTCGGCTTGATCGTTCGGGACGCACCGGAAAGCGAAGCGACGGGCGACGCGGCGTCGAACGTGATGGTCAGTGAGGATGCGATCAAGTCGGTGATGGACCTGGTTGGAACGGCTTCGCTCAAAGAGTTGGTGTCGGCCACATCCGACGTGATCGAGCGCATGTGTATCGAGACGGCGCTGCAACTGACCAACAACAATCGTGTCGCCTCGGCCGAAATGCTGGGACTGTCGCGGCAGAGCCTGTATGTGAAGCTGCGCAAGTACGGCATGGTCTCAGACGGAAAGAGCGACTGAGGGTTACCTCAGAATTTTCTTCCTCCGACTCGAAATGTATAGTTTAGTTGACACTATGAGTGTCTACGAAAACTTGCATTTCGGTCGTCGCTTCCCCGATCCGCGCGCCGTGTTGACGCTGTTGAAGCCCATCACGTGGTTTCCGCCCGTCTGGGCCTATCTTTGCGGTGTTGTTTCGTCTGGTGTGCCGTTGTCAAGCTCGCCATTGCTGGTCTTCCTTGGCCTCATGCTCGCGGGACCGCTGGTTTGCGGCATGAGCCAGGCGGCAAACGACTGGTGCGACAGGCATGTCGACGCCATAAATGAACCGGACCGGCCGATCCCCTCGGGTCGTATTCCCGGGCGCTGGGGCCTTTGGATCGCATTGGCGATGAGTGTGCTTGCGGTCTGGGTTGGTCATTTCCTAGGGCCGTGGGGTTTTGCCGCTACCATACTGGCAGTTCTGGCCGCTTGGGCCTATTCGGCCGAACCGGTTCGGCTCAAGCGGTCTGGTATCTGGGGGCCGGGGTTGGTTGGGCTTTGTTACGAAGGGTTACCGTGGTTTACCGGTGCTGCTGTATTGTCCGATGGTATGCCCTCGTATCGTGTCGTCGTTATCGCGGCTCTCTACGCTCTCGGCGCTCATGGCATAATGACGCTGAACGACTTCAAGGCCCTTGAAGGAGATCGGCAGACGGGTGTGAATTCCCTGCCTGTGAGTCTTGGACCCGAACGTGCGGCCCGGATCGCCTGTATCGTCATGGCTATGCCGCAGGCCGTGGTCATCGCGCTTTTGTGGATTTGGAACGCGCCGGTGAACGCAATGATCGTGACGGCGCTGTTGCTAGGGCAGGTCTGGGCCATGCGCATTCTTCTGTCCGATCCCCGCGCGCGGGCCCCTTGGTACAACGCAACGGGAGTCCTGATGTACGTGAGTGGCATGATGGTCGCGGCCTTTGCACTGCGCATGGTGGGTATGACATGACTTTGGGCTGGTTCTCGATCGTTCGTCTGGGCGCCGTACAGATGGCTCTGGGGGCGATTGTCGTCCTGACCACCTCTACGCTGAACAGGCTGATGGTGGTCGAGCTGGCCTTGCCGGCAATCCTGCCCGGTCTTCTGGTCGGCTTGCATTACGGAATCCAGATCACGCGGCCCAGTTGGGGCTTCCTCTCCGATACTGGCGGGAACAGGACACGCTGGATCATCGGTGGCATGGCGGTACTCGCCCTTGGTGCGCTTGGGGCAACGATGGGCGTTGCCCTGTTCGAGAGTTCCTTTGCACTTGCTCTTTTGATCTCTGTCCTCGCTTACGCGCTGATCGGTGTCGGGGTCGGGGCATCAGGCACTTCGCTGCTCGCCCTTCTGGCGACGGCTACGGCGCCCGAACGTCGAGCCGCGGCCGCCACGATCACATGGCTGATGATGATCGCTGGGATTGCTCTGACCGCTGCGGGGGTCGGGGCCACTCTTGATCCTTATTCGCCGGAACGGTTGATGGGTATCGTGGCGACAGTGTGCCTCGGGGCAATAGCACTCTCTATCCTTGCGGTCGCCGGCGTCGAGCGTGGCGTCCAGCTTCCTTTCCGCGAGCCGGATAAAACTCGATTCTCCGATGGATTGCGTGAGGTCTGGGACGAGCCGGATGCTCGGAATTTCACCATCTTCGTCTTTCTGTCCATGACCGCCTACTTCATGCAGGAATTGATCCTGGAGCCTTATGCCGGATTGGTTTTCGGTTTCACTCCCGGCGACTCCACGATGTTGAGCGCGGCGCAAAACGGCGGCGTTTTCGTTGGAATGCTGCTCGTCGGGATCGCGGCAACCGGTTTGCGAATTGGAAGTTTGCGCAGCTGGGTTATCGCGGGGTGCCTGGGATCGGGTGCAAGCCTGAGCGCGATCATGTTGGCGGGCCTTCTATCGCAGGGACCGGCATTGATGCCCGCGGTTGTCTCACTTGGCATCTTCAACGGCATGTTCGCCGTTGCGGCTATAGGCACCATGATGTCGCTCGCCGGTGAGGGACGCGGATCTCGCGAAGGAACGCGAATGGGGCTGTGGGGCGCAGCTCAAGCCATTGCGGCGGGTTTTGGCGGGCTCTTGGGGGCGGCTGCCGTCGACCTGATGCGTGTAACAATGGCTGATGATTTCGCTGCTTTCGGCGCCGTGTTTTTGGCCGAGGCCCTGTTGTTCGTCGTCGCGGCGGTTCTCGCCGCAAGTGTCATTCACAGGCAGCCCGCAGGTGGCGCCATGGTTGCAGGGGAGTGAGGAATGTTTGACGTCATCGTCGTGGGTGGCGGGCCCGCCGGTGCCACAGCCGCCGAAGATCTGGCAAGGTCCGGTCATTCCGTCGCTCTTCTGGACAGGGCCGGACGTATCAAGCCATGTGGCGGAGCCATCCCGCCGCGCCTGATTGCCGATTTCGACATCCCCGACGACCAGCTCGTTGCGCGGATCACAACGGCACGCATGATCTCGCCGACAGGACGCAAGGTGGATATTCCGATCGAGAACGGATTTGTCGGCATGGTCGACCGGGAACATTTCGACGCGTTTTTGCGCGTACGCGCGCAGCAGGCCGGAGCGACCCGAGTGACCGGAACCTACCGACGCATCGAACGTGAGGAAGGCAGGGTTCGTGTCGTTTATCGGGACAAGGAAACCGGCCGCGAACAGGTCATCGATGGGCGTTTGGTGATCGGCGCAGACGGCGCACGCTCTGCCGTTGCCCGCGACGAGGTGCCGGGCGGTGACAGAATTCCCTATGTCATTGCCTATCACGAGATCATCGAAGCGCCCGCCGGAATGAACGGTTACGATCCTGACCGCTGTGACGTCGTTTATGACGGTCGAATCTCTCCCGACTTCTATGGATGGGTGTTTCCGCATGGCTCCTCCGCAAGCGTCGGAATGGGGTCGATGGAGCGCGCGGTCGACCTCAAGGAGGCAACGGCTGCCTTGCGTGCGGCGAGCGGTTTGACCGAGTGCAGGACGATCCGGCGCGAAGGCGCGCCTATCCCCCTCAAGCCATTGGATTGCTGGGATAATGGCCGAGATGTGGTTTTGGCTGGCGACGCTGCCGGTGTCGTGGCGCCCAGCTCAGGCGAGGGAATCTACTACGCTATGGTTGGTGGCCGGGTCGCCGCCACCGCGGCCGCGGCCAGTCTCGCTTCGGGCCGGGCCAGGGATCTCAGGCTGGCGCGCCAGCTTTTCATGCGTGAACACAAGACGGTTTTTCGCGTTCTGGCGTCGATGCAGAATGCTTATTACCGGTCCGACGAACGGCGCGAGCGGTTCGTCTCACTGTGCCATGACATAGATGTGCAGCGCCTGACCTTCGAGGCGTACATGAACAAGAAGCTCGTTCGAGCGCGGCCAATGGCCCATCTGAAGATCGGCCTGAAGAATCTCGCGCATCTGGCTCGGCTTGTGCCGCCCGCACATACATGAACCTGATGATCCCGGCCTGGGTGGATGGCTCACTTGTCCCGGTGGAGAAACTCGAAGCGCACGAGAGGGGATTATTGCATAGGGCGGTTTCAGTTTTCGTCCTTTGCGGGGATGACGTTCTGATACAGCAACGGGCCATGGCCAAGTACCACACACCGGGGCTTTGGGCGAATACCTGCTGCACGCATCCACACTGGGGCGAGGCGCCGAGCGCGTGCGCGCGACGCAGGCTGCGCGAGGAACTGGGGCTTGAAGGATTGGATCTACAGTCTCGTGGACAGTTGACATACCGCGCGGATGTCGGTGGCGGCCTTGTGGAGCACGAGCGTGTGGACGTCTTCGTCGCACAGGTTAGCGTTCGCCCCGTTCCCAAGCCTGATCCGGATGAGGTCATGGCGACCGACTGGGTCGACATGAGGGAACTGGCTAGGCGCGTCGAGCGGCACCCCGAAGCCTTTACCCCGTGGTTGCGCATTTATCTCACCCAGCACGCCGATAGCATCTTTGCATGACATGGAAGAGGGCCGTGGTTGATCTGTGTCAACTCGGTCTCCGTTAGTAAGTGTAATCTTTGATTTACACTGCGGAGGGTTTTCCATGCGTATCGTCCTGATCCACCCGAACTATCATTCCGGCGGAGCCGAGATCGCCGGGAATTGGCCTCCCGCTTGGGTTGCTTATATCGCGGGCGCGCTCAGGTCTGCGGGATTTCACGATATCCATTTCATCGACGCGATGACGAACCATCTGGAGGATGAGGAAATCGCGGTCCAACTGGCAGAACTTGGACCCGACGTTGTCGGAACGACAGCGATCACGCCTTCGATTTACAAGGCCGAGCGGATCCTGCAGATCGCCAAACAGGTCGTACCCGAAGCCCTTTGCATGCTTGGCGGCGTTCATGCGACCTTCATGTATCGGCAAGTCCTGTCCGAGGCGCCTTGGGTCGACGTTATTGTCCGTGGCGAGGGTGAGGAGATCGTCGCCGATTTGCTTCGGGCCGTGGATGAAGGGCGCTATTTCCGGGATCGGCGCAGGATCAAGGGACTGGCATTTCGTGACGAGGATGAGATTGTTGCAACTCCTGCCGCTTCTACGGTCAAGGACTTGGCCGGGATCAAGCCGGACTGGTCGCTGCTCGAGTGGGAAAAGTACATCTATGTACCTCTCAACACGCGGGTCGCGATTCCGAACCTGGCGCGAGGATGCCCCTTTACATGCTCGTTCTGTTCACAATGGAAATTCTGGCGCGACTACCGCGTGCGGGACCCGAAAGCAGTGGTCGACGAGATCGAGTCCCTGGTCGAGGATCATGGTGTCGGTTTCTTTATCCTTGCCGACGAAGAGCCGACGATCAACAAACGCAAGTTTGTCGAATTCTGCGAGGAACTGATCGCCCGTGGCCTGCCAGACAAGGTCAAGTGGGGGATCAACACTCGCGTAACCGACATCATGCGCGACAAGGACGATCTGGCACTGTGGAGACGTGCTGGCCTTGTCCATGTCAGCCTTGGGACCGAGGCGGCAGCACAGTTGAAGCTGGACCTGTTCAACAAGGAAACAAAGGTTGCCGAGAACCGCGAAGCGATCCGGCTTCTACGCGAGGCGGATATCTTCACCGAAGCGCAGTTCATCGTCGGTCTCGACAATGAAACCGAAGAAACGCTGGAGGAAACCTATCGCTTCGCGCGGGAATGGAATCCGGACCTGGCCAACTGGTCCATGTACACGCCATGGCCTTTCACGCCCTTGTTCCGAGAGCTTGGCGACAAGGTCGAGGTGTTCGATTTCGAGAAGTACAATTTCGTGACCCCGATCATGAAACCCAAAGCAATGGATCGGGCCACTCTTCTGGACCGGGTGATGCACAACTATCGCCGGTTCTACATGATCAAGGCGCTATTCCATTACCCGTGGCGCGGCACAGGTTTCCGCCGGAAATACCTGCTGGGTTGTTTGCGCGCCTTCGCCAAGGCGGGCTTTGCGCGCACTTTCTACGATCTCGGCAAGGTCGGGTACTGGGGGCCGCAGTCCAAGGAGAAGGTCGTTTTCCATTTCGACGAAACGCGTCAGATAGCCGAGGCACAGATGGCGGATTGGGAGGCCATGGCCGACAAGGCCCAACGAGCAAGAGAGCGAAAGGCCGCCGTGCGTGCCCAAACGCTGGAGCGCAAGGCAAGCCGGTCAGAGGCAGATGTCAAAGAGACGTCAAGGTGAGCGCGTCCCGGGTCGGCCCGAACGCGATCCTGCAAACCGAAGCCGCTCTTCTGGAGTGGGGAGGGCGCAGTCTGGCAGATCGCCTGTTTTCTGCCAGTGGTCTCGACGCTTTCCGAGATGTGCCGCCAGATGGGATGGTCGCAGAGGAAAGCGCGTCGAGGCTGTTGCGCGCCGTGGCCGCAATGCCGTCAACACAGGCGGACGAGATCCTTCACAGGGCGGGATTTCTGACGGGTCGATACATTCTGGACAATCGAATTCCGGCAGCGGCCTGCGTGGCGCTGCCTCTTTTACCCAAAGCACTCTCGGCACGACTACTGCTGAAGGCGATCCGTAACCATGCCTGGACCTTTGCAGGATCCGGGCTGGTTTCAGTCTCGACGCGTCCGGAATTGACCCTTTCGATCGAGGCAAATCCGCTGGCTACGGCAGGATGCCCGTGGCACTGCTCCGTATTCGAAGCATTGTTTCGTCGCCTCGTTCATCGTGAAGCGCGTGTCACTCATCACGGATGCTGCGCCATGGGGGCGGCGAGCTGCGACTTTGTCTTTCATCTGTCGGCGGAGTAATGCCAGCAGTCCCGTTCTGGCCTGATTTGGGCGTCCCGGCGTTGGACATTTCAAAAGCTTCCTGCTTAAAGGCCTTTGCGCGTGGGCGTTCGCCTTCGCAGTCTGGGGCTGAAATGTCGGAGGAAGCATCGTGTCCCGACAGACGCATCGATTTCCGGTCACCGTCTACTACGAAGACACCGATATGGGCGGGATCGTCTATCACGCCAACTACCTGCGGTACATCGAGCGTGCACGCTCCGATTATGTCCGGCAACTTGGCAATGACCAGAATGCGATGCGCGAGTCCGGTATCGTCTGGGTCGTTCGTAAGATTGAGGCCGAATACCTTGCCACCGCAAAATTCGAAGACGAGCTTGTCGTCGAAACTGATGTCCATGAGGTATCGGGTGTCAGGCTGACCATGGTTCAGGTCGTCCGGCGTGGGGACACGGAAATCTTTCGTGCGACGGTGATGGCTGTGTGCATGAACAAGGATGGCCGCCCGGTCAGGCTTCCGGCAGAGATTCGCGCATCGCTTCAATAATGGCTACCGTTTTGGCGGTTCTGTTGGCATTCGCGGTCGAGTTGCGGTAGCGTGATGGCCAAGAAACCCGGAAAAACCGGGTGGGCGGATATATAAAGAGCAGGTTCATGGAAGCTGAAACCCTGGCGCTTGCGCAGGAGATTGATTTCTCCATGTGGGGGCTGTTTGCCCGCGCAACCTTGATCGTGAAACTGGTGATGGTGATGCTGGTGCTGGCCTCGTTCTGGGCCTGGGCAATCATCATCCAGAAACACATCACCTACCGTTCAGCGAGGAGAGAGGCACGGGCCTTTGATGATGCGTTCTGGTCCGGGAACCCGCTTGACGAATTGTTCGAAAGACTGGGGCCAGAGCCGTCAGGCCGGGCCGAGCGCATCTTTGCCGCGGGAATGATCGAATGGAGACGTTCGCACCGCACCGATGGTGGGCTGATCGCGGGGGCGCAATCGCGCATCGATCGTTCGATGGACGTGGCGATTGCCAAAGAGGCCGAGGATCTGCAGCAGGGCTTGCCGGTCCTTGCAACAGTAGGCTCCACCGCGCCGTTCGTTGGTCTTTTCGGCACGGTCTGGGGTATCATGAACGCCTTCATCGAGATCGCAGAACAGCAGAACACCAACCTCGCGGTTGTGGCGCCCGGTATCGCCGAGGCGTTGCTGGCCACGGGGCTTGGCCTCTTGGCCGCGATTCCGGCGGTCATTTACTACAACAAGCTGAGTGCCGACAGTGATCGTATCCTGGGCGGCTACGAGGCGTTTGCCGACGAATTCTCGACGATTCTCTCGCGACAGCTGGACGGTTGAGAGATGGGGGCCGCGGTTCAGAATACTTCGGGAGGTGGCCGCCGCCGGGGCCGTAATCGGCGCCGCGCGCAGCCAATGGCCGAGATCAACGTGACGCCGTTTGTCGATGTGATGCTCGTTTTGCTGATCATCTTCATGGTGGCAGCGCCGTTGCTGACCGTGGGGGTGCCAGTCGAACTGCCCAAGACCGCTGCCGGAGCCTTGTCTTCGGAAAGCGAAGAGCCTTTGACAGTTACGATCACCGCCGAGGGGCGGGTTCAGATCCAGACAACCGAAGTCGCGCGGGGAGAGTTGGTATCCAAGCTGCGCGCCGTTGCGGCCGAACGGACCACGGACCGGGTTTTCCTGCGTGCCGATGGCGCGATTTCCTATGCCACCGTGATGCAAGTCATGGGCGCGCTCAACGCGGGCGGTTTCTCGAATGTTGGGCTTGTCACCGATACCGGCGGGCCGACGCTCGACGGCGAGGGAGAGTGAGGCAGCGGTTTGCAAACCGGGACCAAGATCTCAGCCATTGCCCACGTGACGCTGATCGGCTGGGCTCTCTTCGGCGGTGTCTTCCGCTCCGAACCCCTGCCTTTCGAAGTACAGGAGGTGTCAGTGATTTCCGCTGAGGAATTCGCTGCCATGACAGCGCCGCGTTCGTCGCCGGAAGTAACAGACGGGCCGGCAGCGATTACGCCGCCCGAACCGGAACCGGAGACGTTCACTCCAGAACCCGAACCGGAACCTGCGCCCGAACCGATCGCACGACCCGAGCCGACGCCTCAGCCAGAACCGGAGACACCCCCTGAATCCGTCTCTGAACTTGCAGCCGAGGAGCCGGAGCCAGAAGTCGTTGAACAGGTTCCTACTCCTCCCGAACCCGAGCCGGAGCCCGAAATCGCAGCTTTGCCGGTCCCTCCGGCCATTCGTCCAGAGCCGCGTCCGGTCGATCGGGTCGCACCGGTTCCTGTTGCGCCGCCAGAGCCCGATACCCAGCCTGACGACGTCGAGACCCCGGCCGTAACGGCCGAGCCCGGGGCAGAGACCGAACGAGAAGAGCAGTCGGCTACCGCGCCGGAAGAAGCGACAGACCAGATTGTGACCGAAGCGACAGAGACCTCGGACAGCGCAGCACCAGAGAGCACGATCCGGCCTCGGACCCGTCCAGCGTCGCGCCCGACCACTGCCGAGCAGACACAGACAGTACAGGCCGATGAGCCATCATCGGTTCCGGATACCAGTGCAGCGATCAATGATGCGCTTGCCGAGGCACTGGGAGGTTCGTCGAATGAGGAACAGCCTCAGGCCGTTGCACCTGCGCCGACTGGCCCGCCCATGAGCGCCGGCGAAAAGGAAAACCTCCGAGTGGCGGTTTCAAGCTGTTGGAACGTGGGTTCGCTGTCTACCGAAGCGTTGGGTACGACCGTTGTCGTTAGCGTCAACATGGCGCGGGACGGAACGCCGGATCAAGGTTCGATCCGCATGATCGACTTCTCGGGCGGGTCTCGTGCGGCGGCAGAGCAGGCGTTTCAGGCGGCCCGCCGCGCGATTCTGCGCTGCGGCGCAAAAGGATATGACTTGCCAGTCGAGAAATACGATCATTGGCGTGAAATCGAGATGACATTCAACCCCGAGGGGATGCGATTCAGATGACGAGACTTTTCTTCAGCCTCCTTCTGGCCGCTGCGACGCTGTTCGCGCAGGGCCCCATGCCGGTACACGCTCAGCAGGGTCCGCTGAGATTGGAGATCACCGAGGGCGTGATCGAGCCGATGCCTTTCGCGGTGGTGGATTTCGTGCCCGACAGTCCGGCTGCGACCGAGATGGGACAGCAGATTGCCCGGGTGATCGCGGCCGACCTGTCCGGTACGGGTTTGTTCCGCGAGATTCCCAAGGACGCGCATATCAGCCGTGTGTCGAGCTTCGACGCGCCGATCCAGTTCGCCGACTGGAAAGCGGTCAACGCGCAGGCATTGATAACCGGTGGTGTCGGTGTCTCCGGCGATCGGTTGACAGTGCGTTTCCGTGTCTGGGATGTGTTCTCGGGCGTCGAGCTGGGGAACGGGCTGCAATTCGTTGGGACCACCGATGGCTGGCGTCGTATGGCGCACAAGGTGGCCGACCAAGTTTACAGCCGGATCACGGGTGAGGGCGGCTATTTCGACAGCAGGGTGGTCTTCGTATCCGAAAGCGGCCCCAAGGGCGAGCGGCGCAAGCGTCTGGCGATCATGGATTACGACGGTGCCAACGTGCAGTACCTGACCGACAGTTCGTCGATCGTTCTGGCGCCGCGCTTTTCCCCGACCGGTGATCGCGTGCTCTACACCAGCTACGAAACCGGCTTCCCGCGGATCTATGTGTTAGACGTCGGTCGTGTGCAGCGCCAGATCCTGCCCACGCAGGAAGGAACGATGAGCTTTGCACCACGGTTCTCACCTGACGGTCAGACGATCCTCTACTCCATGTCCTCGGGAGGGAACACGGATCTTTATGCGATGAATATCGCCAGTGGGCAGTCTCGCAAGCTGAGCAATGCTCCGTCCATCGAAACCGCGCCGAGTTTTTCGCCCGACGGCAGCCGGGTCGTGTTCGAAAGCGACCGTTCTGGCACGCCGCAGCTCTACATCATGTCTGCAAGCGGGGGCGAGGCAGAGCGCATCAGTTTCGGACAGGGCCGTTATGGCACGCCGGTCTGGTCTCCGCGCGGCGACCTCATAGCGTTCACCAAGCAGAGCAAGGGGCGCTTTCACATTGGCGTGATGCGAACCGATGGCAGCGAGGAACGCCTGCTCACCGCGTCGTTCCTGGATGAAGGGCCGACGTGGGCACCCAATGGCCGGGTGATCATGTTCACCCGTGAAAGCCAGGGCGCAGCGGGCCGGTCACAGCTTTATTCGGTGGATATCTCGGGCCGGAACCTGCGGCCTGTTCCTACGCCGGATGGCGGTTCCGACCCGTCCTGGTCACCCTTGCTTGACTAGGTTCAGCCGCGTTCCCATGCCGATTTCCATGTGTTAGAAGACACCAAACAAGAAACATCGAAGCTGCGAGGCGATCCGAGATGAACCTATTGCGCAAAAGGGCCGTGTTGCGGTCTGCCATGGCCGGACTGGCGCTGCTGTCGGTGGCCGCCTGTTCCAACGTAACCGGTCAGGATGATCTGGGCGTTGGCGGTGCAGGAACCGGTACGGGGGCGTCGGGTACCGGGCAACCCGGCCTCGTCGGGGATCCGGCCTCGCCCGCGTACTTCCAGCAAGCGATTGGCGACCGGGTCCTGTTTGCCGTCGACCAATCCACATTGGGGGATGAGGCCCGCGCGATCCTCGAGCAGCAGGCACAGTGGCTGATCACGAATGGCGATTACGTCGCCACCATCGAGGGTCATGCCGATGAACAGGGCACGCGGGAGTACAACCTTGCCTTGGGGGCGCGTCGCGCGAACGCGGTAAAGGAGTTTCTGGTATTGCGTGGTGTTCCGGCAAGCCGTCTGACGACGGTAAGCTATGGCAAGGAACGTCCGATCGAGATCTGCTCCGAAGAGGCGTGCTATACCAAGAACCGCCGCGCGGTGACCGTGCTGGCCGGGGGTCTGACGGGGTAATTGACGATGCGAAAGGTGATTGGTGCGCTTGGTCTGGCACTGGTACTCTGCGGACCGCTCGCTGCTCAGGACAACACCCAGACCCTGGCCGACATCCGTCAGGAGTTGACGGTACTGAATGTCGAGATCCAGCGTCTGCGTAGGGAGTTTTCGACAACCGGCGCGCCCAATCCGAACCTGTCGGGCAGTTCCGTACTGGAACGCGTCGATTCCATTGAAGCTGAGCTGCAACGCCTG
This sequence comes from Lutimaribacter marinistellae, assembly GCF_042648365.1. Lineage (NCBI taxonomy): Bacteria > Pseudomonadati > Pseudomonadota > Alphaproteobacteria > Rhodobacterales > Roseobacteraceae > Lutimaribacter > Lutimaribacter marinistellae. The sequence goes on along the minus strand of NZ_JBHRXI010000010.1, from coordinate 360,895 downwards.
ACCCGTCAAACAGAACAATTGACCCAACGTGTGGACCGCGTTGTCGCAGATGGAACGAACCGCGTGGGCGACTTGGAATTCAGACTGTGTGAGCTTGAGCCGGATTGTGACCTGGCGTCTCTGTCAGAAGGCACGACCCTTGGCGGCGGCGAATTGCCCGGCGCATCTGCGGCTCCGGCACCAGAGCCGGACGTCGAGCAGGGCGGCCAGCTGGCGATTGCAGAGCAGTCCCAGTTCGACGCGGCCAATGCGGCACTGGCCGAAGGCTCATATGACAAGGCGGCACGCCTTTTTGCCGAGTTCGATACGGCCTATCCGGGCAGCCCACTCGCGGCCGAGGCGCATTTGAACCGCGGGCGCGCCCTCGACAACATGGGTGATACGCGCGAAGCAGCTCGTGCTTATCTCGCCAGTTTCACCGGCGATCCGAGCGGACCAAACGCGGCCGAAGCACTGTTCCAACTGGGGGCGGCACTTGGCCGTCTGGGGCAGGTGGACCAGGCATGCGTGACGCTTGGCGAAGTCTCGGCCCGGTTCCCCGGGGCGCCTGCCGTCGCCAAGGCGACGCAGGAAATGGCAACCCTCAACTGCACCTGAGGCAATGGACGACGATCTCGTCGCCGCCGTGCGGACCTGGTTTCCAGCGCAGGCACCACAGCGGATCGGGGTCGCAGTCTCAGGTGGCGGGGATTCTGTCGCACTGCTTGATCTCTTGCACCGCGCTTTCGCTGGCGAAGGCGTCGAGCTGCTCGCGGCGACAGTGGATCACGGCTTGCGTCCCGAGGCAGCGGAAGAAGCCCGGAATGTGAGCACGCTCTGCGAGCAGCTCGGAGTGTCTCACACTGTATTGCGTTGGCAAGGGTGGGACGGGTCCGGCAACATGCAGGATCAGGCACGGAGGGCACGGTACACGCTGTTGACAGGCTGGGCCCTCGACAAGGGTATAGAATTGGTTGCCTTGGGGCATACCGCTGACGATCAGGCGGAAACGGTTCTGATGAGATTGGGCCGTGCCGCCGGGGCAAGTGGACTGGCGGCCATGTCACCTCGCCGGACGCTGAATGGTGTCACGCTTGTCCGCCCCTTGCTAGAGCAGACGAGAGCAGAACTCAGGTCATACCTGGTTCAAAGGGGTATCGACTGGGCTGAAGATCCGTCGAATGTCGACCGCCGTTTTGATCGTATCAAGGCACGCGAAGCCATCTCCTCCTTGGCGCCATTGGGAATCACGGTTGCGAGCCTGTCGGAAGTTGCGCGCAACATGGCGCAGGTGCGCGACGCACTCGATTGGTACGTGTTCCTCGCGGCGCGCGACATTGTCAGCCTGGATGCCGGCGACGTTTTGATCGACCTGCGCGGGTATCGCACTCTGCCCGAAGAAATCGCGCGACGTTTGCTGCTGCATTGCGTCACATGGGTCGGTGGCGGAGAGTATGGGCCACGTCGCTTGGCCGTTGCCGAAGCTATGCAGGCCATCCGGCACGAACGGCCCGGTGCGCTTGGCCATTGCCTGATCTTGCGGCAGGGACGGTCGGCCCGGATTTGCCGTGAATACCACTTCGTCAAGGAACTGGAGGCTCCGGTTAGCGAGGTTTGGGATGGAAGATGGGCACTTACCGGCCCTTCGACGCCCGGTGCGGTCATTCGTGCCCTCGGTCCAGAGGGATTGATAGAATGTCTCGACTGGCGACAGACCGGACGCCCGAGGCAGGCATTGTTGTCTTCGCCGTCGGTCTGGAAGGGCGAGCGGCTTCTTGCCGCGCCAAGCGCAGGAAACGCCTGCGGATGGTGCGCAAGGCGGATCGGAGGCGACGAAGAGTTCTATGCATCCCTTTTATCGCATTGAACCTCGGGCAATGATCTCTATTTTACTAGCCTAGCCGGCACGAGCCCCCATTCGGGGCACTGATTGCCGTGAGATTTAGGAGAGTTTCCTTGGGCAACGCACGCAACATCGCCTTCTGGGTCGTCCTGTTCCTTCTGATCCTTGCTCTGTTCAACCTGTTCAGCGGATCTGGCGGAACCCTGCAAAGCCAGGAAAAGACCTATTCGGAATTCGTCAGTGCCGTCGAAGCGGATGAGGTCAGCCGAGTCACCCTGGATGGCGAGCAGATCCGTTTCCGCGGCAACGATGGCCGGGAATACGTCACCATCAAACCCGGCGATGCCGAGGTGACCACCCTGCTTATCGATAACGACATCCCTGTTCAGGCAAAGAAACAGCAGCAGTCAGGCTTCCAGTCATTCCTGATCACGCTGCTGCCCTTCCTGCTGCTGATCGGTGTCTGGGTCTATTTCATGAACCGGATGCAAGGCGGTGGAAAAGGCGGGGCAATGGGCTTTGGCAAGTCCAAGGCAAAGATGCTGACCGAAAAGCATGGTCGCGTGACCTTCGACGATGTTGCAGGCATCGATGAAGCCAAGGAAGAACTCGAAGAGATCGTCGAGTTTCTGCGCAACCCGCAGAAGTTCTCCCGCCTTGGCGGCAAGATCCCCAAAGGGGCGCTGCTGGTGGGCCCTCCGGGTACTGGTAAAACACTGTTGGCTCGGGCCATTGCTGGTGAGGCGGGCGTGCCGTTCTTCACCATCTCGGGCTCCGACTTCGTCGAGATGTTCGTCGGTGTCGGTGCATCGCGTGTGCGCGACATGTTTGAGCAGGCCAAGAAAAACGCTCCTTGCATCGTGTTCATCGACGAGATCGACGCGGTGGGTCGCCATCGCGGTGCCGGCTATGGAGGTGGCAATGACGAGCGCGAACAGACGCTCAACCAGTTGCTGGTCGAGATGGACGGGTTCGAAGCAAACGAAGGCGTGATCATTCTTGCCGCCACCAACCGCAAGGACGTTCTGGACCCGGCGCTTCTGCGCCCCGGCCGTTTCGACCGGCAGGTCACTGTCGGCAATCCTGACATCAAAGGCCGTGAAAAGATTCTTGGCGTGCATGCGCGCAAGACGCCCCTTGGCCCCGACGTCGACCTGCGCATCATCGCACGCGGCACGCCGGGCTTCTCTGGTGCCGATCTGGCCAACCTCGTTAACGAGGCAGCTCTGATGGCTGCGCGGGTGGGTCGGCGTTTCGTCACGATGGAAGACTTCGAGAACGCCAAGGACAAGGTGATGATGGGCGCCGAGCGCCGCTCGATGGTGCTGACACAGGACCAGAAAGAGAAAACCGCCTATCACGAGGCCGGACATGCCATCGTGGGTCTTGAGCTGCCGCTCTGCGACCCTGTCTACAAGGCGACGATCATCCCGCGCGGTGGCGCGCTGGGTATGGTCGTTTCGCTGCCCGAAATGGATCGTCTGAATTTCCACAAGGACGAGTGCGAACAGAAACTCGCGATGACGATGGCGGGCAAGGCGGCAGAGATCATCAAGTATGGTCCCGATCACGTCTCGAACGGCCCGGCCGGCGATATCATGCAGGCAAGCCAGTTGGCGCGCGCCATGGTGCTGCGCTGGGGGATGTCCGACAAGGTGGGCAATATCGACTATGCCGAGGCGCATGAAGGCTACTCGGGCCAGACGCCAGGTTTCTCCGTTTCGGCACACACCAAGGAAATGATCGAGGAAGAGGTAAAACGCTTCATCCAGGAAGGTTACGACCGAGCCTTCACGATCATTCAGGAGAAGAAAGAAGAATGGGAGCGCCTGGCGCAGGGGCTACTGGAATACGAGACGCTGACCGGCGACGAGATCAAGCGCGTCATCCGGGGCGAACCACCCAATGTCGGAGATGACGGTGACGATACCTCGGACGAAGGCAATGCGCCGAGTGTTACTGCCATCCCAAAGACCAAACCCAAGAAGACACCACCCGAAAGTGGGTTGGAGCCTGAACCGACGGTTTGATCCCATCTTCAATTACATAGAAGCACCGCGCATTTGCGCGGTGCTTTTCGTTTGGGGGCCTGACCAAAGCCTTGCCCGATGTGCCCGTTGCACGATATCGGAGAGGAACAGCTGAGTAGGGAGAGGCCATGTCCACCGTTGCGGAAACACAATACGCGGGCGAAGTGATCTGGTTGGGCCATGTCCCAGCAGGCAGCGGTATCCGTGCCGAGTCGGTCGTCTCGCTTGACCTGACGCTGGGCGGGGACGCGGGTGCACGCCACGAGGGGGCCGTCCGCCCCTCCTGCTCGCGGGTGACGCACCTGTATCCCAAGGGCACCGAAATCCGGAACGTCCGCCAGCTGTCGATTCTGTCGGGAGAAGAGCTGGACCTGGTCGGTGCCGAGATCGGGCTGGAACAGTTGGACCCGGCCCTGCTCGGGGCGAGTATCATCCTGCGCGGTATTCCCGACTTTACCCATGTCCCGCCGGGCTCGCGGCTCCAAGGGCCGTCAGGTCTGACGATTACAGTGGATATGGAGAACTTGCCGTGCCACTTGCCCGCCCGCGAAATCGAAGCCGACGAACCGGGCCACGGCAAGCAGTTCAAGCAGGCCGCCAAGGGGCGTCGTGGCGTGACGGCCTGGGTGGAGCGCGCCGGTCGGCTTGCCCTGGGCGATCGGTTGCGTCTGTTCGTGCCGGAACAACGCGTCTGGGCCCCGTGACCGTTTAACCGTCTGCTTTCCGGGCCGTGTATCTCTTGCAGGTGATTCAGCAAACGCCTCTCCGCATGCGGCGGATCATAGACTTGACACCATACGGGTTTCCGCGAGGCGTTCGGGGTTTCCGATCTGAACATCTCAGTCGCAATCTGGACGTTTCGAAACGTCGAAAGGTCGCAATTCTGTCCCAACTCGAAGCAAGGCAAGGCTATGCAGTGATCGACGTCGGCGTATCGCGCCGATCATCTTGCACCGCCAATCCAGGGACTGCGCAGCATGAGCCATAAATCCGATATCGAAATCGCCCGCGAGGCCAGCAAGAAGCCGATTCAGGAAATCGGGACAAGGCTGGGCATTTCCGCCGACGACCTGCTGCCTTACGGTCACGACAAGGCAAAGGTGAGCCAGGGGTTCATCGACTCGGTTCAGAACCGCGAAGACGGCAAGCTGATCCTCGTCACCGCGATCAACCCGACGCCAGCGGGCGAAGGCAAGACGACCACGACAGTCGGTCTGGGGGATGGCCTGAACCGGATCGGCAAGAATGCGATGATCTGCATCCGTGAAGCCTCTCTGGGTCCGAACTTCGGGATGAAGGGCGGCGCAGCGGGTGGCGGCTATGCGCAGGTCGTTCCCATGGAAGAGATGAACCTTCATTTTACCGGGGATTTCCACGCGATCACCAGCGCGCATTCGCTGCTGTCGGCGATGATCGACAACCATATCTATTGGGGCAACGAACAAGGTATTGACACCCGCCGCGTGCAATGGCGCCGCGTCGTCGACATGAACGACCGCTCCTTGCGCCAGATCACTTCGTCGTTGGGCGGTGTGTCGAACGGCTTTGCACGCGAAGACGGGTTCGACATCACCGTGGCCTCGGAAGTCATGGCCATCCTGTGTCTTGCGAACGACCTGAAAGACCTCGAAAAGCGCCTGGGCGACATCATTGTTGCCTATCGCCGCGACAAGAGCCCGGTCTATTGCCGCGACATCAAGGCCGAAGGAGCGATGACCGTCTTGCTCAAGGACGCGATGCAGCCAAACCTCGTTCAGACGCTGGAAAACAACCCTGCTTTCGTACACGGCGGGCCGTTTGCCAACATCGCGCATGGCTGTAACTCGGTCATCGCGACCAAAACCGCGCTGAAAGTGGCCGACTACGTTGTAACGGAAGCTGGCTTCGGTGCCGACCTTGGTGCCGAGAAATTCATGAACATCAAGTGTCGTAAGGCCGGTATCGCACCCTCGGCGGTCGTGATCGTCGCCACCGTGCGTGCGATGAAGATGAATGGCGGTGTCGCCAAGGCCGATCTGGGTGCCGAGAATGTCGAAGCGGTGCAGAAGGGGTGCGCGAACCTCGGACGCCATATCGAGAACGTGAAAAGCTTTGGCGTGCCTGTGGTCGTGGCAATCAACCACTTCGTGACCGATACCGATGCCGAGATCGACGCGGTCAAGGAGTATGTCGGCACCCATGGCTGCGAGGCGGTCCTGTCGCGCCACTGGGAACTTGGTTCGGAAGGGTCCGAAGACCTGGCACGTAAGGTAGTGGAACTGGCTGACTCCGGCTCAGCGAATTTTGGCCCGCTCTATCCCGATGAAATGTCTCTGTTCGAAAAGATCGAAACAATCGCCAAGCGGATCTACCGCGCGGACGAGGTGCTGGCAGACCAAAAAATCCGCAACCAGCTGCGCGAATGGGAAGATGCGGGGTACGGCAACTTGCCGGTCTGCATGGCCAAGACACAATATTCCTTTTCGACCGATCCCAACCTGCGCGGTGCACCCACGGGCCACTCCGTCCCGGTGCGTGAGGTCCGTCTGTCGGCAGGGGCCGGCTTCATCGTCGTCGTCTGTGGCGAGATCATGACCATGCCGGGCCTGCCGCGCAAACCGGCGGCCGAAAATATCCGCCTGAACGAGGCCGGCCAGATCGAAGGGCTGTTCTGAGCCAGACACGTGGCGAGCGGGCAGGGCATCGAGCCCTGCCCGCTCGCGGCCGCGTGGACCTTACGGCCCGGCGCGGCGGCGCTGACCCTTGATCGCTTCAATGTGGCGGACAGCGGAGAAACACTCGAAACCGGGGCTGCAAGTCCCGTGGAATGCGAAGAAGGAAATCGCGATGGTGGCGCAAGTAATCGACGGCAAGGCCTTTGCAGGCGATGTGCGGGGGCGTGTGGCGGAGCATGTGGCGCGTTTGAAGGCGGATCACGGCATCACGCCCGGTCTGGCTGTCGTGCTGGTCGGTGAAGATCCTGCCAGCCAGGTCTATGTCCGGTCCAAGGGCAAGATGACCGTCGAAGTCGGCATGAATTCCTTTGAGCACAAGCTGGATGCCGAGACTTCGGAGGACGAGTTGCTGGCCCTCGTGGCACAGCTCAACGCCGATCCGGCAGTACATGGGATCCTGGTGCAGTTGCCATTGCCCGGGCACCTGAACGAAGATCTGGTCATCAATGCGATCGACCCGGCCAAGGATGTCGATGGCTTCCATATCTCCAATGTTGGACTTCTTGCGACCGGCCAAAAGGCGATGGTGCCCTGCACTCCGCTGGGCTGCCTCATGATGCTGAGAGAGCATCATGGCAACTTGTCCGGTCTGGAGGCGGTGGTCGTTGGGCGCTCGAACATCGTTGGCAAGCCGATGGCGCAGTTGTTGCTGCGCGATAGCTGCACCGTGACGATTGCGCATTCGAGAACCAAGGATCTGCCCGACGTGGTGCGGCGCGCGGATATCGTTGTCGCCGCCGTGGGACGACCCGAAATGGTGCCCGGAGACTGGATCAAGCCCGGCGCGACAGTAATCGATGTCGGCATCAATCGTGTCGACGCGCCCGAGAAGGGCGAAGGCAAAACGCGGCTGGTGGGAGATTGCCATTACGAAAGCTGTGCCGAGGTCGCCGGTGCGATCACCCCGGTACCGGGTGGTGTAGGACCAATGACCATCGCCTGCCTGTTGGCCAACACGCTGACGGCCTGTTGCCGCGCCAACGGCCTGCCGGAACCCGAGGGGCTGACCGCCTGACCAGCGAGCCAAGTTTACCTGATTACGGATTGACGTTTGTCAGCGTCAGTTTGATACGCTAATACAAGTTCCGGGTGTAAAGGGGCGAGTGCGAAGCGTATGAATTCAGGGCCGGAATTGTGTATCGGTCACTTTCTGCAACGGGTCCTGGTGCCCGGTTTCATATGTGGGTTCGCGCTGGCGGCGACAGTTGATCCGTTTGACGTGGTTCAATTGTCTTTTCCTGGTCTGATGGTTTTCTGGTTGCTGGTTATGATCCTTGCCGCGCTATCGGCAGGGGCCGCGCAAAGGATCGTTTCGCGGATCCTTCCCTCGCAACACCGTATGCTGCATGACCTTTCCATTGCGCTGGGCATCTTCGTTCTTTTCACACCGTTTCTCTGGCTCCTTGTGGCCATTGTCGTTTGGAGCGCACGAGGCAACGTATTTCCGGGCCTGACTGAAATCGGCTCTTACGGGGTGATCGCCGCCTCCGGGATGATCCTACTGAAAGCTGCCGTGCCATCAGCCGCCGCTGAGAAGCCGCAAGACAGTCCACGATTGAAGCGAAGGCTCGCGGATGATTTCCGGGGAGAGATCCTGCGTTTGACGGTCGAGGATCACAGCGTTCGCGTGGTCACGACCGAGGGAACCCACGTCATTCGCATGCGGTTCTCCGATGCAATAGACGAAATGGAGCCGGTTCGCGGCTATTGCACCCACAGGTCGCACTGGGTCAGCGAAAAAGCCATCGAAAGCGTCGAGCGGCAATCGGGCCGCGTTTCATTACGCCTGTGCAATGGCGATCTGGTCCCGGTGAGTCGCAAGTATCGTCCCGAATTGGAACGGCTAGGCGTCATCTAGCGCGGCATCGGCATGGGCGCGGGTGTCGGCCCCGTCAGGATGGCAACTGACCGCGGCCCCATCAGCGCGCAAAGCGCGGCATCGTCGCATCGCAGCCCGCCGGTATATGTGCCATATGCCGGAAGAATGACCCTTGCGTCATCGACAAGAAATGCTGCGCGGCTGATCGCGCGACCACGGCTGCGCAAGGTCGCCTTGGGGTGGTAATGGCCCGAGATCTCGGCCTGCGCGCCCGATTGTGCGATGTGGCGAAACGTAAGTCCGTCCCTGCTGTATTCCGCAAGGTGCGCGCCCCCGAACTCGACCGGTCCCGGGTCGTGGTTGCCTTCGATCCACAACCATTGCCGCCCCGATTGCAGAACGGTAATCGATGTCCGGTCATGTTCGGTCAGCGCCTCGGCCGCGTGCAGATCGTCGAAATTGTCCCCGAGGCAGATAACGGTCTTGGCATCGGTTTTTTCGAGATCGTCAGAAAGGCGGTTAAGCGTGTCGCGGGTTTCATATGGCGGAAGCGTTGTTCCACCACGCCGGGCGATACGCTCGGATTTTCCCAGATGCAAATCGGACACGCAAAGAAGGTCGGCCTCGCGCCACCAAAGGGCGCCCGAGCCCAACGCGGTCAGGTCTACGCCGGCAAGGGAGAAGTCATATCCGTTCATGCTCCGTTCCTTGCCGCAACCGTGCCGGCAGTGCAAGGCGGATCAGCTCAGTCCCGCCTCAGTCAGAAGCCGCGCGCTTTCTTCGGCAAGCAGCCTTTCCTCTGCCGCGCCTTTCACGGGAACGCGCCCCATTTCAAGGAACAGCGGCGCCGACAGGGGCGTCAGCCGAGACAGACGCAATAGGTCGATCCGCGAGCCGACACGGGTAATCATCTCTTCGATCCGACCGAAATCGACCATGCCGCGCATCGCCTCCTCGTGCGTGATCTGCATCAGTAGGTGACCGGGATCGTACTTCAACAGCGTGTCATAAAGGATATCAGACGAAAACGTCGCCTGCCGCCCAGACTTGCGTTGGCCTCCTGTGTTTCGTTCGATCAGGCCGGCGATCGTGGCACTGGCGCGAAAGGTGCGCTTCATCACGGCATTTCCCGCAAGCCACGTCTCCAGACCGTTGCGTAGGGCGTCAATGTCGAAAAGAGGTGTCGGATCGGACGGCGCGTCGAGGCCCCATATCAGGGTGGCGTAATCGGTGGCGACGAAACCGAGCGGGGCCAGCCCCGTTTCCTCCATCCGCTTCGTCAGCAACAGGCCCAGTGTCTGCATCGCGTTCCGGCCTGCGAACCCGTAGACGCACAGGTGTTCGCGCCCGTCATGGGGAAAGCTCTCGATCAGCAGCCGCCCGCGCTGGGGCAATTGCGAGACCTCGCGCTGCAATGCCAGCCATTCGGCTGTGTGGGCGGGCAGTTGTGGCCAGCTATCCTGCGCGAACATGTCGAGGATACGGGCGCTTAACTGCGTCGAGGTCGCGAATTTCGTGCCCATGAACGTGGCGATCTTGGGCTTTTTGTCGGCGCGTCGCGTGACCTCGACCACCATTTCGCGCAGCCCCTCGTATCGCACAATCTGGCCGCCGATCAGGAAGGTGTCGCCGGGCGTCAGCGAGGCGGCAAAACCCTCCTCGATCTCGCCCAGTGGTTTGCCACCCCGGTTGCGCCGCAGTCTGACCTTGAGTGTATCGGTGTCCTGGATCGTTCCGATGTTCATTCGGATCCGCTGCGACGCCCGGGGATCGCGCAATTGCCACATCCCGTCGGGGCGTTGCAGCAACCGCTGCCAGCGATCATAGGCACGCAGCGCATAGCCGCCGGTTGCCACGAAATCGAGGCAGGCATCGAACCCCGCACGCGTCAGCGTGGCGTAGGGGCCGGCGCTGGTCACTTCGGTATAGAGCGTGTCGGCGTCAAACGGTCCGGCCGCCGCGGTAATCAGGATCTGCTGGCATAGCACGTCGCGCGGGCCGGTGCCGCGCGGTTCGCCGTCCAGATCATGTGCCTTCACGGCTTCAAGCGCAGCGACGCATTCGACAACTTCGAACCTGTTTGCAGGCACCAGAAGGGCCTTTGACGGCGCGTTGTATCGGTGGTTGGCCCGACCGATCCGTTGCACCAGCCGTTTTACGTTCTTGGGCGCACCGATCTGTATCACGAGGTCGACATCGCCCCAGTCGATTCCAAGGTCGAGACTGCCGGTACAGACGATGGCGCGCAACTCGCCCCTGACCATCGCCGCCTCGACACGCTCGCGCTGAACCCGGTCGAGCGAGCCGTGGTGGATGCCGATGGGCAGCCCCTCGTCATTGGCAAGCCAGAGGTTGTGAAAGAATATCTCGGCCTGCGCGCGCGTGTTATGAAAGATGAGCGTCGTCTTGTGCTTGCGCACCTGTTCCAGAACGGCTGGGATAGCATATGCTGCGCCGCCGCCCGACCAGGGCGGTTTCTCGTCGATCTGAAGCATCGCGATATCCGGATCGGGGCCGGGGTCGGCCTCGACAATTTCGCACGGATCCGGGTGCCGTGCCAGAAAGCGGGCAATCGCAGCAGGATCTTCGACCGTGGCAGAAAGGCCAACTCGCCGCAGGCCGGGGCGCAAGCTTTGCAATCGCGCCAGCGCGAGCATCAGTTGATCGCCCCGCTTGCTTTCGGCGAGTGCGTGGATTTCGTCCACGACCACCCGCTGCAGCCCGGAAAAGATGTGCGGGGCGTCCTCGTAGGAAGTCAGCAGGGCCAGGCTTTCAGGCGTCGTCAGCAAGATATGCGGCGGGTCGGCTCGCTGACGCTTCTTACGGCTTGCGGGGGTGTCGCCGGTCCGGTCCTCGATACGGATGGGCAATCCAATCTCGGTGACCGGGGTCGTCAGGTTGCGTCGGATGTCGGCTGCCAGTGCCTTGAGCGGCGAGACGTAAATTGTATGCAGCCCCTCGTGACCGCCGTCGGCAAGCTCCGACAGTGTCGGCAGAAAACCCGCCATCGTCTTGCCGCCGCCGGTCGGCGCGATGAGAAGTGTCGCCGGCGCGTCAGCGCGGTCGAACAGGGCCCGTTGATGGGGGTGAATGGCCCAGCCGCGGGTAGAGAACCAATCGATGATCTGGGCGGGAATTTGCATGGGGGTGCGACCTAGCACAGGCGTGACGGCAGGGTAGGGTGCGTGCCTTAACGGAAATCCCGCGTTCGGGAAACACCGCAACGACACGCCATAATCACTTCTCGAGGTCACACCATGCAATGACTTGGCTCAGTCAAACCACTCCTGCTCCAAAGCAAAATGGCCCTGCTGCCGTTAACGTTCAAACAAGGTCGCGCTGGATGGTTTCGTCCCATTCGCGGGTCACGACTATGCCGTCCGCATCGCGCGCCTCTAGCGTGGCGGTAATGTGCCACGCGTCAGGCAAGGCGCGAACCGTCACGGATGTATCTAGCTCGGCGATCCAATCGCCGCGGCGATAGTGCTTTGCCCATCTGCATGTGCCAGAGGCACTGTTCGGGTGGTCGGGATGGATAGTAAAGCTGTCCTCGTTCTCGTAATGCACCTCGATCCCGGTATGGACATGCCGGAGACGCCCGGTGTCCGAGGATCGGGTGTGCGTTTCGGCACCGGTCGTACAATCGATACAGTGGGTCCGCGATGAATGGCCTGCTTCGATCTCTTCGGTCTGCAACGGCGCCGCCCCCTCGGGCCGGGCGAACGCGGGCAGGTCCGGTCCGGCCTCTTCGGCGAGCAGGGGAAGGTCGAGCCGCGTCTCGGTCAGCGTCAATTGCACCCGCCGCGGCGAGGGCCAGATCAGGGGCCAGTAGGATTGCGAGAGTTGCAGCCGTAACCTGTATCCGGCTGGTACCCGCTGACCGATCACGTTGAGTTGGAGTTGCGCCGGCACCGATTGTCCGATCGGCAAAGGCTTGGGCTCGGCGTGTCCGTCGCGATGGGTCAGGTTAAGCACGCCAAAACTGATGAGGGTCGCCTTTCCGTCTGGAGCAACCATCGACAGAACCGCGGCCAGGTTCGCCTGGTCAGCGTCACTTGCGACACTCGTATGCAGAATGGGGAACCCCATGATCTGCATGTCCTGTTCAAGGGGGGGCGTGTCGAAGAAGCGCATGCGCCCGGATTCGAGGTTCTGGTCCATCGGTCCGTCTGCGTCGACGCCATAAATGCACCATGTCTGCGCCGCCATTCCCGCGGTTTCAGGGCAGGCAAGCGTGATTGGGTTGGCTGGCGCGGCCTCTTGAGACAGGCCCGCCGGGTTTACGTGCCAACTGCTCACGCGTGACCCGGGCGTAGGCCAGTTCGGTGCAGACACCCACCGTCCGGGCCGTTCGGTCGCGACGGTGCTGGGCGCGGCAGGTTCCTGTATCCAGGTCCGGACCATCGGCTCGTCCATGATACCCGTGTCCAAGCCCTTGAGGTGTTGATCCCACCAGCGCAGACACTCCTGCAGAAAGCCGATGCGCGGCGCGGGGGTCGCGAAATGCGGGTATTTGTGCGCCCAAGGTCCCACCAATGCCTTTCGCGGACAGGTCAGGTTCTGCATCATGCGAAAGATCGGATTGGTATAGCCATCGGCATAGCCGCCCACGGCATAGACAGGCACCTTGACCGCGTCATAATCCTCGCAGATGGAACCATGCCGCCAGAATTCGTCGCGCCGCTGGTGGCGGAACCAGTCCACCATCCACAGGCCGTTGTTCTCCAGCCGATCGATCCACATGTCGCGCCAGCGTTCGCCAACGATGGCCGGGTCGGGTGGGGTGTTGGCGATGGCGAAGGCCGTTGCGCCCCAGGCCAGCTTGTCGGTAAGGACCGCACCGCCCATGAAATGGATGTCATCGGCATAGCGATCATCCGTCGAGCAAAGGGTGATGACCGCGCCGAGCGCTTCGGGCTGGCGTGCAGCGATCTGCAATCCGTTGAAGCCACCCCAACTGATGCCGATCATGCCGACCTTGCCCGAACACCAGTGTTGCGCGGCCAGCCATTCGATCACTGTCAGCGCGTCGTCCTGTTCCTGCAACAAGTACTCGCCAAGGCAGATCCCCTCGCTGTCGCCGGTTCCGCGCATGTCGACGCGCACCCCGGCATAACCGTGACCGGCAAAATAGGGATGGGTGAGGGCATCACGCTCGACCGTTCCATCGCGCTTGCGGTAGGGAAGGTATTCCAGGATCGCCGGCACAGGGTTTTCCTCGGCATCCTCGGGCAGCCAGATACGTGCGGCAAGGCGGGTCCCGTCCGGCATGGGAATCCAGACATTTTCGATTTCGCGTGTCTTGCGCGGAAACTCGGTGCGGATGGCGATCTGCGGCATGGTCTGCGCTCCGTTCCTTGGGCCGGTTGCGCGGCCTGTCTTGCCGCGCTCATTCAGTCGATTTTCTCTCCATAGGCGAAAAGCTTGACGGCGTCATGGACGTTTCGCGTGACATGCTCGGCCAGCGTGGTCGACGCCGTATCGCCGTACATTCCGGTCAGCGTCGGGTTCGAGATTGCAAAATACTGGATTGACCCGATCAACTGGTAGAGACCGGCCAGCACCTCGCGCTTGTCCGCGCCGCGCCACCGTCTGGTCAACAGCGCGAGATTCACGAGTTTTTCGAGATAGGGTTTCATCGGCCAGATCCGAGCTGCCGCATCACTGTCCAGCAGCGCGCGTATCACCAGCTTTGCATCATCCGGTTGCGATAATGCGCCTGCTGCATGCGCGTCAAAATAGGCGACAAGCCGCGTCTCGGCGTCGGGGGCTTCTATCTCGTCGATCTTGGCCGACAACCGCTGGGCCAAGGCGGTCAGGATCTCGGTATATAGCCGTTCTTTCGTACCGAAGAAATGAAGAAGCGCCTGTTTGGTTACGCCCGCGGTTTCGGCCAGCCGGGCAAGGCTGACGCCATGGTAGCCGGTCTCGGCAAAGGCGCTGGTCGCGATCGCAAGATACCTCTCGCGGGGGTTGGGTTGTTGCGACATCGCGATTCTCCTTTCCCGACACCATACAGAATCATTGACGGCTTACCAGTCGGTAGGTACTTACCATATGGTAAGCGAGCGGGTGGAGGACGCCATGGACCGAACCGAGGAACTGGGCCTGATCAAGGAAATCATCGGGCTGGCCGAACAAAAGTCGGCTTATCTGGACGATACGATCGCGCATTCGCCGATTTCGCGCTATTCGAGCGCTGAGCGGTTCGAGCGCGAGCGCGCCACGATCTTTCGGCGCAAGCCCATCGTCGCGGCGCATTCGAGCGAGTTGGAAGGCGCGCGCGCCTTCCTCGCCCGAGACGTTATGGGGCTTCCGGTATTGCTGGTGCGCGACGACGATGGCGAGGTCAGCGCATTTCTCAACGTCTGCCGACATCGCGGCGCAAAACTTGAGCGTGAAAGCTCCGGGTGCAAGCGGGTCTTTACGTGTCCCTATCACGGCTGGAGCTGGACCAATAAGGGCGAGCTGCGCGCCGTCCCTCAGGAGGCGCAGGGCTTTCCCGACCTGCCGCGCGCAGAGCGCGGGCTGCGCCGCCTGCCCGTTGCCGAGGCGCACGGGTTCATCTGGGTCGTCGCTAATCCCGACGATGGGTCATCGTTGGATATCGACGCCTGGTTGGGCGAAATTGCATCGGACATGGACTGGCTTGATCTTGCGAACCACAAGATCGCGGTCGAGGAAACGGTTGAGATTGCGGCCAACTGGAAGGTGCTCGTCGAAGGCGGGATCGAAGCCTACCATTTCCGCGTCGCGCATGCCGCGACGATCGCACCGCACTTTCCCGACAACCTGTCGACCTACCGGATGTTCGGGCCGCACATGCGCTCGATCCTGCCGCGTAGTTCAATGATGGAGCTGGACGAAAAGCCGGAAACCGAGTGGGAAATCCGTCAGGACGCGAACGTGCTCTACACGTTGATGCCCACCACCCAGATGCTGGTGCAGCAGGATCACATCGTCTGGATCAACAGTGAACCGCTCTCCGAAGGCCGTACCGCATTGCGTCTTGCCACGCTGGTGCCAAATGACTCGCCCGATACGCCTGAGATGCAGAAGCACTGGCAGAAAAACCACCAGATCACCCACGTGACACTGATGGAGGACTTCGTCCTCGGCGAGGAAATCCAGGCCGGTTTCGCCTCACGCGGCAACCCGAGCCACCTTTTCGGGCGGTTCGAAGGGGCACTGAACCGTTTCAACCTCGTCGTCGAGGAAATGCTCACGGGTTGACGCGGGCGCATCATAATTCTCAGGGAGGAACGCATGACTGTAGAAATCGAGAAAGACGACGATATCTGGACGATCGTCCATAATCGTCCCGAAGCGCGCAACGCCGTGGACACGGAACATGCGCATGCCTTGGTCGATGCCTTTCAGGCCTTCGACGACAGCGACGCCAAGGTTGCCGTTTTCTGGGGCAAGGGCGACAATTTCTGCGCTGGATGGGATCTGAAGCTTGCCGCATCGCTGGCCGACCCGGTCAAACGCGATGCCTATTTCGACGCGCACAAGTTTCCCGTCGGTTCGGCCCCGGTCGGCCCCGGCGCTCTAGGCCCGTCGCGGATGGAGCTCAACAAGCCTGTGATCGGTGCCATCGAAGGGGCCGCCGTCGCCGGTGGCATGGAGCTTGCCCTGTGGTGCGACATCCGCGTGATGGCGGAAACCGCCTATCTGGGCGTTTACTGCCGCCGCTGGGGGATCACGCTGATGGATGGCGGCGCGGTGCGCTTGCCGCGTCTCGTGGGTCAGGGCAAGGCGCTTGAAATCGCGATGACGGGCCGCAAGGTCGAAGCCGAAGAATGCTATCGCATCGGGCTGGCCGAAAAGGTCGTACCGCATGGCGCCGCGCGCGAAGCGGCCGAGGCGATGGCCCGCGAGATTGCGCGCTTCCCGCAGGAGGCCGTTCGCGCCGATCGCCGGACCATCATCGAGACACGCGGCCTGCCGGTCCGCGAGGCGCTGAAGGTCGAGTGGGCAAACGGCCTCGAGGCGATCCGCAGGGAAGGAACCGCGGGCGCTGGACGTTTCCGGGATGGCGCCGGACGCCACGGAGATTTCACCAACATCTGATCCGCTAGCGCTTCATCACGATCGCGAGCGAAAAGGCAAAGCTGTTGCCTGGCAGATCCTTCGGGGCGGCGGGGAAACGACCCGCGCGACGCACGGCATCGACCGCCGCCTTGTCCAATGCGCCATTGCCGGAAGACCGGCGAATGCTGACGCCCTGCAGCTGGCCGTCTCTGCCAATCGAGATGGCCAGGCTGACCTGCCCCGATGCATTGGTCCCGCGCGGGTAGCGCTTGGCACGTTCAATGCGTGCGCGGATCTTGGCACCCCAGACAGCCTGCAGCTTGGCCTGCTGGCCTTTCGACAGTGTCGCCGTGCGAGCGCTTCTGGCATTGCCGGCCTGCGCGCTGCCACCCGATCCGGCCGCACGCTGTGCCGCGGTGCCCGTCGTCGTTTTCTCGGCCTTGCGCGCGGTCTGGGGTTGCGGCCTCGGCTCGGTTCTTGGTTGCGGCGCGGGGCGTTCGGGGGGCCGCACTGACGTTACGGGCGCGGCGTCCGACGGGGGCGGCTCGGCGGCTTCGGTTTCAATCTCCAAGGCTTCCGCTTGCGGCTGTGTCAGAACGGTCTTCGGCGGGACAGAACGTTCGGGTCGCGTAGTCTCCGGTCGCGGCATGTCGGGCGAAAGCGAGGTCTCGGGCGCATCGGGGCGTGCGATCTCGGGCATTTGCGCGCGGGGCCGTACGGGCGCCTTGGGGGCATCGAAATCCAACGTCTCGGTCTCTGCAGGCGGCATCGCGGCCAACCTCATCTCGGCCCGTCGCGCTTCGGCAAGGTCCAGCCGGGGCAGGTTCGGCGCGGTACTCTCGGCCTCGATCGGCGCAAGTTCCGGTTCGGGCGGCGGCTGTCGGTCGATGGGGCGCTGCCAGGCCGCAACCATGTCGGTCACGGTGGCGTCAGCGGCCTGTAGCGACACAAGAGCCTCGCCCCCCGATCCACCGGCCTCGGCACCTTCGTCGGGCGGTTGCGCGAACAGCGCAACGTGGAACAGGATTGCAAGGCCCGTGAACACGGCCAGTTCGACAACGCGTCTCATTTCGTCGTCACCACCAGCTCGACCCGGACAAGGCCCGCCGACGACAGGTCGCGCAGGATCGCGGCGAGCTTTGACGCGTCCAGTTGGGCATCCGCCCTCAGCCGGATCACCGTTGCGTCTTCTGCCTGACCTGACAGCGCGCCAATCGCTGCGGCCCCGCGCAGATCGTTGTACGCGATTTCACCGTCGCGGCTCACGTACAGCACCGGCTCCGCTTCGACCTCTGCCTCGCTCGCGGCTTTGGGTGGGCTAACCTCGAACGGGTCGGGTTGGGCCAGTTTCGACGTCATGAGGAAGAAGATCAGCAACAGGAAGACAACGTTGATCATCGGCACGATGGATTCGCGTGGCTGGCGGCGGGGGGGATCACTCAGGTCCATCGCTCACTCCACCAACACAAGGGCGGATAGCCCTGCGGCACGAAGGGTTTCAGCCACGTCCACCACGCGTTGCAGATCGGCCCCGTCGCGACCACGCAGGATCACCATGTCGTCGGGCGCGGTCATCAAGGGCGCCAGCGCCGCTGGCAGGTCCGCGACCGGGCGACCATTGAGCGCTACGCTCTCCGGCGCGATATCGACCAGCCGGGGCGGGCCGCTGTACCCGTCGCCCCCCGATGCGGCAAGCGGCAGAGGCATCATCGCCTCGGTGCCGAAGCGCGAGGCCAGCATGAAGAAGACGAGGAGCAGGAACACCACGTCGATCATGGGCGTCAGGCTGGGCCTGCGCCTCGGTCGGGCAGGGGGCGTGAACTCCATCTCACTCGGCCGCGAGTTTCAGCCGCGCAGGGGTTGCGGCGATGAAGACGCGGGTGGCGTTGTCCTCGATGTCGCGGCGCATCCGCTCGATGACCGAGTCGAACCATGTCAGCGCGGCCGAGGCCGGGATCGCCACCGCCATGCCCGCTGCCGTGGTCAGCAGCGCCTCCCAGATGCCGCCCGCCAGCAGCGCCGGATCTGCCCGCGACCCGGCTGCCTGCAAGGCCTGGAATGCCGCGATCATGCCCAGAACCGTGCCAAGGAGGCCTAGAAGGGGCGCAATTGTTGCGATCAGTTCCAGCGCACCCAGCCCGTCACGTGCCGACGACAGATGCCGCTTGGCGACGCGCGCTGTTTCCTCGCGTGCAGTTTCGTGCGGCAAATGGCCAAGGCTGCGAAGCGAGACTGCCATGACTTGCGAACGGATGCCGCGGCGCCCTTCGACCAGCGCCAGCGCAGCTTCGGGCTCGCCGGCAAGATAGGCCTCGACCGCGCGCCCTGCCTTGCCGCGCGACCACGCGCCGATGAGGGCAAGGCGCCAGATCTTCCAAAGGATCAGCGCCACGGTGATCACGGACAGTGCCGCGATGGCCCAGATCGCCGGTCCCCCTTCGCGAAGGAATGCCATGGCCCGGTCTGACGCATTCCGCGCCGTGTCGGTAACTGATCCGGCTGATTGCATCTGGGGTGTCGTCGCTTCGTCGCCCTCGGTGGTTGTACCCGGCAATGCAACTGGCGCGCTTTGCTCGGCCGGCACGGTGGTCGAGACTTGCGGCACCGACGGCTCGGTTGCGACCTCTGCTGCGCTGTCTGCAATCGTTTCGGCGGTTTGCGGCGCGGGCGCGGAACGCTCCACACGCTCGCTCTGATCGGTCTTGGAGGCCATTCCCGTCGTGGGCGCCTGTCCGATCTCGGGCGTCGGCGGTGTTGCGGGAACTTCTTGCGCCGACGCTCCTGCACCAACGCAGAACGCCAGAGCCGCACCGATGAAGATGTGTCGGCAGGATGTCATGATTGCCGGTCCTTCCTTCTCGACGCGGCGGAGCGGGAGGTCCCGGCCGCGCGTGGCATGCGAGTCCCCGTTTTGGCGGGAATAGATACGGTGGTTTTTCCTGTCAAGAATACCGAGCATGTATGTCACGCGTCCCTCCTGTCTGTCCAATACGCGGCAATGCTGTGCGCTCGAACGTCCAAGTCGGTACTGCGGCACCAATCCCGCAGCGTGCGGGCCTGGCGTTGCTCTCCTGCAAACCACAAGAAGTGGTTCGGGTGGTCTTTTCTTTCGGCGATCGCCCGCGCTGCCAGATCGATCCGGCCCGGGGTCCAGTGGATTTCTATCCCGGGATGCGTCGGCATCGGATAGCCGCAGTCGGCGCCTGCTCCAGCCGACAATACCGCGATGCCTGTGGCGTTCTGCGGAAGCGATTCAACGATGCGGGCCACTGCGGGGAAGCCTGTTTCGTCTGCATAGAGCGTGATGGCCGAGGTCTCGACAAGCCCGCCACCGCCGGGTCCGGTCAGGCCGACGACCGTGCCCGGCCTGACCTTGCCGGCCCATTCGGTTGCGCGTCCGCCCTCGTGCCTGAACAGATCGAAGGTGAACGTTCCCGCCGCAGGATCGACATGGCGCAACGTGTAGACCGGACGATGCAGGGCCTTGTGCCCGCTGGGCCAAACGGTCGCGCCGTTGGGGGCGATGCTGGGCCATTCCGGCGTCTCGAGGCCTTCGGGCGGCAGGATCAGGCGGAAATGGATCGCATCCGTGCCAAAGCGCGTCAGGTCCTCGGAGGTTGCCGTGATCCGCAGGAAATCCCTACCGAGCGGGGCGATCTCGCGGATCTCGATCAATTGGAAGTTCGGTGGCCGCACCCCCGCCTCGTCCCCGCCCGACCAGCGCATGTCGCGTCCGGTATCGGGCGAAAGTTCCGTGATCCGTTCTGTCAGCCCGTCCTTGAGAGCAAAGAGCCAATCGGCGCGCGGTGCCTCGATCCGTGCGTGCAGACCAGTGGCGTTGGTCCGAAAAACGTAATCTCCATAACAGGTTACGATGCGCAGACCATCCGCGGCTGTGTCTGTCGCCGTGAGGCCGTGTTCCTTGGCCTCGGCCAGCAAGATCGCGCGCAGCGGGGCAAAGGCGAGGTGGGGCAGTCTGGTTTCCGTGTGATGCGTTGCTGTTTTGGTCATGTGGCCTCAGCTTGGAATGACATGGGGATGGCCGTGGACGGGGTCGGCGATCACGGTGCAGGGAAGGGCGAAGACGTCTTGCATCATCTCGGGCGTGACGACCTGGTCCGGTGCGCCCTGGTATCGGATGCGGCCTTTTTTCAGCGCGACCATGTGGTGAGCGAAGCGGGCCGCCAGGTTGATGTCGTGTAGCACCATGGCGACGGTGCGGCCGGTCTCGTGGTTGAGTTTGCGGATCAGGGTCAGAAGCTCAATCTGGTGGGGCAGGTCGAGATAGGTCGTGGGCTCGTCCAGCAACAAAAGGTCGGTGTCCTGTGCCAGTGCCATCGCAATCCACGCGCGTTGGCGCTGTCCTCCGGAGAGGGTTTCGAGTGACGAATTTTCTTGTGATTCCAGGCCTGTAAGCTGAATTGCGCGCTGGGTCGCGCGGGCGTCTTCGTGCGAGAACTGGCGCAGGGCGGATTGATGCGGCGTGCGGCCCCGGCGGACGAGATCGCGCACCGTCATCCCCTCGGGCGCGAGCGGGGATTGCGGCAGGATGGCCAGCCGCCGAGCAACCGCACGGGAGCCTTTTTTTTCAATGGGTTGACCGTCAAGATCCACCCGTCCGGCGGCCACCGGGGTCAGGCGCGCAAGGGCGCGCAGCACGGTGGACTTGCCGCAGGCATTGGGGCCGACGATGGCCGTCACCTTGCCGTCGGGGATGTCGAGTGTCAGTGCCTCGATCACCGCGCGGCGCGGGTAGGAGACCGAGATCTCCTTCGCCTGCAAGCGGTTTGTACCCCCGAATTGACCGTTTTGTACCATGTTCAGAGCCCCGATTGACCGTTTTGTACATCGCTCATATCCGCCCCTTTCGCGCCTCGGCCCACAGGAGCCAGACAAGAACCGGCGCACCCAGCATCGCGGTGAAGACACCGGCGGGCAGCCGCACCATGGGCAGCGACCGCGCGGCGAGATCGGCCCCGGCGGTGACGCACGCGCCGACGAGTGCGGCGGCGAGCAGCGCCGGGGTGCCGCCGCCAACCAGCCGCCGCGCGATGGGTCCGGCGACGAAGGCGACGAAGGGCAGCGGCCCGGCGACGCTGACCGCCAGTGCGACAAGCGTGACGCCAAGCGCGGTGACGGCGAGGCGCAGCCGGGCGAGCGGCAGGCCGAGCGCAGTCACGGTTTCATCGGACAGGGCCAGTCGGGCGAGCGGGAAGCTGACCCAGACCAGCAGCGGCAACAGCAGGGCCAGCCCGCCCCAGATCCGCACGACCTCGGCCCAGCCGCGCGCGTGCAGCGTGCCGGTCAGCCAGCGGGCCATGTCGGCGGCGGTGTTCTCGTCGGTGTAGCTGAGCAGCAGGTCGGCCGCGGCGCCAAGCGACAGGCTGGCGCCGATGCCGACGAGGATCAGCCGATGGGTGTCGAGCCCGTCGCGCCATGCGAGCGCGGTTACGGCCAGCGCGGTCAGTGCGCCGCCTAGAAGCGCTCCGCCAAGGATCATGCCGCCGGTCAGCAAGGCGGCGAGCAATGCGCCGGCGTTGGCCCCGGCGGTGAAGCCGATGATGTCGGGGGCGGCAAGCGGGTTGCGCAGCATGGTCTGGAACATCGCCCCGGCCATGCCAAGCGCCGCGCCCGCGCCCAGCCCGGTGAGGATGCGCGGCATCCGGTGGTCGAGCACGATCATCGACGGTATGGCCTCGGCCCGACCCGCAAGCGCCTGCCAGATATCCGCGGCCGTCACCGGATAGCTGCCGGTCAGCAGCGCGGTCAGCGCGATGACCGTCGACAGGCCCAGCAGCATGCCACCCGCAAACAGGGCGCGGCGCGCGACGGGAATGGAGAGCGGGCCAAGCCGAAGAGCGTGGGTCATGTCCTGCTCCCCCCGGTGCGGCGGATCAGCCAGATCAGAAGGGGCCCGCCGATCAGTGCCGACATCACGCCGGCCTGCATGGTGCCGCCGAACAGCGCCGAGCGGCCCGCGAGATCGGCCAGCAGCAGCAGGCAGGCGCCGAAGATCCCCGAACAGGGGGCGAGCCAGATCATGTCCTGCCGCATCACGGCGCGCGCCATGTGCGGCACGATCAACCCGACAAAGGCGATGGGGCCGGCCAGCGCAACGGTGCTGGCGGCCAGCAGGACGATTGCACAACCGCAAAGCAGCCTTGCCCCGCCGACATTCACGCCCAGCCCGCGGGCGGTATCGTCGCCCAGCGACAGGGCGTCGATCAGCAGGGCGGCGGCCAGCGCGACCAGCGCGCCGCCGAGGAAGAAGGGCCAGAGCGCGGCGAGGCTGTCGGTGGTCACGTTCTCGAACCCGCCCAGCACCCAGAAGCGGTAGGTCTCGAGGCTTTGCCGGCTGACCAGCACCAGTGCGCGGATCAAGGCGAGGAAGAAGGCGGTAAGCGCGGCCCCCGCCAGCAGCAGCCGCACAGGCCGGGCCTGAGCGCCGCCGCCAAGCGCGAAGACCGCCACCGCGCCAAGCGCGCCGCCCGCCAGCGCGGTCCAGATGAACTGTGACGGATCGCTGATGCGCAGCAGGAACACCGCGCCGATCACGCCGACGGCGGCACCCGCGTTGATTCCCAAAAGGCCCGGATCGGCGAGGGGGTTGCGGGTCATGCCCTGGATCAGTGCGCCCGCAATGCCAAGCGCCGTTCCTGCCAGAAGGGCCGCGGCGATACGCGGGAGGCGGATCTCGCGGATGACGATCTGTGCGGGGTCAGCGGGGTCGTAAGCGGTGAAGGCGGCAGCAAGTTCGGCCCAAGTGACCGGGCGGTATCCCAGCCGCAGCGCGAGCAGCGCGATCAGAGCCAGCGCCGCCAGTGCTGCCAGAAGGGCGAGGCCGCGTCGGTCGCGTGCGGGGGTGTGGCGCAGGGCAATGTCAGCGGGCATCGGGTGTCTCTTTCGGCAAGATGCCGGCCTTGGCGGAGCTGGCCACGACGGTCGCGGGGTCGCCGTCCATCGCCGCCTCGAGCAGCGGCACAAGTGTGTCCAGCGCGTGATCGAGACTGAGCGGGCTGGAATGCGACATGGCTGCCGACAGCATCAGGCCGGAATAGACCTCGCGCCCCTCGGCATAGGCGCGCATCGTGTTTCGCAGGGGCAGGGCGTTCAGCCGGTCGGTGCCCGCGCCTGCGTCGAGCCAGATCAGCGCGTCGACGTCGATCGGCGACAGGTCCTCGGGCGGGATCGGGACATAGGTGGTGTTGAGCCCGCCGCGCGCGTCGATCTCGGTGGGGATGGTGAAGCCGAGGTCGCGCAGCAGGCGGCCGCGAATGTCGCGCCCGGTATAGGCACCGATGCGCCCTGCCCAGACCACGGCGGCGCTGGCGCCCTGCCAGTCGGGGTGGTCGGCGCGTATGCGGGCGAAGCGGGCGTCGAGCCGGTCGATCCAGGCCTCGGCCCGGTCGCTGTGGCCGGTGGCCCGGCCAAGGTTGCGCAACATCCCCTGCCACGGCGCGCCGTAGGGGCCCCACTCGGCCTGATGGGCGAGGGTGGGGGCGATCTGCGACAGCAGGCGGTAGTCATGGGCGGTCATGCCGCTCCATTGTCCGACGATCAGGTCGGGCTGCATGGCGGAGATGGCCTCGATATCGATCTCGCCCTGCATGACGATCGGTTCGGCCTGCCCGAGCGCGTCCTGCGCCCAGGGCCAGACGCCGAACGGGTAATCGCCATACCATTTGCGCAGGGCGTAAGGCCGGAGGCCGAGCGCCAGCAGGAAGTCGTGGCCGATGAAGCTGAGCGAGACGACGCGAGTCGGGCGGTCCGGGATCTCGGCAGTGCCGAAGGCATGGGGGATGCGCACCGGAAACTCCTGCGCCGCGGCGGGGGCAGAGGCGAGGGTCAGCGAGAGGAGGAGCGCGCGCAGCATCGAAGGCACCATGGGTTGGGGCGGCCCGGTCGGGCCGCCGCTGGAGTTCAGAAGGTCGAGGAGAGGGTGAGCGCCACGTTACGCCCTTCACCGAAGTAGCAGGCGCCGCCCTGGCAGGTGGTCATGTAGCGTTCGTCGGTGAGGTTCGCGACGTTGAGCGCCAGCCGCCAGTTGTCCCGTTCGTAGGCGATGGCGGTATCGACCAGCGTGTAGGCGGGTGTGGTGAACTGGCCCGCGCCGTCTCCGGCGGTGCCGTTGTAGCGGACGCCGCCGCCGAACTGCCACCCTTCGAGCGCGCGGGGCGCGTAGTTGAGCCAGAGCGATGCGGCGTGGGTCGGCACCTGCGCGATGTCGAAGCCATTGGCGTTTTCGGTGTCGAGATAGGTATAGGCGGCCTGAACCGAGACCTCGCCAAAGCTGTGGAAGGCCTCAAGCTCCAGCCCTTGCGACTTTGCCTCGCCCGTCTGCACTTGAAAGCCGGGATTGACCGGGTCGTTCATCAGTAGGTTGGATTTGGTCAGGTCGAACAGCGCGGCCGACAGCAGCGTGTCGGTTCCGGCGGGCTGGTACTTCACGCCCAGCTCGACCTGTTCGCCCTCGGTCGGGTCGAAGGCGTTGCCGTTCACATCCGTGCCAATGGCGTCCTGTTCAAAGCTGGTCGCGTAGCTGAGATAGGGCGCGAGGCCGTTGTCGAAGACATACATGACGGCGGCATTGCCGGTCCATGCGCTGTCCTCGGCCGCGGTGGTGGTCGCGCCGAAGCTGCCGTTCGAGGCCCCGCTTTCGATGCGGCCGTAGCGCAGGCCGAGATCGACGATCCAGTTGTCGACCGTGGCGCGGTTCTGGGCGTAGATCCCCCATTCGTCGACCGAGGTGCCGGGCGTGTCGGTCACGGTGATCGGGGTGAAGCCGGAATAGACCGGGTTGAACGGATCGAGCGGGGCGTTCTGCGCGCCGTAGCCGATATCGGAATCATAGGTGCCACGGCTGTAGCTGGCGCCGAGGAGAGTGCGCATCTCGACCCCACCCATCGCGTATTCGGCGGTGGCGTAGGTGTCGAGGGCAAGCGTTTTCAGCTCGTTCTCGGCCCGGTAGAATGTGCGGTTGATCGTGCCGTCGGCGTTGTAGCGCCCGTTGGTGAAATTGTCGAAGGCCCACCAGGCGTGCTGATACTCGGCCTCGCCTTCGAGGTAGCGGAAATTGGCATTCATGCTCCAGACCGTGTTGAAGCGGTGCCTGAACATGGCTGTGATGCTGCGCTGTTCGCTTTCGAACATGTCGAAGCCCGGCTCGCCCACGAAAAGATCGGCGTCGAGGAAATCGCCATTGCCAAAACCGGTGGCGGGCAGCAGCGTGCCGTAGATCGAGGCGAACTGGATGAGCGGGCTGCGGTCGCTGTCCTGGTAGTTGGCGAGCACCGTCAGCTCGGTATCCTCGGTTGGTCGCCAAGTGATCGAGGGGGCGAGCGACAGCACGTCGTCCTGTGAGTAATTCACCTGCGTCTCGGACTCGCGGGCGACGCCCACGAGGCGGTACCGCAGCGTGCCGGTTTCGTTCAGGTCGCCGCTGACATCGATGGCGCCCTGCACCCGGTCATAAGATCCGACCTGCAACTGCCAGAGGTTCGGCGCGTCCTGCGCTGCGGTCTTGGAGGTGGTGTTGACCACACCGCCGACCGAACCGCTTCCATACAGGCCCGAGGCGGGGCCGCGCAGCACCGCGACGCTGTCGAGCATGAAGGGTTCCGGCGTGGTGTCGTTGTAGTAGCCGTAGCGTGCCGGCAGGCCGTCATGCAGGGTGGTGGGTTTGAACCCGCGGACGAGTGTCCAGTCCGAGCGCGCGTCGAGGCCCCAGATCCCGGCGGTCACGCCCGCGGTGTATTTCAGCGCCTCTTCGACCGACCGCGCGCCGCGTTGTTCGATCTGCTGGGTGGTCACGACGCTGACCGAGCGCGGCGTTTCGGCGATCGGGTCGCCGGTCTTGGTGATCGTGCCGCTGCCGGTGGCAACGGATTCGCCGAAAAAGCCGTCGGTCTGCTGACCTTCGACGGTGATGGTCCTGAGTTCGATCACCTCTTGCGCAAAGGCCGGCAGGGCAGCGGCGATTGCGCAGACGGAGGCCGTCGCGCGCAGTAAGGACATGTCCCGTTCCTTGTTTCTTGGTTTTCTGGGAATGCCTGGCAGCGCGCTGGGTCAGGTCACGCGGCCTAAGCTGGTCTCAAATTATTGTCAAGTAAAAGAGTCGGGTTTCTTGATCCGCTATTAGGTCGAACTTCGCGATTGACAAGGCCCGGGCGCATCTGCGATTTCCGCCATGTTCTGGTCCGGGTGTGACGCCATCCGGATAATAGGGAACGAGGTGCGGCAAACGGGAGTGTTTCCCTGCGGCCAAATCCTCGACTGCCCCCGCAACTGTAAGCGGCGAGCACTGTCGGAAGATGCCACTGTCCGGTCACGGATGGGAAGGCCCGGCAAGGCCGAGACCCGCAAGTCAGGAGACCTGCCAGAACGATCACCCTGACCCGGCGCGGGGCGCGTCGTGGGCAACGGTCCTTTCCGTAGTGGTGGTGCTCTCACCGTTTGCGGAAGGTGCACGACCTTTCCAGACACCCGGCAACACGAAGGTCTGGAAAGGACCTGAACGATGACAAAACTGCTAACTTCCGCCTCCATCCTTGCGCTTGGGCTGGCACCTGCCGCCGTCGCGCAGGAGGCGTTCGACCTTGGCCAGATCAAGATATTCTCGACTGTCGGACAGAACGAGATCGATCTGGACCGCACCGGCGCCACCGTCGAGGTGCTGACCGAGGACGAGATCCGCGCCGCACCCGAAACCCGCGTGGCGGATTATCTCGCCAAGCTGCCCGGCGTTTCGGTCAGCGCCAATGGCGGACTGGGCGCCAATACCACGCTGCGCGTGCGCGGGCTGGACGGTAAATACATCAAGGTCCTGATCGACGGCATCGACGTGACCGACCCGGCCGCGCCGCAGACGAGTTTCAACTGGGGCAACCTGACGACTTCGGGCATCAGCCGGATCGAACTGCTGAAAGGCTCGAGCTCGGCCATTTATGGATCGCGCGCCATTGCAGGCGTCGTCAACATCACCACCGCGCGCCCCGAAGAGCCGGGGACCGTGGTGTCGGGCGCGCTGGAGGCGGGGAGTTTCGACACCTACCAGGGAACGCTTGGCGTGGCGACGCAGGGCGAGCGCGGCGGCGCGGCGTTCACCTTCAACCATGTCGACACGGACGGGTTCTCGTCTCGTGACGGGGCGGCCAATACCGAGGATGACGGGTTCCGGGCGACGCGTTTCAACTTCTCGGGCGATTTCCAGGCGACCGACATGCTGACGCTGGGCCTGTCGGGCTATTACCTCGATGCCGAAGGCGCTTTCGACGAGTTCGGCGGCGATGGCGCGCCGCCCTTCGACGAGTGGAACACGACCGAGAGCCTGGGCCTGCGGGCGTTTGCCGCCTTCGAGACCGGCGCGCTGACGCATCGGCTGTCGACCAGTTACTTCCGCAGTGACCGCGTAAGCTCGTCCAACGGGTTCGACTCGATCTTTGACGGCGAGCGGCGGCGGGTCGATTATGTCGCCGAGGGCAGCGCCAGCGATCAGTTGCGCTACAGCTTCGGGGCCGATTGGGAGGAAGAGGAATTCGCCACCAACACCGATAGCGGGTCTGTCCAGACGACCGGCGTGTTCGGCGAGTTGCTCTTTGCGCCGACCACCGACCTCGACCTGTCGGCTACGCTGCGCTACGACGACCATTCGACATTCGGCGGCAACCTGTCGGGGCGTCTGGCCGCGGCCTACCGGCTGAGCGAGGGCACGATCCTGCGCGCGGTCGCAGCGACCGGGTTCCGGGCGCCATCGCTTTACGAGCTGAACAGCACGCTTTACGGCAACGCGGCGCTGGAGCCCGAGGAAAGCCTGAGCTTCGAACTGGGGGTCGAGCACCAGTTCGGCAACGGTTCATTCGTCAAGGCGACGGGCTTTTACACCGAGATCGACAACCTGATCCAGTTCGTCACGCTGACCAGCTTTCCCTTGCCGTTCACGGGCCAGTACCAGCAGACGCCGGGTACCTCGACCTCGAAGGGCATAGAGTTGTCGGGCCTGTGGGCGATCACCGATACGCTCGCGCTGATCGGGGCCTATACCTATACCGATGCCGAGGATGCGACGGGCGCACGGTTGCTGCGCGTACCGGGGCATGACTTCGTTCTGGGGCTCGAGGCGGAAATGGGCGAGCGCTGGGCCGGAACCGTGACGTTGAACCACGTGGCCGACCGCCCCGACGAGTTCGGAACGGTGATGCCGGATTACACAGTCGTGAATGCCAGCGTCGCCTATGACATCAACGATCGCACCGAGGCATATATGCGGGTGGTGAACCTGTTCGACGAGCAGTACCAGACTTCGGCCAATTTCTCGGCGTCCGACCGTGCGGTTTACTTCGGTGTCCGTGCGCGGTTCTAGGATCATAACCTGCCTTGCCGCGCTGGTCTTTGCCGGCGCGGCCTTGGCGCAGCCGCAGCGAGTGGTGTCGATGAACCTGTGCACCGACCAGCTGGCGATGATGCTGGCCGCGCCGGGGCAGCTCCACTCGGTCACGTTCCTGGCGCGCGATCCCGGCTACTCGGCCATGCCCGAGGAGGCGATGGCCTACGAGGTCAATCACAGGCTGGCCGAGGAGATCTATCTACAACAGCCGGACCTCGTGATCTCGGGCTCCTTCTCGGGTCATGCGACGGTGGACATGATCCGCAGGCTGGGCATCGAGGTCGAGGTGTTCGACCCGGCCCGCTCGCTTGAGGATGTGCGCGCCAATATCCTGCGCATGGGCGAACTGCTGGGCCGGCAAGACGCGGCCGAGGCGATGGTGGCCCGCTATGATGCGGGTCTTGCGGCCTTGCAGGTCAGTGCCGACGAGAACGGGCCGCGCGCCGCCATATACGCGCTGCGTGGCTGGACGCAGGGCGAGCGTAGCCTTGCCGGGCAGATCCTGCGCGCCGCCGGGTTTCGCAATATCGCGGCCGAGCTGGGCTATGACTGGGGTGGGGTTCTGCCACTTGAGCGGCTGGCGATGATCGATCCGGACGTGGTGATCACCGCGCGCCCCTCGCCGGGGCATGGCCGCGCCAAGGAGACGATGGACCATCCGGTGATCGACTACTTGCGCGCGCGCGCAGGCCAAGCCGTGATGTCCGACCGCGACTGGGTCTGCGGGACACCGCATGTCCTGGGCGCGATCGAGCGGCTGGCGGCCATCCGCGGGCAGGTGGCGCGGTGAGGGCGCTGGAGCCCCTGTTGGCGCTGGTGGTGCTGGCGCTGTTCATCCTGTCCCTGACCATCGGGCCGGCGGAGGTTCCGGCGGGCGAAAGCCTGGCCGCGCTGTTTTCCGACGACTATGGCCCGCTGTCGCTGGTGATGCAGGAAATCCGTCTGCCAAGGGCGCTGCTGGGTGTGTTGATCGGCGCCGGTCTGGGCATGGCGGGTGCGGCGATGCAGGGTTACCTGCGCAACCCGCTGGCCGAGCCGGGGCTGATCGGCGTGTCCGGGTCGGCGGCCTTTGGCGCGGTGCTGGCGATCCACACCGGGCTGGCCGCGGCGAGTGCGCTGTCGCTGCCCTTTTCCGCGCTGGCGGGCGCGCTGGTCTGCGTCGGGCTGGTCATGGCGCTGGCCGGGCCGCGCGGCGGGTCGCTGACGCTGATCCTGGCCGGTATCGCGATCTCGGCCCTTGCGAGCGCGCTGACCTCGCTGGTGCTGAACCTGTCGCCGAACCCCTTTGCGGCGAACGAGATCGTGTTCTGGATGATGGGCTCGCTGGCGGATCGGTCGATGCTGCATCTGTGGCTTGCCTTGCCTTTCATCCTGCTGGGCATGCTGCTGCTGGCGAGCACCGCGCGCGGCATCAGTGCGCTGACCCTGGGCGAGGACGCCGCCGAGACCATGGGCATCAACCTGTCGAGGCTGCGGCTGCTTCTGGTGCTGGGGACCGCCGCGATCGTCGGGGGCGGCACGGCGGTGGCGGGGGCGATCGGGTTCGTCGGCCTCGTGGTGCCGCATATCCTGCGCCCGCTGGTGGGTGCCGATCCGGCGCGGCTGCTGTGGTCCTCGGCGCTGGGCGGGGCGGTGATGTTGCAACTGGCGGATATCGCGGTGCGCGTGGTCCTACCCGAGCGCGACCTGAAGCTGGGCGTCGTGACCGCCCTGGTGGGTGCGCCGCTGTTCCTGCACCTGATCTATCGCACGCGGAGGGACCTGGGATGAGCGCGGGGTTCGATCTGCGGGGGCTGGGCGTCAGCCTGCGGGGCAGGCCGGTCTTTTCCGATGTCACCCTGTCGGTGCGGCCGGGCGAGATGGTCGGTCTGATCGGGCCGAACGGGGCGGGCAAGACCTCGTTGATGCGCGCGGCGCTGGGGTTGATCCCCTGCGAGGGCGAAAGCTCGCTGGCGGGGCTGTCGCCCGCGGCCCGGGCGAAAACGGTCGCGTGGATGCCGCAGGCGCGCGAGATCGCGTGGCCGGTTCCGGTGGAGCGGCTGGTGGCACTTGGACGTCTACCCTATCTGCCGGCGCGGGGCGGCCTGCCGGAGGCGGACCGGGCCCATGTCGACCGCGCGCTGGCGCGGCTGGACCTGCAGGGATTGCGGCATCGGGCCTCCTCGCGCCTGTCGGGGGGTGAACAGGCGCGGGCGCTGATCGCGAGGGCGCTGGCGCAGGACACGCCTGTCCTGATGGCGGATGAACCCATCGCGGGGCTGGACCCGGCGCACCAGATCTCGGCCATGCGGATCTTTCGCGATCTGGCGGGCGAGGGGCGGGCGGTGATGGTCTCGCTGCACGATCTCGGGCTTGCCGCGCGGCATTGCACGCGGCTGATCCTGATGGCGGGGGGCGGTGTGATGGCCGACGGACCACCGGGCGAGGTGCTGTCACCCGGGCGCATGGCGCGCGCCTTTGGCGTTTCGGTCTGGCACCAGGAGACCGAGCATGGCCCGGTCTTCCAACCGCTCGAGGTGGTCGAGTGAGCCGCGTGGTGCTGGACGCGCCCTGGCTGAGTTTCGACCTGGGCGCGGAGATGGAGGTGCTGAGCTGGTCGATCAACCGGCCCGGCCAGGTCCGTGCGCGGCGGATCCTGTGGCGCGAATTGCGCAACGCGGACCTGCCGCCGGACCTGGATGTGCGCGACTGGGCAGAGAGTGCCTTGCGCGACCGGGGCGAGGAGGGGGCCGTGCTGTTCCTGACCTCGCGCGATGTGACCACCTTCGAGGAACGCCGCACGCGGGTCGGAGGAGTGGAGGCCCACGCGGTGGCAACCGTGGGCCTGTCGAATGGCGAGCGGGTGGGCAGCCGGGTGGACTACTCGGGCCGTAACTGGGACGCCGACTGGGGTACGATCAACGTTGCGGTGCGGCTGGATGCAGGGCCGGATGGCGGGCTTGACACGGCGGGGATGCTCGAGGCGATGAGCATCGCCGTTCAGGCGCGCACTGCGGCGGTCATGGATATCGGGTTTGCCCTGCCCACGGGAACTGCCACCGGGACCGGTACAGATTGCGTCGCGCTGGCCGCGCCGGCCGGCACCGTCGCCTTTAGCGGTTTGCATACCGAGATCGGCGAGGCCATCGGCCGGGCGGTTTACGACGCGGTCCATGCAGGCACCCGCTCATGGGCCGCCGAGCGGGGACTGGCGCGGTAGGTGGGCACGCGTCCTAGATGAACTCGAAATCGTCGAAGGTGATGAGCCCCGGCGTGCCATGCATGATCTGCACCGACCCGTCCGTCCACGCCGCGAGCGTGCCGAGCGCATTCGAGGTCAGCGTGACGTCCGGCTGTTCGACCGGACCCGCGATCACGATGCGGTCGAACCCGTCGCCCCAACCGGTGATCTCGTCCGTGCCGGTCGCGTAAAGCGTGTTGAACACGAAATCGTCCGCGCCCAGACCGCCGGTCATCGTATCGTTGCCGATGCCGCCGTCCAGAGAGTCGTTGCCGTTGCCGCCGCGCAGTACGTCATTGCCCCATTGGCCCTTGAGCGTGTCGTTGCCGCCGCCGCCGTTCATCGTGTCGTTGCCATATCCGCCTTCGACGCTGTCGGCGCCGTACCAGCCGGTTTGCGCGTTGTCCTCGAACAGGTCGTGACCTGTGTTGAGAGAGACCTGGTCGCGTCCGTCGCCGCCGAACACGGTGTCGTCACCGTCTCCGGCAATGATCACGTCTGCATAGGTGCCGCCATCGATCCAGTCGTTGTCCGAGCCGCCTTCGAGGCTGTCCTCGCCCGCGCCGCCACGGATCGTGTCGTTGCCGCCGGCCCCGCGGATGGTATCCTGACCCAGATCGCCATTGATCTCGTCCGCGCCGTACCAGCCGGTCTGGGCGTTGTCCTCGTAGAGGTCGTCGCCGCTGCCGAGATGCACCTCGTCGCGCCCGTCATCGCCGCGCACGGTGTCGTGACCCGTTCCGGCATCGATGTAGTCGGCATAGGTGCCGCCCTCGATCATGTCGTCGCCTTCACCGCCGAGGATGCTGTCCTCGCCGGTGCCGCCGAGCAGGCTGTCATTCCCTTCGCCGCCCTCGATCGTGTCGAGCCCGGCGCCGCCTTCGACGGTGTCGTTGCCGCCACTGGCGCGGAGGAGGTCGTTTCCGTCGCCGCCAAGCACGCTGTCGGCGCCATACCAACCGGTCTGGGCATTGTCCTGGAACGTGTCGTTGCCTGTGCCGAGATCGAACACGTCGCGGCCGTCGCCGCCATTGACCGTGTCGTTGTCCGCGCCCGCCACGACCCGGTCGGCATAGCTGCCATCCTCGATCAGGTCGTCGCCGTCGCCGCCCTCGATATAGTCCTCGCCTGCGCCGCCGAGCAGCGTGTCGTTGCCGCCCATGCCGATGATCGTGTCAAGTCCGGTACCGCCATCGACCGAGTCCGCGCCGAACCAGCCGGCCTGGGAATTGTCGAAGAACGTATCGTTGCCTGCGCCGAGGGCGACCACGTCGCGCCCGTCATCGCCATAAACCGTGTCGTTGCCGTTGCCTGCGTCGATCCGGTCGGCGTAGCTGCCGCCATGGATGAAATCGTCGCCGTCGCCGCCCGAAATGCTGTCCTCGCCCTCGGCGCCACCCAGGGTATCGTTGCCGCCGCCGCCGTTGATCGTGTCGAGCCCGAGCCCGCCATTGACGATATCCGCGCCGAACCAGCCGGTCTGGGCGTTGTCGTGGAAGACGTCGTTGCCATCGCCGAGATCGACCACGTCGCGCCCGTCATCTCCATAGACCGTGTCGTTGCCGAAGCTGCCGGTGATCGTGTCGGCATAGCTGCCGCCGCGGATCAGGTCATCGCCGCTGTCTCCCGACAGGCTGTCCTCGCCCGGGCCGCCCTCGATCGTGTCGTCGTCATCGCCGCCTGAAAGCGTGTCGAGACCGGCGAGGCCGGTGATGCTGTCGTCGCCGCCCTGGCCCGCGATCACGTCGTTTCCGCTGGTGCCGGTCAGTGTCTCGTCGGCGCTGGTGCCCACGGTGTGCACATCGTAGCTGCGGGTGTAGAGGTTGCCGTCCTGTTTCCAGCCGACCAGCAGCTCGCCACTGTCGAGTACCGTAAGATAGGACAACTGGCAGGCCACCTGCGTCGCCGTGTTGACGACGAACTCCTCGCCGACCTTGGCGCCCTCGGAGTCGAAGCGCTGCGCCACGATGTCGAAATAGTAATCGATCCCGATCCAGCCGCGCGTCCACGCCGCGACGAAGCCGCCATCGGGCAGCGCGACGAGCGAGACGTGGTCCTCGTCCGAGGTGGTGGTGGTGTTGAGCCGCACCTCGCCGGTCGTTGCGTTGCCCGACGCGTCGAAGCGGCGCGCGTAGACGTTATAGCCCGAGGGCTCCTGACCACCCGACCCCCAGGCGACGAGATAGCCGCCATCGGACATGGGGATCACGTCCGGCATCCGCTGCGTGCCAGCGGTCGTGGTGTTTACCAGCGTTTCCGAGGTCACCGCGGTGCCGGTAGCGCTGTACTGGCGGACATAGACATCCTCCCCGTCGATGCCGTCCTTCATCCAGGCCACGACGAAGCCGCCGCCGGTCAGGGCCTTGATCTGCGGCGACTGTTCGTCGCGGTTGAAGTAGTCGTCGAGCCCGGTAGAGATCTGGAACGTGGTGCCGGTGGGCGCGCCTGTGGCCGACAGCAGCTCACCCTCGAGCGTGTAGGGGCCATAGCTGGGTCCCTGCATCCAGATCACCACCACGGTGCCGTTGCCGAGGGTGGTGAGGTCGGCATTCTCGCTGTACACGCCGGTCGTGCTTTGCAGCAGGTATTCATCGCCGATTGCCGCACCCTGCGCGTCGAACCGCCGTGCGGCGATGACCTCGTAGGGGAAGTTGCCGAGCGAATCCGCGATCGAGCCGAAGGTGACGAGAAAACCGCCATCCGACAGCTTGGTGATCGAGGGCATCCGCTGCGTGTATTGCCGGTCGGTGTTGACGTAGAAGTCGGAGCCGAGCGCCGTGCCATCGGCGGCAAAGAGGCGGCCCCAGATGCTGGTCACGTCACGGTCCCAGCCGCCGGGCAGGTAGGATCCGTCGGCAGTTTCCCAGACCGCGAAATAGCCGCCATTGTCGAGCGGCGCGGTCTCGAGCCGGTATTGGTTTGCAAAGCCCGGTGAATTGACCTGAACCGGATCGCCGGTGGGTGTTGGCGTGAATGACATTGCTCGATCCCCTCTCATTATCCCTGCGAGCGACCGGTGCGAGCTGTCAGACCGCCCCGGCGGCAAGCATCTTGAGACGGTCCGGCAGGGCAATCCTTGATCTGCGTCAAGCGTTGCGTGGGATGTGGTGTTTGGCGTATAAGCCAAGGCAACTGGTGAGCACCGCGACCGGCGGGCTCGTAGCATCACGCGGAAAGACGACGAAGGTTCTGTCTACCTTTGACTGCGTTGTTTCGGTCTCAGGTCGACCCTTGGTTGAGCGCAGACAAATTATTGACGTGACATGATTCAGCGACCCGGTACGGTTGCCCGAAATCGCCGACCGTTTGTGGTCGGCGAAGAGATTTGTCGTTTATCGTATTTTGCGTTGAGGAGGGATCGGGATGACAATTTTGAACCAGGGTGATGTGGCCGTCGTAGGCTGGCAACCGGATACGGTAGACGCATTCAGCGTCGTGTTTCTGGTCGATGTGGACACCAATGACCCGATCATCTTCACCGAACAAAGCTGGACCGACGGTAACAACTTTGCCAGCGGCGAAGGACAGATTACCTGGACACCACCGAGCAATCTGACGGCGGGAACCATCGTCACTTTCTCGGATAACGGGTTCTTCAACGGGTCGACCACGGTGAATGAAGGCGTGATGAGCGTCTACATCAACGGCTCGTCCAGTAGTTCCGTCAATGCTACGCGCGTAGGCTCCGGCGAAAACTTCTGGTCCACTGCCAGTGGTGGTGACCAGCTGTTCGTGCTGCAGGGTTCGATTGCTTCGCCAAGCCTGATCTGGGGAACGGATTTCGACGACTCCGCATCCGAAGGTGCGTGGGCGAATATCGCGGCCGGGACCTCGGGCACCAACTCTACTCGCCCCAGCAACTCCGATCTGAACACCGCGTTTTCGCCCGCCTATATAGAAGTGGGCGGATCCGGCAACGGAAACCTTTACTACAGTGGCACGACCACCGGAAGCGCTGCCGAATTGCAGACCGCCATCGCCAACAGCGCGAACTGGACATCGCAGAGCTCGCCTTTCACCAGTACTCCGGGAGGTAATCCGTTTACTTCGCTGAGCGCGTTCACCGTCCTTGCGCCCGGTGCTGCGCCGACGGTTGATACGAACACGGGTTCGACGCTGAACGAGGGAAGCGATGACGAGGTATCCTCGGCTGAGCTGGACACCAATGACACGGATACCGGCGACAGCGACCTGACCTATTCGCTGGATACGGACGTGGCCAATGGCACGCTTTATCTGGACAATGACAATTCGAACACGTTCAACGCGGGCGATACCGATCTGGGCGTTGGCAGCACCTTTACCCAGGCCAATATCAATGCCGGCAACCTGCGTTATGCCCATAACGGGGGCGAGACGACGTCGGACAGTTTCCAGTTCGATGTTTCGGACGGCAGCAACCCGATTGATAACCAGACCTTCAATTTCACGATCATCCCAATCAACGACGCGCCGGTCATCGGCAATCTGGGTGGCGACACGATCACCTATTTCGAGGGCGTCAACCCGACCACCATGGACCAGTTCGCCAATGCGACCGTGTCCGATGCCGACAATGCGAATTTCTCGGGCGGGACGCTGACGATCTCTTTCAGTGCGAACGGGCAGAGCGAAGATGCGCTGGGGATCGCCAATACCGGCAATGGCGCCGGGCTGACGGCCATTGCCGGAAACCTCGTGTTCTCGGATGCCGCGCAGATCGGGACGTTCAGCGGCGGAACCTCGGGCTCGGCCCTCGTGATCACGCTGAACTCGAATGCGACGCCGGCGAACGTGCAGACCCTGCTGCGCAACATTCAGTACACCAACAACGGCGGCGATGCACCGACGACCCTGGCCCGCACGATCGACGTTGTGCTTACGGACGGCTCCGGCGGAACCTCGGCGACGCAGCAGATCACGCTGAACATCACCGCGTTCAACGACGCCCCCGTGGCCTCGGGCGTGCCGACGGACCTGAGCTTTACCGAGGATACGCAGGGCGATGTCGACCTGTCCGCGGTCACGCTGACGGATGACGACAGCGACCCGATCACCCTGACGCTGAGCGTGTCCGAAGGGACCTTCGCTACGCCCGCCGACGGTTCCGCGCTGAGCGTGACCGAGACGCTGGTGGACGCAACCACGATCACGCTGTCGGGTACGGCGGCGAACATAAACACCTATCTCGATACGGCGTCGAACATCCGCTACACCGGCGCGCTTAACGACAATGGCAACGATACTGCCACGCTGAGCCTTGCGGCGAATGACGGCGACGGTTCGGGCAGCGTGAACCTTGGCACGGTGAACATCGACATCACCGCGGCGAACGACGATCCGGGGGTGAGCGGCCTGCCGGGCGATGTGACCGTGGCCGAGGATACGCAGAGCAATGTCGACCTGAGCGCGGCGTCCTTTGCCGATGTCGATGGCGATAACATCACCGTCACGCTGACGGCGAGCGCGGGCATATTCGCGACGCCGGCGGACGGGTCTGGTGTCGGCGGCGGTGTGGCCGAGACGCTGGTGAACGCGACGACGATCACGCTTGCCGGTGCGCCGGGTGACATCAACACCTATCTCGATACCGCTTCGAACATCCAGTACACGCCCGCGCTGAACGCGTCGGGGGACAACGCGGCGACGATCTCGGTCACCGCGAATGACGGCGCCGGATCTGGCGATGTCGCGCTGGGTACCGTCAATGTCGACATCACGCCGGCGAATGACGCTCCGACGGTGAGCGGCCTGCCCTCCGACATCTCGGTGACCGAGGACACGCCGGGCAATGTCGATCTGTCCGGCGCGACATTCGCCGATGTCGACGGGGACGCGCTGACCGTGACGCTGACCGCGTCGGCCGGTGTTCTCAATGCCAGCTCGGGCGGCGGTGTCACTGTCAATGGCGACGGAACCGG
The DNA here is from genome assembly GCF_042648365.1 of Lutimaribacter marinistellae. NCBI lineage: Bacteria > Pseudomonadati > Pseudomonadota > Alphaproteobacteria > Rhodobacterales > Roseobacteraceae > Lutimaribacter > Lutimaribacter marinistellae. Next base: position 322,974 of record NZ_JBHRXI010000010.1, on the reverse strand, counting down.
AACGCTGACGCTGCAGGGGACTGTGGCGAGCATCAACACCTATCTCGCCACTGCCAGCGCGGTGAACTACACCGGCGCAAGCAACGTCTTTGGCGAGGATGCGGCGACGATTGCCGTCAATGTCGATGACGGCACGGTCGATCCGCTATTGGGAACGATCAATGTCGATATCGCGGATGCGGTCGATACCCAGACCGGCGACAACACGGCCAATGTCCTTGTCGGGGATGCAGGCCAGGACATCCTGATCGGGCTTGGCGGGGCTGACGCCCTGTTCGGCTTCGGTGGCGATGACTCGCTGGTCGGCGGCGATGGCCGGGATACGCTGGGCGGTGGCAGCGGCGCTGACACGCTGGAAGGCGGCGACGGCAACGATGTCGCCAGCTATACCGGATCCTCGGCGGCGGTCAGCATCGACCTGAACGATGCGGGCGGCGGATTCCAGACGGCCTCGGGCGGGGATGCCGCGGGCGACGTGCTGTCAGGCATCAAGCGTGTCTGGGGATCGGATTTTGACGACACCCTGACGGGTGATGCCATGAACAACCTGTTCTATGGCCGCGACGGGGCTGACACCATCGCGGGCGGCGACGGCAACGACACGATCGGTGGCGGGAGCGGCGGAGATGCCGACAGCCTGTCCGGCGGTGACGGTATCGACCTTCTGACCTATGTCAGTTCGGCCGGGGCGGTGACGATCGACCTGAACGATGCGGGCGGCGGGTTCCAGTCGGCCGCGGGCGGGGACGCGGCAGGCGACGTGATCTCGGGCTTCGAACGTGTCTGGGGATCCGATTTCGGCGACATGCTGACGGGTGATGCAAACAACAACCTGTTCTACGGACGCGACGGGGCTGACACCATCGCGGGCGGCGACGGAAACGACACGATCGGCGGCGGCGGCGGCGGCGATGCCGACAGCCTGTCCGGTGGCGACGGGACCGGCGACGTTCTCAGCTATACGGGCTCGGCCGGGGCGGTGACGATCGACCTGAACGATGCGGGCGGCGGGCTCCAGTCGGCCTCGGGCGGGGACGCGGCGGGCGACGTGATCTCGGGCTTCGAACGTGTCTGGGGATCGGATTTCGGCGACACGCTGACCGGTGATGCCAACAACAACGTGCTCTTTGGGCGCGACGGGGCGGACACCATCGTGGGCGGTGACGGCAACGACACGATCGGCGGCGGGGGCGGCGGCGATGCCGACAGCCTGTCCGGCGGTGATGGACGGGATGTGCTGAGCTACATCTCGTCGTCCGGCGGCGTCACGATCGACCTGAACGATGCGGGCGGCGGGTTCCAGTCGGCCTCGGGCGGGGATGCGGCGGGCGACGTGATCTCGGGCTTCGAGACGGTCTGGGGGTCGAGCTTCGCCGACCTGCTGACCGGGGATGGTATCGACAACCTGCTGAGCGGACGCGACGGATCGGATGCGCTGTATGGTGGAGATGGCAATGACACGCTGATCGGCGGGAATGACGGTGATGCCTTCGCTTTCGACACCGCGCTCGGTGCCGGCAATGTCGACCGTATCGAAGATTTCGACCCGTCCGAGGGCGATTACATGCTTCTGGAAACGACGATATTCACAGCCCTGTCGTCCAGCGGAAACTTGTTGGCCTCGGAGTTCAGGGCCAATACCACCGGGCTTGCCGAGGCGAGTGCCGATCGCATCGTCTACAACACCAATACGGGCGAGGTGTTCTATGATGCGGACGGGCTGAACGGCACGGCGGCGGTCCTGTTCGCGGTCCTGACCGGGGCACCGAGCATCGACAACAATGATTTCCTCGTCGTTTGACGAGGACCGCAGATGGTCCCGGCCCGTCCGGGCCGGGGTCCTCCCGCGCACTCTGCCGCCCCTGTCCGGATGTTTCGGGCAGGGGCGGTTTTGTCTCTGCCGGGTTCCGATTGCCCGGGGCGTGTTTCGTTGGGCCGGACGGTCAAGACACTTGCGTCAAGCGACCTTGTGGCTAAGCTCGGCCGGCACGTTCAAGGGAGGAGAGAACATGCTCAAGCATATGGTTGGGGCCGCGCTTGGCCTTGCTATGATTGGGGGTGCGGCGCAAGCGGCGGAGAAGATGCGGATTTCGCTGCAGCTTCCGCTGAAGAGCCACCTGGGCCAGAACCTGTTGATGTTCGAGAAAGAGGTGGAAGAGCGCACCGGTGGCGCGATCGATGTCGAGATCTATGACAGCGCGACGCTTTACAAGGACAAGGAAGTTCCCGCTGCTGTCGGCTCGGGCGCGATCGAGGCCGGCGTTGCCTCGTTGACCCGCTATGTCGGTGACGCCCCGGTGGTGGACGTGTTCTACATGCCGTTCCTGCTGAATTCCGAGGACAAGGTTCGCGCTGCCGTGGCCGAAGGCAGCCCGGTACGCATGGCGATCGAGGAAGAGGTCGCCAAGACCGGTGGCCAGATCCTGTATTGGCAGGCCTATGGCGGGGCGATCATGCTGTCGAATGGCGGGCCGATCAAAACCCCCGAGGACATGAAGGGCAAGAAGGTCCGCGTCTTTGGCAAGACGCTGGGTGATTTCGTCAGCGCCGCGGGCGGCGCGCCGACGCTGATCTCGGGTTCCGAGCAATACCTTGCGTATCAGCGGGGTACGGTCGACGTCGGCATGACGGGCGTTTCGGGCGTGAAATCGCGCAAGCTGTGGGAGGTGATGGATACGATCACCGTGACCAATCATGCAGATATCGAGTTCGTGGTCGTCGTGAACTCGGACTGGTGGAACGGCCTGTCCGACGAGATCCGCGGCCATATCACGGAGGCTGCCGTCGTGGCGCAGGCCGACGTGCGCGACCGCATGGCCCAGATCGAGGCCGATGCCTATGCGGCGGCCAAGGAAAATGGCATGACCATCGTCGAGCTGTCCGACGAGGACCTGGCGGCGTGGAAGGCGGTGGCCCAGCCCGTCTACGACGCCTACCTTGAGGCGGCGGGCGACGCTGGCAAGGCCGTGCTCGACGCGGCCAGCCAATGATCTGACAGCGTGAATTGGAGGGGCGGCCAGCCTGGCCGCCCGACACCGTTCCGATGATGTTTGTGACAACTCTTTCCCGCTGGGCGGGTATTCTGGGCGCGTGCCTGCTGGCGGCGACCGGCGCGATGCTGACCTATGAGGTCGTCGCGCGCTATTTCTTCATCCGGCCCACGACATGGGCCGCCGAGTTGAGCCAGCTTTGCCTGATGTGGGGCTGCCTGCTGGCGATGGCCTGGGTTCTGAATACGCGGCGGCACATCACCGTGAATGCCGTGACCAACCTGTTGCCGAAACGCGTTCAGCAGGGATGCGTGGCGTTCTCTCTTATTGCGATCATCGTGTTTTCCGTGATCGTGACGATCTGGGGCTGGGAGATTTTCCACGACAGTTTTGTTCGGGGGCGGACCACCGGGTCACTGCTGAACCTGCCGATCTGGATCAGCGAATTGTCGGTGCCGGTAGGCTTTGCGCTGCTGACGGCGCAGGCGGTGGTGGAGCTGGTCGGGCTTCGCTCGCAGGATCTGACAACGTTGGGGAGCAGCCACGAATGACGATCATCCTCATCCTCGCCTGCCTGTTCGCGCTGTTGCTGGTTGGCGTTCCCGTGGCCTTTGCGCTTGGCGGGCTTGGGCTGGGCATGCTGATCGTGGGCGGGTTTTCACCGCTGATGGCGCCGCAGGCGATCCTGTCGACGCTGGACGGGTTCATCCTGCTGGCGGTGCCGCTGTTCCTGCTGATGTCCAACGTTCTGTTGAAAGGCGGAGTGGGGCGCGATCTGTTCGCGGCGGTGCAGGCCTGGGTCGGGCACTGGCCTGGCGGTCTTGCGGTGGCGACGATCCTGAGCTGCGGACTGTTCGCGGCCATTTCGGGCTCTTCGGTGGCGACGGCGGCGACCATAGGCACGGTGGCCATTCCCGAGATGGTCAGCCGCGGCTATGACCGGCGGTTCGTGTTCGGGCTGCTGGCGGCGGGCGGAACGCTGGGCATCCTGATCCCGCCTTCGATTCCCATGATCGTCTTCGGCTTCGTCGCCGAGGAATCCGTGATCGCGCTGTTTCTTGCCGGGATCGGCCCCGGCATCCTGCTGGTCGGGCTGTTCATCGGCTTTGCGATGGTGCATGCGCGATTTTCCGACAGTTACACACCGATGCCCAAGGCCGGAGGGAGCGAGCGGATATCGGCGACGCTGCGGGCCTTGCCGTCGCTTGCGCTGGCGCTGCTGATCGTGGCGGGGCTTTACTCGGGTGCCTTCACCCCGACCGAGGCTGCGGCCGTGGGCTTTGCCGCCGCGCTGGTGATTACCGCCCTGATCCTGCGCACGCTGACCTGGGCGGGGCTGTGGGAGGCGATCCGCGACAGTGCGGTGACAACCACCGCCATCCTGCTGATCATCGCGGGGGCCAAGATCTTTGGCAAGGCGATCGCGCTGTATCGCATTCCGCAGGAAATCTCGGCCTTCATCGCGGCCAATATCGACGGTGCGGTCATCTTCATCCTGCTGGTCTCGGTCGTGTTGCTGCTGATGGGGCTGGTGTTCGAGGCCCTGTCGATGATCCTGATCATGACGCCGGTGCTGCTGCCCGCGGCAATGGCGCTTGGCTTTGATCCGATCTGGTTCGGGATCTTCATGGTGATCATGGTCGAATGCGCCCTGATCACGCCGCCGGTCGGCCTGAACCTTTATGTCATACAGGCGGTGGCGCGGGCGTCGCTGGGCGAGGTGGCGCGCGGCGTTCTGCCCTTCCTCGGCCTATTGCTGCTGACGGCTGTGATCCTGTTCCTCTGGCCTGACCTGGCCCTCTACATCCCGTTCAAATGGTGACCCGATGACCCAAGCCGAAAAGCTGCGGGAACTGCTGGCGCAGGATCGCTGCCATATTATGCCCTGCTGTTTCGACGCGCTGTCCGCGAAGCTGATAGAACAGGAGGGGTATGACCTGACCTTCATGTCGGGTTTTGCCGCCTCGGCCAGCCGGATCGGGGCGCCGGACCTGGGGTTGATGAGCTATGGCGAGGTGGTCGACCAGGCCCGCAACATCACCGAGGCGGTCAGCATGCCGCTGATCGGTGATGGGGATACGGGGTACGGAAACGCGATGAACGTACGGCGTACGGTGACGGGGTTCGCAAGGGCCGGCTGCGCTGCCGTCATGATCGAGGATCAGCTGGCCCCGAAGCGCTGCGGCCACACGCCGGGCAAGGCCGTTGTGGGGCGCGACGAAGCCTTTGACCGGATCCGGGCGGCTGTCGACGCACGGGAGGAGCTTCGCGCCGCGGGTGGCGATATCCTGATCCTGGCCCGCACCGATGCGCGCCACGAGCACGGGCTGGGAGAGGCCATCGCGCGGGCCGGTCGGTTTGCCGAGCTTGGGGCCGACATCCTGTTCGTCGAGGCCCCTCGTACCGAGGCGGAGATGCGCGAGGTGTGCAGCGCGCTGCCGGGTCCGAAAATGGCCAATATCGTCGAGGGCGGCGATACGCCCGACCTGCCCAATGCCGTTCTGCACGATATCGGTTTCTCGATTGCCGCTTATCCGCTGTCTCTGATGGCGGCGGCGATGCAGGCCATGGTCACCACGCTGCGCGGCATGCGCAGCGACGACCGGCCTGGGCGCATGGATTTCGTTGAACTCCGGCGGCGGATCGGGTTTGACGCGTATTACGAAACGTCGGAACACTACGACACGTCGAAGCGGGGCGGTGATCCGGCGTGATCCGTCGCGACCGCTTATCCGGAACGGCACATCGTTGCCAAACCTCAGGGAGGAACACATGAAACCCTTCAATCTTCTGGCCGGTGCCGTGGCCGCACTTGCCGTCACTGCCACGATGGCCGTTGCCGAGACGCGCGTGACGTACAAGTCGGCCAAGTCGACCTCGTCCTATTACCAGATGGGCGTGCAGATCGCCGAGGCGATGAAGGCGGGCTCGGACATCATCGTGACGGTCGAGGAAAGCCAGGGCTCGGTCCAGAACGTGATGGAAGTGAAGGCCCGCGGTGGGGATTACTTCTTTACCACCCCGCCGGCGCTTGTCGGGCTGGCGCAGGGCGGCAAGGCCATGTTCGAGGGCAAGGGCGACCCGGCCTTTGACGAGATCCGCGCGCTGTTTCCGATCCCGTCGCTGACCATGCATTTCGTTGCGCGCGCGGATGCGGGCATCAACAGCTTTGCCGATCTCGAGGGCAAGACGGTTCTACTGGGCAAGGGGTCGTTCGGGGCGCGAGAGGGCGAAAAATACCTCAAGCTTTTCGGCCTCGAAGGCAAGGTCAAGCTGGCCGAGGTGGAGCTGTCGAACGCGGTGCCCGCGCTGAAGAACGGGCAGATCGACGCCTTTGTGACGGCCGGGTCCTATCCGGCGCCCAACGTGGTCGAGGCGGCGGCATCGACCGGCGTGTCGGTACTGTCACTCGATGACGAGCAGATCGCCGCGACCAAGCGCGCGCGCCTTGTCATCCCGGCGGGCACCTATGCCGGTCAAGAGGCTGACATCGTCACCACGTCGCTGCCGGTGGTCGCCTATACCACCACCAAGATGGATGACGAGACCGCGTATCAGCTGACCAAGACCTTCTGGGAGGGCAAGGAAAGCATGGGTGCCGCCGCCCCGTGGTGGAACGGTGTGGATGAAAGCCTGATGGGCAATATCGCGGGCAAGATCCACCCCGGCGCGATCCGTTATTACAAGGAAGCCGGGATGGCCTTGACCGACGCACAGATGTAAGCGTTCCGACATCGCGTCATGGCCGGGTCATCGTGCCCGGCCTTTCTTTTGGGAGCAGGCAATATGCTGCAGGATGACCACCCCATACTTTGGAAACCCGTTTGGCTGCTGTTGGCGGTGGTCCTGGTGGCCTTTCACATCGGGCTGATCTTTTGGGGGCTGGTGCCGAACCTCGTGTCGCGGCCTTTGCACATGGCGCTGGTGCTGCCGTGGATCTTTGTCTTTGCCGCGCGCGGGCGGGTGCAGCTTGTCTCGGGCATCGTGTTTGCCGTGCTGGGTATCGCGGCGTCGGTCTGGATCGCATGGAACCACGCGGCGCTGGGCGACCAGTACGGGTTTCTTGAGAACAACTTCCAGATCGCGGTTGCGGTTACCCTGCTGGTCTGCGTGCTGGAGGCTGCGCGGCGTGCCATCGGTTGGCCGCTGCCGGTGGTGGCCGCGCTGGCGCTGGCTTATGCGCTGCTGGGCCACCTGATCCCGGGAGAGTTCGGGCATTCCGGCACGCCTCTCAAGAGCTTTCTGGGCACGATGACCATTGCTGAGGGCGGTATCTGGGGCACGCTGACCGCCGTGTCGGTGGGCGTTGTCGCCATCTTTGTCATTTTTGGCGCGGTTCTGAACGCGGGCGAGGCCGGGCAGGGGTTCATGAACGTCGCGTCCGCTGCGGCGGGTCGGCTGAAAGGGGGCGCGGCCAAGGTGTCGGTGATCTCGTCGGCGCTGTTCGGGTCCATCTCGGGCTCGGCCTCGGCCAATGTCGCCTCGACAGGCGCGATCACGTTACCTGCCATGACGAAGCTGGGCTATCCGAAACGACTGGCCGGCGCGGTCGAGGCGGTGGCCTCTTCGGGCGGGCAGATCATGCCGCCGCTGATGGGGGCGGGGGCCTTTGTCATGGTGGAGCTGACAGGCGTTCCCTATACCGGGATCATGGCGGCGGCGGCCCTGCCTGCGCTGCTCTATTTTCTTGCGGTCTGGATCGGCATCAACGCCTATGCCAGCCACACCGACCTGAAATCGATCGACGCCGCGGACCGGCCGGGGATGAAGGACGTGGCCATCACCTCGGCCTTTTTCCTGGTTCCGTTCGGCGTGCTTCTTTGGGGCATGTTCGGCCTTGCGGTAACGCCGCAATACGCGGCCTGCCTTGCCATCGGCGCCGGTGCGGTGCTGCTGCTGTTCGACCGCCGGCTGAGCGTGAAACCGGCCGAGGCATGGGGCAGGATCGAACAGGCTCTTTTGACCTCTGCGCGGCAGGTGGCGCTGATCGCGTCAATCATCCTGTGCGCCTCGATCATCATCGGGGTGCTGTCGGTCACGGGGCTTGGCGTCAAGATCACCTCGCTGATCCTGTCCGGTGCGGGGGGCATGCTGTGGCCCGCGCTGCTGCTGACCGCACTGGCCTGTCTGGTGCTCGGGATGGAGGTGCCGACCACGGCGGCCTATGTCATATGCGTTTCGGTTGCCGGTCCTGCCCTGATCCAGCTTGGGCTGGAGCCGTTGCAGGCGCATCTTTTCGTGTTCTGGTACGCGCTGTTGTCGACGATCACGCCGCCGGTCTGTGGCGCGGTGTTCATCGCGTCGGGCATGGTGCAGGAAAACTGGCTGCGGGTGGCTGGCACGGCGATGGCGCTGGGCGTGGGCCTTTACGTGATCCCCTTGGGCATGATCGCCAATCCCGATCTGATCCGCATGCAGGAGGCGCCCCTGATGGCGCTGATCGCCTTTCTGCGCACGGCGCTTGGCCTCGGGCTGATCTCTTATGGCCTGATTGCGATGCGTGCGCCGCTTGCCACCATCGGCCTGTGCGCGGCGGGGATCGGCGTGATCTTCTTTCCCGTCTAGAAACGTGTCGGCGCGGATGCCAGCAGCGGCGTGCTGGTATCCGTCTGAGGGTTAGGTCGGGGGCTAGAGAGCGCGCCCTTCGGCCTTCAGCTTCTTGTTCAGAATCTGCCGGACGCGAATCCCCGCGCCATCGGCCCCGAGGGTGACTTCGAGGAAATCGAGCCCCCGCGGGTCGGCCTCGACATTGGCCTGCAGCTTTTCGAGTAGGTGCTTGTCTTCGTCGAAGGCCGCTGTGACGCTTTTTCGGGTCTTCTCGGCGACCTCGTCGGTCAGTTCCGGCACGTCAAAAGCCGCCATCCAGAAATAGTGGGTCCTGCCGCGCTGGGCGGGTGTCACGATATGGCATCCGCGCACGATGAAATCCGAACGGCGACCGGGTTCGGGGTTCGGGTCATGCACGTTCCAGTCCGAGAACGAGATCGCCAGGCTGGGCATGCGCCCCTTCTGCACACGCTTGATCGGCTTGTCCTCGGGCAGGCCCATGCCAGCGCAAAAGAGCGGCGACAGCGGGGCGAGGTCGAATTCCTGCTCGTAGCAGACCGTTTCGCCATCCATGTAGGTGTCAGGCGCGGTGATCCAGTCATCCTGTTTGAACGTGTTCTTGTGCAGGAAGGCGATATGCGTGAGGTCGAGCACGTTTTCGCGGATCAGCACCCAGTTGGCCGCCACCTCGTAATAGCCGTTCACGGGGGTCCAGTTCGGATCGACCTGGTAGCCGACCTCGGGCGGGTCGCAGTCGATCGCGTCCTGATCGCCCATCCAGACCCAGATATAAGCCCCGGCCTCTTTCACCGCGAAGGACGGGATGGTCGCGGTTTTCGGCTTCATGTGCTGTGTCGGAGCCTTGGTGCAGGTGCCGGATCTGTCGAACTCCATCCCGTGATAGGGGCAGACGATCTTGTCGCCCGCGACATGCCCCTCGGACAGGGGCGCCCAGCGATGCGGGCAGCGGTCGTAGAGCGCGGCCGGGGTGCCATCCTCATGCCGGTAGAGCACAACCGGCGTTTCCAGAAGCCAGCGCATCATCGGTTTTGTCGTCACCTCGTCGCGATGCGCGGCGACCCACCACATGTTGCGCGGGTAGTTGTCCTGCAGCATTCCGTTGGGGATGGTCTGCCCGTTGGCGCCGGGGATGTCGTCGCTCATCACATCGCTCCCTGCCCGGTCTTGGCGTCCTCGCCGGACTGTGCGGCATAGATCGAACTGTACCCGCCGGACCAGTCCGGCGGGATCTGGCAGGGGCGCGGATCGTGATGCGCCCAGCGAACGGGATGGCCGCGTACGACGTGGTAGGCATGCGACGACGGATCCGGGTGCGGAGTATAGGGTTTGGCATCTGCCGAGGAATAGCAGTTGAGCAGAAGCGGGCGCGGACGCGCGGACTTGCTGGAGGGCGAGTAATGCAGTGCGCGGGCATTGTGGATCGTGATCGAACCGGCGGGTCCGGTCAGGTAATCCACGTCCGACGCGTCGATCGCGGCGGCGTCGGCATCGCTTAGCTGCCCCGTCCATTTCCCGTCCGCACCATACTGATCGTAGAGGTCGCGATTGTGCGAACCAGGTTTCACCGCCAGCGGGCCGTTGGTCATGTCCGTATCGGCGAGGTAGCAGCCGATGGTGAGCACGTTGTAATTGGTGTGCGGGAAGAACTGGATGTCCTGGTGCCACTTCACCGTGTCGCTTTCGTCGAACCATTTGAAGTTCAGCTTGGAGTGATGAAACACCACGTTTGGACCGACCAGGTCGGCGGCGACATCGGCCATCAGCCCCTTGGCGAAGGCCCAGTATGTGGCGCTCTGGTCGTCGGGGCTTTTCAAGCGGCGCAGGACGGGGGTGTCGGCGCTGTGTCCCGGTCCGATGTCGAACACGCTGCCGGAATGCGTTTCGGTGCGGCTTTGGTCCACGAACGCATCGGTCACGGCGATGAGCTCTGCCAGCGTGTCGGCGGGCACGAAGCTTTCGACACCGACATAGCCATGTTCGAAGTAATGTTCGCGCTGGGCCTGCGTCAGGACGCGCGGGGGTTCGGCCAGGATCTCTTCGGGTGTCATGTGCTGTCCTCCTCAGCAAGCAGTTGGGCGAGGCGCTCTGCCTCTTCGGGCTTCATGCGATAGCTGTGATCGTCGTCGGGAAAGGTGCCGGCGCGTACGTCCTCGGCATAGGCGGTGAAGGCCTGCGTCGCGGTTTCGGCGATGTTCGCGTAACGCTTGGCGAACTTGGGTTTGAACGTGTCGAAGGCCCCGAGCAGGTCGTAGCCGTTCAGCAGCTGGCAGGTGCCGGCCGCACCCGCGCCGATTGAAAAGGTGAAGATAGACACCGCCTTGTCCACGGCTTTGCCGACTTCGTAGGGCATCGCCTCAATCTCGAGACCGATGGCGCCGGCATCCTCGATCGCGCGCGCGTCCCGGATCAGGTCCAGTGCGGCTTCGGCGGTGCGGCCTTGGGTCTTGAACCCGCCGAGCATGTGCACGCGATGCGGCAGAAGACCGACATGGCTCATCACCGGAACGCCGGCATCGGCGACCGCGCGGATGATATGCGCCCCTTCGCGACCGAGCTGGAGCTTGACCGCGTCCGCGCCGCTTTCCTTCATCATCCGAACCGCGTTCGTCACGGCCATGTCGGGCGTGGCGTAGGAGCCGTAGGGCATCGAGACGAGACATAGCGTATCGGGCGCCCCGCGCCGCACCGCCTGCGTGTGCATGATCATCTGATCGACGGTCATGGCGAGCGTGTTTTCATGCCCATGTAGCGTCATGCCAAGGCTGTCGCCCACGCCGATGATGTCGATGCCGGCACGCGCGGCCCATGTCGCGGTCAGCACCTCACCGACGGCAACCATGACAAGCCGTTCACCCGCGGCCTTCTTTGCCGCGAGATCGGGAATGGTGAGCTTGGCTGTCGTCTGCGTCACGCTGGCCCCTCCACCGAACAAGAATCTTGTTCCATTTGGAACAATATGCGCTACACTGGCCCTTGCTGGCAAGGGTCTTTTGGCGTCCCACCATGCGAGGGGAGCATCATGGATCAACACGCTGACAAGGCAGGGACAAAGGATCTGACCGGGATCTTCGACACGATCGAATACCCCGAAGCCTATCGGATCACCTACCTCGCGAATGCGATCGTCTTTCCCGCCTACGGTGCGATCAAACGGGATTTCGGGCTGGTTCGCGCAGAGTACATCCTGCTGGTCTGCCTGTCGCATTTCGACGAACTCACCGCGCAGGAGGTCGCGCGGATCGCGCGCCGCCCGCGCAACACGATCAGCCGCGCCGTGCACCGGATGTTGGCCGAAGGGTACCTTTTACGCTCTCCCGATCCCGAGGACGGGCGTCAGGCACGGTTGCGCATCACGCCCGAGGGGCGCGCGATGCACCGCAGGATCGTGGGCTACCTGACGCGCAGGCAGGACGAGGTGCTGGCCGGTCTGACCGCCGAAGAACGCAGCACGCTGGCCCGGATCATGAAGAAAGCCGCGCTGCATGCGGCGACACTGGACGAATGACACCACCGGACCATCACAGCGCGAGGCAGACCCATGGCCGAGATCGGACCGAACACGCGGTTGCGCGTATCCCCCTTTTACGAAGCGACGGTGCAGGAGGGCGTCACAGCCTTTTCACCGTATAACAGCATGCTGATGCCGGTGTCCTATGGCGACAGCGACGCAGAGTATGACCGGCTGCTGAACGGCGTGTCGCAGTGGGATGTCAGCGTCGAGCGGCAGGTGGAGATCAAGGGACCCGATGCCGCGCGGCTGGTGCAATTGCTGTCCGTGCGCGACCTGTCCGGGATCGAGGTCGGCAAGGGGAAGTACGTGCCGATGTGCGATCACCGGGGTGTGCTGGTTAACGACCCGGTGGTTCTGAGGCATGAGGACGGCACATTCTGGCTGTCCATCGGTGACAACAACATCCTGATGTGGGCGCGGGCGATTGCCGCCGAGCGCAAGCTGGATGTCGCGATATGCGAGCCCGATGTTTCGCCCATGGCAGTGCAGGGGCCCAGGGCCGAGGATGTCGTGGCCTCGATCTTCGGGGATTGGGTGCGCGCGCTGAAGTACTTCTGGTTCGCCCCGGCTGAAGTGAACGGAATACCGTTGGTGATCCAGCGGTCGGGCTATTCCAAACAGGGCGGTTTCGAGCTTTACCTCTGTGACGGGAGCCGTGGCAGCGAGCTCTGGAGCATCGTCAGGGAAGCCGGTCAGCCCTGGGGGATCGGGCCGGGCTATCCGAACCCGGCCGAAAGGATCGAGAGTGGGCTGTTGTCCTATGGCGGCGATACGGATGACCGGACCAACCCGTTCGAGGTGAGGCTGGGGAAATACGTCGATCTGGACCTCGACGACGAGGTCGTCGGCATCACGTCCTTGCGTCGGATCAAGGCCGAAGGCATCCGGCGGCACCAGCTGGGCATCGTGCTCGGCGCGCAGGAACGTCGCGCGGGGCATGCGATCTGGTACCGGGTGCGCAGGGATGGCGAGGAGATCGGGCACATGACGAACGGCGCATGGTCGCCGCGCGCGAAGACCACGCTGGGGTTCGTCCTGGTACGCACTGACGTACGGTCCGGCGACAGGGTGGAAGTCCTGCGCGGCGGGTACACCGACAGTGGAACGCTCTGCGACCTGCCGTTCTTCTGATCGCGTCCGGTCGGGGTGTGCGTTGCGCTGATCACAGCGACCTGATCGGAAACCGCTCGCGGATGGCCCTGTCCAGATCGCTAGGGATGTGGTCGGGACCCGGCCGCGCCAGCAGTTCGCGCGTTCGTAGCCTTGCCCGTTCGAGAAGATCCTTGTCCGTCGCGGCAGACCATTCCTGCGGGGGGCGGCGATCGGCAAGAGCGGGGTAGAAATAGTCGCTTTCCATGCGAGTGATCGTCTGGACATGACCAAGGTAATGCCCGGCCCCTCCGACACAGACGTCGCGGATGGTCTCGAGTGACAGCGTCTCCTCGGTGACCTCGAACCCTCGCGTGGCGCGCATGACCGAGCCGATCAGGTCATTGTCGAGCACGAAGCTTTCCAGCGAAGCGCCCAGAAGCGAGCCATACATCCCGGCAGCCTCGTAGATCAGGTTGGCCCCGGCGAGCGATGCCAGAAGTTCGGTGTAGCCCTTTTCGTAGCCGGCCTGGAAATCGGGAAGCTTGCTGTCGGTCATGCCGGCGCTGACGGCGCAGGGAATGTCGTAGAACCGCGCCATCTGCGCGCATGCGGCCATCAGCAAACCCTGTTCGGCGGACCCGCCCGACATGGCGCCCGTGCGCAGGTCGCTGACAAAGGGTAATGCCCCGAAGGTCGCCGGATGGCCAGGGTTCAGGAGGTTGACATAGACGATTCCGGCCAGAACCTCGGCCGTTTGCTGGGCCACGGCGCCCGCAAGCGGCGCGGGGCTGGTCGCGCCCGCCTGACCTGCCGAGACGAGCTTGAGCGGGATACCGTGTTTCGCGGCGCATTCGATCACGCCGAGCGCCTCTTCGGCGAAGGTGAGGGGCGGCACGATAAAACAGGTCGATACGCAGACCGGTGGCCTTGCGCGCAACGCGTCCGGGCCGCCAGCGATCATGGTCAGCATCTGCACCGCTTCTTCCATGGTTTCAGGCGCACCGAACGAGGTGCCTGTGGGCTTGCTGGTCCCTTTGAGGCAGGCATACAGCGTGTTGAGGTCCATTTCGCGCGGGTCGGCAATGTCACGTGCAACGACCGTGCGTTGGAACATGTGGATGTTCGGCAGTTGCTGCGCGAGGCGGGCCATGTCGTAGAGGTCGCGCAGCGTGGTGTCACGGATCTGCCCGGTCAGGCTGTCGATGATGTGGACGGCGGCGCCGGAGGTTCCGAAATGGGTGCGTGACGAAGACGGATCGATGTCATGGACCGGATCCAGACCGCACAGGGAGAAACCGCGCCCGGCGGTCTGCAACACGTCTCGGACCAGCGTTTCCGGCATCAGCAGGCGCCCGTCATCCGTCAGTGACCCGCCCGCCGCGCAGATCGTCTGAATACAGTGGGGCGTCGCGCGCTTAATGCCGATCTCTTCGAGAATGCGCATGGCGGTTCGGTCGATCATCCCGATCTCGACTTGTGACAGCGGGGCATAACGGCCACCCTTGATGCCGGGCCAGATGGCCGCCGTGGGCCCCGAGCCGGCCCCATCGCCGCGGGATTGCCGCCGCGCTGCGCGGCCCCCGGATCGTTTACGCTGCTGCATGGGAGTGTTCCTTGAAAAAGGCGGAAATGTCGTCGGCTGCTTGCCAGCCGAGCAGATCGCGAAAGGCGGTCTCAGGCTGCGCGGTAATGTCGGAATACTTCGCGGCCAATTGCGCGGCGGTCATCGGCTGCTGCGCGGCCCCGAGTGGATAGGCGCAGGAGGCCGCGATCACGTCCCCATCGCCGAATGCGATGCGCAGCCGGTCGGGCTGGTTCGGGTCATAGTTCAGGTCAGGCCGCCGGGCGGGTTCCGGTGAGACTCGGGTAACCTCTATCAGCGCGGCAACCGCGGGCCGTTCCCAGAAGCCGTTGGCGCTGTCGGTCAGGGTCAGGGTGCCTGCAGTCAGGGTCTGCGCCACGCAGGCCGGGATCGAGAACAGCGCTTCGCCACGTGAGGCGGGCCGGTGAAATGGCAGGATCTCGGCGTGGAAGTCCGGCAGGCTTGCGTGGATCGCGGCAATTTCCGGCAGGCGGCTTGCCACCTTTGGGCGAAGCGAGAGCGCGGCGGTCATCAGCCGGTGCGTATAGCCGCAGGATGGCCAGGGCTTGAGGACGAGCCCGTATTCGCGCAACGCCCAAGGCTGGCCCAACTTGTTCAGGATAAGCGCAAACCGGTCCGGATCGAATGTCCCCATCAACCCGGCAAAGCCGCGCGGATGGTCGAGAACGTGGGACTGACCTGTGACGCCTTGCGCGGCCAGCAGGGCGGCCTCCAGCCCGTTTCGTGCGGCCCAGCCGGCCTGAAGCGGTTTCGCGTGCGAGCCGAATTGCAGCGTGTAGCCCGATGCCTGCGACACGGAGAGGGCAATGGCCTGTGCCGTCTGACCCGCCGACAGGCGCATCAATCGCGCAGCGGCCCCGGCGACGCCGATGGTTCCCAAGGTGGCCGTCGAATGAAAGCCGCGGGAATAGTGATCCAGCGTGACCGCCTCGCCAAGGCGCATGATGATCTCGGCGCCGACTGCATAGGCGGCCATCAACTCCGCGCCGCTGGTCTTGCGCAGGGCGGCGGCCGCCAGAAGGGCCGGAAGCAGCACCACGGTCGGGTGCGTGTTTGCCGGTTCTTCCCAATCGTCGAGATCCCACGCGTGACCGGCAACCGCGTTGAGTTGCGCGGCGAGCGGTATGGGCATTCCCATGTCCGTGCCGAAACGCGGCGCGGGGCCGGGCCCGAACACGGCCGATGCGGCCGCGACCCGTTCGGCAACGTCGCTCGACGCCCCTGCGAGGATACAGCCAAAGCAATCGGCGATGGCCGGGGCGATCACCGTAACCAGGCCGGGATCCGGCGCCGCAGTGGTTACGAACCGTGCGAGGCGTTCAATCGCGGTCATGACCATCAACCCTTCTTGCCTCTGTCGGTTTGCGTTCATGCATGCGCTTCTTGCGTGCTCGGGTTTCCCTCGTGGCCTCTTCGCGGCCATCGTGAAAGGATCCGAAAACGACGTCCCACGGCATCTCGGCGGTTCCGTAATTGCACTCGAAATACTTGTGATGGAGCTGGTGAAAGAAATCTCCGGCATTCATCCGGCGCTTGTTGCCGGCGACGACCGCCTCGAACCCGGCATGGGAAAAGGCAGGATTGAGTGCGAGGTTGTAGAAGTGAAACAGAACATGGACCGGGTGCGAGGGCACGATGACGTGGATCAGCAGTGAGCTGAAATACATCGCATGTTCGACCGGGTGCATCGACAGCCCCGTCCAAGGACCGATATTGACATTGCGGTGATGCAGGCTGTGCGCCAGCCTGTAGAGTGGCGGCCAATGCAGCGTCCGGTGGACCCAGTAGAAATGGAAACTGGCCCAGATCGGGATCAACACGATCCAGAGGGCGAACCAGATCGGGTTCGAGGCAAAGGCGATCTGTGGCGCGTAGCCGTTCGCGGCGGCCCAGAAATAAAGAACTTCGTAGGCAGTCCAGAAGGTCACGCCGCTTGCAAGGCTCCAGACCATGTTGTCCAGCACCTGGTTGCGGAACGTGTAGCTGCCATTGTCGCGGGCCAGATCGCGCGCGTCGAACTTGAGCTTCTTGCCCTGCGCGGTGAAGGTGTAGAACCACAGGTGAAGCCCGCCTGCGACGATCCCCAGCGTGACAAGGTTGCGCAACCAAATCATCACCGCCCAATCGAGACTTAGCGTCCGCATTTGCGCCCAGCTTGGCATGAGCCAGGCATAGACCGCCCATGCGAGGATGAATTCCAGCAGAACCGAGGACAGGGCAAGCCAGTACCGTGCTATCCACTTGAGCCAGGACAGCGGGCGCGGCGGCCAGGACAGGATCGGAGACACGGAAATCGGCAGATCCGGGTGATGGTTCCATTGCTTGTTCGGTGCGCTCATGGGGACCTCCCTTGTGTCAGGTGAATGGATCGGGCTGATGCGGGTTCGTGGACAGCCAGACGGATTTTGTCTGAAGGTGGCACCTCATCCCTTCCCAGCCGTTTTCGCGCCCGTAGGCGGAGTGTTGTATCTGCCGACCGGGGATTGGGTGGCTGCGTTGAAATAGTGTTGGATGTAGACGGTGCCCGCTTCGAAGCGGTCGGCCAAACGCAAGGCCCTTGCCTCTTCGCGGGTCCAGATCCGGGAAGCCACTCCGTAGGCCGTATCGTTTGCGGTCCTGGCGACGTTATCTTGGTTTTGCGATGCCTCGGTACTGTCCGCGGGCCGAAGACCTTGGTTTGGGGGAGCCCGGATGTGTTCGGCACGTCGGCAAAGATCGTCGGAGCGATGTAGTAGCCCTGATCCCGGCAATGGGTTCGGCCGTCGAGCAGCAGCCGGTGCCCGGCAGTTTCCGCAGCCGCTATTTGTGTCAGAACGCTGTCATAATGGGCGCAATTGGCGATCAGACCGGTTTTCGCTTCCGGATCGAGCGGGTCGCCGACGCGGGCTTTTCGAGCGGTCTGGACGAGCCTGTCGGTGAAATCGTCGATGTAGCTGCCTGCGGCAGGTACGTGCCAGGCGTTCACGGCAAAGAACGTGTAGGTTCGGATCTTGCTCACAAGGTGTGCTCCATCGGGTATTCGGCGGGCAGGGGCGGCCGGCCAAGGATCATGTCCGCCGCCTTCTCTGCCATCATGATGACCGTGGCATAGAGATTGCCGGTGATCTGTTTCGGCATGGCCGAGGCGTCGCATACGCGCAGCCCTTCGACACCGCGGACCCGCAGATCGGCATCCAGAACATCGCCCATGCGGGCCGTGCAGGCGGGATGATGGCCGGTATAGGCCGTCATCCTGATGGCCTGCTCGATTTCGGCGTCGTGCCGGGCATTCTTCCACGCGCCGATCTCGCCTGTGACCAGTGCGGCGATCGGGCTTTGCGCCATGACCTCTCGCATGACATGCACGCCGCACTTCAACATCTCGATGTCATTCGGATCGGCGAAATAGTTCGGATCGATCAAGGGGTGCGCGCGGGGATCTGCACTTGCCAGGCGCACGGTGCCTTCGGATTTCGGGCGTTCGAGGTTTATATCGATCTGAACGCCCGGCCGCGCCATCTTGCGCCCGCGCACCAGAAGTTTGCGGCCCAATCGTTGCAGCAGTGGAATCTGCTCAGCCGCACAGTTGCCGAGGTTTTCCTCAACCACCATGGGGGTCATGAAGACCTCCAGTTCCGGCAGCGCCGCGTCCTCGAAAGCGTGAAAGAGCACCGTGGAGAAGAACGGCCCGCCCCCTGCGCCGCCGCCGTTCAACAGCCAGCGCCCCATGAGGCAGGCGGCGCGATCCAGGCGCTGATGCCTTGCATGGCTCAGGTCCATCCGGTCCGAGCCCCACTGCATCGAGACATCGGGATGATCCGACAAATGTGCCCCGACCGAGGGCAAGTTCGTCGTGACATCGATTCCATGCTCGCGCAGGTGGTCTGCGGGGCCGATCCCCGAAAGCAAGAGGAGATGCGGGCTGCCAAAGGCGCCTTGGCAACAGATCACCTCGCGTTCTGCGCGTATCACGTCGCCCGAGAGTGTCTGGACGCCGACCGCGCGGCCCCTTTCAAAAACGATCCGGGTGATCAGGGTTCCGGTGAGGATCGTCAGGTTGGCAGGCTTGGATGCAAGGTAGGCGATGGCCGCCGACTGCCGGACACCTTTTGAAACGGTACTGTCATTCCGAGCCACGCCGGTGCGTTCGGGGCCGTTGAAGTCATCGATCCTTTTGTGTCCCGCCATTACCGCGGCGTCGATGAAGGCCTGCTCGATCTCGCCAAAGTTTCGCGCCGGTTCGGTCTTGAGGGGGCCGTCCGCGCCATGCCACGCATCGCGCCTGTCGCGTGAGCCTTCGGAGCGAAGAAAATAGGGCAGCACGTCTGCGTAACGCCAACCGGGTTGTTGCCATGCGTCGTAGTCGCCGGGCACGCCGCGCATGTAGATCATGCCATTGACGATGGAGGATCCGCCAAGCGCCTTACCGCGCGGATAGTAGATCGACCGGTTGTTCAGGCCCGGTTGCGGCACTGAACTGTAGCTCCAGTCGAGCCTGGGGTTGCCGAACACGAAACCGTTTCCGGCAGGCATCCGAATGAACAGGTCGCGTCCCTTGCCGCCTGCCTCGATCACGCAAACGGACACGTGTCGATCCTCGGCCAGCCGGGCTGCCAACGCGCAACCGGCCGAACCGCCACCAGCGATGACGTAATCGAACGCCTTCATGGTCCAAGCCTGTCGATGATGGCCTCCGTCATCTCGGCCCCGCTTGCCGAATCCCCGAGGTCGGGCGTCATGATTCCGTCTTGCAGTGTCGCGGCCACCGCTGTCTGGATCCGGCTTTCGACCTCGTGCATTGCGAAACTGTAAGTGAACATCATGCCGACCGAGAGGATCGTGCCGACCGGGTTGGCGATCCCGAGGCCGGTGATGTCGGGGCCCGATCCGGCCGCGCGTTCATAGATGCCCAAGGCTGATCCGCTGTCGGGATTGGCGGCGAGACAGGCCGAAGGCAACATGCCCAGCGAACCTGCGAAGACGGCTGTCAGATCGCTGAGTACGTCGCCCATCTGGTTGCACCCGATGACCACGTCGAAATCATGCGGCCGCATCATCAGTTGATAGGCGCAATTGTCGGCGAACATGTTCTGAAACGCGATCTCGGGATAGTCCTGTGCCACCTTGGTCACGACTTCCCGCCAGAGCTTGTAGCTTTCCATCACGTTCGACTTGTCGCAACTGACGAGTCTGCCGCGGCGTCTTTTCGCAAGTTCAAAGGCCCCATGCGAGAACCGCGATACCTCGGCTTTGTCATAGGCTGTCATGTCGTAACCCTGCCGCAGACCGCCGACCCTGCGTCGGCCACGTTCGGTCGCGAAGATCCCGCCGCCGCACATCTCGCGCAGGGTCAGGATGTCGGCGTGGGCCGCCGCGCCGGTCCGGAACGGCGTACGATCAAGAAGTGCGGGCCACGCACAGGCAGGGCGCAAACCCAGATAGGTCTGCAGGTGACGGCGCAGATACATCAACCCGTCTTGGCATCTCACGCCGTCGGGGACACGAATATGATCCCATTTCGGTCCGCCAGCTGCCCCCACGGGGATTGCGTCCGATGCGCGTGCCTGTTGCAGGACATCCGACGTGCAAAAGGTGCCATGTGCCTCCCACGCGGCGCCGTGAAGCAGGCCTTGGGTGATCGACAGCTCTATACCCGATCGCGCGGCCAGATGCTCTGTCACCCGCAATCCGTAACTCGGGATTTCGGGCCCTATCCCGTCTCCGCCAAGTGCCAGAAGCCGCTTTTCCAACCATCATTCCCTTCACGTTGGTCGAAGCATCATTCCGCAGTTGAAAATTTGGAAAAAGGCGGAAAAGGTGAATGAAGAACATTCACCCAGAGAATGATAATGGCCCGTCCCTTACCCCTTCAGCAGATCAGGGCGTTCGACGCGGCGGCGCGGTGGTTGAGTTTTTCGCGCGCGGCACGGGAACTCAACGTGCAGCAACCGGCGATCAGCCGCCAGGTTGCGGCGCTGGAGGCGGAGCTGGGAACGCGGCTTTTCCTCAGGTCCAAACCCAGCCTGACCTTGACCGAGGATGGCAGGCTTTTGGCCAAGGCGGTCAATGCAGGATTCGAGACGATCCGCGAGGCGTTCGCGGCGTTGCAGGCCCGGCAGGAGGACGACACCGTCATGGTCAGCGCCAGCATCGGTTTCACCAGCTTGTACCTGCTGCCGCGTCTGGCGGAGTTCCAAGCGGCTTTTCCCGAGATCAAGCTGCAGGTCATGACGCGGGACCAGAACGAGGATTTCGATGTGCATTCCTGTGATGTCGTTATCCTGTTCGGCGAGGGTGGGCTATCCGGCACGGACAGCCGTTTGGTTTTCAGGGAGACGATGATTGCAGTCTGCCACCCCGATCTTTTGCCGGACAGAACCCCCTTCGAGCTTGCGGAACTTGCCGAACGGAAATTGCTGAACCTGACCAGCCCGGATCACCGGGGTGATTGGAACCGCTATTTCGCCAAGGCCGGTATCACCGTGCCGACGCCGCCCGCACATGACGGCTATGTCAGCTACATGGTCTATCTGCGGGCCATCCAGAACGGGCTGGGTATTGGTATCGGCTGGCAGCCCATGATGAGCGAATACCTTGCGAACCGCACGCTGGTCCGGGCGTGCCATCATCAATGCACGACGACGCGCGGGTATTTCTGTTCGATCACGCCGCAAGGGGAAGAGAAACCAGGTTCCGAGCAGTTCAGGGACTGGATCGGTCAGTCGCTGTCCGAGCCGTCTTGAATCAGCTCGTCCAGAACGCCTTTTTTCAGAGGTCAAGGAATGCACCTGTGCGGGGGCACACCGCTCGGTAATCGGCATGGCCGCTGCAAAAGGGGGCGCGGCTGCCTGATCGGCAGGTGTTGACCTCACTGAAGCCGACCCTCATCGCGCATCGGGATCTTGGAAAACGGTTCACAAGTAATGTGACGCCGGGCTGCGTTTTTATTCGGTTTCAGGCTTCCCACCTTTTCGCCAAGCGCCAACGGGCGCACTGCAATGCTCCAAGGCACTCGACCCGTGTCGAACACGAATGATGGGAAGCGACATGACAACAGTTTTCGATCCTGTTCAGGTGGGAAAGCGAACCCTTAAGAACCGATTTGCGATGGCGCCGATGACGCGTGCTCGTGCGCCGGGAAATGCGCCAACGGCTGAAATGGCCCGCTACTACGGCCAGCGTGCAGGGGCGGGTCTGATCGTGACCGAGGGTACCGTGGTATCGGCTGAAGGATCCGGGTTTGCCGATTGCCCCGGTATCTGGAACGATGTCCAGGTGAAGGCGTGGAAGCCCGTCGTACAGGCCGCGCACGACCAAGGCGCGGCTATCTTTACCCAGATCTGGCACGTCGGTCGCATGAGCCATGTCAGCCTGCAGCCTGGAGGCCGGGCGCCGGTAAGTTCCACCGCCCGGCCTGCGGCGAACTCTGCGGCCTTTGCCTACCGCGAAGATGGTACCGCCGCGTTGATCCAGGCATCCGAACCGAGGGCCTTGGAGACATCCGAAATCCCGCGCATCGTCGAGGATTTCGCCAAGGCCGCCGAGAACGCGGTCGATGCCGGTTTTGATGGCGTCGAAATCCACGGTGCGAACGGATACCTGATCGAGCAGTTCATCAACGGCGCTGTCAACGACCGCACCGACGAGTATGGCGGTCAGGCGGTAGAAAGCAGGATCCGGCTGGCGCTTGAGATCGTCGATGCCTGCGTTGCCCGCATCGGAGCGGATCGTGTGGCAATCCGACTGTCACCCTTTGGCCGTCTGCATGATCTGGGCGACTTCGACGGTGAGGAGGAAACTATCCTGACCTTGGCCGCCGAGCTTGGAAAAAGGCAACTGGCTTACGTCCACTTGATGGATCAGTCGAGCCGGGGCGCCAAGGCGATGCCAGAAGGGTTTCTGGCGAAGTTTCGCGCAGCTTACGATGGCATCCTCATTCTTGCGGGCGGGCTGGACAAGGAACAGGCCAAAACGCTGCTGGATCAAGGGACGATCGATATCGCCGGTTTCGGGGTGCCCTTCATCGCCAACCCGGATCTTGTTGAACGCTTTCGGCACGGCTGGCCACTCACACCGCCGGACTTCGACACCTTCTATGGTGGGGACGAGCGTGGTCATACCGATTGGCTGCCCTTTCCCTTTGCGAAGGCCAGCTAAGCGAACTGGGTCGCCGGGCATTTTCCCGGCGGCCCAATCTCGTGTCTCCAACTTGATTTCGACAGTCTGCATTCAAGGATAGAAAACCGTGCGAGACGGAACCGATCTTCCCGATAACTATCGCGTCTGGGCCTGGCGGGAAGGAAACGACCCGCTGGAGTTGCGATCTGAAACACGTCCATTGCCACGTCCCGGGCCTGGAGAAGTACTGGTCAGGAACCACGTCATCGGGTTGAACCCCGTGGATTGGAAGGTTCTTGGCAGTCCGGGGATCGAACCCGGCAACGTGGCCGGTGTCGATGGCGCGGGTATGGTGGTTGCCGTGGGGCAGGGCGTGCCCGTTGCATGGATCGGCGAGAGGGTAGCGTATCACAGCAATATCCCCGCGCATGGAAGCTACGCCGAATACACTCCATTGCCGGCCCGCGTGCTGCTTCGTGTTCCGCCGCAAGTGGATTTCGTGACCGCCGCTGCGATGCCCTGTCCGGGCCTGACCGCGCAACTTGCACTGAACAAACTGCCTGCGCTTGCGAAGGGTCGTCTGTTCGTATCCGGCGCTGGCGGCAGCGTCGGGCATTTCCTGGTGCAGATGGCCGCCGCCGCAGGATGGTCTGTTACCGCTCGGTCGAATACGCGACATCATGAGAAGCTTTCCGGCTTCGGCGCGACGAACATTCCCAATGATGCGTCGCCTGACGTGGGACACTTCCATGCCGTGATCGACATGACGTCCGCAGATCAAGCTGCCGGATTGGCGCAGGCATTGAAGGCCAACGGTCACCTGGTCACGATCCAGGGCCGCGTAGACGGTTGGATCAACGATCCGTTCAGCGAATGCAGGTCTCTGCACGAAGTTGCGCTTGGTGCGATGCATGCACACGGCGACGACGAAGACTGGCAGAGCCTCGTTCGCCAAGGCGAGGCCATTCTGAGCGATCTCGCTACGGGCACGCTGCAACCGGAAAAAACCGTTTCGCGCCCGTTCGATAAGCTGCCCGAGCATCTTGATGCGCTAAAGAACCGGAACTTTTCCGGCAAGCCGGTGGTTACGCTTTCGCGGACCTGAATTTTCCCTCCGAACCTAGTTTCAGCCAAATCAGCCAGCCAAGGATAGACGATGATAAAGTTCACTCTGAACGGGAAGGACGTTGCCCTAGACGTTGATCCCGACACTCCACTTTTGTGGGCTATTCGCGACGAAGTCGGCCTCAAAGGCACCAAGTTCGGTTGCGGTATCGGCATGTGTGGCGCATGCACGGTGCATATGGACGGATACGCCACCCGTTCATGCGTAACGCCGATTTCGGTGGCAGAAGGCTCTGAAATCACGACAATCGAAGGCCTCGACCCCGAGGGCGCCCATCCGGTACAGGAAGCATGGCGCAACCTCCGCGTCCCCCAATGCGGCTACTGCCAGTCGGGGCAAATCATGCAGGCGGCATCGATGCTGGCCGAAACGCCCAACCCCACCGATGAAGAGATCGACTCGGTCATGACAGGCAACCTGTGCCGCTGCATGACCTATCCGCGCATCCGTCAGGCCGTGCGCGAAGCTGCCAACGCCATGCAGGGAGACGCGAACAATGGGTGAGTTTCAGCGTACACTGGCCGCGAAGGCCGCATCGCAGATGACGCGTCGCGGCTTTCTGATCGCGATGACCGCAGCCGGCGCCACCTTTGGTTTCCCGGCGATCGGTCGTGCGGGCATGGATCCTGCCGCAGATGACGGGGCGCCGGTCACTGCCACGGGCAACCGTTTCGAGCCGAGCCTGTGGTACTGGATCGATGCCGACGGCACCGTCAACGTGAACATTATTCGCGCCGAGATGGGGCAGCACGTCGGTACGGCGATCGCACGCATTCTGGCTGATGAGCTGGGCGCGAACTGGGATGACGTCCGGATCACCCATGTCGATACCGATGCGAAGTGGGGCTTCATGGTCACGGGCGGCAGCTGGTCCGTCTGGCAAAGCTGGCCGGTCTACCGCCAGGCCGGTGCTGCCGGTCGCATTGCCCTGATCGAAGCCGCCGCGGGAGAATGGGGCATTGACCCGTCCGAATGCGAAGCCCGTGATGGTATGGTGCGCGCGGGCGACCGTTCGATCAGCTTTGGCGAGCTCGTGGCGAATGGCCTTGAGCGGAGCTTTACCGAAGAGGAGTTGAAGGAGCTTCCCTTGAAGCCGCTGTCGGAACTCACGATGGTCGGCAAGGATGTTCAGCAACTCGACATCGCCACCAAGACCACGGGCGAAGCGATCTACGGTCTCGATGCCGAGATTGATGGCATGGTTTACGGCGCACCGATCCTTCCGCCGACGCGCTATGGCTGTACGGTGACCAATCTGGATGATAGCGAGGCGAAATCCGTCAAGGGCTACCAGCAGGCCGTCGTTATCGAAGATCCCTCTGGTACCGCACCCGGCTGGGTCGTGGTGATTGGCGATACGCTCTTTGCTGCACGACAGGCTGCCGATGCGATTAAGGTTGAATGGTCGACCGGTCCCTCCGTGGACGTGTCCGAAGAAGACATCCTGAACCATGCGCGCGATCTGATCGACGCTGGCGAGGTCGGATCGATCCTTCACACGGAAGACCATGAAACCGCGCCCGCGTTGGATGCAGCAGCAGAACTGTTCGAAGCTGAATACACGACCTCTACCGTGCTTCATTTCCAGATGGAGCCGACCAACGCGACAGCATTCCGCAATGCGGATGGCATCTGGGAGGTTCACAGCGGCAACCAGTGGCAATCGCTTACACTGCCCGTCCTGGCAAAGGCCGTCGGAGTTGGCGAGAACGAAGTCATATTGCGCAGCTACATGTTGGGTGGCGGTTTCGGGCGTCGTCTGAATGGCGATTACAACGTTCCCGCGCTGCTGGCTTCCAAGGCTTTGGACGGTAAACCGGTCAAGCTGGTTCTGAGCCGGGAACAGGATGCTCGGTTCGATAGCCCGCGATCGGCCTCGGTTCAAAAACTGCGCATGGCGTTCGATAACGAAGGCGCCGTGACGGCAATGGAACATCACGCCGCCGCCGGATGGCCGACGCAGATCCTTGCGCCCAGCTTCATGCCGGAGGGTGCAAATGGCGAACCGTATGATCCGTTCGCAATCGATGGTGCCGATCACTGGTACAGCGTTGGCGCGCACAAGGTTAGAGCGATCTCGAACGATCTTGCGAACGACACGTTCCGTCCGGGCTGGTTACGCTCGGTGGGACCTGGCTGGACGTTCTGGGCGGTGGAAAGCTTCATGGATGAAGCGGCGCGCAAACTCGGCAAGGATCCTGTGCAATTCCGTCTCGACCACCTCAAGGCCGAGGGTCTGAATGCAGGATCCGCGCCTTATGCAGTCGGCGGCGCCGACCGCCAGGCCAATGTCCTGTCCCGCGTTGCCGAAATGTCGGGCTATGGCAAAACCGAGTTGCCCGAAGGCACGGCAATCGGCATTGCCACGACCTTTGGCCAGTCGCGCAGCATGCCGACCTGGATCGGTGGTGCAGTCAAGCTGAGCGTCGATCGCGAGGATGGCACGGTCAAGGTCGACAAGATCTGGCTGGCCGTCGATTGCGGTATCGTGGTCGACCCTGACGGGGCACGCGCGCAATGCGAAGGTGCCGCGCTTTGGGGGCTGTCGATGGCCTTGCACGAGGGAACGCGCTTTGACAACGGTGCGGTCGCGGACGTGAACCTTGACACCTATTCGCCGCTGCGACTGGAAGATGTGCCCGAGCTTGAAATCGAGTTCGTCGATAGCCAGGAGGCTCCGGTCGGGCTTGGTGAACCTGCGACCACTGTCATCGCGCCTGCCGTTGCTAATGCGATCGAAGAGGCGGTTGGCGTCAGGATGCGTAGCCTGCCGATCACTCCGGACGCGCTTTTGAACGCGCTTGCAGGTTGAGCCTTTGCACACATTGACCGGGCGCGGCAAAGCTGCCGCCCGGTCATTTTCGATTGCGGTTGATCGATGACGACCAACTGCCCAGTCGCCACTGTTTAACGGTATTGATCGTCCTTATCTGTTTCCGGCGAAGCAGTGACCACAAGGTGGGCCGATGGACGATCTGAACGAATTGCGCGCCTTTCTCCGCGTGGCGGAGTCCGGGAGTTTCGCCGAGGCTGCTCGTCTGACAGGGCAATCCACGTCCTCGATCTCCAAGGCGGTCCGCCGCCTGGAAGAAAAGCTGGGCGTCAAACTCCTGAGCCGAACGACCCGGTCGCTCTCGCGGACGAGCGAGGGGGAGCGGCTTGTCGCCAGCGCACGCCTGATCCTTGACGAGGTGGACGCGGTTGAAAGCGCCTTCAATGACAGCGCTGAGGATCCCCGTGGCAAGCTCGTGATCTCGGCGCCCGAGGCCTTTGGCCGGGCGTGGATGACCGAGCGGGTTCTGGCCTTCATGGCGCGGCATGAAAATGTCGAGATCGAACTGCAATTCGATGACCGGATCGTAGATCTGGTGACCGAGGGCATCGATCTGGCCATTCGTACAGGCTCCCTCGGCAACAGTCCCAATCTGATCGCGAGGCGTTTTTTCGACGACAAGATCCACACCTGTGCCGCGCCTGCCTACCTGGAAAAAACCGGCGTGCCGCAGACACTCAAGGATCTCGACAGGTTTCGCGCCGTTTACTATCGCAACCAGAATACGGGCCGATTGATCCCGTTCCGGTTCAAGGTTGGCGACGAATCCGTTCCCAAATCCATCGAAACGGTTCTTGTCGCGAACAGTATCCATACGCTCGAACAGGCAGGCGCGGCTGGTCTGGGTTTGGTGCAACTTCCTGGTTTCATTGCGCGCAGGTCGATCTGCGAAGGCCGCCTCGTCGAGGTTCTGTCCGAGTTCCGTTCTCCGCTTTTTCGTAATTTCATCGTTTACCCGGAACGGCGCCTTGTCCCTCCTCGCGTGCGGGCATTTGCCGATTTCCTGATCGCCGATCCCCCGACGGTGCCCGAAGTCCCGGAGCAGGGTGGGATCAAGTAATTATGTCCTGACGGGAAAAACTGACTGTCCCAAGAATGGCCTAATGACCTTGGGTCAGCACGACCATCTGCCCCTTCTGTACAAACAAACCTCCCAGGAGCAGGTCGTGAAACTGAAACCGCTACATTATGCCGGAGCAGCCGCGCTTGTCGTTGGTGCTGCATCTGTTTGGGTTGGTGTCGGCCAACCGGGCCTTTCGCATTTCGTACCGCAGGCCGAGGCAGCCGTTTCGGCGGCTCCGGCGCCGCTGCCGCAAGTCGGCGTTATTCGTGCCACAATCCAAACCGTTTCCGAATACGACGAATTCGCTGGTCGATTTACTGCCGCCGACGAGGTCGCGATCCAGCCGCGCGTATCGGGCCAGTTGGAGGCCATCCATTTCCGTCCGGGCCAGATCGTTCAGAAAGGTGACTTGCTGTTCACCATCGATCCACGCCCGTTCGAAGCAACCCTGGCCGAAGCCGAAGCGCGTGTGACCGAGGCCCGTGCCGCGCTGCGGCTTGCCGAGAGCGATCTGGCCCGACAACAGGCCCTGACTTCTCGCGGTCACGCGGCGCAATCTACGCTGGAAGCTGTGCAAGAGGCTGCCGAAGCGGCGCGTGCGTCCATCGCCGGTGCCGAAGCCGCTGTCGAGCGCGCGCGTCTGGACCTCGAGTTCACGCGTATCCATGCCCCTATCACGGGTCGGATTTCGGATGACGCCATAAGTGCCGGTAACCTGATCACGGCGGGGGCGTCCAGCCAGCCGCTGACCACCATCGTATCGATCGACCCGATACATTTCGAATTCGATGCGACGGAGCGGCAATTCCTGAAATACCAGCGCGAGGCCGAAAACGGGGATGCCCGTCAGGCCACCCAAAGCAAGACCGTAGCCGTCAAACTGATCGACGAAGACGCGTTCGAGCACGTGGGCAGGATCGACTTCCTCGACAATGCCCTCGACCGTGCCAGCGGCACCATCCGTGGCCGTGCCGTTCTGGCCAATCCAGATGGCGTCCTGACACCGGGCATGTTCGGGCGTCTGCGCATGACAACGGCCGAGAACGTTCAGCGTGTCCTCGTACCCGAACACGCAATCGGGTCGGACCAGGTCGAGAAATTCGTCTGGGTCGTTGGCGAGAACGGTCAGGTCAGCCGGCGTGCCGTGAAACTTGGCGAACTTCGCGACGGTGAGCGCATCGTCACCGGCC
This sequence comes from Lutimaribacter marinistellae, assembly GCF_042648365.1. NCBI lineage: Bacteria > Pseudomonadati > Pseudomonadota > Alphaproteobacteria > Rhodobacterales > Roseobacteraceae > Lutimaribacter > Lutimaribacter marinistellae. The sequence goes on along the minus strand of NZ_JBHRXI010000010.1, from coordinate 293,901 downwards.
TGCAGGAAGGCGAGCAGGTTGCGGTCGAGAACCTTCACATGATGGCGCCGGGCGCACAGGTCGCCGCGCGGCTTGTCGGTGGCGCCAAACAGACGGCGGCCCTGCGATAGGCAGGCCGCCACGCGGCGTTCCGCATGTTTCCCAAGGAACAGAAAATGCGTTTTTCCCAGTTTTTCATCAACCGACCGATCTTTGCGATCGTGATCTCGGTTTTCATCACCATTGTTGGCGGCTTGGCCGCCCTGAACCTTCCCGTGGCGCAGTACCCGCAAGTTGTGCCGCCGACCGTGCAGGTCACGGCCCGCTACCCCGGTGCCTCGGCAGAGACTATTGCCCGGACAGTTGCGACGCCGCTTGAGCAACAGATCAACGGCGTCGAAGGCATGCTGTACCTTTCGAGCCAGGCTACCGGCAACGGCAACCTGACGATTACCGCGACCTTCGAGGTCGGGTCGGATCTGGATGCTGCACAGGTGCGCGTACAGAACCGTGTTGCCATTGCCGAACCCCGCCTGCCCGAACCGGTGCGACGTCTGGGTGTGACCACCCAGAAGGCATCACCAGACCTGTTGCTGGTCACGCACCTTTTCTCGCCGGATGGAACCCGCGACGATCTGTACATCACCGGTGTCGCGCAACAGGTTCGAGATGAGTTGATCCGACTGGACGGCGTGGGCACCGTGTCGGTGTTTGGCGCGCGCGACTACGCGATGCGCGTCTGGCTGGATCCGGAACGGATCGCGGCGCTGGACATGACGCCGGGCGAAGTGCTTGCTGCCATGCGTTCGCAAAACGTCCAGATCGCTTCGGGTACGCTCAACCAGCAACCGATGCCGTCCGAGGCCGCTTTCGAAGTTGCCGTGCAGACCACGGGCCGCCTTGTTCAACCGGACGAGTTTGGCCGTATCATCGTCAAACGCGCGGATGAGGGCCGCATCGTGCGGCTCGAGGATGTTGCGCGGGTCGAGCTGGGCGCGGCCGACTACAGCACGCGGGCCTATCTCGACACGAACAGTGCCGTGGCCCTGGGCATCACGCAGCGTCCGGGAAGCAACGCGCTCGCAACCGCGGAGGCCATCCTGACCCTGATGGATGAGCTGTCGCAGGATTTCCCCGAGGGTTTGGAACATGACGTGATCTACAACCCGACAGGATTTATCCAGGAATCCGTGGATGCTGTTGCCCATACGATGATCGAGGCCGTCGTTCTGGTCATCGTGGTGGTGATGCTGTTCCTCGGGACGTGGCGCGCGGCAGTCACCCCGATCCTCGCGATCCCGGTCTCCCTGATCGGGACCTTTGCAATCATGGCGGCCCTGGGATTTTCGATCAACAACTTGTCTCTGTTCGGCTTGGTGCTGGCCATCGGCATCGTGGTCGATGACGCCATCATCGTTGTCGAAGGGATCGAGAAACACATCCGCAACGGTCTTGCCCCTCGTGACGCGGCTCGAAAAACGATGGAAGAGGTCTCGGGCGCCTTGGTGGCCGTCGCGCTTGTTCTCGCCGCCGTGTTCATTCCGACCGCGTCGGTGGCGGGTATCTCGGGGCTGTTTTATCGTCAGTTCGCGCTGACCATCACCGCCTCAACCGCGATTTCGCTTCTGGTTTCCCTGACGCTGACGCCAGCGCTGGCGGCCATGCTTCTCAAGCCACACGGAGCGTCCAAACCCGGCCTGCTGGCGCGTCCGGCGGTCTGGGCCCTGGGCAAGTTCAACCGCGGGTTCGATCGGGCCTCGGACGGGTATGGTGCCCTGACCAAACGCCTCGTGCGGATGCCCCTGGTGATGCTGACGATTTTTGCCGGCCTCATGGTGCTGTCTGAAAGGCAGTTCGCCAAGGTTCCGGGAGGGTTCATCCCGCAACAGGACCAGGGATATTACATCGCCGTCGTCCAACTGCCCTCGGGTGCGTCGCTTGACCGAACGGATGCGGTTATCCGCAAAGCAACGCGCAGTTTGCTCGACATCGAAGGTGTCGAGAACACTGCCGTGTTTTCGGGGCTCAACGGCGCGACGCTAACGACCGAAAGCAATATGGGCGTGATCTTCCTGACGCTGACCGGCTTTCACGAGCGGGAAGAGAAGGGCATTCATGCCGACGAGGTTCTGGACGAGGCGCGCAGCCGGATGGCCGCGATCCCCGAGGCCGCGATCTTTGTCATCGGTCCCCCGCCGGTACCCGGCATCGGCACGGGTGGCGGTTTCAAGATGGTGTTGCAGGACCGAGGCGATCTGGGCGTGGTCGCGCTGGAGCAAGCGGCACAAGCCGTGGCCGCGGCAGCGAATGCCGATCCGGGTCTCGTCGCCGTCTTTACCCAGTACAACACCGCTACCCCGCGGATTTGGGCCGAGATCGACCGGGAGAAGGCCGAGATGCTGAACGTTCCTGTGGCGCGGATCAACGAAGCGCTGGAGGTCTATCTGGGTTCGGCTTACGTGAATGACTTCAACCTGCTGGGCCGTACCTATAACGTGGTCGCACAGGCCGATGCGCGGTTCCGCGAAACTGCCGAAGACGTTGCGCGTCTGCGCGTGCGGTCTGATAGCGGGGCCATGGTTCCCTTGGGCGCTGTCACCAGGTTCTCTGATACGACGGGGCCGCTGCGCCAGCCGCGCTACAACCTTTATCAATCGGCGGCGGTACAGGGGCAAACCATGCCGGGCGTCTCGTCTGCCGAGGCCTTGGAGCGCATGGAAGCCATTGCCGCGGAAGTCCTGCCGCAAGGGATCGGATATGAATGGACGGAGCTCAGCTATCAGGAGAAGAACACTGATGACACTGCGGCACTGGTTTTCGCGTTTGCCGTGTTGTTCGTCTTCCTCGTGCTGGCGGCACAGTACGAAAGCTGGGCCTTGCCTGCTGCGGTCATCCTGATCGTTCCGATGGTGCTGCTGTCCGCGATCACAGGGGTCTGGATCGCCGGCTTGGACAACAACATCCTCGTCCAGATCGGTTTCGTCGTTTTGGTGGCATTGGCTTCCAAGAACGCCATCCTGATTGTGGAGTTCGCGAAACAGGCAGAAGAACAGGGCGCCGACCGTTGGCAGGCAGCCGTTCAGGCCGCTCGAACCCGCTTGCGTCCGATCGTCATGACGTCGCTTGCCTTTATCCTCGGTGTGGTTCCCCTGATGCTGGCGACCGGTGCTGGTGCTGAAATGCGCCAGGCTCTGGGTGTCTCGGTGTTCTCGGGGATGTTGGGAGTGACGGTATTCGGCTTGCTGTTCACGCCTGCGTTCTACGTGATCATGCGGTCGATCGAACATCGGTTCAGAGGTCCGATGAAATCACCCGAGGGCACGCTCTCGCCGGGCGTCTAGGACATCTGCTGAAGTCGTGAAAACTGTCTGGCCAGCGCTGTATCCCGCCGCTGGCCTTTTTCGTCTCGATTTGACCGCCGGTCCTTGTGTTTGTTCGCGAGAAGCCCGGTGCAACATAGAGCCGGAAGAGAGCGTAAAGAGAAACTTGACGCGGCGGCACTCTCCGGACCAGCCTGAAGGTGCCGCTTCTTTCTTCAGGACCCCGGAGCACAATCATGACTGTCCCATTGACACAGGACCTCTTGGTCAATTCCGAACGCTCTCGTGATCAGGTCGATACCGATATCGCAGTGTTGAGCAATGGGGACAGCGTTTACGTGTGGGCCTCCGAAGGCCAGGATGGAAGCGGGTTTGGCGCCTACATGCAACGTTACGACTCTGCCGGATCGACCGTCGGGGGCGAGCGGCGGCTCAATGTGGAAACTGTCAATAGTCAGGAAGAGGTGGTCGTGGCGCCCGACACGAACGGGGGCTTTTTCGCGGCGTGGGCTTCCTTTGAGCAGGATGGTTCCGAGTGGGGCATCTATGGCCAACGGTTTGATGCATCGGGTGCCGGTCTTGGCGAGTTCCGAATAAACACTCAGACCAATACGGTTCAGCGCGACCCGGCCATCGCGTTGCTGGAAGGCGGTGGTCACGTGGTTGCATGGCTCGACAGTGACCGGGGCGGACCTGCTGGTTTTGGCATCGCTGCGCAGATGTTTGATACGACCGGCCAGAAACTCGGACCCGAATTCGAAGTCGAACAGGACGCGACCTTTGGTCAAGAGGATCCCGAGATTGCGGCCTTGCCCGGCGGCGGGTTCGTGGTGGTCTGGGAGTCGTTTCGCCAAGACGGCGATTTCTATGGCATTTACGGGCGAATATTCGACGCAAGCGGGCGCGCATCCGGGGCGGAATTCCACGTGAATGACGCAAGCCCGCAGGGCAACCAGATTACGCCCGACGTGGCGACACTGACCGATGGTAGCTTTGTCGTCGTCTGGCATGGGCGTGACGGAGATCAGGGTGGTATCTTTGCCCGTCATTATTCCGCTATGGGAGCACCGGGCACCGAATTTGTCGTGAATGCCTCTACGGTGGGAGATCAACGTGAGCCGGCAATAACGGCGCTTCCCGATGGAGGATACTATATCGCGTGGACGGAGGGGACGCGAGATGGCGACGGGCGCGGTCTTTTTGGTCAGCGCTTTGCGTCCGACGACAGCCGCGTAGGCCCCGAACGCCAAGTCAATCGTGATTTCGATGGTGAGCAATTCGATGTATCGCTTGCCGCGCGGGGGAACGAGGTTCTCGTCGGTTGGACCTCTGACGTGAATAGCAGCAGTTTCGAGGTTTTTCGCCAGACGCGACAGGTCGTCGATGTGTACGGGACCAGGCAGGATGATTCCCTTTCTGCCGCGCCCGGTCGAACTGTCGTCGACGGATTGAGCGGAAACGACACGATTTCGGGTAGTGCTGCGACCGACTGGCTGATCGGCGGCGAGGGCAATGATCTGTTGTCGGGGCTGGACGGGTTCGACTTCCTCGATGGCGGCCCCGGTTTCGACACTGCCGATTACGAACGCGAAGGTGCTGCAGTCGTGGCCGACTTGCGTAACGGTGTTGCCGCCACCACCGATCGCCTTGTGAACATGGAAGGCATGATCGGGACATCCTTTTCAGATCTGCTTTTCGGGGATGATGCCGACAACGGGTTCGGTGGAAGGGATGGCGATGACAGGATCGAAGGGTTTGACGGTGCCGACACCATATCCGGTGGCGACGGTGCAGATGTCCTTCTGGGTGGTCCGGGAAATGACGATATCCAAGCCGGAAGTGGCACTGACACCGTGATTGGCGGCGAAGGCGACGATTTCCTCTATGGCAGTACGGCCGCTTTCACACTGACGCAGGCCGACCAGCGGGATGCAATTTTCGGCGGTGACGGGAACGACTTCATAGACGGTGGTTTGGGCAATGACGAATTGCGCGGGGATGCCGGTAACGACACTGTCACCGGCGGTTTCGGCTCTGACAGTGTATTCGGCGGTGACGGAGACGACGTGATCACCGGTGAAGCGCTCTCCGACCTCATTTTCGGAGGAGCGGGCGACGATTTCATCAACGGAGGATTCGGCTTTGACCGTCTCAACGGTGGGGACGGGGCGGACCGTTTCTTCCATCTCGGGATCGCCAATCACGGCTCGGATTGGATCCAGGACTATGACGCCGCCGAAGGCGATTTGTTGAATTACGGCGGAGGTTCGGCCACGAAGAACGACTTCCTCGTCCAGCGTGCGGTAACTGCGAACGCCGGAGATCCCGCGATCGCCGAGGTTTTCGTCACGCATGTACCATCAGGCAATCTGCTTTGGGCGTTGGTGGATGGTGACACCCAAGCGCAACTGAATGTCATCGCCGCAGGCCAGGTCTTTGACCTGCTGGCATGATCGCCGGCGCCAACTCTGTTAGGTAGGCATCCACTTCATGGCTTGCCGAACAATGGGGTTTTCATGATTGGATGGTGCTGCTGGAGAGAATTGAACTCTCGACCTCTCCCTTACCAAGGGAGTGCTCTACCTCTGAGCTACAGCAGCATCGTGGGCGGGTGATTAGACGCAAACGAATCCGCGTGCAAGGCCTATCTGGACGCTTTTTTTGCCCTCCTGTAGAGAAAGGACATGGTAGAGCACACAGGCCGGAAGAAATCCGGAAACGCAGAGCAAACACGCGAGGATCGTCTAAAGGCGGCATTGAAGGCCAACCTTGCGAGACGCAAGGGGCAGGCGCGTGCGCGGGCGGCCGCGGAAGAAAACAAAGAGAAAGACGAGGGCTGAGCAGATGGATTCGATTCTTGTGACGGGCAATGGGCCTGTAAGCGGGCAGATCCCGATTGCCGGGGCTAAAAACGCCTGCCTGACGCTGATGCCGGCAACGCTTTTGAGCGATGAACCGCTCACGTTGACCAACGCACCACGGCTCAGCGACATCCGCACGATGTCGACCCTGTTGCAGTCGCTGGGGGCCGAGGTGTCTGCCCTGCAGGACGGCAAGGTTCTGGCGATGTCGAGCCACGACTTGAATAATCTGCGGGCCGATTATGACATCGTCCGCAAGATGCGGGCGTCTATCCTGGTGCTGGGGCCGCTGCTTGCGCGGGCGGGCGAGGCTGTCGTGTCACTTCCCGGCGGCTGTGCCATCGGAGCCAGGCCGGTTGACCTGCATCTGCGCGCGCTCGAGGCACTGGGAGCGGAGATGGACCTGCGAGATGGTTATGTGCATGCCAAGGCTCCAAGCGGATTGAAAGGCGGGGTCATCGAGTTCCCCTTGGTGTCCGTCGGTGCCACCGAGAATGCGTTGATGGCCGCTACCTTGGCCAAGGGCACAACTGTCATCCGCAATGCGGCACGCGAGCCCGAGATTGTCGATCTGGCTGAATGTCTGCGCAAGATGGGTGCACGGATCGAGGGTGATGGAACCTCGGAGATAACGGTAGAGGGCGTGGATCGCCTGCATGGTGCAACGCATCAGGTTGTCACTGACCGGATCGAACTGGGCACTTACATGCTGGCTCCGGTGATCTGCGGCGGTGAGGTCGAATTGATCGGTGGGCGTATGAACTTGCTGAAAGCATTCATCGAAAAGCTGGATGAGGCAGGCGTCGAAGTCAGCGAGACCGAGGCAGGGTTGAAGGTCCGTCCGCGCAACGGGCGGGTCAGCGCGGTCGACGTTGTGACGGAACCGTTTCCCGGCTTCCCCACGGATTTGCAAGCGCAGATGATGGCGCTGATGTGCACAGCCGAGGGCACGTCGGTTCTCGAAGAGAAGATTTTCGAGAATCGGTTCATGCATGCCCCTGAACTGATGCGCATGGGTGCACAAATCGACGTACATGGTGGGACCGCGAAGGTAACCGGGGTCGAGCAATTGCGTGGCGCACCAGTCATGGCAACTGATCTGCGGGCCAGCGTCTCGCTTATTCTTGCCGGCATGGCGGCAGAAGGAGAGACCCGGGTGAACCGCGTCTATCACCTTGACCGGGGGTACGAGAACGTGGTCGAGAAACTGTCGGCCGTTGGAGCCAAGATAGAACGGATACGGGACTGATGGCGGACGCGAAATTCGAAGACGCAAGGGAAACGCCACTAAATCTTGGCGCCGAAGATGCCGAAGACCTCGAGGTCGTATCGTCATTGGTTCAGGATTCGGTTTTTCCCGTGACCGAAATCGCTTGGCAGCCGGCCCGGAGGCGGTTTGCCTTGCTTCTGAACCGCTTCCGGTGGGAAGACTTGCCCGCGGCCGAGCGGGGTACTCGTGATCCTGAACGCGTGCAATCCCTTCTCGTGTTCGACAACGTCCTGGCTGTGGCCAGCCAAGGGATTGACCGGGCTGACAAGGACTTGATCCTGTCACTCCTCTCGATCGGTTTCGATCCGGATGAGGAAGGGGCCGGCAGCATTCACCTGGTTCTTGCCGGTGACGGCGTGATCCGCTTGTCGGTCGAGGCGATCGAGGCACGGCTGAAGGACGTTACGCGCCCTTACCGCGCGCCGTCGGGCAAGACGCCGCATCACCCTGACTGATTGCTTGAGGCCGGACAGTGCTAGGGCTATGTCCCGCCAAAAGGTTCCGGAGGACAATGGATGCCGCAGTTTCTGGACACGACCGCGCACGAATTCGAACAGGCGTTTTTGGCGCTGTTGAGCGCGAAGCGCGAGGATAGTCCTGACGTGGACGAGGTCGTCGCCGCTATCATCGCCGACGTCCGTACCCGGGGCGACGTGGCGGTGATCGAACTGACCGAGCGTTTCGACCGGATCGCGTTGACGCCCGATGGGTTGCGGTTTTCCCCTTCCGAGGTGGACGAAGCGATTGACAGAGTACCGGCAGCCGAGCGGCAAGCGCTCGAATTGGCGGCCGAGCGCATTCGTGCCTACCATGAGCGGCAAATGCCTGCGGATGACGAATGGACAGACGTGACAGGCGCGACCCTTGGTTGGCGTTGGTCGGCAGTGGCGGCGGCCGGGCTTTACGTTCCGGGCGGGCTGGCGTCTTACCCGTCTTCCGTACTCATGAACGCGGTTCCGGCCAAGGTCGCCGGAGTTGGCAGGCTTGCCATAGCGGTGCCGACCCCGGACGGGGTTGTGAACCCTTTGGTCCTGTTGGCTGCACGTCTGGCCGGTGTGGACGAGATCTATCGCATTGGCGGCGCGCAGGCCATCGCTGCCTTGGCCTACGGCACCGAAAGTATCGCGCCAGTGGACAAGATCACCGGCCCTGGCAACGCGTTCGTCGCAGCGGCAAAGCGTCGTGTGTTCGGCAAGGTCGGCATCGACATGATCGCTGGCCCGTCCGAAATCCTTGTGATCGCGGACAAGGATAACGAGCCGGACTGGATCGCATTGGATTTGTTGAGCCAGGCCGAACATGACGAAAGCGCGCAGTCGATCCTCATCACCGACGATGCCGATTTTGGGCGCGCAGTGGCCGACGCGGTCGAGGCGCGCTTGCAGACCTTGGAACGACGCGAAATCGCCGGCGCGTCCTGGCGTGATTTTGGAGCCGTGATCGTCGTTCGCGATCTCGACGAGGCCGCAGTGCTTTCAAATCGGATCGCGCCCGAGCACTTGGAGCTTTGCGTTGCCGATCCGGACGGGCTGAGCCGCAAGACCACTCATGCGGGCGCAATTTTCCTGGGTCAGTACACGCCCGAGGCCATCGGCGATTACGTGGGCGGGCCGAACCATGTGCTGCCCACGGCACGATCCGCGCGCTTCTCATCGGGGCTTTCGGTGATGGATTTCCTCAAACGCACGACCGTAGCCCGGATGACGCCCGAGGCTCTGCGTGCCATCGGCCCGTCCGCGGAAACCCTGGCGCGTTCCGAGAGTCTCGAGGCACATGGCCTGTCGGTGCGCGCGCGATTGGACAGGTTGAATGGCTAAGCCATTCGTCGTTTGACATTCGCGCTCAAAAGGGGACTCTCGGCCAAGTTGGACTATGGCCAGTCGGCACGTACGGAGACCTGAATGACGCCCCAAAACGCCCCGAGTACCCACGACGCCGAAGAGGATGTCCGCAACCGCGACATCCTGATCTACGTCAATGGAGACCTGTTGCATCGCGACGAGGCTAAGGTGTCGGTCTATGATTCCGGGTTCATGCTGGGCGACGGAATGTGGGAAGGGATGCGCCTGTATGACGGCGTCTGGGCCTTCTTCGACGAACATATGGACCGGTTTTTCGACTCATGTCGGGCGGTTAGCCTTGATGTCGGGACGGACCGGGCCGGGATCATGGAGGCTCTGACCCGCACCGCTGAGGCCAATGGCATGGTGACTGACGTCCACTGTCGCTTGATGTTGACCCGGGGGGTCAAGGTTAAGCCGTTTCAGCATCCAAAGCTCAGCCAATCGGGCCCGACCATGGTGATTATCATGGAGCATTCAAAGCCGGCAGATGTCCTGCAATCGAAAGGGATCCGTTTGGCCACCGTACCGCAGGTACGCGGATTGCCGATGAGCCAAGACGCAAAGTACAACAGTCACTCGAAACTCAACTGTGTGATCGCCTGTTTGCAGGCCGAACAGGCCGGGGCGGACGAAGGACTGATGCTGGATCCGCATGGGTTCGTGAACACCACCAACGCCTGCAACTTCTTTATCGTACGACGCGGAGAGGTTTGGACCTCGACCGGCGACTATTGCATGAACGGTGTCACGCGGCAAAAGGTGATCGACATCTGCCGCGACAACGGCATCCCGGTCCACGAGAAAAACTTCAGCTTGTACGAAGCCTATGGCGCGGACGAAGCTTTTCTGACCGGCACATTCGGGGCTCAGACTCCGGTGGCCGAGATCGACGGAAAGCAGATCGGTAGTGGCGATCGCCCTGTGATGCGGCGGATCCGCCGTCTTTACAAGGACCTGATCGAACAGGAGATCGCCCGTCAAAAGGGGAGATAGAGCCCTAAAGGCAGGCAGCCATCAGCCTGTAGGTGATCTGCGCCGCGGTGAAATCCCACGCCGCGTTGCCATCGGGAGCCAGTTCGACCACGTCCAGACCAACGCACTTGCGCCCTTTGAGCGCGTGCTCGACAAGCCTGAGAGCTTGATAATAGCCGAGGCCGCCCGGCACGGGTGTTCCGGTCGCTGGCATCTGGCTTGGGTCCAAACCGTCGACATCGAAGCTGACATAGACGTGTTCGGGGAAGTCTTCAGGCAAATCCACTTCCAGAATATTGCCAGTCACCAACTCTTCGGCGTCGCGAAAAAAGACTTCGTTTCGAACCCGGCTTTCCGACTCGTCTGACGACAGTGCCCGGACCCCGAATTGTGCGAGCCTGTGCCCATCCTGTGTCAACAGGTGCATGACCGAAGCGTGAGAGTGCTTTTCACCCTGATAGGCCACGCGCAGATCGGCATGGGCGTCGATCTGGACGATACCAACGGGGTGACCCAAGGCTCGCGACACACCGATGACCGCGCCATAGCTCAAAGAGTGTTCACCCCCTAGCGTGACAGGAACCCGGCCGGCACGAACCGCTGCCTCCGTGCGTGCGGCGAGACGTTCCATCACCTCCGGCATCGGGCCGGAACAATCGATTGGTGCTTCGGTCAGAATGCCCCGGGCGCAAGGTTCGTCACCATTTGTGCCCCTCTCCAACTCGTTCGACGCCGCGATGATTGCCTCGGCGCCTTTAGCGGTGCCCGAGCCATAAGAAACGGTACGTTCCAGCGGTACGGGGATCACGCGAAACAGCGCATCTTGGCCGCGTTCTGCTTCGGTCAACTCGCTGTCGAGAAAGATGTTCATGAGAGACGTTCCTTGAAATCCTCATACCCGAACGAACGAATGATTTTCAGTTCGTCGGTTTCACTGTTCCAAAGCGCGATGGCAGGGAGCGGGACGCCGTTAAACGTATTCGTCTTCACCATCGAGTAATGCGCTTGGTCGAGAAATGCAAAACGCTGGCCGGGGGTCAGCGGCCGAAGAAAAGCATAATCACCAATCACGTCACCGGCGAGGCAGGACGGCCCGCCGAGGCGATAGGTATGGCCCGACTCCGGTTCGCCCAGCATCGCCGGTCGGTAAGGGGCTTCGATCACGTCCGGCATGTGGCATGTCGCAGATATATCGACGATCGCCAGATCCTGCCCGTTATGCGTAGTATCGAGCACTTCACCCACAAGGATACCGGCATCCAGAGCAACCGCCTCACCAGGTTCCAGATAAACATCGACGCCATACTTTTCCCGGACCTGCCTGATGAACGCGACCAAACCGTCCCGATCATAGTCATCGCGGGTGATATGGTGACCTCCGCCGAAGTTCATCCATTTCAACTGCGGCAGGTAAGGGGCGATCTTTGGTTCCAGTGCGTCCCATGTTCGCAGGAGAGGATCGAGCCCTTGTTCGCACAACGTGTGCATGTGCAACCCGTCGACACCTGCAATCGCATGGCGGTCGAGTTGGCTCACGGGTGTGCCAAGTCGCGAGCAGGGAGCACAGGGATCGTATTTCGCGACTTCCCCTTCCGAATGTTCGGGATTGATCCTTAGCCCAACCTGTTTTCCGGCGAACCGAACGCGCGGGGCGAACCGATCTTTTTGAGCGGGACTGTTGAAGATGACGTGGTCGGACAGTGCCGCGATCTCGTCAATCTCGCTTTCCTTGTAGGCGGCGCAGAAGGTAGCGACTTCTCCGCCATATTCTTCTCGCGCAAGGCGTGCCTCGAATATTCCGCTTGCGCATGTGCCGCCAAGATACCGTCGGACCAGCGGTGCGACAGAGAACATCGAGAATGCCTTGAGCGCGGCGAGCACATGTGCGCCCGAGCGATCGGAGATGCCCTTGAGGATGGACAGGTTCCGTTCCACGGCCTTCTCATCCACGACGAAACACGGGGACGGAACGCGCGTCAGATCGAAATCGCGGAACGCGCCGGGATCACCGGCCTGGGTTGCCATCATGTCTGCCATTGGAGAGGTCTCCGTTTGGTGGAAAGGCCGGGGGGCGCTGCCCCCCGGACCCCCCGGGATATTTCGAGCAAGAGGAAGGGGGCTGGCGCCGTCAGAACGTTACCGGGCCGTCAAGCTCGTGGACCTGCCAGGGCAGGCCCTGATTGTTGAGCATGTCCATGAAATCATCGGGGTCCAGCTGCTCCATGTTCCAGACGCCCGGTTCGGTCCAATTGCCCTTCAGCACTTGTGCTGCGCCGATCATGGCGGGCACGCCAGTGGTATAGCTGACGGCCTGGCTGCCGACCTCGCGATAGCATTCCTCGTGGTCGCAGATGTTGTAGATGTAGTATGTCTTCTCGCCCGAGCCGTCCTTGGCCTGACCCGTGGCGATGTCGCCGATGCAGGCCTTGCCCTTCGTTTCCGCGCCCAGATCGCCGGGGTCGGGCAGCAGCGTTTTCAGAAACTGGATCGGGATGATCTCTTTACCGTCATGCATTACCGGGTCGATGCGGGTCATGCCGACATTCTCCAGCACCTTGGCGTGGGTGATGTAGGCGTCGCCAAAGGTCATCCAGAACCGCGCGCGTTCAATCTCGGGGAAGTGGGTGGAGAGCGACTCCAGTTCCTCGTGATACATCAGGTACATGTTCTTGGGGCCGATGGCGGGGAAATCGAATTCCACCTTGTGGGTCATGGCGGGGGAGTGTTTCCACTCACCGTTTTCCCAGTGGCGCACTTCGGCCAGCACTTCGCGCAGGTTGATCTCGGGGTTGAAGTTGGTCGCGAATTCTTGGTCATTCGAGCCGCCGTTTGCGTCCAGCACGTCGATCTGACGGATCGTGTCCAGCTTGTGTTTCTTGAGCCATTTGGCGAACACACTGGTCACACCCGGGTCGAAGCCCGAGCCGAGGATCGCGGTCAGCCCGGCCTTTTTGAACTTGTCCTGGTAAGCCCATTGCCAGTGATATTCGAATTTGGCTTCGTCCTCGGGTTCGTAATTCGCGGTGTCGAGGTAGTGGCAGCCAGCCTCGAGGCAGGCATCCATCAGCACGAGGTCCTGATAGGGCAGGGCAAGGTTCACGAGGATCTCTGCCCCGGTCTCCTTGATGAGCTTGACCGTGTCGGCCACGTCATAGGCATCGAGCGCAGCGGTTTTGATATCCACGCCGACGCGTTCCTTGACCGATTTCGCGATAGCGTCGCATTTCGCCTTTGTGCGGCTGGCGAGCGTGATCTCGGTAAAGATTTCGGGGTTCATCGCCATCTTGTGCACGGCGGCGTGGCTTACGCCGCCCGCGCCGACAACCAGTGTCTTGCCCATGGGGTGTCCTCCTGTCGGGGTGGTCATTCGTAATAGGTGTATCCGTTGATGGAGTCGCGATACGCGCTCATCAACGTCTTGCGGTCGTTCGCCTTGAGGCTGCCGCCTGCGATGGCTTCGTCCACCATCTTGCGGAATGCGGCGACGCAATCGGTTGGATCGAACTCGACATATGCCATGACCTCGGAGATGGTGTCTCCTTCCTGCTCATGCAACAACTCGAACCCGCCATCCGGCTTGAGGTCGATGGTTACGACGTTGGTGTCACCGAAGAGGTTATGCAGGTCGCCAAGCGTTTCCTGATAGGCGCCGACAAAGAAGACCCCCATATAGTATTCATCCTCTTCCGGAAGCGTATGCACCGGCAGAGAGGGCGACGTACCATCGGCAAGGATGAAGCGGTCGATCTTTCCGTCACTGTCGCAGGTGATGTCGGAAAGAACAGCCCGGCGGTCGGGGGCCTGATCGAGCATTTGCAAGGGCACGATCGGATGTAGCTGGTCGATGGCCCAGACATCGGGGAGCGACTGGAACAGCGAGAAGTTGCAATGATAGATGTCGGCTAGCTTTTCGAGTTGGTCGTCGAGATCGGTGATTTCGTCCTCGGCCGCGACCAGCGCCTTTATCCGCGCCATCAGTCGCAGGTAAATGCGTTCGGCCCGGGCCATCTGTCGTAGGTCGACATAGCCACGACGGAACAGGGCGCGCAACTCGTTGCGGTAGAAAGTGGCGTCGTTCCAGCATTCCTGCAAACGGGCGGGCGTCAGGTAGCCTTCCACGGCGGCAAGGTCCGAGACCATGTGGTGATCGTCCGGCTCTACCTCGGGAGCATCCGGTGCATCGTACAGCGTGCTTTCCAGCACGTTGAATACCAGCATCGACGAAGTGGCGACGACGGCCCGTCCGCTCTCGGTGACGATGGTGGGGTGGTCCATCCCGGCTTCGTCCATCGCGTAGGCAACCGTTTCGACGACGTTGTCGCAGTATTCTCCAACCGAGTAGTTGATCGAATTTTCGGTCGCCTTCTTTTCGCCGGTGTAATCGACACCCATGCCGCCACCGAGATCTAGATGCGTAAGGGGGACGCCTTCGCGCGTCAGTTCGGTGAAATACCGGCAGGCTTCGCCAACAGCGCGGCGCACGTCGTTCACATCGGGTACTTGGCTTCCCAGATGCGAATGCTGGAGTTTCAGACAGTGAATCAGTCCTGCGTCGCGCAGTTTGTCCACCACGCGGATCAGCTGGTCCGTATTCATGCCAAAGGAGGAACGATCGCCTGAGCTTTCTTCCCACTTGCCGCTGATCTGGTTGGTCAGCTTCACCCGAACACCGATGAGCGGCTCGATCCCCAGCTCCTTGTAAACCTCGATTACGGTATCGGCCTCCTTAGGGCTCTCCAGCACGATAACGGTGTTGAAGCCCAGCTTGCGCGACAGGGTGGCAAGCCGGATGAACTCGGCATCCTTCACCCCGTTGCAGACAATCAAGGCATCCGGTGGCAGGCGATGTGCCAGCGCAATGACGAGCTCGGGCTTGGACCCTGCTTCAAGACCGCAGGAGTAGGGTTTGCCAAACTCCACGATGCGGTCGATCACTTGCGCTTGCTGGTTCACCTTGATCGGGAAAACGCCACGATACTTGCCCCGGTAGCTCGTTCGCTTGATTGCAGATGCGAAGCTTTCGTTGATGTTCTTGATTTCGCTTTCGAGATAGGAAGCCACACGCAGGACCATTGGCGAACGGATTCCACGTTCCTCGAGGTCCTTCAGGATGCCCGGAAGGCTGATGGCCGCAGCCTCGGGCGCGCGTGGGTTTCGCAGCCCGATTTCGCCTCCGCCGGTTACCTCGATGAGGCCCTTGCCCCATTTCTCGACACCATAAATGGCGTGCGGCGCGTCGGATGAGTGTTTCAAACAGGCGTCCCCCAGGGTCAGGTCGTGTCAGGTCCCGTCGACCAGCGCCGCCGCCTTAGCGGAGGCCTTCGATTCTTCCAACATCAAACTGGCGGGTTCGTTCCAACCGCAGGTCCGGCTTGATCTTTTTGCATGCATCCACCGTAGCCGCTCGACGCAGGGGCGCAACCCGTCTAGCCTGCGCGGCGATGACCCACGACACCAAATCATGCTGCCAGACCCCGCCGCGTAATCAGGGCAGATCTGCTGTGAAAACGCCTGCTACCAAGCCAGTACAGGCGGTGGATGCGGTCGAGATACCGGGCGGCAGAGCGTTCGTGGGAACGAATACCCCCGAGCTGCCCATGGATGGGGAAGGTCCCTTGCGCCGACAAAGGGTAAACCCATTTCGGATCGGGCGGACCGCGGTGACAAACGCCCAGTTCGCCGAATTCGTTGACCAGACCGGTTACCGAACAGAGGCGGAGCGCTGGGGGTGGTCCTTTGTCTTCTTTGCGCAGGTTCCCGATGAACTTGGCGCCACCGAAGGGGTTCAGGGGGCAGATTGGTGGCGGCGCATCGATGGAGCGACCTGGCGCGACGTGAATGGGCCGGGCACACATGACGCCGCGTGGAAGCCGGATCATCCGGTCGTGCACGTATCCTGGCACGACGCGAGAGCCTATGCCGCCTGGGTGGGAGGAAGGTTGCCCACCGAAGCCGAGTGGGAGCATGCGGCGCGTGGCGGTTTGGAAGATGTACGTTTCCCGTGGGGTGACCGCGAACCCGATGATCGGCAGTTTCTTCCCTGCAATATCTTCCAGGGGCGCTTTCCCGACACCAACACTGGCGCGGACGGGCATGTAGCGACCGCCCCGGCAAGGTCTTTCGGCTCCAATGGCTACGGACTCTACAACATGTGCGGGAATGTCTGGGAGTGGACGGCAGACACGTTCCGAATCCGTTCCCTCCGCAAGCAGGCCAAGGCGAGGATGGCGGCGATGGACGGCTATCGCCTCTCCAAAGGGGGATCCTTCCTGTGCCACAAGAGCTACTGTTATCGTTACAGGATCGCCGCTCGCAGTGGCAATTCGCCAGACAGCACGACAACCCACCAGGGGTTTCGTGTTGTCTGGCCCGTAGGCCAAGGGGACCACGGAGGTTGACGGGAAGCGCACTTGGTAGCCGGCAGCGCAAAGCTGGTTTCCCCCGTCGAACGGATCCCGTAATCTGGCCTTTGACACGATGAGGGATCCTGCGCGCCATGTCGCGATTTGACGAGTACTTCCTGCGGCAATTGTTGGTGCTGTTCGGATTTTTCACGCTTGTTCTGGTGGGGGTCTTCTGGATCACGCGCTCGGTCAGTCTGTTCGACACGCTCATCAGCGGCGGTCAGTCTGCCATGGTTTTCCTCGAATTCACGGCCCTGACGCTGCCGACGTTGATCCGAACCGTCATGCCGATGGCCGTTTTCGGTGCAGCGGTCTACGTCACCAATCGCCTCAGCCGGGAAAGCGAACTGACCGTGATGCTGGCCACCGGATCTAGCCCGATGCGCCTTGCAAGACCGGTCCTTGTCTTCGGTCTGGTGGCAGCGGTGATGATGGGTACGATCACGATCTACCTGCGCCCGGCTTCGCTTCTTCAACTGGAACAGCGCGAGGCCGAAGTGGCGCGCGACGTCACGGCGCAACTTCTCAACGAGGGGGAGTTCATGCACCCGGTAAAGGGCGTGACCTTCTATATCGGTCGGATCGACCGTGATGGCACCCTCAACGACGTGTTCCTGTCGGATCGGCGTTTGCCCGCACGCCCCGTGACCTTTTCCGGGTCTCGCGCTTTCCTCGTCAGTGATGGGCCGCAAACCAACCTCGTGATGATCGATGGCATGGCTTTGCGGTATGATGCGAAATCCGGGACCATGTCCTCTACCTTGTTCGAAGACTTTTCCTACGATATTTCTCCGCTGATCCGTGATGACGAGGAGGTCGCGCGGAACATTCGGGGCATCCCGACACTCGAGTTGATCCGCGATCGTGATATCATCCGCGAGGCTGAAAACTACACCGACGGGCAAGTGCTGGAAGAGTTGCACCAACGATTTGCCTGGGCGACGATCTGCATCGCAGTGGCCTTGGTGGGTTTTGCGGCGCTTATGCTTGGTGCTTTTTCGCGTTTCGGTCTCTGGCCGCAAATCCTCACCGCGTTCGGCTTTCTGATCGCGCTCGAAGGGATGCGCGGTGTGCTCTCGCCCATCGTAGTAGCCCGACCGGATTTGTGGTGGTTGCTATACGCGCCGACACTGACCGGCCTCGCCGTGGCATGGGTTTTCCTGCAGGTCGCGGGGCGCCCCTTGGCAAGGCTTTTTCGGCGCGCTTCAAGCGTGGCCTGAGTACTAGAACGCCGAGAGATATTCGCGCTGTTCCCACTCCGACAGTGCGGAAAGGTATCTCTGCCACTCGGCGCGTTTGAGCGTTGCCAGATAGCTGCGCAACGGATGGTTGCGAAACAACTCGCCGGTATCAAACGCTGCAATGGCCGCGCCTAAGTTGGCGGGCAGGGCTGGCGCATCGGTCTCATACGGACGTTCCACCGGCGCGGGCGGAACAAGCGCGCGGTCCAGTCCGGACAAACCGGAAAGGATCTGCGCCGCCATCACGTAATGTGGCGTCGCCGCCGGTTCGGGCACCCTGTTTTCGATCCGTGACGCCGCATCCCCCGGTTGGAACAACGCACGCAGCATAGCGCCTTTGTTGTCCCGTCCCCACTGAATGCGATCTGGGGCCAACTGGTGGGGCTGGTAACGTTTATAGCCATTCACGGTTGGTGTGGTGATAAGGCAGCATTCGGCGGCATGATCGAGTAGACCGGCAATCCAGGCCGAGGCGGTTGCACTCGGGGTATCGGTCTCTGGGGTAAAGAGATTGCGACCAGTTTCCCGGTCGACCAGAGACTGGTGCAAGTGCCAACCGCTCGCCGCGATATTGGGGGCGATCGGACGGCACATGAAACTGGCCAGCAGTCCTCGACGAGCGCAGACCTGCTTGGCCAGAGCGCGGAACATGACCATCGTCTCGGCGTGGGTCCAGGCAG
Organism: Lutimaribacter marinistellae; assembly: GCF_042648365.1. Classification (NCBI taxonomy): domain Bacteria; kingdom Pseudomonadati; phylum Pseudomonadota; class Alphaproteobacteria; order Rhodobacterales; family Roseobacteraceae; genus Lutimaribacter; species Lutimaribacter marinistellae. Next base: position 275,330 of record NZ_JBHRXI010000010.1, on the reverse strand, counting down.
GGGCAGGGTCGAATGTCACCTCGACCTGACTGGGGCCGAATTCGACCTCGATGGAACGTACCGGCATGCCCATCGCCTGTGCTGCTCGGCGAATTTCGTCCAATAGATCTTCCATCTCCGAGTAGAGCGTGTCGGTGAGCAACTGGTAGCCATGATTCAATGGCGCCGTGTGCGGGGGCGATCCCGGCATACCGCCGCCTTCGTGTGTGAGGGCAACGCCTGACTGAGCGAAGATATGAAACTCGACTTCCAGGCCGCAGACCATATCAATGCCCCTGTCGTGCAGGCGCGCGAGTGCGTCGCGCAATACCGTTCGCGGCGCGAAGGGGATGGCGGTCCCGTCCGACTGCACGACCTCGCACAGAACCCAGGCGGAATGCGGCGACCATGGCAGGCGGCGATAGGTGGAAAGGTCTGGCACCAAAAGGATATCGCCCGCGCCGGTCATGACGCCCGGACCGAACCCGGCATCCTCGTCCCAGACGGGGAAGGCGGTTCTGTGCGAGGTGTCCTTGAGCAGGAGCGAGGACGGCGCGGTCACACCGTTTCGGCACGCGCTTTCAGCGGCCGAGACTGTCAGTGCCTTGCCGCGAAGCAATCCATGCTGGTCCGAGAACAGGAAACGTACGGTCTCGATCCCGTCACCTTCGAGACGGGACAGGAACTCTCTGATTTCCGCCTCTTCGGGGCCTTGCACACCCAACCGGGCCAGCGTCCCGCTCATCCGCGCGCCCAGTCACAGCCCGCCCGGCGCTCGGCGTCGCGGGTGCGGTAGGTTTCCGTCCAGTCCCCACCTTCGCCGATTGCGTCGACTGAAACCGGGCCGGTTATCTGCCCGGTCGCGCCGTTCTGCATCTTGAGATCTGTGCCGTTCGCATCGACGGCCTCGATTGCTGCGCGCAGCATACGGCGGTACCGGATGATGCCGACATCGGTCTTGCCAAGATGCTCTTGCGTGCGGTCCTGAATGCGCCCCATGCTCTCGACCGCCCATTGATCGTGGACATTGATGTCAAGACCCATACCCGTATAGGTTTCGCTCGCCTGTTCTTCGGGATCGTAACCGTAGTTGTTACGCTTGTTCTTCAGCGGGGCGTAATCGGGCAATCGATGCTCTTTCAGGCGCTGTTCGCGCATCAGATCCTTGTTCACCGGGGCACCAAAGCTCGTGAACATCGAGTACCAGTAGCAGTTCTCGTCATCGATCGGGACATGCCACTGGGTAATTGTCATCTCGTTCGACATCGGGATACAAATCGCGGTCGGAAATATCTGGTTTGTCACCCGCACATGCGTGCGTCCATCGTCAAGATGGCGAAGCGCAATCAGGCGCATTCCATAATCGGTCTCCTCGACCTGAATTTCCGGGCGCGGGTATTCGCGCAGGAGTTGCGTCATCGGGATCTCGGTATTTGCCGCGCGGTCGCGGAATTGCTTGCCGTAGCCTTCACTGGGATCCTCGTCCTGAAGGAAACGATGCAGGAAGGACGCGTGGACCGGATCAATGCCGACTTCGAGTGCTTGTAGCCAGTTGCATTCCCACAGACCCTTGAAGGCAAAAACATGCGTGTCTGGTGCCGCAAAGCAATCAAGCGCGGGAAAGGGAGGAGGATCGCCTGGCCCCATATAGGCAAAGACAATTCCGTTTCGCTCTACCACGGGGTAACTTGCCGTGCGGATCTGCTCATGCATACGCGACCCGTCCGGCTCACCGGGTTGCTCAACGCACTGACCGGTACGGTCAAAGTGCCAGCCGTGGAACGGGCACCTGAGGCCGTTATCCTCGCGGCGGCCAAAGCAAAGGTCCGCTCCTCGATGAGGGCAGTGTCGACCGATAAGGCCCAGTTCTCCCTCGTTGTCGCGGAACAGAACCAGATCCTCGCCCAACAGACGCACCGGTATGACAGGTCGGTTGCCCGCCAATTCCTCGCTCAATGCAGCAGGCTGCCAATAGCGACGCAAGACCTTGCCCGCGCCATTTTCAGCACCAACCCGTGTGATCAGGTCATTGGCGTCTTTCGACATCATGGCGGCGCTCCTCCCCTTGTCGCCAAACGAAAAAGGTGCGAATAACGCACATTACGTGTAATAACGCGCGTTATTCGTGGCACGGGCGCCGAACTTGTGTCAAGCGAGGTGGTGGCTGATGATGGGAAAGGACATTTCGACGACCTTTGCCAAGGGGCTTTCCGTTCTGCGGGCGTTCGACGCGGAAAATGCGCGGCTCTCCTTCAGCGACATTGCACGCATTTGCGCCCTCGACCGCGCGGCCGCACGCCGGCTTGTTCTTACGCTTGAACATCTCGGTTACGTTCGAAGGTACGGTCGGGTCTTTGCCCTGACACCAAAAGTGATGGTGCTGGCCGGCGGGTTCCTGCAGTCGCATCAGTATGGAAAACGGGTACAGCCCGTTTTGGACGCCGCATCTGCTCGTATCGACACCCCGCTGTCGCTCGCCGTACTCGAAGAGACCGAGGCGCTTTACGTCGCTCAGGCCCGCATGGAACCCTCACGTGTCAGCTTCGGTTTCACCGTGGGCAGTCGTTTGCCGCTGTTACCGACGGCAATCGGCATGGCCCTACTGACAGGGTCGTCTGACGAGGACTTGAAGAAAATCATCGAACACTGCCTGCCTGAGTCTCGTGGTTCCGATACACCCAGCAGTCTTGATGAGGTTGTGCGGTGCGTGTCCGAGGCACGACAGAACGGATACGCTGTCACGCGTGGTTCCTTCGAACCGGGCGTCGCCGGGGTCGCGGTGCCGCTGGCTGGAGGCTCAGGGCCACCTTTCGCGCTGGGGACGTCGCTTGCACTTGCCACATTGACGCCCGAGCGCGAGGCGGCGATCGTTCAAGCGTTGCAAGACTGTGCAAGAGCCTTGGCCGACGGGGCAGGGTAAAGCGGGCCGCCTTCAACCCCGTTCTTGTTTCCGGAAACTGCTTGGGCTCATGCCGGTTGCCCGGTTGAACGCACGGGCGAAATTTGACGCGTCGGAGTAGCCGAGACTGCGCGCGATACTCTCCACCGAGTGCCCCGTGTTGATCAGGCATTTGCGCGCGTGGTCGATCCGTGCCCTTGTGATCTCGGTCGAAATGTCAGTCCCTTCGGCTGCTAGCAAGCGTGACAGTTTCCAGCGACTTACTCCTGCAACTCGCGCCGCCTCATCGGCGCTAAGACCCCCCTGGTCGATGTGCCGCGCAAGGACTGTCCGAAAACCGGAAAGGAACCCGGCCCCTTCCAACACCTCGCCCGTGTCATCTTCACCTTCAGCGATCCCACAAACCAGCCAGCTTGAGGGAAAGCGCAAGCGAAAGCCCTCGGAGCCTCCGGCGTTCTTTTGAATCGGGCCAAGGGTCGGAGGTAGCGCTTGCGGGTCGTTAACCGTTACCGCTACCTGTTCAAGTTGCACCAGAGGACCAAGCCCGGCTTGCAGAACCTTCAGTGCGATCGTCGCCATATAGGCATCGTTCTGCGCGGGGGGCAGCGGTGGGACGAAACTGTGCGACTCGCCGAGGCAACTGAATTCGGCCCGGGTTTCAAGGAATAGTTCTGCGGAGAGGGCGGTTTCATTCACGCGACCGATGAAGAATGTCAGGAAATCGCCAAAGGAATTCGCGCTTCGAAGTGCCGTCTGAACCGCCTGCCATTCTCCCGGTTGGCGCTTTTCGGCCACGGTCGCGGCAAAATGCGGGTCTGCTGCGTGGACCGCACAACTCTCAAGGAAGTGGTAGGCAGGCATGGCATGGACGACCGCCTGATCGTCAAACATTTCCGCCTCGTTCAGTCCCGCGGCGGCCAATGCACATTCAGGATCTATGCCACGCGCGCGAAGCTCCGCCACGAATGGGCGGAGAAGCGACAAGTGAATTTGTGGCATCGGAGTCTTGGGCAACAGTTATCCTTTGGTCCCGCCGAGCGTTCGGGACGACGAATTAATGCAGACTAACTGGCCGCTGTATAGGCTCTTGATGTCGAGTCGATACGCCGTTGGAGAAAAAGTTAACCTCACCGCCCAAAAAAGCATCAGTTTTTTGAGGTTAGCGGCCCAGTCCTGCCGGAATGCGCGTCGATATCGCGACCGAACGAATGAATTCCTCGCACTCATCGGGTGCGGTGATCGGAATCATGTGACCACGCCCGGGCAACTCCTCGTACCGAAGATTGTAATTTTTCATCGGCACGCCTTGCTGCGTCGGCAGGAGGATCGGATCCTCTGCTCCGAAAAGGACCGCGCCGGGTACTTCGAGGTCGCGGTAGCGCGGGGACTGCTGGTCGATACCGCCGGTTGCATGAACCACGTCCTCGGATGCGGTAATGAAGGCTTCGGGGCGCAATCCCAAGGCGCCACCGGCGCGCGTGAGAAAGTCCTCGGGCCATGGTTCCGGCGCAAAGACGGAGTTGAGAGTGACAGGCGCCGCCCGGCGCGCCGCCGGGACGGCCAATGTATGCCCGATCATCTTGCGGAGCCAGGGCTTGCGGATTTCGAGTGCCCTGAACGCAGGCGGTGTTGCCCCGACGGAGTGCGTGAGAGGCGCAATCAAGGCAAGGCCAGCTACGTCGCGCGGTCGGTCCAATGCCATTGCAAGCGAGACCGCGCCGCCGAGTGAATGACCGATCAGGACCCAGTCTCGGGCCTCCAATTGGTCCAAAGCCTCGCCGATCATACGCGCCTGCTCACTCAAGGTCGCGTGTTTCTCATCGTCACGTGTGGAAAAGCCACAGCCCGGCCTGTCGACGGCGATCACATGGTGATCTGTCGCGAGACGGTCTACCAATGCGTAGGTGAAGTGCTGCAGCTGCCCCGAAAGGCCATGGATCATGACAAGCGTCTGTTTCGCGGGATCGCCAGCTTCGACAAAGTGAATCTTGCCGCCGGAGACATCAACGCTCCGGCCCAGTGGCGGCATGAGTGTCTCTGCCTCGCGTGCCGCTCGCCGCGTCGTTAGCCAACCCCAAGCCAGCAAGGCTGCAATTGCCGCGACGACCAAGGCAAGAAGAATCAAAATGGTCTGCATCAAAGGCTCCGCACACAAGGCTTGTTTGTGGCGAAGCTACGACAGTGCCGGAACCAACCGCCAGTCTTTCCTGATCGTGGTCAGCTCAAACCCCACGAGATCACGACTTTTCGTTCAACGCAGACAAGTCGGGTGAGGGGAGTTTATCCAACAGGTCGAATACGTTTTGTCGCAGTTCCGGGCCGCACCAGTCTTGGGGAAAAAAAACTGGCGGCAAGTCGGGGTGGCGGAGGACAACGCGCCGCCAGCGATGGATTATCAAGGTTCTGAGCGTCGCAACCTGGTGCTGCGTTCCGTGCCAGCCTGGCGGGCGGCTGCGCAGCAGATCTGAGATGCTGGTATGTAAGTCTGCGCAGGCGGCAACCAATTCTGGTGGGCAGAGCCTTGCCTTGACCCAATCGGGTACGGCCCGCGCAGTGACTTCGAACGCCAACAAATCGTCGACGTCGGATGGAACGGGACCTTCGCCCAGAGCCGTGTTGCGGCCAAGGCTGGTGTAGCTTGCCGTAAGAAGCAGGTCGTCAAGCGTGTGAATGCCGGGTCCGTCTTCTGCAATCAGCAAATGCCATTGAGGAGCCACGTGCGGGGTTCTGGCATATATGCGCGGGGTGACCTGGGCCGATTGCGCGCGACCGAACGCCGTCAGATGATGGCTCGATACACGGCCCGAGCGGGTGCTGTCCAACCAGCCATCCTTGCGCAGCCTGTGCAGCGCGACCCGGATCGCTTCGGGCTTGATGCCCATCGGTTCGATAATGCGGGTCAGTGCCCCACCGGACAGCTCATCCCCGGGTTTTTGCGCCAGATCGCCAAAGAGCGACACGATCACCGACCAGACCCTCAGGTTCTGAGGATCCGCCAAGGTCGCAATCGCGGTGTCAAACCAGGGCTCTTTGCGCATAACGCCATTCTAAGGCGCAGTCATTCATATGAAAATCAGGTTTTCCCCGGAGCGGACGAAGAGCCCCGGGGAAGGCAGCTCTCAATAGGCATTCATCGTCAGCAGTTCGTACTCCGCGACCTTGTCCGCGTCTTGATTGGTTAGGGTGACGTGCCAGCGGACTTCACCGTACTCATCGGTTCGCGGAGTCTTTTTCTTGACCGTCAGGCGTACCTTGATGCTATCGCCCGCGCTCACCGGCTTCATGAATCGCAGCCCGTCAAGCCCGGTGTTGGCCAGGACCGGCCCCTCATTAGGCTCGACGAACAGGCCCGCTGCGAAAGACAGAAGAAGGTAACCATGGGCCACGCGACCGGGGAAGAACGGATTCCGTTTTGCCGCGTCATCATCCATATGGGCATAGAAGGTATCGCCGGTGAAATGGGCGAAGTGCTCGATATCGTCCAGCGTCACTTCGCGCGGGTCGGTATAGATCGTCTCGCCAATCGAAAGTTCGCCGAACTTTCGAGTGAACGGATGGGCCGGTCCTTCGATCTCCTTGGCGCCGGGTATCCAGGTGCCGCCGATCTGCGACAGCATCTCGGGGCTGCCCTGCACTGCTGTTCGCTGCATGTAGTGCTTTACACCGCGTACGCCGCCCAGTTCTTCGCCGCCGCCAGCGCGACCGGGTCCGCCATGCACCATATGCGGCAATGGCGAGCCATGACCGGTGGACTCTTTCATCGAGTCACGGTTGTTGATGTATATCCGGCCAAGCCACGCCCCGGCCCCCATGACCACGTCGCGGGCCACTGAGGGGTCGTGCGTGATGACCGAAGTCACCAGGGAGCCACCACCGCGATTGGCGATTGCGATCGCGTGATCCAGATCGCGATATCCCATAACAGTTGAGACCGGGCCAAAGGCTTCGGTGTCGTGGACACGCTCTGCCGTATCCGGGTCGGCGCAGTGGAATAGCATGGGCGGGACAAAGGCACCTTTTTCGGCATCGGCGCCTTGAACTTCGAAGCTCTCGGGGTTTCCGAACACGCGTTCGGCTTCCTGTGCGAGGATGTCCGCCTTTTCCAGCACATCCGCCTTTTGGCCATTCGATACGAGGGCACCCATGCGCGTTTCCTCGCGGCGGGGATCTCCAATCACGACCTTGGCCAGACGCGCCTTGAGCGCATCAAGAACCGCCTCCACTCGTGCTTCAGGTGCGATGATCCGACGGATAGCGGTGCATTTCTGACCCGCCTTGGCCGTCATCTCGCGGCTCACCTCTTTCACGAAGAGATCGAATTCGGGTGTTCCGGGCTCTGCGTCCGGGCCGAGGATCGACGCGTTGAGGCTGTCCTGTTCGGCGACAAAACGCACCGAATTGCGCAGCAGGTGCGGGTTCGACCGGAGTTTCAACGCGGTGTCGGCTGATCCGGTGAAACTGACGACATCCTGTGCCCCCAGCCGGTCAAGCATGTCGCCGATCCCACCGGATACGAGTTGCAGCGCGCCTTTGGGAAGGATGTCCGCCTCAAGCATGATACGAACCGCCAGCTCTGTTACATAGCAGCTGTTGGTTGCGGGCTTCACGATCGCAGGGACGCCGGCAAGCAGGGTGGGGGCCAATTTTTCCAGCATGCCCCAGACCGGGAAGTTGAACGCGTTGATGTGGACCGCGACTCCATGCAGCGGCGTGCACACGTGCTGACCAAGGAAGGTCCCGTTGCGCGACAGCTGTTCGACTTCGCCATCGAGGTAGACATGCCCATCGGGCATCTCGCGCCGCCCCTTGGAGGCGAAGACGAACATCGTGCCGATGCCGCCATCGATGTCGATCAGGTGATCGCTTTGCGTTGCTCCGGTATCGAAGCTGATGTCGTAGAGTTCCTGCTTGCGGGCGGTCAACGCCTGGGCCAGTGCTTTGAGCATGCGCGCGCGGTCATGGAAAGTCATCGCGCGCAGGGCAGGACCGCCCGTGACGCGGGCGTGGTCCAGCATCGCTGCCACGTCCAGCGCGGAATTGCCTGCGCTGGCCAATGGGTTTCCGGTGATGGCGGATGCGATCGTTCGCGCGCCCTCGCCCGGGGCGATCCATTCGCCTGCGGCGAAGCTTGAAATCTGAAGAAGGCTCATATCTGTTCCCTTTCTTCGGGGGTGTAAATCAATGGCCCATCGCGCCCATTTGCTCGGGCAGGTAAAGCACGATGACAGGGACAAGCACGATCAGAGCAAGACGCAGAATGTCCGCGACCCAGAACGGCGTGACACCGCGAAAGATCGTGCCCGTGGTCACGTCTCCCACCACGCCCTTCAGGATAAAGACGTTGAGGCCAACCGGGGGCGTGATCAGAGAGATTTCGGTCACCACCACGACAACGATGCCGAACCAGATCGGGTCGTATCCCAGCGACGTGACCAGCGGAAAAAAGATCGGCACGGTCAAAAGCAGCATCGACAGCGACTCGAACACACAGCCCAGGATGATGTAGATGCCAAGGATCATCAGGATAACGACGAACGGCTCGACATCATAGGCGGTAACCATCGCGATCAACGCTTCGGGCAGCCCGGCGATATTCACGAAGTTCGAGAAGATCTGCGCGCCGATCAACACGGCGAAGAGCGCCGAGGCCGTAAACGTCGTCTCTTTCAACACTTCGAAGGTAGATCCAAGGGTCAAACCACCGCGGAACAAAGCGATCAGGAAGGCACCTGCGGCACCCATGCCGGCGGCTTCGGTGGGCGAGAAGGTCAGGTTGAGCGGTTCGAAATCAAACGCGCCGTAAAGACCTCCGATCACGAGGAAGAACAGCAAGAGCACTGCCCAGACCGAACCAAGTGCGCTGAAACGTTCGGACCAACTCGCACGTTCGCCTGCCGGGCCCGCGTCGGGATTGCGCCAGACGGTCCAACGTACGGCGAAGAGGTAGAACAGGATGCCGAGCGCACCTGGAATGATGCCAGCCATGAACAGCTTGCCGATCGATGTCTCGGTCAGCAGGCCATAGATCACCAGGATCACGGATGGTGGGATCAGAATGCCCAGGGTGCCGCCGGCAGCGATCGAAGCGGTGGAAAGCTCGTCGGAATAGCCGTAGCGGCGCATTTGCGGCATCGCCACCTTGGACATGGTCGCAGCCGTGGCCAGCGACGACCCGCATATGGCCGAGAAGCCGCCGCAGGCTGCGACGGTCGCCATGGCGATGCCGCCGCGCATATGCCCGAGAAAGGCGTTGGACACGGCATAAAGCTCTCGCGCCATACCGCCCTTGTTAACGAAAAGGCCCATCAGGATGAACAAGGGCACAACCGACAGGCCGTAGTCCTGCGCGGTGTCCATGATCTGCCTGCCGACCATCGAAAGCGCGGCTTTCAGGCCGCGTTCGTCGAAGATCGACCCGCCGCGTTCGTAGGCGAAGCCGAAGGTTCCGACCAACCCCATCGCAAAGACGATGGGAAGCCGCATGAGGACAAGGACCAGGACGATTGCGAATCCGATCAGTGCAGCGGTCATTTCGAGGGCTCCGACAGGTATTGGGGTGCAAAGAGGTAGAGCAAGCCGGTCACGATCAGAGCGACGGCGCTGATGCCGACGGCAATCGTGATGAACCAGCCGACATAAAAGGTGGGAATGCCCAGATATTCGGTCACGTCACCGTAATCGCGCGCGCGATTGGATAGGACCCAGACGCGCTCGACCGGCCAGTAGAGCATCACGCCAGCCAGGATGTGAATAATCGCGTCGCGCAGTCGCGACAGACGAAATTTCTGAAAAAGACCGTCGGTCAGGTCTACGGCGATATGGCCGTTTGTGACCGATATGATCGGCAGGACAGAGAACACGAGAACGGCCATCAGGATCCGCGTCAATTCGGTCGCGGCCTCGATGGGGCTGTTGAATACCGAACGCAGGATCACGTCGCAGAAGGTCATGATCATCAGCACGAACAGGGCCAGGCACGCAACCAGCACAGGAATAAGCGAGATGCGGCGGGCCAGATGGATCAGCGCAGACATGCGGGCTCCTCTCCGGACTTGCAAAAAGGTGGCCGACGCCATCGCGCGTCGGCCACCGTGTAGGGGGATCAGTAGGCGGCCATTTCCGACTTGATCATGTCATAGGCCGCTTGCGCATCCACGCCTGCGGCTGCCAGTTCTTCAAGAACTGTCGCGCGCACTTCCTCGGCAATCGCCATGAAGGCCTTCTGGTCAGCCTCGGACGCGGCATTGATCGCGTTGCCTTCGGTGGCTTCGGTTTCCGCGCGGCCCGCCTGGTCGATCTCGTCCCAGATTTTGCCGATTTCGCGGCTGAGCGGTTCGCCAAAGACTTCTTCTTCCAGCACCTTCTGGATGTCGGCCGGAAGGTCGGCAAAGATGTCTTCATTCATGATGAAGGCAAAAGAACCACGATAGAGCCCACCGGGCATCTCGTACACGTTCTGCGCAACCTCGGTCAGCTTGAAGCCCTTGCGCGATTCCATTGGCATGACGACACCGTCGGCAGCCTTGGACGCCAGTGTTTCATAAACCTTGGGGGCGGGCACCTGGATGCCGGTTGCGCCGAGCGCTGCGCCAACATCGCCGCCGACGCCGCCCGGAATGCGCAGCTTGAGACCCGAAACTGCGTCTATGGTCTCAACCGGCTCAGAAGTATGCATCTGCGCCGGACCATGCGTATGAAGCGCGATCAGCTTGACGCCGCGATGCTCTTCCGCGTCCTTCAAGTACTTCTCATATGCGCGCCAGTAAGCAACCGAAGCGGCCTCGGCCGAACCTTCGTAGCCAGGAAGTTCGATCAGCTTCGAAGTTGTAAAGCGACCGGCCTGGTATCCGTGAAAAATGATCGATGCGTCGGCGGCACCGTCCATCACGAGGTCCATCTGTGCCGGTGGCGGGGCGATGCCCAGCTTCAGTTCGGTGGTGACGCGGCCGTCTGTGGCCTCTTCTACCATTTCCGTGAACTTGGGCCACATCAGGGCGTTGATGCCGTGGGTCGGCGGCGCCCAGCTGGAGATAATCAGCGTGTGTTCGGCGGCGAATGCGGCAACGCCAGAGACGGCAAATGCAGCCGAGGCGAGAAGAGTGGAGATTGCGCCAAGCTTGGCCATTGAAATTCCTCCCTGGGAATGGTCGCGGATGTCAGGGCGGCTAATGGTTGGATTTGTAACCATCAACCACGATTGCATGTCTCGATCGATTTTCGTGAAGCCGTGAGAAGGGTTCGCAGCAGCGGCAAACGCCCGCTCCTCTGTCGCGCCGTCGCATGTGATTTCTTCCCCCCTGCGGCTTGCAGATTCGAAAACCGTGAGGAATTTATTGACCAACCGTTCGGTTTATGCAAGGGTTTTGTCGAAACAACTGCAAAGCGGGTTGGCGATGAGTGATACGATTCTTGCGCAGAACCATGGAAATTGGGTGGAAATTACGCTGAACCGCCCTGATCGCCTCAACAGTTTCACCGAAGAGATGCATCACGCCCTGCGGTCTGAAATTGAAAGGGCCCGTGACGCCGGTGCGCGCGCCATCCTTTTGACGGGGGCAGGGCGAGGGTTTTGTGCCGGGCAGGATCTGGGTGACCGTGATCCGCGCAAGATGTCCGGCCCGCCCGATTTGGGGAATACCGTGCGGACCTTCTATGCGCCCTTGGTGCGCCTGATCCGCTCTTTGGAGTTTCCCGTGATCTGCGCCGTCAACGGAGTGGCCGCTGGTGCGGGCGCCAACATCGCGCTTGCCTGCGACATGGTGCTGGCGGGGGAGAGTGCGAAGTTCATTCAATCCTTCTCAAAAGTCGGGTTGATTCCCGACACCGGTGGGTCCTGGCACCTGCCACGCCTTTTGGGTGAGGCGCGTGCCAAGGGGCTGGCCTTCACGGCCGAGCCTTTGCCGGCGCGCAAGGCCGAAGAATGGGGCCTGATCTGGAAGGCATTGCCTGACGATGAACTCATGCCCGAGGCGCGACGACTTGCCGAGCAGTTGGGCAATGGCCCAACCCTTGGGCTGGCGTTGAGCAAGCAGGCGATTCAAGCAGCGGCCTTTGATACGCTCAGCGATCATCTGGAGCTTGAGGCGGACGCGATGAAAAAATGCGGGGAAAGCGCAGATTACGCCGAGGGCGTGGCTGCTTTCCTCGAAAAGCGCGCACCGAAGTTCGAGGGACGCTAGGCATGACACCGCAGGAACGCGCCGAACGTTCGGCACAGGCTATGTGGGCAGGAGACCAGGCGTCGAAATGGGCGGGCATGGAAATCATCCGCGTGGACGAAGGTGAGGCCGTTCTGGAAATGACTGTCGAAGACCATCACTGCAACGGGCATGCGATTTGTCATGGTGGTGTAATCTTCATGCTGGCTGACAGCGCTTTTGCCTTTGCCTGCAATAGCAGGAATCAGTCCACGGTCGCGCAGCACAACGTCGTCAGCTTTATCGCGCCTGGGCAAAAGGGTGACCGCCTTACCGCGACGGCTCGCGAGATCAGCCTGACCGGGCGCAGCGGAATATACGATATACAAGTGACCAACCAGGACGGCCGCCAGATCGCCGAAATGCGGGGTTTCTCCCGTGCGATCAAGGGTGGCCTGTTCGACGAGAATTAAGGCGAGGAGGACGCCATGGAAGATCTGAGCCCGAAGCGAGAAGAACTGGACCCGATCGAGATCGCCTCGATCGACGAGATTCGCGCGCTGCAACTGGAGCGTTTGAAATGGTCTTTGCGCCATGCCTATGAAAACGTTCCGATGTACAAGTCGCGTTTTGACGAGGCGGGCGTGCATCCCGACGACTTGCAGGAGCTGGCGGACCTCGCCAAGTTCCCATTCACATACAAGAACGATCTGCGCGACAATTACCCGTTCGGACTATTTGCCGTGCCGCGCAATCAGATCATCCGGCTGCATGCCTCCTCCGGTACGACGGGGAAACCAACGGTCGTGGGTTACACCCAAAACGACATCGACAACTGGGCCGATCTGGTCGCCCGCTCATTGCGTGCGGCAGGTTTGCGCAAGGGCGACATGGTGCATAACGCCTATGGCTATGGCCTTTTTACCGGCGGTCTTGGTGCGCATTACGGTATCGAAAGGCTGGGCGCGACAGTCGTGCCCATGTCGGGCGGACAAACAGAAAAGCAAGTCGGCCTGATAACCGATTTTGCGCCCGACGGCATCATGGTGACGCCGTCCTACATGCTCAACATCCTCGAGCAGTATCACAAGGTGGGACTCGACCCGCGCGAAAGCTCGCTCAAGGTCGGTGTTTTCGGTGCCGAGCCGTGGACCGACGCGATGCGCAAGGAAGTCGAGCAGGCTTTCGACATGCATGCCGTCGATATCTATGGCCTGTCCGAGATCATGGGGCCGGGCGTCGCAAATGAATGCGTCGAAACCAAGGATGGCCCTGTCATCTGGGAAGACCACTTCCTGCCAGAGATCATCGACCCGCAGACCGGAGAGGTGCTTCCAGATGGCGAGATGGGCGAGTTGGTCTTTACCACGCTGACCAAGGAAGGCCTGCCGATGGTGCGATACCGCACTCGCGATCTGACCCGGCTGTTGCCGGGTACGGCACGATCCATGCGTCGAATGGAGAAGATAACGGGCCGCAGCGACGACATGATCATTCTGCGCGGCGTGAATGTCTTTCCGTCCCAGATCGAAGAGCAGGTCGTGGCGACAGGCGGTCTTTCAGCACATTACCAGATTGAACTTTACAAGGCCGGTCGGATGGACGCGATGCGCGTCTATGTCGAGGCCGAGGCGGATGCAACCGACGAGTTGAGCAAGACGGCTGCCGCACGGATGCTGACCAAGCGGATAAAGGATATCGTCGGCGTGTCGACAGAAATCGTGGTCGGTGAACCCGGCGAGGTCGAGCGCAGCCAGGGCAAGGCCAAGCGCGTCGTAGACAACCGGGACAAGGGGTGAGACTTGGCCAGGACCATCGCAAAGGACCATGACCAGAAGCGCGCACAGATCCTCAAATCTGCTGCGCGTGTCTTTGCACGCGAAGGATTCGATCGTGCCTCGATGACACAGCTGGCCCGGGAATGCGGGATATCCAAGGCGAATATCTACCACTACTACGACAGCAAGGATGCGATCCTGTTCGACATCCTTGACACTTATCTAAGCGATCTGCGGGATCTGGTCTGCGGGATCTCGCTTGATGGATTGTCGCCCGAAGAGCGTCTGCACCGCGTGGTGGCGGCAATCCTGCTGGCCTATGAAGGCGTTGACGACGAACACCGCGTCCAAACGAGTGGCATGTCAGCCCTGCCGGTCGAACAGCAGCGCCTGTTGCGGGCGTATCAACGCGACATGATTGATTTTGTCAGTCGCATTATTCAAGAGAATGCGCCCGATGTGCTGGCGGATGACCCGGTCAAGCTCAGGGCGGCGACCATGTCGGTCTTTGGCATGTTGAACTGGTATTATATGTGGAATCCTGGGGCCGACAGCGCAGCGCGACAGGAATACGCACAATTGGTAAGCCGCCTTACACTGCACGGCGTCCAGAAAATCTAATGGAGACGCCTCAGCGCGTGCAGCCCTTCGGGCCATGACCGCGCACAGCGAACAAGCTTGAGAGTGGCTGCTCGCCGTTAACAGCTAGGCAGGATACTCGCGCCAAGTCTTGTATCCTGCCCAGTTTCTTAAGTTAGTCCGGAGAAACGCCCAGCTGTTCGAGTACCGCTCGCGCCTCGGCTTCCCAGCGAGCGCGCAGGTCGGCATTGGTGCTCCGGCGCAGCCCGATTTCCCGCAGGCTCTCGAACTTGGCCGATTCCGCCTTGCCAAAGCTTTCGGCCACGCGCGGCCACCAGTAGCGTGCGGAGGCTTGCAGCGCTTCTGTTTGCCCCTCGGCTTTCAGTTTTGTGGCTCCTTCCAGTGCCAGCTCGGCGTGATGCGCTTCGATCGGCGCGATGGCGCGGAATGCCTCGGCGAGCGGCTGGTAGGATACCATGGCGAACTCGGAAAGCTGCACGGTCACTGCGCGGCCCATCAGCAGGTTCATCATCACTGCATCCGCCCACCCTTCGAGCGGGTAGTTGAACACCGCAAGCCGCATGTCATGCTCGCTGCGGGTGCTGCCCAATTCGGCGTCGCGTTCAACACGTTGGGTCCAGGGGTGGTGCGTGACGTAGCGCGCTGTATCTGCCCCGAACTCGCCCATGATTTTCAGAACACGGTCGGCGTTGTCCGTCTTCTCCAGAACGATCTTGGCCGCGGCGATCCTCTCCTTGATGCCGGGACCCTCGTTGATCACGTCCGCAAATCCAGCTGCCCCGGCCAGTTCGCTGTCCACGAAGGTAGCCATCAGCTTGAGCAGTTCGGCGCGGTAGCGCGGAGGCACGTTCGTCGGGCTGGTCAGAACCCCACCCTGCGAAAGATAGCTCGCGATCGTCATATCTTCTGCCATGTCCTTCCCTCCCTTACTGGTCGTAATCGACCACGACGGTATCGGTCAGCGGGTAGGCCTGGCAGCTGAGCACATAGCCTTTCTCGACCTCGTAATCCTCGAGCGCGTGGTTCGCCACCATCTCGACCTCGCCTTCCAGAACGCGGCATCGGCAGGTGGAGCACACCCCGGCCTTGCAGGCATAAGGCGCGTCCAACGCGTTCTCCAATGCCGCGTCAAGGATCGAGAGATCCTTTGGCATGTCGATGCTTCGGGTGGAGCCATCAAGGGTAATCTGAGCGCGTGCCTGGTTCGCACTGCTGGCCGCGTCAGCAGCAACCGCCTTGCGTTTGGCCCGACCGGGTTGGGCGCTGGCAAAAAGCTCGAACTTGATCTGGTTTTCGCTCAGCCCGTGTTCGCGAAGAGCGGCAGCGATGCCCAGCATCATCGGCTCCGGGCCACAGATGAACGCAGTGTCGACAGCTTTTATGTCAATCCAGCGCTCGAAGAGTTCTGCACATTTCTCTTGCGTTACCAAGCCCGTGAAAAGGTCGATTTCTTCCCCGGCCTCCAGCACGTGGATGATCGTCAACCGCCCCATGTAGAGGTTCTTGAGGTCTTCCAGTTCCTCGCGGAACATGATCGTGTTCACGCCCTTGTTCGCGTAGACCAAGGTGAACTCGGAGCGCGGTTCGCGCGCCAGAACGGTCTTGAGGATCGACAGGACGGGGGTGATACCCGAGCCGCCCGCAAAGCCAAGATAGGATTTCGCGACGGCGGGTTCGATTGCAGTGTGAAAGCTCCCCATCGGTGCCATGGCCTGAAGGGTGTCGCCTGCTTTCAACTCGCTGTTGGCCCAGGTCGAGAACGCGCCGCCTTCGACACGCTTGATACCAACCTGCAAGACACCATCGTCCTTGCCTGCACAAATCGAATAGGAACGACGCAGTTCCTCTCCGTCGAAGGCGCGTCGGAACGTCAGGTACTGGCCTTGGGTGAAATCGAATTCCGCTTCTGCTTCAGGCGCTGGTTTGAGGGTAACCACCACGGCATCGCGGATGGTTTTTTGCACGTCGGTGACGGTCAGATCGTGAAATCGTGCCATCCGGTCTGTCTCCTTGTATTCGGGCTCAGATGCACTTGAAATAATCGAATGGTTCCAGGCAGTCCTTGCAGCGCCAATGCGCCTTACACGGGGTAGAGCCGAACTGGCTCACCTTTTCGACCGCCTTGGATCCGCAATGGGGGCACTTCTCGGGCCCACCAGCAGCCTGGGGAGGGGCGATGCCATATTCCTCCAGCCTTGCGCGACCCTTTTCCGACAACCAGTCGGTCGTCCAGGCCGGGGCGATACGGGTCTGCAGCTTGATCTTGTCAACGCCGTGATCACGCAGGGCCGTCTCGATATCCATCGAGATTACCGAGGTCGCAGGGCAGCCGGAGTATGTCGGCGTGACGGATACGACGAGCATGTCGTCCTGCCACTCGACCTCGCGGACGATGCCCAAATCCACGACCGAGATGACCGGGATCTCGGGGTCGGGAACGGCATCCAGCCATTCCCAGACCTGTTCCACGCTTGGCTGAGGCATGGCCGGTTACCAGCTTGCGCCGGGATAGGCGCGTTGCAACCACTGCATCTGCGTCAAAAGATGCCCGAGATGCTCGGTATGCATTTGACCGGTCCGTCCGCCCTTATGCGCGAAACGGCTTTTCGGCAGCGTCAGCGTGGCTTCGTCGAGCACGCGGCCGACCAGCGCGTCATACTCTTCCCTCAAGCCGCTTGGGTCCGGCGCGATCCCAGCAGCCGCCATCTCGGCATCTACATCGTCACTTGCGAACAGCTCGCCGACATAGGGATAGAGGTAGTCGAGCGCGTCCTGCATACGCTGGTGACTTTCATCGGTGCCATCGCCAAGACCGACCACGGTGTCGCCAGAGCGTTCGAGGTGATAGGCGACCTCTTTCGACGCCTTCGCCGCGATCGCGGCGACTCGTTCGTCCGAGGAAGTCATCAGCCGGCCCAGCATGATCGAATGCCAAGCGTCGAACAGGAACTGGCGCATGATCGTCTGCCCGAAATCGCCATTCGGCATTTCGCAAAGCAGCGCGTTGCGAAAGTCCCACACGTCGCGCAGAAATGCTAGGTCATCGGCGCTCTTGCCTTCGCCCTGCACCTCACCTGCGAGGCCCAACCACATCTGGGTCTGGCCAATCAGGTCCAGTGCCGTATTTGCAAGTGCGATGTCCTCTTCGAGGACCGGAGCATGGCCGCACCATTCCGACACGCGGTGGCCGAGGATCAGAGTGTTGTCCCCCATCCGCAGCAAGAACTGAAAGAAAGCTTCGTCACGGGTCATTACATGGCCCCCACTTCTTCGGGTATGTCGAAGAAAGTCGGATGGCGATACACCTTGGACTCCGAGGGTTCGTAGAGCGGCCCCTTGTCCGAGGGTGAGCTTGCCGCGATGTGACGCGCTTCAACCACCCAAATGCTGACGCCTTCGTTGCGGCGCGTATAAACGTCGCGCGCGTTCTTGATTGCCATATCCGCATCCGGCGCGTGGAGCGAGCCGACATGTCGGTGGCTCATCCCGTGTTGGCCACGGATGAAGATTTCCCACAACGGCCATTCGTTCTTGGCGCGGGGTTCGTTTTCTACCTGGGGCAGGGTGCCCGGTGTGACGGAACTCATGATCTCTTCCCTTTCCTCGGTTCTTTGCCCGGGTCTGCGGGCACAGCTTCCTTGTTTGGCCGGGGCGGAAACGCCCGACCAGTATTTTCACGTCGCGGCGGCGACGGTCTGAGTTACTCGGCTGCGACCTTTACAGCGGCTTTCTTCCGGGCATGCGCCAAGAGGCCGTCGCGGACCCATTTGCCATCGTTCCAAGCCTTGTTGCGTGCGGCCATGCGATCCTTGTTGCAAGGGCCGTTGCCCTTGAGCACGTCAAAGAACTCGGACCAGTCCGGCTCCGAGAAGTCGTAATGTCCGCGTTCCTCGTTCCACTTCAGGTCCGGATCGGGAACTGTCAGGCCGAGGTATTCGGCCTGAGGCACGGTCTGGTCAACGAATTTCTGGCGCAGCTCGTCATTCGTATTGATCTTGATCTTCCATGCCATCGACTGTGCCGAGTGGACCGATTCCTTGTCCGACGGGCCGAACATCATCAGCGACGGGTACCAGAAG
The DNA here is from genome assembly GCF_042648365.1 of Lutimaribacter marinistellae. Classification (NCBI taxonomy): domain Bacteria; kingdom Pseudomonadati; phylum Pseudomonadota; class Alphaproteobacteria; order Rhodobacterales; family Roseobacteraceae; genus Lutimaribacter; species Lutimaribacter marinistellae. The sequence goes on along the minus strand of NZ_JBHRXI010000010.1, from coordinate 256,858 downwards.
CGGTTCAACGCATCCTGGGCCATCTTCTTCTGTTCGGGCGTTCCTTCGGCCATGCGGCGTATGGCGTCATAGCCTTGGCGCTGGTGAAAGCTCTCTTCCTTGCAGATGCGGATCATCGCGCGGGAATAGGGACCGTAGGAGGTACGCTGAAGCGGCACCTGGTTCATGATCGCCGCGCCATCGACCAGCCAGCCGACAGCGCCGATATCCGCCCAGTTCAACGTCGGATAGTTGAAGATGGAGGAATATTTCATCCGACCGTCGAGCAGCATTTCGGTCAGCTCGTCGCGGCTCACGCCCAGTGTTTCAGCGGCACAGTAGAGGTAAAGGCCATGCCCTGCCTCGTCCTGCACCTTGGCCAGCAGGATCGCCTTGCGCTCCAGCGTGGGGGCGCGGGTGATCCAGTTGCCCTCGGGCAACTGGCCGACGATCTCGGAATGCGCGTGCTGGCCGATCTGGCGGATCAGGGTCGCCCGGTAGTCTTCGGGCATCCAGTCCTTGGGTTCGATCTTGATATCGTTGTCGATCTTGTCCTGAAACGCGAGTTCCTGCTCGGTCATCTCCTCGCGGGATTTCACGCCGGTTCCGGCCGTCTTGATCATCTGTGCATACATTCGGGCTCTCCTCCCTTACACACGTTCCAGGATCAGGGCCGCGCCCTGACCAACTCCGACGCACATGGTGCACAGCGCATAACGCCCACCTGTGCGCTTCAACTGATAGGCGGCAGTCATCACCAGCCGTGCCCCCGACATTCCCAACGGATGGCCGATCGCGATGGCACCTCCGTTAGGATTAACATGGGGCGCATCCTCTGCCACACCAAGTTCACGCAGAGTGGCAATGCCCTGGCTTGCGAAGGCTTCGTTCAACTCTATCACATCCATCTGGTCGATGGTGAGTCCCGCGCGTTCCAGCGCCTTGCGGCTGGCAGGGACCGGGCCAATGCCCATGATCCGCGGCGCGACGCCTGCAACCGACATGCCGACGATCCGAGCCATCGGAGTCAGGCTGTTCTTCCGGGCGGCAGCCTCGTTGGCGATGAGCAGCGCGGCAGCGCCGTCATTCACGCCCGACGCATTGCCTGCGGTCACGCTCTTGTCTGGGCCGTTTACGCCCTTGAGACCGGAGAGCTTTTCCGCTGTGGTGCCGGGACGAGGATGCTCATCCGTATCGACGACGATGGCATCGCCTTTGCGCTGCGGAATGGTGACAGGGGTGATTTCTTCGTTGAAGACGCCTGCCTCATGCGCGGCTGCCCAACGAGCCTGACTGCGTGCGGCAAAGGCATCCTGATCTTCTCGCGAAATCTGGTAATCCTGCGCAACGTTGTCCGCAGTCTCCGGCATCGAGTCGGTGCCGTACATCTCTTTCATCTTGGGATTGACGAAGCGCCAGCCGATCGTGGTGTCATAGACTGCATTGGCACGGGTAAAGGCACTTGTCGCCTTCGGCATGACGAACGGCGCGCGGCTCATGCTTTCCACGCCACCTGCAATCGCGATGTCGTAATCGCCTGCCTTGATCGCCCGCGATACCATGCCCACAGCGTCCATTCCGCTCGCGCAGAGACGGTTGATCGTGGTGCCGGGCACTTCGATCGGCAGGCCGGCCAAGAGCGCGGCCATGCGGGCGACGTTGCGATTGCTTTCGCCTGCCTGGTTTGCGTCGCCATAGACCACGTCGTCGATGGCTGACCAGTCGACATTGGGATTCCGTTCGACCAATGCAGCGATCGGAATCGCAGCCAGATCATCGGTGCGCACCTGGCTCAGGGCGCCGCCATAGCGCCCGATAGGTGTACGGATGCCGTCGCAGATGAATGCGTCCATGCGGATGAAACTCCCTTCCCTTCAGTCACGATTAGGTGACCGCATGGTCGGGTAATAGGTGCAAAAACGATTCGCGGCAAGTTAAATGTAACGAGAGGCGGGCCTCGGTCGAAATTCCGTAACATATCCGGCCAACATCAGGAGCGTCAGCCGGCCAAAATTACTGTTTCACGTTACTCCGGATTGTCAGACGGAACAGCCCATGACGTGCCGAATGATATCCTGCCGCGCAAGCCCGCGCTGAGCGAGTTCCTCGTCGCTCAGTGACGAAAGCGCCTCGATCTTCCGGATCTTGCTGTTGGCTTCGCCAACGCGGATGACCGCATCCCAAAGACCGCCGAAGATGTCTGCAAAGAAACGGCCAGCGCCGTGCGAAAGCGTTGTGTTCGTCGATGCATCTGCCATGGGTGTCTCCATTGCTCGGAAAATTGATCGACTTTCACATATGCTGCACCTGCAGCATTTTCCAGTCCTCCATGGGAATGGCTGCCGTGCACGTAATGCAATACTGAGCTGGAAGCTTCTGTCGGTCACTCCTCTCGGAACGCATCGTCCACAGGTACCTGAAGAGCAGAGACGATGGCATTGGTCTGATTTGCCATGCCGATCACCGCCAGCAGCTCGCCATACATCTGTTCGTTCATCCCTTTCGCCCGTGCCGCGGCTGTGTGTGAATGGATGCAGTACTCACATCCGTTCGTGGATGACACGGCAACATAGATCATCTCTTTCACAAGGGGGTCCAGGGCGCCCGGTGCCATCACCTCTTTGAGGCGCTCCCATGTTGCCTTGAGCAATGCCGGATCATGTGCGAGGGCGCGCCAGAAGTTGTTGATGAAATCGGTTCCCCGAACGGTCCGGATATCTTCGAACACGGCCAGCGCCTCGGCGCTGACCTCTTCGTCGGACAAGAGCCTGACGGTTCCCATGTTCAGACCATGGCAAAGATGCGCGCCGGCCCACCCGAGCCGCCCCGATGAGCGGGCGCACCAACGACCAGCGTTGCGCCGCTTGCCGGAACCTTGTCCAAGTTGGCCAGGTTCTCGATACCGTAGCGGTTGGTAGGCAGCCATGCGTAATGCGTTGCGAAATCTGCGGACGGACCGTGATCCAGGGAAAGCGTATCAACGGCAATGGCCACGGCGCCGGTTTCCTCGATCAGCATCTGTGCCGCCTCGACATGAAAACCGGGGAAGTGCATCTTGCCTTCGCCATCGGCATTGCGGAACCCGTCCCCGCCGGACTTGCCGCCCCAACCTGAATGCATGGCGATGCAGGCACCATCCGGTATCTCTCCGTTTGCATTCATCCACGCCTTCAGGTCCTCGGGAGTCACTTGGGCATCGGCATCATCGGCAGCCTTCGCGGCGATATCGATCACGCAAAGCGGACAGACGAGGTTCGAGACAGGGATCTCGTCCACCGACTGGCCGTCGGCTGAGAAATGAAGCGGTGCATCAATATGAGTTCCGGTGTGTTCATTGATGCTGAGATTGAACAGGTTGAACCCGCTCTCCTCGAAATTGAAGGCCTGGTCTGCGCTGAAGCCGGGTTGGCCAAAGTAGGTTGGGAAATCGCCGTCATAGACATGGGTCATGTCGACCACACCTCCGTGTCCTGCCGCCAGCGCAGGTGGCGCCGCAACGGTCTGACCGACGACGGCTCCGGCGGCGAGGGCCGCTCCTCCCTTGAAGAACGAGCGCCGCGACAGCATCCGATCCTTCACGGCATTCATCACACAGATATCACACATATTTCTATCTCCCTGTCTGTTGCCCGCCCGAGTCGGTCCGCCTTGTGCGGCTGCCGCGGGGTCAGCCTAGCACGGAAAGCGTGCCATGCGTCCAGCCTCACGATTGCAGCCCGTTTCACCCCGGACTAGGCTTAACCGGAAAAGGAATGGATCAGGCTATGGCGGGGCAGACGGAACAGGTTCTTTCGGGGGTCCTCGAAGATATCGACCATGGGCGATTGAGCCCCGGCGACCTGATGGAAGAAGCCTATCTGATGAAGCGTCACGGCGTTTCTAGAACACCTGTTCGCGAAGCATTCATCCAGCTTGAAACACTGGGTCTCATACGCCGTCTGCCGCGCAAGGGGGCGATGGTGTTCAAACCCTCGCTGGAGGAGTTCCTGGCCATACTCGAAGTGCATGCCAAGCTGGAAGGGCAGGCAGCCGGTCTCGCTGCGCGGCGGATGTCGGCAGCCCAGGCACGGCAATTGGAGGAGGTTGTGTCGGCTTGCGAGGTTCATGCCGCCGAGAAAGGCGATCGCGACCCGTACGGCTATTATCGGCTGAACCTCGCCTTTCACGAGACCGTCGCACTGGGATCGGGCAATCCATACCTGGTCGAAATGATCAAGACCCACGCGCGGAAACTTCTTGCGTATTACCGCGCCCGATACCGCTATCCGGGGTCGATCCCCGACTCGGCGCGTGAGCACCGCGAACTGGCCGAACTCATACTCGACCATCGGCGCGAAGAAGCCGAGGCGCGTATGGCCGCGCATGTACAGTTCGATCAGGTTACGGTGATGGATCTGCTGGCAGCACTGGCATAGCAGGGGGCTCCCGCCTCCTTGAGCCGCATCTGCGATGCGACACGCGGAGTTGGGCCGGGCAGCGCGCTATCGCGCGCTGCGGTGGTTTCTACGTCGCTTGGGAGTGCTCAAAAAATCGCGCAATGCTTTCGGCAAATGCATCGGTGTCGGCCGTCCCCTCCAATGAGGCCATCGCCGCTGCGTAGGACGCACTCCCCAATTCGTCGGCGAGTTCTTCTGTAAGTGCCGTTATGAACTCGCGTGTCATCTCCGGGTGGTGCTGGGTGGTATAGATCGCGTCGCCTATAAAGAAGCCTGCGACAGGGCAGTCTTCGGACTGCGAAATCGTCACTGCTCCCGCAGGCAGGGATGTCACCTGTTCCGTATGGCTGCCATAAAGCCTCACCACGTCGGGCAGGTCGGATGCCCAGTCGGGCCTGCTTTGCATTCGGCTGTGCGTCAGGCCATGGACCCATCCGCCGGGATTGTCACCGACGACCCCGCCAAGGGCCAGTGCAACGGCTTGATGGCCAAAACAGGCCCCGAAGATCGGCAGACCGCTGGCATATGCGGTGCGGACAAGATCAAGTAGCTTTCCGATCCAGGCGGCATCGCCGCGCACGGATGCCGGGCTGCCGGTGATCATCACGCCGTCGAGACCGTCGAGGGTTTGGGGAAACTCACCATCTTTCACGCGGAACACGACCGTTTGCCACTCTGGCCGCACGCGGTGAACGAGATCGGTGAATTTCTGCCCGTCCTTGGGGTGGCGCTGCGCAAATGCGCTTTCGTCCGTATTCGTCATGAAAATGGCCAGGCGCATGATATTCCTCAGAACTTTTAGATTTACATATTTATGACTACATATAATATACATATGTTAAGAGATGTAGGGAAGGGATAAAGATGACGGTATGGACGCCCAGCGATGACGGATATGCCGATCTGACCAGCCATGACGCCTTCGTGGATGGGGCGCCGCACAATACCTTTGCCCGCCTTCGACGCGACGACCCGCTTCATTGGACCGAATACGCCGATGGGCAGGATTTCTGGTCCGTAACGCGACATGCCGACATAGCCGAGATGAACAAGAACACCGCGGTCTTCTCGTCGGCGCGCGGTATCCGGATGGAAGACCAGAGCTACGAGGAGTATCTCGCACGCCGCACGTTTCAGGAGACCGATCCGCCCGAACACAGCAAGACGCGAATGAAGTTGATGAAGGCCTTCTCGCGGACCACGATGTCGCAATATGAGGAAGATATTCGCCAGATTTGTGTAGATATCCTTGATGACGTGCTGGAGAAGGGAACGTTCGACGCGACGAAGGAGATCGCGCGACAATTGCCGATGCGGATGCTGGGCCGGATTGTCGGCCTGCCGGACGAGGATCTACCCTGGCTGGTGGAAAAGGGCGATGCGCTGATCGCCAATACCGATCCCGATTTCACCACGCATGTTCTGGACAAGCTGGACACTGACGAATTCCGGATGATGCCGTTCAATTCGCCAGCGGGTGCCGAGCTTTATGCCTATGCCAAGGAGTTGATGGACAAGAAGGAGAGCGCAGGCGACACCTCGGGTATCCTCAACATGATCCTGCAACCGGCCAAGGACGGCTCGGTCATCACGGATACCGAATTCCGCAACTTCTTCTGCCTCGTTGTGGCGGCAGGGAACGATACCACCCGGTATTCGATCGCCGCGGGGATTCAGGCGATGTGTCATCAACCGGAGTTGCTGGTCCAGATGCAGGGGGGCGGAGACATATGGGAAACCGCGCCGGACGAGATCATCCGCTGGGCAACGCCGGCCCTCTATTTCAGACGAACGGCGACGCAGGATCACGAGATGCACGGCAAGACAATTCGTGCGGGCGACAAGGTGCTCTATTGGTTCGCCTCTGCGAACAGGGACGAGGAGGCGTTCGACGACCCGTTCCGCGTAAATCTCAGCCGCAGCCCCAATCGGCACATGTCCTTTGGTCAGGGCGGACCGCATGTATGCCTTGGAATGTGGTTGGCGCGGCTCGAAGTAAAGGTGTTGTTCCAGGAACTTGCGAAAAGAATAAGCGCCATCGAACCAGCGGGTCCGCACAAATTCCTGCGGTCAAATTTCGTTGGCGGGATCAAGGAACTGCCGGTTACGGTGCGCATGGCCTGAAACGGCTACAGGGGAGGAAGAGGGACCATGAAAGACCGGCTGCGCGCGATGTATTGCGACCATCTCAGCATCATGCGGGGAAAGTACCTACCGCACCACAAGATCGGGGATGACAGTACCCGCTTCTGCCTGTCCACGTTCGGTGTGCATTATGACCGCGATTTGCTGGACGCCCCGGGTGCGAAGATGAAACAAGGGCTGCCCGACATGGAACTGCGCTGGCTCCATGACGACATCCGCGACAGCTGGCATGCCCATACCAAGATCGTTCTGGGCGACCTCTACGATGACCAGGGTGCGCCCCTGCCTCTCTGCCCGCGTGGCACGTTGAAACGCGCTGTTAAGGACTGGGAGAAGCACGGGTTGCGTCCCAAGGTGGGGATCGAGCTTGAAGCTTTTGCGCTGCAGGCCGACGACAGCGGCCGGCTGGTTCCGTATGACGCGCCGGGCGGTGTCGTCTATGGTACGGGGCCCTTTGCGGACCCATTGCGCTTCAACGACCGGATTTGGGCCATGGCCGAGGAGATGGGCTTTTCCCTGGACATGATCACGGCGGAATTTGACAGCCCACAGTTTGAATACACCCTGACTTTCGATGACGCTCTCAAGGCTGTGGACGATATCGTTCTGTTCCGTCTGATGGCGCGCGAAGTGGCGCTGGAATACGGGATCGTGCTGACATTCATGCCCAAGCCCGTGGCCGAAGCGGGCGGGTCGGGGATGCACATCAACTTCTCCTTCGTGGACGAGGTGGGTGGCAATGCGCTGTCCTCCGGACCGCGCGGCGGGCCAGAGCATATGAACGATCTGGCGCGCCAATGTCTGGCCGGGTTGCTGCACCATCACCGTGGTCTTGCAGGCCTCATCGCTCCCACGGCCAACAGCTACATGCGGCTGCAGCCCGGCTCCCTTTCGGGGTTTTGGCAAAACTGGGGCGGCGATCACCGCAACGTCACGACGCGCATCTCGTCGGAGGGGGGGCCAAAGGCACGGCTTGAGCACCGGATGGCCGACGCGTCATCCAACCCGTACACGGCTGTCGCGGCAGTCCTTCATGCGGCGCGCCTGGGTGTCGAAAGCGGTTATGAGCTTCCACCTATGGAGACCGGGGATGGGTTCGACCGGACTGACGCAAAGGTTTCAACCGCGATCGACCTCAAGGGGGCAGTTGCCGACCTTGAACGCGACACCGTTCTTGCCAAGGCAGTGGGTGAGGATTTGGTTGCCAACCATGTCTTCATGAAAACGAAAGAAGTGCGCAAGACCCGTGACCTCGAAGGCGACGCCTTGCGCGATTTCTACGTACATTTCATTTGAGGGAGAGCGCACCATGAATGTCACCTGGACCCTTCCCGACGGTGAAACCCGGGCAGCAGCGATAGAGCCGGGCATCAGCTTGATGGAGGCCGCGGTTGCCAACGATATCCCCGGCGTCATCGGTGAATGCGGCGGATGCCTCAGTTGTGCGACCTGTCACGTCTATGTCGATGACGCGTGGATCGACAAGACCGGCACACCCGAGGAATTCGAGGATGCGATGCTCGATGTCGCCGCGGCTGAGCGGCGAGCCACCAGCCGGTTGAGTTGTCAGATCGAGGCGCGCCCGGAACTTGATGGGCTGGTCCTGCACGTGCCCGAGGCTTGAGGCGGAGGCGGCATGTGGCCTAGCTGCGGCAGCCCGGGCTAAGTTGATCCGATATCCTTGCTTTAGCGGTGCTGTCCGCCCAGACTCCGGCAACCAACAAGGCAGGCAGCAAGGGGCAGCGCCGTGGCAAAGGATATGGCAGTCGCCGCCGAGTGTTTCGGCGTACGCGTTCCACAATCACCGTTTCTGAACGAACTGAGGATCGCGCGTCTGAACGCTGGCCGGTACGAGGGACAGGAGATCGAGGGTGCGCTGCATGTCGTGGGGTCCGACGACGTGGTTCTTGAAATCGGTGCCGGTATAGGTGTGGTGGGTGCAGTCATTGCGCACAATGCTAGACCGCGCGCCGTTCATTCTTTCGAGGCGAACCCGGCCTTGATCCCATGGATCAACGAACTCTACGAACGGAATGATCTGAAGGGGCGCATCTCAGTCCGCAACGAAGTACTGATCGCCTCGCCCGATCGCCCGGAAACCGTCAGCTTCCACATTCGGAGCAGTTTTCTCGGCTCCTCGTTGATCAAGTCGGAGCGTCGCCCGACCGAGGAGGTGGAAGTCACGACCGTCTCTTTTCAGGACGTATGCGCAGCCATCAAACCCACCGTGCTTGTCATGGATATCGAAGGCGGCGAACTGGATCTGTTGGAACATGCCGACCTGAGCCCATTCCGCGCGATCGTGTTGGAGTATCACCCCGAAGCCTACGAAGTGGCAGGGATGCGGCGCTGCAAGAACATCATTCGGGACGCTGGTTTCGTACGGGTGGACGAGAAATCCACCCGCACTGTCTGGACCTGTCTCCGAGAGGCTGGATAACGCCGCCGGTCAGGTCAGCTGACCGAGGCGAAACCTGCGTCAAGCGCCGACAGTATGATGCTGGCCTCGTCTTCGGACAGTATCAGCGGCGGCGACAGAATGATGTTCGGTCCCGAGACGCGAACCATCGCCCCCGCGCGATAGGTTTCCTCCTGGATCTTCCCGATTGTTGCCTTGTCGATCGGTGTCTTGCTGCTGCGGTCGCTGACCAGTTCCATCGCGGTCATCATGCCTTCGCCGCCGCGCACATCGCCGATCAGGTCGTACTTCTCCATCAGGGATTTGAAGCCGTCATGCAATTGCGCTCCCCGCGCGGCGGCGTTGGTGGGCACGTCCAGACGGATCGTTTCAGCGAGGCATGCGATGGCAGCCGCGGCCCCGACCGGGTGGCCGGAATAGGTATAGCCGTGACCGATCGCAGCGCGGCCTGTCTCGTCGCTTTCAAAGACCTGCGCCACCTGTTCGGCAATCATCACCGCGCCGAACGGGAAATACCCGTTGGTAATCGCCTTGGCGGTGCACATCATGTCGGGTTGAACGCCCCAATGGCGCGAGCCCGACCAACTGCCCGTGCGGCCGAAGGCGGTGATGACCTCGTCGGCGATGAGCAGGATCCCGTGCCTGGAGCAGATGTCGCGCACGCCGGGCATGAAGCTTTCGTGCGGCGGGATCACGCCGCCTGCGCCAAGAACCGGTTCCATGATAAACGCAGCGATCGTATTCGCGCCCTGAAACGCGATCTCGTCCTCGAGCGCCGACAGGCAAAGCTGAGCCAATCGCTCGGGGTCGGTCTCGTTGAACGGGTTGCGATATGTGTAGGGGGCAGGAATGTGGTGGCAGCCCGCCAGAAGCGGTTCATAGGCCGTACGGAAATTGGCGTTACCGTTCACGGATGCGCCACCGAAATGGGTTCCGTGATACCCTTTCTTGAGGGAAAGGAACTTCACACGCCCGGCCTCGCCGCGGATCTTGTGGTACTGCCGGGCAAGCCGCAGCGACGTTTCGACCGAATCCGACCCTCCGGAGGTGAAGAAGGCGCGCGACAGTCCATCGGGCTCGAAGAAATCGCGAAGCTCTTCGGCCAACTGGATCACGGCGTCATTCGTCGTGCCCCGGAAGATCGAGTAATAAGGAAGGCGATCCAACTGCGCGGTAATGGCATCCTTGATGGGTTGGCATGAAAAGCCTAGGTTCACGTTCCAAAGCCCGCCAACGCCATCGACGACCTCGTGCCCGTCGACATCCGTGATCCTGACGCCTTGCGCCCCGGTGACGATAGTCGGCGGATTTGCCTGGCAATCGGCGGGATGCGCCATCGGGTGCCAGACGGATCGCGCGTTCATTTCCTTCAGGAAGTTGGAGTCCTTCATGGGGGTTTCCTCGGCTGGGCCCATGGGGCCATTGGTTTGAGGCGGATCAGGCCGCCCGTTCTTGCGGGTAATCTGCTGGGCAGAAACCGCCGATCTTTTGGGTCAGTTCGAGTGCCGCTTCCTTGACGGCCTCAGCGATCCTGTCGCGTTTCTGTGGTGTCATCCGCGATGCCGGTGCCGCAACGGCGATGGCCCCTGCAGGGTTCTGCTCGGCATCGAAAATGGGCGCGGCCAAAGAATGCACATCCAGTTCGAACGCATTGGCCGATTCTGCCACGCCATTTGCACGGGCATTGGACAGGACCTGCCTCAGCTTCTCGGGGTTGGTCTCGGTCCGCTTGGTATGGCCGACCAAGGGTGTTGCCAGGAATTCGTCGACGAATTCCGCATCTGAGTAGGCGAGCACCGCCAGCCCTGACGCCGTGGCATGAAGCGAGAGTACCTCGGCGTCTTCCATCATTACGCGGGTGGCGTGGCGTGGGCTGTATTCATGGATGAGCGATGTCAGCTCGCGTCCGCGAAGAATGCTCAGATGGCTTGTCTCGCCTGTCAGATCGCACAGGTCTTTGAGTACATCGCGGGATACGGACAGGATCGGAACCGCTTTTTCGCGCAGCGCCGCAAGGCGCAAAACCTCGGGGCCGAGCCTGTAGGCACGATCATTGCCGACCTGCTCGACAAAGCCGCATGCCTGCAATTCGCCCATAAGGCGAAACACCGTAGCCTTGTTCATTCCGGACGCGCGCGTGATGTCACTCAGGCCCATTTCCAACCGGGTTTGGTTGAAATGAGTCAATAATGACAAGGCTTTGGCGACAGTTCCCATTGGGATGAATCTTTCAAGTTTTGCCTTTGGATGCGCTGCGATGGCGATTTTTACGCTGCGTCATGCATTAAGTGTTGACAGACTCGCCAATGGGCTGTCAATCTAAATTTAAACCAACGGTTCAAATAATGAACCACAGAAGAGGTCACTTCAGGGAGATCGCAATGACCATCAAGACCAAGATAACCGGGGTGCTGGCGGGGGCGGCCATCACGCTTTCCGCCGGTGCCGCGCTGGCCGAATACCCCGAAAAGCCGGTCAACTTCATCGTGCCGTGGCCTCCGGGCGACCTCGAAGACGTGCTGACCCGAATGATTGCCGAGGATTTCCAGAAGGAATACGGCGTCGCAGCAGCAGTGGTGAACAAACCGGGTGGCGGCGGTGGGCCCTTCCCCGGTGCGATCGAGGTGGCGCAAGCCCCGGCCGATGGCTACACGATCGGGTCTTTCGTGATTGGTGTCCCGGTCCTCGGGCACCAAATCGACATCGCGCCACTGACCCCGGCGAAGTTCGATCCGCTCGGTATCTTCCTCACCTATCCTTTCGTCATCGCGACAAGCGGCGACGCGCCCTATTCGTCGATGGATGAATTGGCAGATTACGCCAAGGAGAACGACGTGGCGCTCGGCCATTTCGGCGATGTGCTGACGCCGACACAAGTGACCAAGGCGCTGGCGGTGAACAAAGGGTTCGGCTGGGGGTCGGACGCGGCCTTTGATGCGCTGGACTGCAACACGCTGGCCTCTGGCGATGCAGATGTGATCAACACAACGTTGCAACTCATCCTGCCCTGCCTTGATGACGTCAAGGTTCTGGTTTCGATCACGGACGAGCGCATTCCGCTGGTGCCCGACGCGCCGACGATCGGAGAGGTTGACGACAGCCTGAACATCGCTCTTTGGAACGGTCTGTTCGTTCACAAGGACACGCCGCAAGAGGTGCGCGAAAAGATCATCTCCGTTGCCGAGAAGACAGTGATGGGCGAGCGTGCGCAGAAGGTGGCCGAAGAGACCGGTGCGCTGGTCTACTGGCAAGGCGCCGACGACAGCGCCGGACGCATCGCACAGGATATCGACACCGTTGCCCGTATCGGCGCGCTGCTCGAATGATTCCAACGGGCCGGGCGATCACCCGGCCCATTCCAACGCCATTCGAAAGACCGAACCATGTCAACCGAACGTGAACGCCGTTTTGTCGGCCCGCGTCGCGGACAGATCCTGTTCGCTCTGTTCTTTGCCGGTGCATCGCTCGTTCTGCTGAGCCAGATCGGCAACCAGACGGCGTGGGTCGACAAGACAGCATTTTTCGCACAACCACGGTTTTGGCCGGCCATCGGTCTGGGCGGCATGGTGATCCTTGGCGCATTGCACCTTTACCGAATGCCTTGGCGGCATGTGACCCGCTATGACATCTGGGAAGCGCAGAAATGGGGCTCGGTGCTCGAGTTCGGGGTCTGGTTCATGGCCTACGTGTTTCTTGTTCCGGTCATCGGGTATCTGCCGGTCACTCTGGCCTTCGTGCCGGCGCTGGCATGGCGGATGGGGTATCGTTCGCGCTTCATGCTGGGCGTCAGCCTCTTGTTCGCTATCGCCGTGGTGGTGCTCTTCAAATCTCTTCTTGGCGTCAAGATTCCCGGCGGGATGCTTTACGAGTACCTGCCCGGCGGCTTGCGCAGCTTCTTCATACTGTATCTCTGATGGACCTGATCCTTTCCGCAATCGAGATCCTGATGCGTTGGGACGTCGCGCTGGCTCTGCTGACAGGGTCGGTCGGCGGCGTCCTGATCGGGGCCATCCCCGGCGTCGGCCCTGCCGTCGCGATCGCCATCCTGCTTCCCGCGACCTTTTCCATGGATCCGATCGTGGGGCTGACCGTCCTGCTGGGGATTTACGGCAGTTCGATGTATGGCGGTTCCATCCCCGCCATCCTGATCAACACTCCAGGTACGGCCGTCAACGCGCTGACGACCTATGACGGTTATCCGATGACGGCACGCGGTGAGCCGAGGCGCGCGCTGAGCCTTGCCTATTCGTCATCCTTCTTCGGTGGTGTGTTCTCCGTCATCTGCCTGATCCTTTTTGCCCCCGTTCTTGCCAAGATCGCCCCGATGTTCGGATCCCGCGAGATCTTTTTGGCAGCACTTTTGGGCATCATCCTTGTCGTCGTTGCCCACCGCGGCCAATCGCTGATTGCCGGTGCGCTGGCCTGTTTCGGGATTTTCCTGCAGTCGATCGGGCTCGAGCCGGTCAAGTACACGTCCCGCTACACGTTCGATCAGCCGTTCCTGTCATCGGGCATCGACCTGATCGTCGTCGTACTTGGCCTGTTCGCGCTCAGCCAAGCCTTTGTCTTGCTGACGGATGTCGACGAAAAGGTACGTCTGACAAAACTGCGTGGCGGGATGTTCCAAGGGCTGCGCGAACTTGCCCGTCATCCCCGGGTTGCGGGCGTGTCCGCCAGTTTCGGCGTCGTTATGGGCATGATCCCAGGCGTGGGAGAATTCACCGCCCAGTTCCTCAGTTACACCTATGCCCAGAAATCATCGAAACGTCCGCAGGATTTCGGTCATGGGTCGTCCGAGGGGCTGATCGCTGCCGAGACCGCGAACAATGCTGTGCCAGCCGCCGCCATGGTGCCACTACTGGCTTTGGGCATACCCGGCGAGGCGCTGACCGCGATGATGCTTTCGGTCTTTTACGTGCACAATGTTGTCCCGGGGCCGGGCCTTTTCCAGAACGACATGGATTTCGTCGTGGCGCTCTACATCGCGCTTCTCGTGCTGAACGTTCTGGTCCTCGCGTTCCTGCTGCTGGCGACCAAGTCGCTGATCCAGGTTGTCCGCATTCCGAACCGTTTCCTGGGCGTATGCATCCTGACACTCAGCTTTGTCGGCGTGTATTCCCTTCGCAATTCGGCCACGGACTGCCTGATTGCCGCGGTCTTCGGGCTTTTGGGCTACGTGCTGAAACGTCTCTCGCTACCGTCCGTCCCAATCATTCTGGGTATGGTCCTTGGCGGCATCATGGAGGTCAAGCTGCGCGCCGGCATGGCACGGGTCAAGGAACCGCTCGATTTCATCGACCGACCGGTGGCTTTCATCCTGTTTCTCATCATCGTCATCGTTCTCGCCATCCATATTCGCCGGGTGATCCTGGATCGGCGCGAGCTGAAGGAGGCCGAATGGCAGACCAGAAACGCATCGACACGCTTCGGCAAGCTGATGTTGCGCCGCAGAAACTCTTTCTTGAAGGATCGTGGCAAGAAGGTACGGGAACGCCACTCGAAGCGACTTCGCCGATTGACGGGACTGTTCTGACGACCCTTTCGGGCGCTTCGGCGGCGGATGTCGACCGGGCGGTCGCGTCGGCCAGACAGGCGTTCGACGACGGCAGGTGGTCGCGTCTCGCTCCGGCGGCGCGCAAGAAGGTGTTGCACAAGATCGCCGACCGGATCGAGGCCGAAGCGCTGAAACTGGCGGTGCTGGGCGTTCGGGACAACGGGACAGAGCTGAACATGGCCCTCAAGGCCGAACCTGGCTCTGCTGCGGGCACTTTCCGCTACTACGCCGAGGCGCTCGATAAGGTCGCTGGCGAGGTCGCGCCGACGCCGCCGGATATTCTTGGCCTCGTACATCGGGCCCCGGTCGGGGTCGTGGCGGCAATCGTGCCGTGGAATTTCCCCTTGATGATCGGAGCGTGGAAACTGGCGCCTGCCTTGGCGATGGGCAATTCCGTCGTGCTGAAACCAGCGGAAACCGCCTCGCTTTCGCTTCTCAGGCTAGCAGAGATCTGCGCCGAATGCGGCCTTCCGGACGGCGTGCTGAACGTCGTGACAGGGTCGGGGGCAGAAACCGGGTCCGCGCTTTCGATGCACATGGATGTCGATGTCTTGACCTTCACCGGCTCCGGCGCGACGGGCCGCCGCCTGCTGGAGGCTTCGGCGCGCTCGAACCTGAAACGGTGTTACCTGGAATTGGGTGGCAAATCCCCGAACATCGTCTTCGCCGATACGCCGGATCTTGCACATGCGGCCAAGGTATCCGCCATGGGCATATTCCGGAATTCCGGACAGGTTTGCGTAGCGGGTTCGCGCCTCTTGGTCGAGGCCTCTGTTCATGACGCATTCGTCGATCTGCTGCAGTCAGAGGCAGAGGCACTTCGCGTGGGCGATCCTCTGAACCTCTCCACCCAGATCGGCGCTGTAAACTCCGAGGCGCAACTGTCGCGAAACCTGTCTTTCATGGAGACAGCTCGCGAAGAAGGCGGAGTAGTGCTGACCGGAGGGAAACGCATCCTGCACGAAACAGGAGGGAGCTACATGGCGCCGACCATCGTCACTGATGTCGCACGCGAGGCCACCCTGTTTCAGCAGGAAGTTTTTGGCCCTGTCCTGTCGGTTACGAGCTTTGAGTCAGAGCAGGAGGCGGTTTCGCTCGCAAACGCAACCGATTACGGCCTGGCGGCGGGTGTCTGGACCTCCAACCTCAGCCGGGCGCATCGCATGATTGCCGCCATCCGGGCCGGGGTCGTGCACGTGAACACCTATGGCGGGCCAGACAATACGGTGCCTTTGGGCGGTGTTGGCCAATCCGGTAACGGGCATGACAAGTCCCTTCATGCGCTGGACAAATACGTGGACCTGAAAACCGCATGGATCCAGCTATGATTTCTGATACGCAAACCCTGTTGGAGCGGCGGGCGAAACTGCTCGGCCCCAATGTCAGCACATTTTACGAAGAGCCGGTGCATCTTGTGAAAGGCGAGGGGGTCTGGCTTTGGGACGCGCAGGGACGCAGGTATCTCGATTGCTACAACAACGTTCCGCATGTGGGCCATTGTCATGCTCGCGTGGTCGAGGCCATCGCGGCGCAAGCCGCAACCCTCAATACACATACGCGCTACCTCCACGAAGGCATCTTGGACTACGTCGAAGCACTGACCGATACCTTTGCCGCGCCGCTCGACACCGCGATCCTGACCTGCACGGGATCCGAGGCGAACGACATCGCGCTGCGTATGGCGCAGGCGGTGACTGGCGAAATGGGGGTGATCGCCACAGACCATACCTATCACGGTAATACGATGGCGGTCAGCCAGCTGTCGCGCACCAACCCTCCGCCAGGTGGCTACTGGGACCACATGGCTTTCGTCGCCGCGCCTGACAGCTACCGGCCCCTTGGTGGTGACGACGGCATGGCACATGCGCAGGCCTTTGCAAACGCAGTGCAAGAGCAGATCGATGCGCTGGCCGCGCGCGGCCACGGACTCTCCTGCCTCATAATATGTCCGTATTTCGCCAATGAAGGGTTTCCCACCCTCGAAGAAGGCTGGCTCGCCCCGGCGATCGACGCGGTGCGCAAGGCGGGCGGGATCGTCATCGCAGACGAGGTGCAGCCCGGTTTCGGGCGGCTCGGAACGCATTTCTGGGGCCACCAGAAGGCCGTGATCACGCCCGACGTGGTCACATTGGGAAAACCGATGGCCAACGGGCATCCAGTGGGCGGCGTGGTGACGAGCCCCGAGATCATGGCGGCTTTTCGAACCAGCTTTCGTTACTTCAACACTTTCGGGGGCAACCCGGTCTCGGCGGCTGCGGCCCTCGCAACCTTGCGCGTTGTGCAGGAGGAAGGGCTTATGGAGAACGCGCGCGAGGTCGGCGAATATGCCCGCGATGGGCTGCGCGACCTTGCGGGGCGCCACGAGTGTATCGGCGATGTGCGTGGATCGGGTCTGTTCTTCGGCGCCGAGATGGTGTTGGACCGCGACTCGAAAGCGCCGGCCACGGCCTTTACCAAGCGCGTGGCCAACGAAATGCGTCAGGAGGGCGTGCTGCTCAATTTCCTTGGTATCCACTACAATGCACTCAAGATTCGCCCGCCCATGCCATTCAGCCGCGAGAATGCCGACCAACTTCTGACGACACTCGGCCGGGTGCTCTCGCGGGTTCCGTTGGAACCATGAACCGTTCCGTCCGTCAGGCACTGGCCCTTTGGGACCTTGAAGGTGCCGAGGCCCGGTTGATCGCACAGCGGGAAAACGCTGTCTGGCGGATCGATCATGCTGGCAAGAGTTATGCTTTGCGATTTCACCGGCCCGGGTACCGAAGCGATGCGGAATTGGCGTCCGAGCTTGACTGGATGGCCATGCTGGCCCGTTCCGGTCTTATCGTGCCTCGACCTGTTCCCCGGTCGGATGGTGGCTTCATTGGCAGGTCAGAGGAGCATCGCGTGAGCCTTCTGACCTGGCTCGACGGAAAACCCATAGGCGAGGTCGGGCGCCTCGCGGCAGGGCTCAACCCCCGTGCGCTGAGCCGCGCCGTGGGCGAGGAAATGGCCCGGATGCATGACCTCACAGATGACTGGACACCGCCGCAGGGATTCGTCCGACCGGATTGGCGGGCCGTCGGTCTCATTGGCGACGACCCGCTCTGGGGCAGGTTCTGGGAGCATCCTCATCTGACGTCAATTCAACGCGACATGTTCTTGCGCGCACGAAAGGCCGCCGGGCGTGCGCTCGAACGGATGGATCTCGATGCGGGGCTGATTCATGCCGACCTCTTGGCCGAGAATGTAATCGAGCATGAGGGCAGAATCGCCTTCATCGATTTCGACGACGCAGCCATCGGCTACCGTGATTTCGAACTGGCGACCTTCCTGCTGAAGTTTCTGGACCGCGATTACTATGCCGACATGCGCGCGGGTCTGCTGGAGGGATACAGCGCAAGGCGAAGGGTCCAGCCGGAGCATCTCGACCTGATGCTGCTTCTGCGGGCATTGAGTTATCCGGGCTGGATCGCCACGCGCCTGGACGAACCCGGTGGGCCCGCGCGCTCTGATCGGGCGATCCAAACCGCTTTGGCGCTGAGCGAGACATATCTGAAGGGGAGGACCTGATGACCGAAACAAAGACGATCCTCGTGGTCGGCACCTACGACACCAAGGACGACGAACTGCGCTATCTCTCCGACGTGATCCGCAACCAGGGCGGAGCGGTGCTGTCGATGGATGTCAGCGTTCTTGGCGATCCGTCGCATCCCACGGATGTATCCAAGCACGATGTTGCGGAAGCAGGCGAAAGCTCGATCCAGGAAGCGATCGATAGCGGCGATGAGAACGTCGCGATGCAGATCATGGCCCGTGGCGCCGCGGCAAAGGCGCTGGAACTGTACCGTGTCGGCCGCATTGACGGGGTCATCGTTCTGGGCGGCACGATGGGTACCGATCTGGCGTTGGATGTTTGCGGTGCGCTGCCTTTGGGCGTTCCAAAATATGTCGTTTCCACCGTTTCGTTCTCGCCCCTGATGCCGCCCGAGCGGATCGCCGCGGATGTGCAGATGATCCTGTGGGCAGGCGGCCTCTACGGCCTCAATTCCATCTGCAAGGCGTCCCTGAGCCAGGCAGCCGGTGCCGTCCTTGGGGCTGCGCGGGCGGTTGAGCCGCCGAAACGCGACCGGCCTTTGATAGGCATGACGAGCTTTGGCAAAACGGTTCTGCGCTACATGGTGACACTCAAGCCCGCGCTTGAGGCGCGCGGGTTCGAAGTCGCGGTGTTTCACGCCACGGGCATGGGCGGTCGAGCCTTCGAATGTCTTGCCGCCGAAGGAGCCTTTGCCGCCGTAATGGATTTCGCGCCCCAAGAGGTGGCGAACCACCTGTTCGGCGGTCTGAGTGCAGGCGAGGATCGGCTAACGAATGCCGGCAGAAATGCAATCCCGCAGATGGTTGCGCCGGGCTGCTACGACCTTGTCGATATCGTTGGATGGCAGCCGATGCCTGCCCATTTCGCGGATCGCCCCGTGCACGCACATAACCGTTTGCTTACCTCGGCCGTGCTGACAGCCGAAGAGCGTCGGCAGGTGGCAAGGGCAGTTTCCCAAAAGCTTGCCGAAGCGCAGGCGCCGGTCGCCGTCTTTCTGCCGCTTCAAGGATGCAATGAGTGGGACCGTGAAGGCGCCGATCTTCGCGATGCCGAGGGACTCGCCGCATTTTGCGAGGAAATGGAGGCGAGTTGCCCCGAGACTGCCGATCTGCACAAGCTCGACGCGCATATCAACGACGACGCATTTTGCGACGCCGTCTTGGCGCTCTTTGATGAGTGGTGCGCAAAGGGAATCGTCAAGAAATCCTGACGAGATCGGCGTTACGCCAGGTCCGCAACATAACGATAGGCGTCGCCATCTCGCTCCACCCTGCCCAGTCCGCCGTCGGGCAGGTGGTAGCCGATCAGCGGCATCTGTTCGTTCGCCAGCCGGTCGAGCAGGGCAAGGCGGGTTTCAGCAGCCTGTTCGGCGACGTGGTCCGAACCGGACGGCCATTGGGGCCGGGCAAAGGCCACATGGTGATTTCCGATTGCGTCGCCGACGATCATCGCCGCGCTGTTCCCCTGACGAATCTCGAACGACATGTGCCCCTGCGTATGTCCATAGGTCGCGACTGCAGCGACGCCCGGCAGGATTTCCTCGCCATCGTCAAAGAACTCCACGCTGCCTTCCAGGATCTCCAGACGCCGCTTGGCACCGCTCGCCATCGACGCGCGAGCCTCGCCGATGGTGTCGATCGTCTCAGGATTCCACCAATAGTCCCACTCGACCCGACCCATCATGTGACTGGCGTTGGCAAAGAGCGGTTCGTCGAAATCGTCCAGAACGCCCCACAGGTGGTCGGGGTGCCCGTGGGTGAACACTACGTCAGTGATGTCTTCGGGCGTCAGTCCCGCGGCATCCAACGCATCAAGCAGTTCCCCGGCCGACGGCATGAAGAACTGACCCGACCCCACATCGAACAATACATTCCGGTCGCCATGCTGCAGGAGCGTGACATTGCAGGGCGGCGTCAAGGCGCCCTCAGCAAGGTCGAAATCGGCCAATACAGGGCCCAGCTCCTCCTCGGGCATCGGGGCGAAAATGAACTCGCGCGGCAAGCTGAGATGCCCGTCGCTCAAGGTGATGAGCTTTGCCTCGCCAAGCGCCATCTCGGTCGCGGCCCAGGCCGGTCGAGCGGCAAGCCCCGCAAGGGCCAGCGAGGATGTGGTCAGGAACGTGCGGCGAGTCAGGGTCATGCGTGGTCCTCCTTTGTGGCATTCTTTCATTCGCAAATGTGAATTTCAACTACGGGAATGGCCTGAAGATGCACGCTTGACATATCTTACTATTTTTATCAGATTATCGGTGTGAGGTCAGCCATCCCCGACCGGGCCAGCCAGTTCCTGAACACAGCCACAGCCAGATGCCACGCAACGACATGAACCGGAGCACCCGAAAACGCCTTGGCATGTCCGATGATGGATTAGGAGACGACAGGATGACTGCCCATAGCCCAAACCCGACACAAGGATACGCTGTTCAGATGCTGCCGGCACACAAGGCCGAAGACCTGACAAATGGCGGAAACCTTGCCCATATCGAACTCGGCGACCAGCTGTATACCTTGCGCATCACGCGCGCCGGCAAGCTGATCCTGACGAAATGAGTCCTTCTTCTCGGGGTGGTGCGTCCGTCGGGCGCCTTGCCGACCTGTCCCCGGTCGAGGCCGGGGCGGTCATGTACCTGCGTCTCTGGGGCGAAAGCGATCATGGACGCGAAGCCGCCGCCCGCGACTTTGCACTTGCGTTGGGCGAGGGGCAGGGGCGCCGGGCAATGCGCACGCTCGACCAGATCTGTATGCTGTGCGCGCGCCATGGCCGCCGACCGGTAATGCGGCACGGCTTGAACTGCAGCTGCCTGGGCGCGGATGAGAACTGGTTTGCCCAGCTCGTCGGAGCGGCCAGTGACGGTGCGCATGAGGACGCGACGATGTTGGCGGCCTTGCTGGTACGTCCCGACATGGCGCCGACACTGGCCGGGTTGAGCCTGCAACTCGGGCTCGCGTTGCGAAAAATGACGGCATCCGTGAACGCGCCCAGGGCCACTCACGATATGAGCAGCGCCGTCCTTCACTAGGCCGGCGCTGGCTGCCTAGCAGCAGCCGCAGCCAGCCCCGTGCGCCTGACAGTGATCATGCGCGGGTGCAGGCGGCGCGTCACCCACTTCGGTCAGCACCGCGCGCAGAACATGCAGGATCATGTCCACATCCTCGGCTTCGATGGTCAGCGGCGGGCGGATCTTGAGGATGTTGTCGTGCGGTCCCTCGCTGCCGATCAGTATCCGGTGATCGCGCATGCGGTTCTTGACGTACCGGCAGATCTCGGTGCTTTCCGATCCGTCCGGGGCCACCAGTTCCACGCCTATGAAAAGACCCATCCCGCGCACGTCGCCTAAACAGGTGAAATCGCGTTCGAGGTCGCGTAGTCCAGCCATCAGGCGGGCACCCATCTGGCGGGCGTTGTCCTGCAACTCCTCTTCATCGACTATATCCAGCACCTCTTTCCCGATCCGGCAGGAAAGGGTCGAACCACCGAAGGTCGAAAAGAACTCGGGCCCTTTTGCAAAGCTTTCTGCGATGGCGCGGGTGGTCACAAGCACGCCCAGGGGATGGCCATTTCCAATGGGCTTGCCCAATACGACGATGTCGGGCGAGGCGCCCTGATGCTCGAACCCGAAGTAATGGTCGCCCAACCGGCCCAGCCCGGTCTGTACTTCGTCGGCGATGCAGATACCCCCGGCCGCGCGGATTTTCTCGTAAACAGCCGGCAGATAGCCTTTGGGCGGGATGATCTGGCCACCAACCGAGGGGAAGGTCTCGGCGATGAAACCCGCGACGCCGTGGCCCTTGGACTTGAGCGCAGATATGGCCGGATCCACGAGATCCGCGAATTTCTGCGCTCTCTCCGGGTCGTCGCGGCCAAAGCTGCCGCGGTAATCGTCTGCGACCTCGACCAGTTCAACCCAATCCGACTGGCCGACGCCGCCAGGTGCATTGAACTTGTAGGCCGAGATGTCGATCACACCGGTCGTGTTGCCATGGTAGCCATGATCGGGGGTAACCATTCCCTTGGCACCGGTATGGGCGCGGGCAAGGCGCAGGGCGAGTTCATTTGCCTCGGTCCCCGAATTGACGAAATAGCAGACCTCGAGATGGTCCGGCAATTTCGACAGGATCTTCTCGGCAAAGGCGACCTGGGCGGGGTGAAGGTAGCGCGTGTTCGAGTTCATGCGCTTGAGCTGGTCGGCTGCGACGGCCTGAATTCGCGGATGCGCGTGTCCGACATGTGGCACGTTGTTGTAGGCGTCGAGATAGGGCCGCCCCCACTCGTCGAACAGGTGGTGCTTCCACCCGCGCAGCAGCATCACCGGCTCGTCATAGGTGAGGCTGAGATTGGGGGCGAAGTGGTTCAGGCGCTGTTCCAGCACCTTGCGGCGGTCGACGGGTTCGTAACGCGTCTTGCTATCGGGCAGGTTCAGCAATGCTGCCGGGTTGGGACAGATCGCATGCCACAGCTCCAGCTCGTCCGGGTCGGCGACGCCGGGCCAGTTGGCCTGCATTCCGGCCGTGGTCAGGGCAAGCTGGAAATGCACATGCGGGACCCAGCCGCCGTTCTGGTACTTGTCGCCAAGCTTGCAGAAGGCCGCCCCCTGCGCCACCGGGTCACCGGGTTTGAGGCGGTCGCAGGCCTCAGGGTCGAGATGGCCGTAAAGCGTATAGAAAACATCACCTTGCGGCGTTTCGTGGTGCAGGATGACCACACCTCCATAGTCGAGGTGATTGTCGCGGTTCTCGACAACTTCGACCCGTCCGCTGAGGGGGGCGTAGAGCGGCGTTCCGGCAGGGGCAAAGACATCAACCGCGATATGCACGGTGCGACGATCGCTTGCCTTCCACGGCCCCTTGCGAAACCCCTTTTCGGCATAGATCAGGCGCGGCTCGTTCCAGTAGCCCAACCAGATGCCCTCGCCATACTCTTCGCCGATGCGGCCGGCCTCGTCGAGTTGCAGGTCGAACGGGTTTTGTGGCCAGGTGGAGTTCTCGACCGAGAGGGACCCCATGGGCGCGTCGTCCAGCGGCTCGCCCATCAGCGGGGCAAAGCTGCCGCGATGCTCTTCGATCCAGTCCAGCACGCGTTGCGCGCCGTCGGTCACGGGGAGAGAGCAGGCCGCGCGCAGCCTTGGGGACATGAGGGCGCCGTTCACGGCCGGGTTTTCGAGGAAACGCCATGCCGGGGCCTGACTGATCGTGACGTATGGATCGTCGGGCGTTTCGGTGGCCATGAGCGTCGAGTTGACCACCGAAACTGCAAGGCGCATTCGCAGGAGAGGCCAAATTAGGTCTATTTCTTCGGTGCTTAGCCTGTTCGCGGAATGGTATCCACGGACCAGTGCAGCAAGGGCCTGCTCGGGTTTGGGATGGTCTAGAACGACGTAGGCACCCGCGATTGCAAGCTCGCAGATGCGGGGCGCGGCGCACATGTCGCCGAGGTCGATCAGGCCCGAGATGCGGCGTGGATCGCCAAGCTCACCTTCGACGAGGATGTTGTAGTCATTGGCGTCGTTGTGGATCGCCTGTCGGGGAAGGGCAGCAAGCTTGGCCTCCACCTTTTTGAAATCACTGATGATTTCCTGGATCAGGGCCTGTCTCTCGAAACCTTGGATGGTCGCGACATGCTCTGCGATCCACCCTGCGCGGGTCAGGTCCCATTTAAAATCGCGTTCGAGGTCGGCATGCTCGAATCGTTCGAGCGCACGATCCGTCGCGCCAAGGACGCGGCCGAGCTTGGCGATAAGATTCTGATTTTTCGGGAAAGATTTGGCGTAGCAGCGACCGGGCAACGCCTCTTGCAGCCAGCAAAGACGCTCTGTACCCGTGTCGTCGGCAAGTGCGGGAAGCGTCTTGTCGTCGAGCGTCGGAATGACATCGGGAAAAGGCAGGCCGGGGGCGGCGTCGCGCAAATGCGCCAGCGCGGCCACCTGCATTTCGACCAGGCCCTGTGGGCATCCGGGGCGCATCACCTTGAAAACATAAGAGTTTCCATTGGCGGCGTCGGCCTTGAAGTTCAGGTCGTATTCACCGTCGAGGCGGGTCAGCTCTGCGTCGATGCCCCAGACGCGGCGCAGGGTCGAGGACCAGTGTTCAGCGAGATCCGTCATCGCGCGGCTTTCCTTCATGTTTTGTAAAGTACCCCCGGTCGCGGGCGGAATTGACCGTTTTGTACCCCTGCACGGCCCCCCTTTGACCGTTTTGTACAAGGGGGTACCACGGCCGGTTTCATCCCATCGCGCGCAGGCGCTTGATGAGCGAGGAGGTATCCCAGCGCCCGCCGCCCAGTTTCTGGACATCCTTGTAGAACTGATCCACCAGCGCGGTGACCGGCAGGGAAGCACCGGTCTCGTCGGCGGTGTCCAGGCAGATGCCGAGGTCCTTGCGCATCCAGTCGACGGCAAAGCCGTGATCGAAGTGATCGTCGAGCATCGTCTCGTAGCGGTTCGACATCTGCCAGCTTCCGGCCGCGCCCTGGCTGATAACCTCGACCACGGCGCGACCGTCGAGGCCGGCGGTCTCGGCGAAATGCAGGGCCTCGGAGAGACCCTGCACCAGGCCGGCGATGGCAATCTGGTTGCACATCTTGGTCATCTGGCCCGCGCCGCTGTCACCGATGCGGCGGCAGATGCGGGAATAGGCGTCCATCACCGGTTCGGCCTTGTCGTATTCGGCCTGATCGCCGCCGCACATGACAGAGAGCGCGCCGTTTTCGGCCCCGGCCTGTCCGCCGGAGATGGGCGCGTCGACGAAGCCCAGACCAAGTTCCTTGGCGGTGGCCTGCAATTCGCGCGTGACCTTGGCCGAAACGGTGGTGTGGTCGACAAAGATCGCGCCCTTGGCCATGCCTGCAAATGCGCCGTCATCGCCAAGGCAGACCGAGCGCAGATCGTCGTCATTGCCGACGCAGGACATCACGAAATCGGCACCTTGCGCGGCCTCGCGCGGGGTGGGGGCGCTGGTGCCGCCATGTTCGGCGGCCCATTTTTCGGCTTTGGCGGCGGTGCGGTTGTAGACCGTGACCTGATGCCCGGCCTTTTGCAGGTGGCCGGCCATCGGGTAGCCCATCACACCAAGTCCCAGAAACGCGCATTTCGCCATGATCTCATCCTCCTCGCAGCGCCGCCCCCGTGGCGGGTCAGGCCATGACAAAGCAAAGCCGGGCCGAAAGGGCAAGCAGGACTTGCTCAGGCGTGGCCGAGATCCCTGAGGATCGGGCAGTCGGGGCGGTTGTCGCCGGCGCAGGCATCGACAAGATGGCGCAGCGTGTCGCGCATGGATTTGAGATCGGCGATCTTGGCCTCGATCCGGGCGAGGTGGTCCTGCGCCACGGTCTTGACGTCGGCGCTGGCGCGGGTTTCGTCCTCGTAGAGCGCCAGCAGGGTGCGGCAATCCTCGATCGTGAAGCCAAGCGCGCGGGCGCGACCGAGGAACGTGAGCTTGTGCAGGTCGGTATCGCGGAAACGGCGATACCCGTTTTCGCCGCGCTGGGGTGTGATCAGGCCGATATCCTCGTAATAGCGGATGGTTTTGGCGGGCAGGCCGGTTTCGCGGGAGACATCGCCGATATTCATCTCGGGCTCCTTCATTCCGCCGGGGCGGTGCGTGGGGTCGCGGGCCGTGGCGCGGGGCGCGCGTGGGCGCGGCGCAGGCGCAGCGCGTTGGACAGTACGAAGACCGAGGAGAGCGCCATCGCGCCCGCGGCCAGCATCGGCGAGAGCAGCGGCCCGCCGAACGGGTAGAGCAAGCCCGCGGCGACCGGGATCAGTGCTGTGTTGTAGCCGAAGGCCCAGCCGAGGTTCTGGCGGATGTTGCGCATGGTTGCGCGGCTGAGCTCCAGCGCGGTCGCCACGCCCTGCGGATCGCCGGACATCAGCACGACATCGGCGGCCTCGATCGCGATGTCGGTGCCGGTGCCGATGGCGATGCCGGTATCGGCCTTGGCCAGCGCGGGCGCGTCGTTGATGCCGTCGCCGACAAAGGCCACCGGCCCATGCTGCGCGCGCAGGTCCGACACGATGCGGGCCTTGTCGGCGGGCAGCGTTTCGGCGCGCACATGGGTGATGCCGAGCGTGTCGGCCAGCGCCTGCGCGGTGGTGGCGTTGTCGCCGGTGACGAGCGCGACCCCGACGCCTTGGGCGCGCAGGGCGGCGATGGCCTCGGCCGCGCCGGGTTTCACCGGGTCCGCAACCGCGAGCACGGCGGCGGCCTGGCCGTCGATGGCGAGGTAGAGCGGGGTCTTGCCCTGGGCGGCAAAAGCCGCGCCGCGCGAGGGCAGATCGCCCATGTCGATGTCCTCCGCTGCCATCAATCGGTCGGCGCCCAGCAAAAGATCATGGCCCTCGACGCGGGCGCGCAGGCCCATGCCGGTGAGTGTTTCGAACTGTTCCGGTTCGGGCAGTTCGCCCTTGGCGGCGCGGGTGATCGCGCGGGCGATGGGGTGTTCCGAGCGCGCCTCGGCGGCGGCGGCGAGGCGCAGCACGGTGTCGCCGTCCATGCCGGGCGCGGGGGTGAGGTCGGTCAGTTCGGGGCGGCCCTGTGTCAGGGTGCCGGTCTTGTCGAAGGCGACGATGGCGGTGTCCTGCAACCCTTGCAGCGCGTCGCCCTTGCGGAAGAGCACGCCCAGTTCCGCCGCGCGCCCGGTGCCCACCATGATCGAGGTGGGGGTGGCGAGACCCATCGCGCAGGGGCAGGCGATGATGAGCACCGAAACCGCCGCGACCAGCGCCAGCGGGAGTGCGGGTGCGGGGCCGAAGACCAGCCAGAGCAGCAGGGTCAGCGCGGCCACGGCAAGCACCACCGGCACGAAGATGGCGGTGATCCGGTCGACGAGGCCCTGGATGGGCAGTTTCGCGCCCTGCGCCTGCTGAACCATCTCGATGATCTGCGCCAGCACGGTGTCGGCGCCCACATGGGTCGCGCGCATCGTGAGCGCGCCGGTGCCATTCATCGTGCCGCCGGTCAGCCGCGCGCCGGTCGTCTTGGCGACGGGAACAGGCTCTCCCGAGATCATGCTTTCGTCCAGCCACGAGGAGCCGCCGGTGACCTCGCCATCGACCGGCACACGCTCGCCCGGACGGATGTGCAGAGTGTCGCCCACGATGATCTCGGCGATGGGGCGCTCGGAGATCTCGCCGTCACGTTCGACGCGGGCGGTGCGGGGTTGCAGACCCATCAGGGTGCGGATCGCGGCGCCGGTGCGGCCCTTGGCGCGCGCCTCCATCCAGCGGCCTGCGAGGATGAGGGTGACGATCACGGCCGCCGATTCGTAATAGACGTTCGCCGTGCCCGCGGGCAGCAGGCCGGGCGCGAAGGTGGCCACGAGTGAAAAGAGGTAGGCCGCGCCGGTGCCCATCGCGACAAGCGCGTTCATGTCGGGCGCGCCTTTCAGCAGGCCCGGTATGCCACGCGTAAAGAAATACCGGCCCGGACCGGCAAGGATCGCCGTGGTCAGAGCGAACTGGATCAGGTGCAGGGTACGCATTCCCAAGAGCCCGTGAAGCCAGTGATGGAAGGCGGGAAAGAGATGCCCGCCCATCTCCATCACGAAGACGGGCAGGGTGAGCGCGGCGGCGATCAGGGTCTGGCGGCGCAGTCCCGCGATCTCGTCGGCCCTGTCCGGTGCGGGGGCGGCCTCGGTCCGGGCCTGGGCGGCATATCCTGCGCGCGTGCTGGCTGCGGCGATGTGGGCGGGGTCGGTCACGCCTTCGGCATAGGTGACCTGCGCGCTTTCGCTGGCGAGGTTGACCTGAGCGTCGATCACGCCGGGTTCGGCCTTGAGCGCGGTTTCGACGCGCCGCACGCAGGAGGCGCAGTTCAGCCCTTCGATGGTGAGCGCGGTCGAGGCGGTCGCGGCAGGGTAGCCCGCAGCATCGAGCGCGCCGGTGAGTGCGGCAGGGTCGGTGTCATGCTCGATTCGCGCCGTGGCGGTGGCGAAGTTCACCGCCGCCGACTGCACCCCCGGAACCGCGCGCAGCGCCTTTTCCACGCGCCCCACGCAAGAGGCGCAATTCATTCCGGTAATCTGGAGATCGGTCGTCGTCATCGGTATTTCCCTGGTCTGGGAATGCAGATAGGGGTTCCAGTCACGGGAAGGTCAAGAGGGCAGCGTGATTTTTCGCGCTTGTCACCGCGTTGTGGCAATGCGTTGTTAGGCGCGTCCGAAACGATGGAGCGCATGATGATCCCAGACGCCTTTTCCGCACCCGGCCGGTTCTTTCGCGGGAACCTGCATACCCATTCCACCCTGTCGGACGGGGTGCTGGAGCCCGAAGAAGTCTGTCGCCGTTATCGGGCCGAAGGTTATGACTTCATCGCGCTGACGGATCATTTCGTCGGGCATTACGGCTATCCGATCGCGGACACGACGGCGTTCCGCGATGACGGGTTTACCACGATCCTCGGCGCCGAGCTGCATAGTGGGGCGATGGAGAACGGAGAGCTGTGGCATATCCTGGCGGTGGGGCTGCCGGCGGATTTCGCGCCATCGCACTCGCCGCATTTCCGCCCGGTCGAGGGGCAGGAGAGCGGGCCGGAGATCGCCGCGCGCGCGCGGGAGGCGGGGGCCTTTGTCGCGGTGGCGCATCCGCATTGGTCGGGCTTGACCGAGGCCGACGCGCTGTCGATCGAGGCGGCCCACGCGGTCGAGATCTACAACCACGGTTGCGCAGCGGAACTGGACCGGGGCGACGGGCTGCACATGGCGGACCTGCTGTTGGCCCGTGGCCGCCGGGTGGACCTGATCGCGACGGATGACGCGCATTTCGCCAGCCCGGATGCGTTCGGTGGCTGGGTGATGGTCAAGGCAGAGGAAAACACGCCCGAGGCGCTGCTGGAGGCGTTGAAGGCGGGACGGTTCTATGCCTCGCAGGGTCCTGAGTTGCGAATGGTTGAGCGTAATGGATACCGGATGCGGGTCGAGTGTTCGGCGGTCGAGACGGTGTCTGTGCAGGGTGCGGGCAGTGCTGCGGTCTCGGCCACGGGGCATTCGCTGACCGGCGTGGAACTGGACCTGAGCCGGCTGGCGGCCAGCCCGTGGTGTCGCGTGTCGGTGCGCGACGCTGCCGGGCGGCGGGCGTGGTCGAACCCGATCTGGATGGAGTGAGGCGCAAGTGCGCTTGCCGGTCAGGCAGGCGCGCGCCAGCCAGCCTCGCGCAGCGCCGCGCCATAGCCGGGGGCGGTGTTCATGCGGGGGCCGAGCCCCTTGTCGAGCAGGGTCCGGTGCAAACTGGGCAGGTTGTAGCAGGGCACATGCATGATCATGTGATGCTCGAGGTGGTAATTGACCCAATAAGGCGCGACCAAGAGCCGGGCGAGCGGACCCGCATGGGTGGTGCGCACGTTGCGGAACGGGTCGTCTGATTGCTCGGTCGCGCCATGTTCGGCGATGTTGCGGACACGCAGGACGAACTGGAACCACGTGAGATAGGGCAGCAGCCAGAAGGCCAGCCCCCACCACCACTCACCGACAATCCCCATCAGGACGATCACGCCGAAAAAGACTGGCAGCGATTTCCACAGCTGGGGGGCCTTGAAGCTTTGCGCGAAATCGGAGGCTGCGGCCTTGATCGCGTCATCGTCGCCTGCGAGGCGGACGGACATCATGATCTGCCCCATCAACTGCTTGATCCCGGTGCGGCCGGTCAGGTCGCGGGCGAACTTGCGCTTCATCGAGGCGTGGGAGGTCGGGAATTTCGAAGACAGAACAAGGTCGGGGTCCTTGTCGGTCTGGGTGAAGCGGTGATGGGTCAGGTGGTAATGGCGATAGGCCGCAAGCTCGGCCATGATGGGACGCCCGCAGAGCCATTCGCCGACCGTCTCGTTCAGCCCGCGCGATTTGAACAGCGCGTTATGCGCGGCCTCGTGCATGAGGATGGCAAGGCCAAGCTGGCGCGAGCCGATCACCATGACGGCAATGACGAAGGTCAGCGGGTTGGGCCAGAGGGCGAAAAGCGCCAAGGCAAGTGCAATGGTGCCCCAGCAATGCGCCACCAGCCATGCACCGCGCAGGTCGGAGCGTTCGGCCAGGGGGCGGATTTCCTCGGGCGTGAGATAGGCCTTTCCAGGTGTCATGGCGATGTCCTCCCGCACGGCAGTGTCTCAGCGAGGGGTGGTGCCTGTCAAAAGTGACGTTGCGCCCTGCGCGTTTGTCAGCCGCGCCAGTCGAAGAAACCGGGGCCGGCGCGCTTCAGAAGGCTGGCGGCGAGCGTGCGGCCGATCTCGGCCCCGTCCTCGGCCGGGCCGGTGAGCTCGTCGGCCAGCGACTCGGACCCGTCGGGGCGCAGGATCTCGCCGCGCAGGCGGATCGTGGCGCCGTCGAGACCGGCCAGCCCGGCGATGGGCGTTTCGCAGGAGCCGTCGAGCGCGGCGAGGAAGGCGCGTTCGCAGGCCATCTGGGTGCCGGTCGCGCTGTCGTGGATCGCCTCGAGCATCTGCGCGGCGCGGCTGTCGTCGGCCCGGTGTTCGATGCAGATCGCGCCCTGCGCGATGGCGGGCAGCATGTCGCCCACCGGGATGGGTGTAGCGGGTACGTCGGCCATGGCAAGCCGGTTCAGCCCGGCCTGGGCGAGGAAGGTGGCATCGGCCACGCCATCGGCGAGCTTGCGCAGGCGGGTCTGCACATTGCCGCGGAACTCGACCACGTTCAGGTCGGGCCGCCGCACCAGCAGTTGCGCGCGGCGGCGCAGCGAGGAGGTGCCCACGGTCGCGCCCTGCGGCAGGTCGGCGATGGCGGTGAAACGCGGCGAGATGAAGGCGTCGCGCATGTCCTCGCGCGGCAGGAAGGTTGTGATGACCAGCCCGGCGGGTTGTTCGACGGGCATGTCCTTGGTGGAATGCACGGCGATATCGATCTCGCCCCGCAGCATTGCCTCTTCGATTTCCTTGGTGAAGAGACCCTTGTTGCCGATCTCCTTGAGCGGTCGGTCGGCGTCGATCATCGGCTTGTTGTCGCCGGTGGTGGCGATCACGGCGATCTCGAACGCGTCGGAGGGCAGGTCGAAGGCCCGCGAGAGCCTGTCGCGGGTTTCATGCGCCTGTGCCAGCGCCAGCGGCGAGCCGCGCGTGCCGATGCGCAGGGGCTGCGCGGGAGAGGGGAGCGAGAGTGTCATGACGACCAGCTTTAGTCGCGTCAGATTGCCCTTTCAATGGGCGGCACGCTTGACAAAACGCCGCTTGCGTCGGACCCGTGGAGCAAAGAACGGGAAAGGACGGACATGGCCGAGCAAAAGAAGCTGCTGAGATCGCTGGCGGGCGAGGTGCAGGACGTGCCGCCGATCTGGATGATGCGGCAGGCGGGACGTTACCTGCCGGAGTATCGCGCAACGCGCGAGAAGGCGGGCGATTTCCTGAGCCTCTGCTACAATCCGGAGCTGGCCGCCGAGGTGACCCTGCAGCCGATCCGGCGCTACGGCTTCGACGCGGCGATCCTGTTCGCCGACATCCTGCTGGTGCCGCAGGCGCTGGGTGCGGATCTGTGGTTCGTCACCGGCGAGGGGCCGCGCCTGTCGACGCTGACGGACCAGGCCGGGTTCGACGCCTTGAAGCCCGCTTCGGACGTGCACGAGGTGTTGTCGCCGGTCTACGAGACGGTGTCGATCCTGTCGCGGGAATTGCCCGGCGACGTGACGCTGATCGGCTTTGCCGGCGCGCCCTGGACGGTTGCAACCTACATGATCGCGGGGCGTGGGACCAAGGACCAGGGACCGGCCCATGCGTTGAAGGACGAGAACCGGCCGCTGTTCGAGGCGCTGCTGGGGCGCATCACGGAGGCAACGATCGAGTATCTCTCGCGCCAGATCGAGGCGGGGGCCGAGG
Source organism: Lutimaribacter marinistellae (assembly GCF_042648365.1). NCBI lineage: Bacteria > Pseudomonadati > Pseudomonadota > Alphaproteobacteria > Rhodobacterales > Roseobacteraceae > Lutimaribacter > Lutimaribacter marinistellae. The sequence continues at coordinate 224,940 of NZ_JBHRXI010000010.1, read as the reverse complement.
TGGTCAAGATCTTCGACAGCTGGGCGGGATCGCTGAAGGGCGAGGATTTCACCCGCTACGCGGTGGAGCCCGCGCGGGTCATCACCGCCGCGCTGAAGGAGCGTCACCCGGGTATTCCGGTGATCGGGTTTCCGCGCGAGGCGGGTGAGGGCTATGTCGGCTTCGCCCGCGCCACCGGCGTGGATTGCGTGGCGTTGGACAACTCGGTCGCGCCCGACTGGGCGGCGCAACATGTGCAAGTGGATGGCTGTGTACAGGGCAACTTGGCCTCGTCGCACATGGTGACGGGCGGGCAGGCGCTGGTGGACGAGACCCGCGCCATCGTGAAGGCGTTTTCCGGCGGGCCGCATATCTTCAACCTGGGCCACGGGATCACGCCGGATGCCGATCCTGCGAATGTGCAGCTGATGATCGACACGGTGCGCGAGGGGTGAGCGTTGTGGGGGCTTTGCCCCCACACGCAGGTTTAACGTGGGGGCTTTGCCCCCAACGCGCGGGTTTAACGTGGGGGCGCTGCCCCCACACCCCCGGGATATTTCAGGCAAGAGGAAGGGGGCGGGTCAGCGCCCCTGTTCCGTTTCGGTTTCCAGTTCGGCGCGGATCTCGTCGCCGTGTTCGCCGCGCGCGGGGATCGGACCCGGGCGACGCGACTGGCCATCGAAGCGGGGAGCCGGGGCGGCCTGCAGGGCGCCATCCGCCTCGAACCATGCCTGGCGTGCGGCGTTCATCGGGTGGGCGGCGGCCTCGGACGGGGTGAGAACGGGGGCCACGCAGGCATCGGTGCCGAGGAACAGATCCTCCCAGTGGCTGCGGGGCTGTTCGGCGAAGAGGCCGGCGAGGCGGGCGGTGAGGACAGGCCAGGCCTTTGGGTCGAATTGCTTGGCGAATTCGGGATCCTCCGCGAGGCCCATACGCTCGAGGAAGAGGGCGTAGAACTTGGGTTCCAGCGCCTGGATGGAGATGAATCCGCCGCAGGCGCAGGCGTAGGAGCGGCTCCAATGCGGGCCGTCGAGCAGGCTTTGCCCGCGTGTGTCGGACAGACCGCCGGCCTGTCGCAGGCTCATCAGCAGGTTCATCATGTGGGCCGAGCCGTCATAGATCGCGGCGTCGACCACGGTGCCGCGACCGGAGGTGCGCGCGGCGAGTATGCCCGCGAGGATGCCGGCGACGAGATACATGGCGCCGCCGCCGATATCGCCAACCAGTGTGGCGGGCGTCTGCGGTGCCTCGCCGGGGGGCGAGGCGTACCACATGGCGCCGGAGAGGGCGATGTAGTTGAAATCATGCCCTGCCGCCTGAGCAAGCGGGCCGGTCTGACCCCAGCCGGTCATGCGGCCGAAGACCAGCGCGGGGTTGAGCGCGTGGCAGGTATCGGGGCCGAGGCCCAGCTTTTCCATCACACCGGGGCGGAACCCTTCGATCAGCGCGTCGGCGGTGGCGATGAGGGCCTTGGCGGTGGCAAGGTCGGCGGGGTCCTTGAGGTCGAGCGCGATGGAGCGTTTGCCGCGGTCGAGAAGCGACCGCTCGGGCATGCCGGGGGTCGCGGCGCCGCCCTTGCGGTGGATCACGATGACCTCGGCGCCCAGATCGGCCAGTGTCATGGCGGCGAAGGGGCCGGGGCCGAGGCCCTCGATCTCGACGATGCGGATGCCTGACAGCATGTTGTTCCTCCCTCTGTCGGTGCGGGCAGGTTTGTGGGGCGCGCGGCCGATTGCAAGCCGGGCCGGGCGCGACGTCGGGTCATTTCGGCGGGCTCTGGGCGTGGGCGGGGAAGCGTGCTTGTCTCGTGTCGAGACAGCAGGGAGGAACGCATGTCGACGGTCGATTACGAAAAGGACGGGCGGATCGCGCGGATCACGCTGAACCGGCCCGAGGTGATGAACGCCATCGATGACAGCCTGCCGGTGGACCTGGCCGAGGCGGTGGCGCGGGCGGATGCCGATCCGGGGGTGCATGTCATGGTGTTGTCGGGGCGGGGCGAGGCGTTCTGCGCGGGCTATGACCTGACTTTTTACGCCGAGGGCAACGGGTCGGGCGAGGTCACGCAGGAGATGCCGTGGGATCCGATCAAGGATTACCGGTTCATGTGGGCCAACACGCAGCATTTCATGGCGCTGTGGCGGGCGATGAAGCCGGTGATCTGCAAGGTGCACGGTTTCGCGGTGGCTGGCGGGTCGGATATCGCGCTGTGTTCGGACATGGTGATCATGGGCGAGAACGCGCGGATCGGGTATATGCCGGTGCGGGTCTGGGGCTGTCCCACCACCGCGATGTGGGTTTACCGGCTGGGTCCGGAGCGGGCCAAGCGGATGCTGTTCACCGGCGACAAGATCACCGGGCGCGAGGCGGCGGAGCTGGGGCTGGTGCTGAAGGCGGTGCCGGAGGATCAGCTGGACGACGCTGTCGAGGAGATGGCGGCGCGGATGGCCAGCGTGCCGGTCAACCAGCTGGCGATGCAGAAGCTGGTGATCAACAACGCGATGGAGCAGATGGGACTGATGCAGACCCAGCGGCTGGCCACGATATTCGACGGGATCACGCGGCATTCGCCCGAGGGGTTGAACTTCAAGGCGTTTGCCGAGGAGAGCGGATGGAAACGGGCCGTGGCCGAACGTGACGACGGCACCTGGGACTGGACCGAGAACGCGCCGCTGCCCAAGTCGAACAGGTAGCGCGCGGGAAAGTTGCCTTGGCGGATTTTCGCCACTAGCCTTTCGCGAAGTTGGTGACTTCCCGAGGCGAGGGACCCGTTTGCGAATCTCTATTCTTGTCGCGTTTCTGCTGCTGGTTGGCGTGTTCGTCCTGGTCCTGGTCCGGTTGCATCCACCGGACCGGCTGATCATCGCCGCCGGTCCCGAGAATGGGGCCTATTCGGCCATTGCGGAGCAGTATCGCGAAGTGCTGGCGCGCGACGGGATCACGCTGGAGATCGTCGAGACCGCAGGGTCGGTCGAGAATGCCGGGCTGATCAGTGCCGGGGAGGTCGATGTGGCACTGCTGCAGGGCGGGATCGAGGTTTCGGACCCCGGGGTGGAGGCGATCGGATCGGTGTTCTACGAGCCGATGGCCTTTCTGGTGCGGACCGGGGCGGAGATCCCGCGCAACCCGGCGCTGTGGTCGGGGTTGCGAATCAACAGCGGTCAGGACGGTTCGGGAACGGCGGCGGCCTTTCGCGACCTCGAGGCGGCCGTTGGCCTGCCTTCGGAGCGCAACACGCATCTGGCGCTGAGCTATGCCGAGTCCATCGCGGCGCTGGTGCGGGGCGAGATCGACATCGCGGTGTTCGTGGCCCCGGTCGATGCGCCCTACCTGCTGGCCGCTTATGGCGACAACCGGCTGCATTTCATGCGGATCGACTACACAGAGGCGATCTCGCGCCGGATGGTCTATGCCGATACGGTGACGGTTCCGGCGGGGGCGATCTCGCTCAACCCGGTGCTGCCGCCCGAGCCCTTCTCGCTCATCGCGTTGAAGGCGCGGCTGGCCATTGCGCCGGACCTGCACCCGGCGCTGGTGAACCGGTTGGCCATGGCGGCGATCGAGCTGCACCGCGAGCGGGGTATCATCACCGAGCACCAGACCTTTCCCTCGGCCGAGGGGGTGCGGTTGCCGGTGAACAACACGGCGCGGCAATTGATCGTCGAGGGACCGTCGACCTGGCATGACTGGCTGCCCTATTGGATCGCGGCGCAGATCAACCGCGTGCTGCTTTTGCTGCTGCCTTTCGTCTTTATCGTGCTGCCGCTGTTGCAGGCGATGCCCGGTGTTTATGCCTTTTTCATGCGTTGGCGGGTCTGGCAGTACTACCCCGAGCTTGGGCGGATCGAACAGGAACTGGCCGAGCGGCCAGAGGGCGCGGCGCTGGACCAGTTGCAGGAGCGGCTGGAAGCGGTGGAGGAACGGCTGGCCGGGATGCGTCTGCCGGTCGCCTATCGTCAGGGGCAGTATGACACGCGGCTGCATATCGGCCTGATCCACAAACGGATCGAGGCGCTGCGCGAGGAATGGGAGGACGCCCGCAGCGCGGTCAGTAACGCGCCTTGATCCGGGCGTCGCGGGCGATGCGGCGGGCCTTTTGTCGTTCGCGGAGGAACACGAACAGGCCCGATCCCGCGATGAGGGCCATGCCGATCCAGACCTCTGGGTCGGGCAGTTCGGCCCAGATCGCCCAGCCCCAGAACACGGCAAGCGGCAGGCCCACGTATTCGAAGGGCGCGATGGTCGCTGCGTCGGCCAGCCGGTAGGCTTGGCTGAGGCAATAGCCGATGATGGCCGAGTTGAGCCCGAGCCCGATGAGGTAGGGCCAGTCGCCCTCGGCCGGCCAGACCCAGGCCCGCAGCAGGAAGATCACGCTGTCGTTCTGCGCGCCCTCGGCAAAGCGGCCGTCGCCCGCGACGGTGAAAAAGCCGATCGAGACGATGATGAACATGCCCTGGATGTAGACTGCCAGCGCCGAAGCCTGCGTGGTGGCGCCCAGCTTGCGCGTCATCAACTGGTTGAGCGCGTAGAACAGTGCGGCAAGGATTGGCAGGGACAGGACGAGGCGGCTGACCTCGAGCGTATCTCCGCCTTGCCACGGGCGCTGCATGATGAGCGCGCCGACAAAGCCGACCACCACGGCGCCGATGCGCAGGGGGCCGACCTTTTCGCCCAGAAGCGGGATCGACAGCAGCGTGATGAAGAGTGGTGCGACGAAGAACAGCGCCGTCGCCTCGGCCAGCGGCAGCACGGCCAGCGCGGCGAAGAAGGTCATGTTGGCGATCACCACGAGCAGGCCGCGCAGGATGTGCAGGCCGGGCTGCTCGGTCTTGAGGATCTGCCAACCGCCTTCGAACTGCACCATGGCGAGCGAGAACAGGATACCGATGGCCGAGCGGGTGAAGACGAGCTGATGCAGCGGGTAGCCGCCCGACAGTTCCTTGATCAGCATGTCGTTCACCGAGATCGCGGCGACCCCGGCCAGGACGAAGACGATGCCGGTTCCGGGCCGGTTGAATGCGCTGGCGGACATGGCGGTGTTTCCTTCGGGCCGCGGATGCGGACGGGATACCGCTATCACACCGGGCGCATCTGTCCATGTCTCATTTCCCGACTGGCATGTTGCGGAGCGGGGGAGGGCGTGGCACCAATGGCGCGAGCCCTTGGTGTCGAGGAGGAACCCCACCATGCATATGAGCGACGAGAAAGAGATCGCTGCCCCCCGCGAAACCGTTTATGCCGCGCTGCTCGATCCCGAGATGCTGAAGGCCTGCGTGCCCGGCGCGCAGGAGGTTTCGGGCAACCCGCAGGACGGGTACGAAGCGGTGGTCACGCAGAAGGTCGGCCCGGTGAAGGCGACCTTCAAGGGACAGGTCACGATGTCGGACATGGTCGAGAACGAGAAGCTGACCATTGCCGGCGAAGGCAAGGGCGGGGCCGCGGGCTTTGCCAAGGGCGGTGCGCAGGTCACGCTGTCGGATACCGAGGCGGGCGGCACGTTGCTGGCCTACGAGGTCGATGCCAAGGTGGGCGGCAAGCTGGCGCAGCTGGGCAGCCGGCTGATCGACGGCTTCGCCAAGAAGATGGCCGACCAGTTCTTCTCGAACCTGCAGCAGCAGATCGAAGGGCCGGCCGAAGAGGGCGCCGACGGAGCGGACGAGGCCCCGGAGATCGGGAAAAAGGGTTGGTTCGGGCTGCGCAAGGGCAAGGCGTGACGCGCGCAATGGCCCCGATCCTGTCGATCCGCGATCTGCGCAAGTCCTACGAGGGCGGGTTCGAGGCGCTCAAGGGTGTGAGCCTCGATATCGAGGAGGGCGAAATACTCGCGCTGCTCGGACCCAACGGGGCGGGCAAGACCACGCTGATCTCGACCATTTGCGGCATCACCACGCCGACATCGGGCAGCGTCACGGTGGGCGGGCACGACATCAGGTCGGAGTTTCGCGCGGCGCGGCAGATGATCGGGCTGGTGCCGCAGGAAGTGGCGCTGGAGCCGTTCGAGAAGGTCGTGAACACCGTGCGGTTTTCACGTGGGCTGTTCGGATACGGGCGCGACGACGCGCGGATCGAGGAGATCCTGCGCAAGCTGTCGCTCTGGGACAAGCGCGACAACGCGGTCAAGGAACTGTCGGGCGGCATGAAGCGCCGGGTGCTGATCGCCAAGGCCCTGGCGCATGAGCCTCGGGTCCTGTTCCTTGACGAGCCGACGGCGGGTGTGGACGTGGAACTGCGCAAGGACATGTGGGAGGTCGTGGCCGAGTTGAAGGCCGCGGGCGTGACCATCATCCTGACCACCCACTACATCGAAGAGGCCGAGGCCATTGCCGACCGGATCGGCGTGATCAGCGGTGGCGAGCTGCTGCTGGTCGAGGAAAAGACCGCGCTGATGCGGCGCATGGGACAGAAATTCATCGAGGTGCAACTGACCGAGCCGATCGTCGAGATCCCGCCGGGTCTGGCGCGCTATGATCTGGAACTCAACGGGGCGGGCGACGTGTTGGTCTATCGCTATGACACGCACAAGCGCACCGGCATCACCGCCCTGCTCAACGACGTGGCCGAGGCAGGGCTGGTGCTGCGCGACGTGGATACGCGTCAATCGAGCCTCGAAGAGATATTCGTCGGTCTGGTCGCAGGAGAGAAGACATGAACTGGGCCGCAATCGGCGCCATCTACCGTTTCGAGATGTCGCGTTTCTTTCGCACGCTGGCGCAGAGCTTCTTTTCGCCGGTGCTGTCGACCTCGCTTTACTTCGTGGTGTTCGGAACGGCCATCGGCAGCCGTATCCAGGAGGTCGAAGGCGTGTCTTACGGGGCCTTCATCGTGCCGGGGCTGATCATGCTGTCGGTTGTGATGCTGGCGATTTCCAACGCCTCTTTCGGGATCTACTTTCCAAAGTTCATCGGCACGATCTACGAGCTGTTGTCGGCGCCGGTGAACTTCATCGAGATCGTGATCGGATACGTGGGCGCGGCCGCGACCAAGGCGCTGTTCGTGGGGCTGGTCATCCTTGTCACGGCGAGCTTTTTCGTCGATCTGAGGATCGAACATCCGCTGGCGATGGCGGCGTTCCTGATCCTGACCTGCCTCAGCTTTTCGCTGTTGGGGTTCATCATCGGCATCTGGGCCAGCAATTTCGAACAGATGTCGCTGGTGCCGCAGCTGGTGGTGACGCCGCTGATCTTTCTGGGCGGGACGTTCTATTCGATCTCGATGCTGCCACCGGTGTGGCAGACGATCACGCTGTTCAACCCGGTGGTCTACCTGATCTCGGGTTTCCGCTGGTCTTTCTACGGCATGGCCGACGTGCCCATCCTTGCAAGCCTTGTGGCCATTGCGGGGTTCACCGCGCTGTGCCTTGCGGTCATCTGGTGGATTTTCCGCACCGGCTGGCGGATCCGAAGCTGATGGCGCGGAGGCGTTGTAAATATGCCCGTTGCCGCATCTATTGCGGCTGCCGTCGCGTTTCGCCATGTCCGGTGCCTTGTTTACCGGCGGATGGCATTCTACATCGGGCAACATGAAATTGCGGTTGCCTTTTATCAAGAACCCGCCCCTGGTGTCGATCGTCCGCCTGTCGGGGGCGATAGGCATGGCCGGTCGGGGCTCCATCAGCGATGCCAGCCTGCGGCCGCTGCTCGAGAAAGCGTTTCGCCGGGGCAAGCCCGCCGCCGTCGCGCTGGAGATCAATTCGCCGGGCGGCTCGCCTGTACAAAGCTCTCTCATCGGTGCGCGGATCCGGCGGCTGGCCAAAGAGACCGAGGTGCCGGTCTATGCCTTCGTCGAGGATGTCGCGGCATCGGGAGGGTACTGGCTGGCGGCGTCCGCCGACGAGATCTGGGCCGATGACAGTTCGGTCATCGGGTCGATCGGTGTGATCTCGGCCGGGTTCGGGGCGCATGTCTTCCTTGCCCGTCAGGGGCTGGAGCGGCGCGTGCACACGGCAGGCAAGTCCAAGTCTTTCATGGACCCGTTCACCCCCGAGAAGGAAGAGGACGTGGCCCGGCTGGAAGGGCTGCTGGAAGATATCCACGCAAATTTCATCAACCACGTCAAATCGCGCCGGGGCGACAAGTTGTCGACCGACGAGGAGCTGTTCACCGGAGAGTTCTGGCTGGCGAAAGGCGCCGCCGCGCTGGGCCTGATCGAGGGCGTGGGGCACCTGAAGCCGAAGATGCAGGAGATGTTCGGGGACAAGGTTCAGTTCCGCCGCTACTCGATCCGCCGGCCGTTCTGGTCGCGCTTCGGCTCGGAGCTTTCGCAGGATGTCATGGCAGGGATCGAGGAGCGGGCGAGCTTCGCGCGTTTCGGGCTCTGACGTGATCCTGAAGGTCGTATCACTCTTCCTCGTCGTGATGGCCGTGCTGGCACTGTTCGGAAAGCTGCGCTTTCCGGGGCAGAAGCGGCTGGCCTCGGCGCGCTGTCCGCGCTGCGGACGGTTCCGCATCGGCAAGGGACCCTGCGCCTGCGGGCATGGAGGCAGATCATGATGCCATGGCTTCTGACCGGTCTCGGCCTTGTCGTGCTGTTGCTGGCGGGCGATGCGCTGGTGCGCGGGGCGGTGAACCTGAGTCTGCGGCTGGGCGTGCCGGCGCTGATCGTCAGCCTGACCATCGTGGCCTTTGGCACATCGGCGCCCGAGTTGCTGATCGCGATCAAGGCGGTACAGGAGAACGCGCCGGGCATCGCGCTGGGCAATGTCGTGGGGTCCAACACGGCCAACATCCTGCTTGTTCTGGGTGTGCCCGCCCTGTTGTCGCGGCTGCATACCAGCGAGTGCGACACGCGAAAGACCTATGTCTTCATGCTTGTGGCCTCGGTTCTGTTCATCGCGCTGGCCTTCCTCGGGTCGTTCACCTGGGTGAGCGGGGTGATCCTGCTTGCGGCGCTGGGTTACGTCCTGTGGGACGCGTTCAGCGAGGCCAAGGCGCATCGCCGCGCCGAGGCCGAGGCAGAGGACGAGGACCTGGACGAACTGGAAGGCGCCGACCCCGACATGCCGTGGTGGCGGATCGGCGTCTATTTGGTTCTTGGTCTCGTTGGCTTGCCGATGGGTGCGCATCTGCTGGTCGAGAACTCCTCGATCATCGCGCGGACCTACGGCGTGAGCGAGACGGTCATCGGGTTGACGCTGGTCGCGCTGGGCACCTCTTTGCCCGAGCTTGCGACGACGGTCATGGCGGCGCTGCGCCGGCAGGCCGACGTGGCGTTGGGCAATGTCATCGGGTCAAACATGTTCAACCTGCTGGCCATTGTCGGCATCGCCACCTTTGTCGGTGAAATTCCGGTCGACCCGGAGTTCCTGCGCTTTGACCTTTGGGTGATGCTGGCGGCCTCGCTGCTGCTGATCCCCTTTGTCTTTTTCAAGCGCGATATCGGCCGCGTCTGGGGTGTGGTCTTGACCGCGCTTTACGTGATCTATGTGGTGGTCCTCCTGTTCTGACCCGTGACGGAGACCTTTTCATGACCCGAGCCCTCGTGACCGGTGCCGGCAAACGCCTTGGCCGCGCCATGGCCCTGTATCTCGCGCAGCGGGGGCTGGACGTGGGCGTGCATTTCGCCAGTTCAGGGGAGGCCGCGCAGGAGGTGGTGGACGAGATCCGCGTCATGGGCCGGAAGGCCGAGACGTTGCAGGCCGACCTGCTGGACGAGGCGGCGACGCAGTCACTGCTTCCGCGTGCAGCCGAGGCGCTGGGAGGGCCGATCACACATCTGGTGAACAATGCCTCGATCTTTGAATACGACACGGTGGCGAGCGCCACGCGCGACAGCTGGGACCGGCACATGGAGAGCAACCTGCGCGCGCCCTTCGTGCTGACGCAGGCGATGGCCGCGCAGGGGCTGGATGCGGCGACGGACGAGAATGGAGAGCCGGTCGCCGTCGGGCTGATCGTCAACATGATCGACATGCGCGTGCGCAAGCTGACGCCGGAATTCATGACCTACACGCTGGCAAAGGCGGGATTGTGGACGCTGACGCAAACCGCGGCGCAGGCGCTGACGCCAGCGATCCGTGTCAACGCGATCGGGCCGGGGCCGACGCTGCAGGGCGCGCGGCAATCGGACAAGCATTTCGCCGAGCAGCGCGCGAACACCATCTCGGGCCGGGGGGCGAACCGGTCGGATATCACGGGTGCTTTGGGCTATTTCATGGATGCCCCGGCGGTAACCGGGCAGTTGCTTTGCATCGATGGCGGGCAGCACCTGGGCTGGAAAACGCCGGATGTTCTGGGCCCGGAATAGGTATCGGCGCCGCAAGTTTTGCACCGGTCACACGACCGTTACGTAAGCGTTACAAAAACGCCTTTAAATTCAAAACCTTGTCCCGCTTTGGAAAAAATTTTCTTGAAAAACAGGTGGTTAATGCCGCGCCTATTTTTTGAGCAATTAAACGAAACCGCAGTGGAACAAGGGAAAATCCGGATGCCCCGAAAGTTATCGTCGTAGTTATCCACAGAAACCGTGGATTTGTTTACCCTTGAAACCGTCTCGCCAAGATTGCAGCACGGCAGGAAGAATCATACCTCTGGCCCATGAGTGACAAAGCCGCCCCCGAAACCGAATCGCGCCCGACGAGCTATGCCTGCATCCAGTCCTATCTGAAGACGCTTGACGGCTCGCCGGGTGTCTACCGGATGCTGGATGCGCAGGCGCGGGTTCTCTATGTCGGCAAGGCGCGGAACCTGCGGGCGCGGGTGTCGAACTATTCTCGCCCAGGGCATTCGCCGCGGATCGAACGGATGATCCGCGAGACGGCCTCGATGATGTTCCTGACCACGCGCACCGAGACCGAGGCGCTGCTGCTGGAACAGAACCTGATCAAGCAGCTCAAGCCCAAGTACAACGTCCTGCTGCGCGACGACAAAAGCTTTCCCAACATTCTTGTCGCCAAGGGCCACGCCTTTCCGCAGATCAAGAAGCACCGGGGCGCGAAGAGTGAGAAGGGGGCGTATTTCGGCCCGTTCGCCAGTGCCGGGGCGGTCAACCGGACGCTGAACCAGCTGCAAAAGGCGTTCCTGTTGCGCAACTGTTCGGATTCCATGTTCGACAGTCGGACGCGGCCCTGCCTGCTCTACCAGATCAAGCGCTGTTCGGGGCCCTGTGTGGGGCTGATCTCGGAGGCGGATTACAGCGAGAGCGTGCGCGATGCCGAGCGGTTCCTGTCGGGCCGGTCGACCAAGGTTCAGGAAGAGCTGGCCACGCAGATGGCCGAAGCGTCGGAGGCGATGGAGTTCGAGCGCGCCGCGGCCCTGCGCGACCGCATCCGCGCCCTGACCAATGTGCAAAGTGCGCAGGGCATCAACCCGCGCGGTGTGACCGAGGCGGACGTGATCGCGCTGCACATGGAAAGCGGTCAGGCCTGTGTCCAGGTCTTCTTTATCCGGGCGAACCAGAACTGGGGCAACCGCGACTTCTATCCCCGCGTGGGGGCAGATGTCGGCGCTGCCGAGGTGATGGAGGCGTTCCTGGGCCAGTTCTATGACAACAAGGAACCGCCCCGGCAGTTGATCCTGTCGGATGCGATCGAGAATGCCGACCTGATGTGCGAGGCGCTGAGCGAAAAGGCCGGCCGCAAGGTCGAGATCCTTGTGCCGCAGCGGGGCGAAAAGGCCGAGCTGGTGTCCGGTGCGCTGCGCAACGCGCGCGAGGCGCTGGGACGGCGCATGGCCGAAAGCGCCACGCAGGCGCGGTTGTTGCGCGGTCTGGCCGAGGCGTTCGACCTCGACGGTCCGCCGGGACGGATCGAGGTTTACGACAACTCTCACATCCAGGGGACGAACGCGGTGGGCGCGATGATCGTGGCCGGGCCGGACGGGTTCATGAAGAACCAGTACCGCAAGTTCAACATCAGGGGTGACGACCTGACACCGGGCGACGATTTCGGGATGATGAAGGAGGTGCTGACGCGCCGCTTTACCCGGTTGCTGAAGGAAGATCCCGAGCGCGACAAGGGTCTGTGGCCCGACCTGTTGCTGATCGATGGCGGCGCGGGGCAGGTGAGCGCGGTGGCCGAGATCATGCGTAGCCACGGGGTGGAGGATATTCCGATGGTGGGCGTCGCCAAGGGCGTGGATCGCGACCATGGCAAGGAAGAGTTTCACCGGACGGGCCAGCGCCCCTTTGCGCTGAAGCGCAACGACCCGGTTCTGTATTTCGTGCAGCGCCTGCGGGACGAGGCGCACCGGTTTGCCATCGGCACCCACCGCGCCAAGCGGGCCAAGGCGGTTTCGGCCAACCCGCTGGACGACATTCCGGGCGTTGGCGCCTCGCGCAAGCGGGCGCTGCTGGCCCATTTCGGCAGCGCCAAGGCGGTGAGCCGGGCCAACCTTGCCGATCTGAAGGCGGTGGACGGGATTTCGGAGGGGCTGGCGCAGAAGGTCTATGACTTTTTCCACGAGCGCTGACTTGTCTTTCCCGCGTGGCTGGGTTTGGCTGCGCGCGCAGGAGGATTTCAGATGAACATCATGCAGGGCTTTCCGCCGCTGGAAGAGGATCGGGCCACGTTGGCGAACTGGCGGCAGCAGCCGTTTTCGTCATGGGCCTTTCACCACGTGCGCGAGATCGTGCCATCGGCCGAGATCGCAAATGACCCGGCGGACGTCTGGGCGATGGAGGAGGGGGCACCGATCCTGTCCGCGGACGAGATCGAGACCGCGATCGAGGGCACGCAGACCGATGCGCTGGTCGTACTGCGCCAAGGCCGTATCGCACACGAGCTTTACCGCAACGGGATGGGCGCGCAGGATCCGCATATCCTGATGTCGGTGTCGAAATCCATGCTGGGGCTGCTGGCGGGCATCCTTGCGGGCAAGGGCTTGCTGGACATCGAGGCCGAGGTGACGCGTTACCTGCCCGAGCTGGCCGCCACGGCCTATGCCGGGGCCACCGTGCGCGATGCGTTGGACATGCGCGTCGGTGTCGCCTTCGAGGAGGACTACGAGGCGACCGGCGGCCCGATCATCGCCTATCGCAAGGCGGCCAACTGGAACCCGGTCGAACCGGGCGATGCGCCGGTCGACCTGCGCGGGTTCCAGTCGATGCTGACAGAGAGCGACGGGCCGCATGGCGGGCGGTTCCACTATGTCTCTCCCGTGACCGACATGCTGGCCTGGCTGATGGAGCGGGCGACCGGGACCCGCTATGCCGACCTGATGGCAGAACACCTGTGGCGACCCGTTGGGGCCGAGCGGCCCGGCTACATCACGGTGGACCGGATCGGCGGTCCACGGGGTGCCGGTGGCATGTGCCTTACCGCGCGCGACCTTGCCCGTGTGGGCAGGCTGATGGCCTCGGGCGGGCAGCGCGACGGGCGGCAGGTGATCCCGGCCGGCTGGCTGGACGACATCGCCACGCAGGGCGACCGGGCAGCGTGGCGGCAAGGCGATTTCGCCGAGAAGTTTCCGGGCTACGACATGTGCTATCGCTCGAAATGGTACGTCCATCCGGGCGAGATGCCACTGATTCACGGGCTGGGCATCCATGGCCAGTTCCTGTTTGTCGACCCGGTGCGCGAGCTGGTCGTGGCGTGGTTCTCGTCCGAGGCCGAGGCGGTGAGCGAGACGACCGGGCCGAAGCGTTTCGAGCTGGTGGCGCGGTTGCGCGCGGCGGTATGAGCGCGGCCCTTCCCTCTGTCAGGCGGGCGGGGTAAACCGGGGCCATGATCTGGAACCTGCCCAATATCCTGACCCTGCTGCGCCTGCTGGCGGCACCGGCATTGGCGGTGATGTTTCTGTATTTCGACCGCCCCTATGCCGACTGGTTCGCGCTGATCCTGTTCGCGGGCGCGTCGATCACGGACTGGATCGACGGATACCTTGCGCGGGCGTGGAAGCAGGAAACCAAGATGGGCGCGATGCTGGACCCGATTGCCGACAAGGCGATGGTGGTGATCGCGCTGATGATCCTGGTGGGCTATTCGCATGAACACTGGACACCCTGGCTGGTCCTGCCGGCGACGGTGATCCTGTTCCGCGAGGTGTTCGTGTCGGGCCTGCGCGAATTCCTGGGCGATGTCGCGGGCACGCTCAAGGTGACCAAGCTGGCCAAGTGGAAGACGACGCTGCAGATGGTCGCCATCGCGGTTCTGTTCGCGCAGGGGATATTCGAGCATTACGGCAATGCCACGGGGGCGAGCTGGACCGGGAATGCGGGGCTGGTCCTGATCTGGATCGCCGCCGCGCTGACGCTGATCACCGGTGTGGATTACCTGCGCAAGGCCATGCCGCATCTGAAGGAGACATCGTGATGGATGTGCTGTACTTCGCCTGGGTGCGTGAACGGATCGGCCTGCCGAGGGAGCGGGTCGAGACACAAGCCGCGACGGTGACCGAGCTGGTCGAGGAGCTGCGCGCGCGCGAGGCGCGCTACGAGGCGGCCTTTGCCGACCTGTCGGCGCTGCGGGTCGCGCTGGACCAGGAATTGTCCGATTTCGAGGCGCCCCTTGAAGGGGTGCGCGAGGTTGCGTTCTTTCCCCCGATGACGGGCGGGTAGGGATGCGTATCCGGGTTCAGGAAGAGGCGTTCGACCTTGGGGTAGAGGCCAATGCCTTTGCCGAGGGCGGGATGGCGAACGGGGCCATCGTGACCTTTACCGGCGTCGTGCGCGATGTGGCGGGCGGGCTGGCCGCGATGGAGATCGAGCACTATCCGGGGATGACCGAGAAGGCCATCGCAGGCATCGCCGAGGAGGCGCGGACGCGCTGGCACCTGGGCGACGTCATGGTCATCCATCGCTATGGACGATTGGCACCGGGCGAGCGGATCATGATGGTCGCCACCGCGGCACCGCACCGCAAGGACGCGTTCGAGGCAGCGGAATACCTGATGGATTATCTGAAGTCCCGCGCGCCGTTCTGGAAGAAAGAGGTCACCCATGACGGCGCCGAATGGGTCGCGGCCAAGGACGAGGACGAGGACGCGCTGACCCGCTGGTAACGGCTGTCGTCCCGGTGTTCAGACGCGCTTGTGCCGTGGTTTGAGCATTCGGATGGTATCGCGCACGGTTTCCGGCAGCGCGGTATCGGCCCCGTCCGGGGCGGCGTCGAGCGCGCTTTCGACATCCTTGACCAGAATCGCGATCGTGTTGTCCGGGGAGAGCCCGCCGCGGGCGAATTCGATCGCGTCGAAATTGCTTGCAAACCAGTTCTGGCCAGAGCTTGTGTGGATGAGATCCAGCAGCGCCCGCTCATCAAGACCGGCGGTGTCCGCCCAATCGAGCACCAGCCGTGTCATCGCGGTGTTTGCCGCGGCGAGAAGGTTGTTGAGCACCTTGGCCTGCATGCCTGACCCGAACTGGCCCATGCGGTGAAAGTGCCGGCCCATCGCCGAAAGCAGAGGTTGGGCGGCGTCCAGTGATGCGTCGCTGCCGCCGAGCATGAAGGACAGGCGCGCCTCTTCGGCGGCGATCTGCGCGCCGGACATGGGCGCGTCGATAAGTGATATATGGTCAGGAGCACGGTCCCGCAGCGCGCGGGTATAGCGCGGCGATAGAGTGGAGCAGATCAGGATACGGGACAGGTGCTTTGCGTGGATGAAGCCCTGGGCACCAAAAAGAACGTCCTCGGTTTGCGCGATGTCGCGCACGACCGTGATCAGGGTGTCGAGATCTTGTGAGAATGCCTGCGCGTCATTCGTCACATGCGGGGCCATTGGCCCGAATTCGCTGGGTGGGCGAATGTCGAACCCTTGCGCATCGAAGCCGTTGCGACGCAACGCGGCCAACATGCCCGCGCCCATGCGCCCGCATCCCGCAACACCGATCATTTGCCGGGCCTTATTTGACGATGGTCTCATCCTTGACGAACATGTTCGCCCAGGCGCGATCGATCAAGTCCGGCGTCATCTGGTAGGGGATTCCCTCGAACTCGCAAATCGCGATCATCTGGTCGATGAGGAAGATCGGCTGGTAATTGGCATAGACGTTCTCGATCGTGGGGTATTTGCGCTTGAGCAGGTGCACGAGCGAGGGTTCGTCGAGCGGTATGCCCTTTTTCCGGGCGACAAGCGCAAAGATCTTGAGGAAGTTTTCCTGGCTGGGTCCGTCGATCTTGATCTTGAAGAAGATCCGGCGCAGCGCGGCCTGGTCGAAGATCTCGTTCGGGTGAAAGTTGGTCGAGAAGATCACCAGCGTGTCAAAAGGAACCTCGAATTTTTCACCCGATTGCAGGCCGAGGATGTCCTTGCCTTCTTCGAGCGGGACGATCCAGCGGTTGATGATCGCCTGCGGCGGTTCCGCCTGACGGCCCAAGTCGTCGATGATAAAGATGCCGCCGGTCGATTTCAGCTGTAACGGGGCCTGGTAGGTGCGCGCCGTGGGGTTGTAGACGAGGTCCAGCATGTCGAGCGACAGCTCGCCCCCGGTGATGACGGTGGGGCGCTCGCACATGACGTATCGACTGTCAAAGCGGCGGCGGCGGCGCAATTGCGTCGGATCGTCGGGTTCCTGTTCGACAGCGTTGTGAACGATCGGGTCATAGACGGTGATGACCTGTCCCGAATACTCGATGGCGCGCGGGACATAGACATTGTCGCCCAAGGCATCCCTGATACCGTTGGAGATTGATGACTTGCCGTTGCCCGGCGGACCATACATGAGAATGGAGCGGCCTGCGCTGACGGCGGGACCGAGATGGTCCAGCAGGCTGTCGGGCAGCACCAGATGACCCATCGCGCGGGTCAGCTGGTCGCGGGTGACCTGGATGTTGCGGATCGACTGGCGTTTGACCTGTTCGCGGTAGACATCCAGCGGTACGGGCATCGCTCCGAAATATTCGGACTGGCTGAGCGCGTCCATCGCGCGCGTCTTGCCCGCATCGGTCAGCTGGTAGCCCATCTCGTTGCCGGATGTCGCGCTGAGCGTGCCGGTCGCCTCGAGCAGTTTCTGGCTGCGGGCCATGTCGACCAGTTCCTGCGTGACCGGGATCGGCAGGCAGATCGCCTCGGACAGCTCGCTCACCAGTTCGATGTTCTTGCGAAAGATCGTCTTGAGCAGGATGTCCCGCATCATCACGATGGGGAGCCTCATCTCGGCCAGCCCTCGCGGGGCAGGCGGCGCCATGACGGCGGTCGTTTCCATGTTCATCGGGGGGACCCTGTCGCTGCCTCTGTCCTTGGTCCCGATAGTGATTGCCCATTGTGGCATCACAAGGGCGGGACCGGGGCAGTCACGCGCCGTAGAGCGCCCCGAGCCCGAGATAGATGGCCAATGTCCCGCCAAGGCTGAGACCCATCGGGAATTTCAAGCCCATTTCCCAGCTTTTCCAGCCCGGCGCCACGCGACGCAGCGCGGTGTATTTTGCAAGGCGGTGCGTCGTGAAAGCGGCGAGCAGGTTGGCTGCGAACACCATCACGAGGATACCGATATCGGGCAGGAAGACATAGGGCGCGGCGGCGGCGGCGAATTTCGCGTCGCCCGCGCCGATCGCGCCGGCGCCGTTCAGGACGATGCCCGCCACGAGCACGATGGCAAGCTGCGCGACCTGCCAGCCAAAGACCGGAAGCGGCAGGAAGAACGGCGCTATGAGCAGAAAGATCACGGCCAGCACGATCACCGATTGGTTGGTGATGCGCATCTCGCGCATGTCGGTGAACGCAACGTAGAAGCACAGCGGCAGTACGAAAGGCAGAAACCACAGGGCGAGCTGGGCGGGGATCGCCATCGTGTCAGCCCTCGTCAAGCGCGCGCAGGGCGCGCACGGCTTCCTCGAAATGTTGCGGATGCGTCGAGATCGCTTCGCGCAGGAGCGTCTTGCCGGTTTCGACATCGCCCTGCTTGACTGCCGACAGGCCAAGGGTCTGCAACAGTTGGGCGCGCTCGGTCTGATCCATCGGGATCACCGGCAGCGAGTAGTTGCGTTGCGCGCCACGCGCCAGCGCGAGGTTGTTCTTGGCGGTGAACAGGGCCGGATCCTGGCGGATGGCTTCGCCGAACAGGCGCTCGGCCTCGGCATAGTCGCCGCGGGTCAGCTTGGAATAGCCCCAGTTGTTCATCACGCCAGCCGGGCGCGTCGTCAGGCCGACGGCCGTTTCATAGAAGCTGTCGGCGCGGCGCCATTCCCGGTTGCTGTCGGCCACCATCGCCTCGAGCCGGTAGCGTTTGAAGGTCTCGTGGGTCGGCGGGATCTGGTTGAGCACGTCCTGCGCGGGCTTCCATTCGCCGTTGCGGATCAGCGCGTCGGCATAGTCGACCCGGTCATCATCGGTCGCCTCGTCCATCTTGACCACACGAGCCCAGGCCGCGGCGGCCTCGGTATTGCGTCGCGCGCGGGTAAGCGATTTGGCCAGCCCGCGTTGCATGTCGATCCTGCCGTCGTCCGACTGGAGCGATTTCTGGAAGTAGTCGACCGCCTCGTTCGGGTCGGCGACCGTAAGCATCACGTCGTTGAGGTTACTTTCATCGACGACATTGACGTCCTGGAACGCCCGTTCCACCGTCTCGTCGGCAGTTTCGGAACAACCCGACAAGATCAGCCCACCCGCCACGAGGGCGGGGATCAACTTGAGATGGCGCATTTTTGCGTCCTTTTACTGCTCTGCCCTCAGGGTGCAGTTTTCACGGGTTCCGGAGGATTACGAATTCGCCCTGCCCGCGCTGCACCAATTTGAAGTCTTGGTCTTTTCCGTCATTATTATCAGGATTTTCCGATTTTGCGAGCGCTAAGCGAAGATTGTCGCGTATTGAGTCACTTTGGCCATTGTCGAGCGCATAGGCCTTGCGAAAGACTTGCACGGCCTCGGGTAAGTCGCCCTTTTCCATAAGCAGAACACCAAGGTTGTTCCAGCCTTCGGGACGGTCGGGCGCCTCGGCCACGGCGCGGCGGAGGGGTGGTTCGGCCTGGCCCAGCCGGCCGAGACCCATGTTGGAGGTTCCGATCCCGATCAGCACTTCGGGGGTCATTCCCCGGTCGAGCGCGGCACGGGTGAAGGCGTCGAGCGCAAGCTCGTGTTCTCCTGCGGCCATCAGGCGGTTGCCGACCTCGACGCCATCGACCGCTTCGCCGCGCGGATCGATGCCGGGCGGGTAGGGACCCTGATCGAGATCGAAATCCTCTTGCGCAGAACACGCAACCATCGCCGACAATGCGGCGATGGTCAGGGTAAACTTGCAAATTCGCTTGGGGCTGCGCGCGCCCGGTAGTGTCATGCCGTCATTGGCCCATGCTGCCCAGGTCCATGATACCCTTGGCCGAAGGACCCACGAGGATGACCAGAAGGGGCGGAACCGTCAGCATCATAGTGGCAAGCGTCATCTTGGTTGGCAACTTGTTTGCCGCTTCCTCGGCGCGCATCACGCGCTTGTCTCGCATCTCGCCGGCATAGACGCGCAGCGCTTCGGCGATGGAAGTACCGAAACTGGCCGACTGGATCATCACCGTCACGAACGAGGACACGTCGGTCACCCCGCAACGTGTGCCCATGTCGCGCAGCACCTTGTCCTTGTCCTTGCCCGCCTTCATCTCGTAGGCGACCACCTCGAACTCGTCGGCGAGATCGGGGTAGGAGGCCCGCAACTCCTTGGCCACACGCACGATGGATTGATCGAGCGACTGGCCCGCCTCGACACAGACCAGCATCATGTCCAGCGCATCGGGGAAGCCGCGGGTGATGTTTTCCTTGCGGGTGTCCACGCGGCGGGTGATCCAGTATTTCGGCAGCATGTAGCCCACGCCGCCCGGACCCAGAACACGGATGAGCGTACCCTGGGTGTCGAATTGCTGGTCGGCGGCGATGATCGTCACGTAGACGACGCCGAGGACGAGACCGAAGATACCCAGCGCGAACTGCGCGAAATGAAAGAAGCGCACCGCGTCCTTTGACTGGTACCCGGCTTGCCGAAGCTTGAGCTGCATGGCCGATAATTCGTCGGCATCCTGCGGTTCGAGGAAGGTGGCGAATTTCTCGAGCTGTTCGTTCCGGCTGCGATGGCGCAGACGTTCCTTTTTGGTGGAGCTTTGCGCCTTGGGCGCCTGGTCACGCTTCAGCTTCTTCAGGGGATCTTCGGGCTGGTTGAGCATCATCGCGACAGTGACGAGGATCATCACCAGTCCCAGCACACCGACGGCGATGAGGGGGCCGAACTCTCCCAATTGATCGGTCAGAAGGTTGTTGATCTGAAGCAGGAAATCCATCGCGGGCTCCTTAGACCTTGATGTTGGTGAGGGCGCGCATGACGAAAAGGTTGGCCGTCAGCAGGATACCCACGAAGAAACAGGCGGGGATGAACAGTTCGTGGTCCAGAACGCCGTCGTAATAGCCGGGGTCGTTCACCAGGATCACGATTAGCGCAACCAGCGGGAAGGCCGACAGGAACTTGCCCGACCACTTGGCCTCGGCGGTGATCGCCTTGACGCGCCGGAACAGGCGGAAGCGGGCGCGGATCACCTTGGCAAGTCCGGCCAGAACCTCAGCGAGGTTGCCGCCCGATTGCTGCTGGATCGTCACCGCGACCGAGAGGAAGCGAAGGTCCTGCATGTCGAGCCTTTCGGCCATTTCCTTGAGCGCCTCGCCGACATCGCGTCCATAGGCGGATTCATCGGCGATGATGCCGAATTCGGTGGCGATGGGGTCTTCGCTTTCCTTGGCGACGATCTGGATGGCCGAGACGAAGGGGTGGCCCACGCGCAGGCTGCGCACCATCAGTTCCACCGCATCGGGCAACTGCTCTTCGAGCATCGCCATGCGTTTCTTGGCCTTGGAATTGACCCAGATATAGACGGCCCCGATGCCGATGGCCCCCGAGATGGCCGCACGCACGGGCACTTCGGTCTGGGTGCCGATGCTGAGGCCGACAAAGGCCACGCCCGAAAGCCCGGCCATGATCGTGATGAGCTGACGCGGTGAAAACGCGATCGCGGCCTTTTGCGCCTTGTCCGCCAGAAGCGAATAAAGCGGGATGGACTGCGATTTCATGTGCTGCTGCATTTCCTTGCGCAGCTGTTCCAGAACCTGTTCTCGCCCGGCGCCCTTGTCGAGCATCTCGAGCCGGCGGTTGACCCGGCTGTTGAGGCTGATCGACTTGCCGAAGGCGACAAGGTAGATCCCCTCGACCAGTACCAGCACCCCGACGAAGATCAAGCCGTAAATGACCGGTTCCATGCTCAGTTCCATGATCGGCCCTCCTTACATCCTGGTCGGTTCGTAGATCGAGGCCGGCAGGTCGTAGCCCCACATCCGGAAGCGTTCCGAATAGTGGCTGCGCACGCCGGTCGCGGTGAAATGCCCGATGATCTTGTTGTCGGGTGTCAGGCCAACGCGCTGGTAGCGGAAGATTTCCTGCATCGAGATGACGTCGCCTTCCATCCCTGTGATCTCGGTGATCGAGGTCATGCGGCGCGACCCGTCCTGAAGGCGGCTGGCCTGCACGATGAGGTTCACCGCCGACGAGATCTGCGAGCGGACGGCCTTGATCGGCATTTCGATCCCGGCCATGGCGATCATGTTTTCAAGTCGCGAAACCCCGTCACGGGCCGAGTTGGCGTGGATCGTGGTCATCGAGCCGTCATGGCCGGTGTTCATGGCCTGGAGCATGTCGATGACTTCCTCGCCGCGCGTCTCGCCCACGATGATGCGGTCCGGGCGCATCCGGAGGGCGTTTTTCAGACAGTCGCGGGGGGACACCTCGCCCTTGCCCTCGACGTTGGGCGGGCGGCTTTCCATCCGGCCCACATGGGTCTGTTGCAGCTGGAGTTCGGCGGTGTCCTCGATGGTGAGGATCCGTTCGGAGTTGTCGATGAAGCTCGACAGAGCGTTGAGCGTGGTGGTCTTGCCCGAGCCGGTACCGCCGGACACGATCACGTTCAGACGCGTCGCCACGGCAGCCTGCAGATAGGCAGCCATCTCTTCGGTGAAGGCGCCGAATTGCACCAGGTCGTCGATGCCCAGCTTGTCCTTTTTGAACTTCCGGATCGAAACGAGGCTGCCATCGACCGCGATGGGCGGAACCATCGCGTTGAAGCGCGAGCCATCCGCGAGGCGCGCGTCGACATAGGGGTTCGATTCGTCGACGCGGCGACCGACGGCGCTGACGATCTTGTCGATGATGCGCAGCAGGTGGCGCTCATCCTTGAAGGTGATGTCGGTCAGGGTGAGCTTGCCGCCGCGTTCAACGAAGATCTGCTGAGGTCCGTTGATCAGGATGTCGCTGACCGTGTCGTCCTTGAGCAGCGGCTCGAGTGGGCCGAGGCCGGTCACCTCGTCATAAAGCTCGGTGTTGAGCTGGCTGCGATCCTCGCGGTTGAGAACGATGCTTTTCTGTTCGAGGATCTCGCTGGCGATGGCGCTGATCTCGGCGCGCAACTCCTTTTCCTCGGCATGTTCCAGGGCGGCGAGGTTGAGGTTGTCGAGAAGTTCGCGGTGCAGCTCGATCTTGATCTCGCCAAGCCGTTCCTTGCGCTTGCGGTCGCGGTCCATCGGCGCGGCCTCGGCGGCGCGTTTGGGGCTGGGCTTGCGGATCACCGCGGGTTTTGCGGCAATGGGGGCGGCGCCCGCGGCCGGAGCCGCTTCGGATTTCGTGGGTTGGACCGGTTCGGCCTTGCCCTGTTTCTTGTATCTCGAGAACACGTTCTAACCCCTCACTGCCAGGTTCATGCCGCTTCGGCGTCGTTGCGACCAAGTTCGTGCAGCGAAACGGCAAGCTTAGCGATTTCGCGGCGCAGCGGGTTCTTGGGGGCCGAAGAGGCCAACGGCAGGCCGTGATCGGCACCTTGCGTGACGTGCTTGCCGCCATCGGGCAGTTGCAGGTCGATGGAAATCCCGAGGGATTCGCCCATCCGCTTGACGCGGCTCTTGCCTGACAGGTCGGTGAATTTCGGGGCGCGGTTCAGGGCGAACCGCAGCTTGTTGAAAGGAAGATCCTCGGATTGAAGCGCGCGCTTCATCCGCAGCGCATTCTGGGCCGAGCGCATGTCGAGTTCGATCATGGCAAAATAGACATGCGCCGCGTTCAGCACCGTCTCGGACCACTGGACGAGCGTCTTGGGCATGTCGACGATGACATAGTCGAAATGCGCGCGGGCCATCTCGATCACGCGCGTGATGTCCTCGGGCGTGATCATGTCGAGCGGGATCATGTCGGCGGGCGCGGTCAGAACCTGCAGCTTGTCCTCGAAGTTCAGAAGGGCTTGTCCAAAGACCTCTTCGTCCATCGATTCGGTTTCCGAAAGCATCTCGAACACCGCTTCGCGGCGCGGCAGGTCGAGATAGGTCGACACCGATCCGTATTGCAGGTCGAGATCGAGAACGCAGACACTGGGCGCGTCGCCCTGCAAGACCGCGAGTTCCCAAGCGAGGTTCACCGCCATCGTGGTCGAGCCGGTGCCGCCGGCAAGGCCATGCACGACGATCAGGGCGCCTTCGCGGGCGCTGCCGGCATTCAGCTGCGCGGTCTGGTGCGCGTTGGCGTGGGGCGGTGCCTCGGGTTCCTGAAGCCGTTCGATGGCTTCGTTCAGTTCGCCTTCGGGCAAGGGGTAGGGGACGAATTCATCCGCGCCCTTGCGCAGCAACTGGTGGAGCGACGCGGGCGTCACATCCTCGGCGATCAGGATCACCTTGATGCCGCGGCTCTTGGCCTGGGTGATGATCTCGCCCATCAGGACGAGGTTGTCCTCGTCATCGCCATCAAGCGCCAAGGCGATGAATTCCAGGGTCTCCGCCTCGGGCTGTCCGAAAAAGGCCAACGCCTCGGCAAAACCGAGATCGCCCCAGGCTTCGCCCATCGCGGTTTCCATGTCTTCGATCAGCAGATCGAAATTCTGGACATCCCTGCTGACCGTGCAGGCCAGGATCGGGGCTGCGTCAGGTTGTGGCATCGTGCTGCTCATTGCCTTCATCCTCGTTGCAGGGCGGGATGGCAGCGAGCTTTCGATCTCGGCCTGTCTCCGCCAGGTCGCGGCCCTGTTTCATGGCCGCACGTCACCTATCGAAGCCAATGTCGCGATCAAGTTGGGCGACATTTGGGCCGAAAAGAACCAATTGTAGGGAAACAGGCGACGATGCCGTCGCTTAAAGCTTATTGTTCGGAGCCGCCCAAGGTGCTTTCGAGCGAAAGGGCGCTGGGGGGAACGGCGCTTTCGACATATTCGCGATAGATCACCTGGGCGTATTTTCCGTCGAGGGTGGAGCGATATTTGTCAGAAAAACCAGATACTTCAGTAACGGTCCGGCGGTTACGGCGTTCCCGATCCGAGGTCTGGATCAGAGGTTGCGTTTCGCCAAAGGAGACCAGCGCTTCGAGCCGTGACCGATCGATACCGCGCGCGGCGAAAAAGTTAACGACGGCCTGCGCCCGGCGCTTGCCGAGGGACTTGTTGTAGGCCGGCGAACCGACGAGATCGGTATGTCCGTACACGCGGAACCGTACCTCGGGGAATTGCCGAATCCAGTTTGCCTGCTGCGTCAGGATCTGCTGCGCTGTCGCGTCGATCTGGGCGCTGTTGAAGGCGAAATTGACCTGGCTGGGCACCTCGCGGGCGAAACGCTCGCCGAGGATCTCGGCATAGCCGCGCTCGCCGTTCATCATCTGCACGTTGTTGAGCGTGGCGTTGCCGAATGTGCCGTTGTCGACCTCGAACCCGGCGGGGCGGTTGCAGCCGCTCAGGACGAGCCCGGCGCATGCCATGATGATCCAGTTCCGCATGGGGCGCATCCCTTCGCTCATTCCATCACATAGCCGTAAGAGCCGCTGAAGTCCTGTCGGGCGACTTCGGAGGCCGCGCCGGCACCCTGACGTTGGGTCTGGGCAACCTTGCCGAAGAGAAACAGGTCCTTTTCACTGGGCGGTGTCACCCGATCGGTGGGCAGGGCCAGCGCCTCGCCCCGTGTCGGGGTTACCAGGTGCGCCGTCACGATGATCACAAGTTCGGTCTGGCTGCGCTGGAAGTTGGCGCTGCGGAAGAGCGCGCCCAGAACGGGCACATCGCCCAGCCAAGGAAGCTGTTGGTTGTTGTCGAGGAACTCGTCCTCGATCAGGCCCGCGATGGCAAAGCTTTCGCCGTCGCGAAGTTCGATCGTGGTCGAAGTCTCGCGGCGCTGGAAGGCGCTGATCTCGAAACCATTGATGACAACGCTGTTGTTTGCGTCGAGGGCGGACACCGCGGCGACCATTTCGAGGTTGATCAGGTCCTCGTCCACCACGCGTGGAACGAACTTCATTTCCACGCCGAAGGGTTTGTACTCGACCGAGAAAATGCCGTCCTGCTGGGCCACGGGGATCGGGTATTCGCCACCGGCAAGGAAGCTTGCCTCCTGCCCGGACAGGGCCGACAGGTTCGGCTCTGCCAGGGTGCGTACGACCCCCTTGCGCTCCAGGGCTTCGAGCAGCAGGCGCACCTGTGTCGAGCCGGCGCTGAAGCCGAAGAGAAGGGCGCCTGCGTTCTCGTTGGCCACCGGAATGTTGCCATTGATCGCGCCGGTCAGGTTCGGGTTGTTGTTGAGCGTGTTGAGGCCGCCGACGACATTGCCGCCGCTGACGCCAAGCGAGGCGCTCAGGGATTTCGATACCGAGCGCTGCATCTCTGCAAAGCGGACCTTGAGCATGACTTGCTGCACACCGCCGACACTCATCAGGTTGGAAACGCGCTCGGGTGCGTATCTCTCTGCCAGGTCGAGCGCGCGTTGCAGTTTTTGCGAGCTCGAAACCGTGCCCGACAGAACAATGCCGTCATTCGCGGTGCGCACCTCGATCCGCTCGCCCGGCAGGATCTGGCGCAGGCGCTCCTTGAACTCGGTCACATCGGCGGTAACGCGGACGTTGACATTGGTAATCAAGCGTCCTGTCGCATCCAGCAATGTCAGGGTGGTGAGGCCCGGCGATTTGCCGAGCACGTATATCGTGCGGTCAGACAACGAAGAGATGTCGGCGATCCCGGCATTCGCGATGCTGAGTTCGGCGAAGGGAACGTCGCTTTCGACCACGACGGCACGGTTCATGGGAACGTCGAGCGTTTCGGCGGTGCCCTTCTTGACCACGCGCAGCACTTCGGCGCGGAGGGTGATGTCACCGACCGGCGTCCATGCGAGAGCAAGCCCGAGAAGGGCGAGCCTGATGCCACTGCGAATTTTCATGTGACCTGCCTTCTCCGATCACGCCTCTGTGCCGGGTCTTTTTGCCCGATATTTGGATCACTGTGCGCGAGTTCCCAATTCAATTCAAGAATCAATGGTTTCTTGATCATTTTTGATGTGGACAATCGGCAACAACGCGAAAAGGACCGCGGGGTTGCGGTCCTTTTCTCTCTTGACCTTTGCGCCGGTCAATTCGTGCAGGGGATCGGAATGTCGACCACCTCGGCACCGCGCCGGGTGCGGATCGTGCAGACCTTTTCCTCGATTTCCTGTGGGGCGATCTGGATCTCTCCCAGTCCCAGCAATTTCCGCTGATCTACCTCTACCGCCGCAGCGATCGTGTCATCCTCGGCGCCGACCAGGGCCAGCGACAGGCGACCGGTGTTCTGCGCCTGGGCGAGGGCCGCCACCTGTTCGGGGCGCGCCGCGACGGTGACGGTACGCGCGATGGTGGCCCCGGTCACGTCTCCGCCGGCGATCTGGTCGACCGCGACAAGCTGGATGCTGGTTTCGATCAGGCGGGTCACCTCGCCGCGCGCGCCTTCTACTGCTGCGCCCATGCTGCCCGTCCAGTAGACATCTACGCGGTCGCCCGGTCGCAGGAAGCCGGACACGCCCGATGCCACGTCGACCCGGATCGCGAAGGCGCGCATGCCACGATCGAGCTGCGAGGTCAGGCCGGCATCTTCGCCCGGTTTGGTCACTTTCATCGCCATGATGGCTTCGTCCGTTTCCATTGCACGAAGGATGAATCGGCTGTCCTCGGGATCATCGGAGAAGAGCGTCGAGGCGTCGGTAAAGGCGCCTTCGGGCACGGCTTCTTCGGGCCAGCGGACAGCGCGAACATCCTCTGCCGTGAGGCGCTCGCCATAGCGCAAGGGGCGCGTGGCGACGAATACTTCGACCGTTGGTACGATCTGGGCCCGCGCGCTGCGTTCACGCGCGAGTTCGGCCTGGTAGGCCTCGATGTAATTGCGGGCCATCATGACGGCACCGCCCGCCAGGGCGATCCCAACAATCAGGACCAGTCCAAAGACAGCTCGCATGATGTTTCCCCTCTTTCCTGTTCGACACGGCCCGGCAATTCGGGCCGTGTCAGACAGGGTATCTGTCTATTGTGTCCAAATCAGGGACAGACCGCGCCGGTTTGATGTTGCAGCTCGATTGGAAATCGAAGTGACCGCGTGTGGCGGTTCTTGTTCAACACCGGGACGCGGGTCAGTCCGTGACTTCCTTGGTTTCCAGGTAGTTGGACACGCCACTGGCGACGTTGCCGGTCGGACCGCTGAGGGCATCCCATGCGATTCCGGCCAAACCCACGACCGCAGCAGTCAAAACCACCCAGTCCACCGTTACTGCTCCGCCCTCGTCGGCAACGAACCGTTTGCTACGTTCTTTCATGTTGCCACCTTTCGATTGAGGGTTACTAGACACTTGGGGCCACGCCTTGCAGTCAAGACGTGGCCCCTCGCAATCGTTTCGGCTAAGCCGCGGTCAACCTATTAGGTGCCGCCGTTCGGGTTCTTGCCTTCGATGAAGGTCTGCGTGGTGCCGGACAGAGCCGACGTACCGGAGCTGATCGAGTTGTAGCCAGCTGCGCCCAGGGCAACGACTGCTGCGGTCAGAACGACCCAGTCAACGGTCACGGCGCCATTTTCGTCTTTGCGGAAGTTTTTGATGAATTTCAGCATTGTATGTCCCTCCTAAGGATCCGATTGAGTTTGTTCCAACCTCGCCGTCCGTGTCGAACCGTGTCTCTCTCTTGGTCCGTGTCCGTCGTGGTATGGTTGTATGTTTGCCGGTCCCGCGTGGCAGGATTTGGGCCGAAACACGGATTTTGTCGCCCGATTTTAACTTTCCGAGAAGGTTTTGCTTAAGTGGCTGTTTTGTATAGAAAAGAATCCGAATTTTTTTTCTTGCCAACGTGAGAGACGATGCAGGAAGGCCGCAAATATGGCGAAACTGCCCAAATCTGCCCGATTTTTCTGGCCTTGAACGCCCCCTGTGGTCACCTTTGGGAAAAAGACTTGAGGCGAGCAAATGATCTTCAGACATGCGGCGGGTCCGGCCCGTTCTCTTGCATGGGTTGTGTTCTGCGCTGTGGTGTCGGGCGGAGCCGGTCATGCCAGCGACGCGCAGTTCAAGCGCGTTCAGGCCCCGAAATCGGGCGAACGGCCCAGGATCGACGTCCAGATCAGTGAAGAAGAGCACGCAGCCCAACCCTATGCCGGGCAGGACCGTCCGCAAGAGGTAGCGATGCGGGTGCCTGTGCCGCAACCGCAGCCCGGACCGGAGGCACCGCGTAAGGGGCGGTACGCGTGGTTCTGGGACAAGGTTTCACCCGGTCTCGAGAGCATCGGACCAGCCCGCGCCGAAACCGCCTTGGCCGCCGTGGAAACAGGCGGTGTCGCGGCACCGCGTCTTCAGGCGTTGCAGGAGATAGCGCGGAGCCAGGGCATTCCGATTCTAAAGGCGACGATCGGAACGCGTGTTTCACCGGCGCTGGCCCTTGCCGTCATCGCGGTGGAATCCGGCGGACGGGTCGATGCGGAAAGCGGGGCAGGGGCGCAGGGGCTTATGCAGCTGATGCCGGATACTGCCGCACGGTTCGGCGTCAGCGACAGTTTCTCGCCCGAGGAAAACATCGTCGGCGGGGTGAAATACCTGGACTGGCTGATGGGAGAGTTCGGAAATGACCCGATTCTGGCTTTGGCCGGCTACAATGCGGGCGAAGGATCGGTGCGCAAACACGCCGGG
This sequence comes from Lutimaribacter marinistellae, assembly GCF_042648365.1. Taxonomy (NCBI): domain Bacteria; kingdom Pseudomonadati; phylum Pseudomonadota; class Alphaproteobacteria; order Rhodobacterales; family Roseobacteraceae; genus Lutimaribacter; species Lutimaribacter marinistellae. The sequence goes on along the minus strand of NZ_JBHRXI010000010.1, from coordinate 196,147 downwards.
GTGCCGCCATTCGTGGAAACCCGCGATTACGTGCCAAAGGTGCTTGCGGCCTTTCGGGTGGCGCGCGGCCTGTGCAAGACACCGCCCGAGCTGATCACGGATGGGTGCGTCTTTCACGTGATGAACTAGGGGCCGGACGCGCACAAGCGGCCGGCCCCCGTTCGCATCAGTTGACGATGGTCGCCTCGGTCGCGGCGCGCAGCTCTTCCTCGCTGACGCCATCGGCCAGTTCGACGATCTTGAGTCCGCCCTCGACGACATCCAGCACACCAAGGTTGGTGATGATCCGGTCAACGACGCCCTTGCCGGTCAGCGGCAGGGTGCATTCCTTGAGCAGTTTCGACTCGCCGGCCTTGTTGGTGTGATCCATGACCACAACCACACGGCCTACACCGGCCACCAGGTCCATCGCGCCGCCCATGCCCTTGACCAGCTTGCCCGGGATCATCCAGTTCGCGAGATCGCCGTTCTCGGCCACTTCCATCGCGCCGAGGATCGCCGCCGCGATCTTGCCGCCACGGATCATCGCGAACGACGTCGCGCTGTCGAAATAGGACGTACGGTTCAGCTCGGTGATGGTCTGCTTGCCCGCGTTGATCAGGTCGGGGTCTTCCTCGCCTTCGAACGGGAAGGGACCCATGCCCAGCATCCCGTTCTCGGATTGCAGGGTGATGTCCTTGTCGCCCACGTAGTTCGCCACCAGCGTCGGAATGCCGATGCCGAGGTTCACATACATGCCGTCTTCGAGCTCTTCCGCCGCGCGGGCGGCCATCTGGTTGCGATCCCAAGGCATCAGGCTTCCTCCCTCTTGCGTACGGTGCGCTGTTCGATGCGTTTCTCGTGATCGCCCTTGATGATGCGATGCACGTAGATGCCGGGCAGGTGGATCATGTCGGGATCCAGCTCGCCGCGAGGCACGATTTCCTCGACCTCGGCCACGCAGATCTTGCCGCAGGTGGCCGCCGGCACGTTGAAGTTCCGGGCCGTCTTGCGGAACACGAGGTTGCCGGTGTCGTCGGCTTTCCACGCCTTGACGATGGAGAGATCGGCAAAGATGCCTTCCTCCATGATATAGGTCTCGCCGTTGAAGTCCTTGTGCTCCTTGCCCTCGGCGATGACGGTGCCCACACCGGTCTTGGTGTAGAAACCCGGGATGCCCGCGCCGCCGGCGCGCATGCGTTCTGCCAAGGTGCCTTGCGGGTTGAACTCCAGCTCGAGTTCGCCGGACAGGTACTGGCGCATGAACTCGGCATTCTCGCCCACATAGGAGCTCATCATCTTCTTGACCTGCTTAGTCTGCAGCAGGATGCCGATACCGAAATCGTCGACGCCTGCGTTGTTCGAAGCAAAGGTCAGGTCCTTGACGCCGGATTCCTTGATCGCCTGCAATAGCAGTTCGGGAATGCCGCAGAGGCCGAAGCCGCCCGACGCGATCAGCATGCCGTCGCGGAGCACTCCGTCGAGCGCTTCGGCGGCATTGGCGTATACTTTCTTCATGGAAACTCCCCCAATGACTTGGTGACGGTCGGGTTGTGCCGCCACGTCACGGGGAAGTCAACGAATTGCGCCGGACCCGCGTATTTCTACGCATCCCCGTCGGATGCGGTTTTTTTCTTTGGCGCGGCTTTCTTCGCGGCTGGTTTCTTGGCCGCGGTTTTCTTGGCCGGGGCCTTTTTGGCGGACGTTTTTTTCTTGCCGCCCTTCTTCGCGGCCTTTTCCTCGATGAGCGCAAGCGCAGTTTCGAGCGTCACATCCTCGGGCTTGGTATCCTTGGGCAAGGTCGCGTTCACCTTTTCCCACTTCACATATGGCCCGTAGCGTCCGTCGAAGACGTTGATCGCGCCGCCGTCGGGATGCTCGCCCAGCTCCTTGAGAGGCTTTGCTGCAGCACCGCCACCGCGCCGGCCCGGGTTGGCCCGCTTTTCGGCCAGAAGCTCCACGGCGCGGTTCATGCCGATCTCGAACACGTCGGCCGGATCCTTGAGGTTGGCGTAGACGGGTTTCGCCTCGTCGGGCAGCTGATGCATCAGGTAGGGACCGAAGCGGCCGAAATTCGACTTGATCGGGCCACCCTCGGGGTGCTGGCCGACCTCGCGCGGCAGGCTGAGCAGGCGCAGCGCTTTTTCAAGATCCATTGCGTCCTTGTCCCAGCCGCGCGGCAGCGACGCACGAGGCGGTTTCTTGTTCTCTGGGGTCGGCTCTCCGCGCTGGACATAGGGGCCGAACCGGCCGGATTTCAGCCAGATCTCGTCGCCCTGATCCTCGCCCAGCAGACGCTCATCCCCGTCGGCACCTTCGCCCGCGATGGGGCGGGTGTAGGTGCATTCGGGATAGTTTCCGCACCCGACGAAACCGCCAGTGCGCGATGTCTTGAGATGCAGGCGACCGGTGCCGCATTTTGGGCAGATGCGGGGGTCCGAGCCATCCTCGCGCGGGGGATAGAGCTGAGGCGCGAGCGCCTCGTCGAGCTTGTCGAGCACTTCGGAAATCCGCAGTTCGGACGTCTCGGAGATGGCTGCCGAGAACTCTCTCCAGAACCGTGACAGCAACTCCTTGTAGTCGTGCCCCCCGGCACTGACCTCGTCGAGCTGCTCTTCGAGGTTGGCCGTGAATTCGTAGCCGACATACTTGCGGAAGAAATTCAGAAGGAAGATCGTGACGATCCGGCCTTTCTCCTCGGGGATCAGGCGGTTCTTGTCCTTCCGGACGTATTCTCGTTCCTGGATAGTGGTGACGATGCTGGCATATGTCGACGGGCGACCGATGCCGAGTTCTTCCATCCTCTTGACCAGCGTCGCCTCGGTATAGCGGGGCGGCGGCTGTGTGTGGTGCTGCAACGCCAGAACGGCACCGTTTTCCGACAGCAGCGCCTTGCTGTCGCCCTCGGCCGCCTTGGCATGCTGCGGTTTCAGAGCGCCCGCGTCGAAACCCGCGCTCTCACCTTCCGAGATCTGCGGCAGGCGGTTTTCATCTTCGTCCACGACATCGTCTCGCCCCTCCTCGTAGACGCGCATGAACCCGTCGAACAGCACAACCTGTCCCATGGCCCGCAGGCCGATCTGGCCGTCGGCACTGCCGATTTCGACGGTGGTGCGCTCCAGCCGGGCGGCGGCCATCTGGCAGGCAAGCGTCCGCTTCCAGATCAGGTCGTAAAGCTTGCGCTGATCGGGGTCGGAGAGGCGTAGCGCCTCGGCATCGCGGCGCATGTCCGTCGGCCGGATGCATTCATGCGCTTCCTGCGCGTTCTTGGCCTTGTTCTTGTACATGCGCGGGCTGGACGGCACGTAATCGTTGCCGAACCGCTCGGCGATGGCATCGCGGGCGGCGGAGACGGCCTCGGGGGCCATGTCGATCCCGTCGGTCCGCATGTAGGTGATGTGCCCTGCTTCATAAAGGCGCTGGGCCGCGCTCATGGTTTGGCGCGCGCCCATGCCGAACTTGCGGCTGGCTTCCTGTTGCAGGGTCGAGGTCATGAACGGGGCCGAGGGGTTTCGGTTCGCCGGTTTCGCCTCTACCGATTGAACGGTGAGCGCGCGGCTGATCACGGCCTGAACCGCCAGCTCGGCCTGTGTTTCGGATTTCAGGTCCATGCGGTCCAGCTTGTCGCCTGCCAGCTTGACAAGCCGTGCCTCGTAACTCTGTCCGCGCGGGGTCTGGAGCTGCGCCTTGACCGACCAGTATTCGACAGGCTTGAAAGCCTCGATCTCCATTTCGCGTTCGACGATCAGGCGCAGGCAGACCGACTGCACCCGGCCCGCGGATCGCGCGCCCGGCAGCTTGCGCCACAGAACGGGCGACAGGTTGAACCCGACAAGGTAGTCGAGCGCACGGCGGGCGAGGTAGGCTTCGACCAGGGGCATGTCCACGTCGCGGGCATTCTGCATCGCGGTGGTCACGGCATCCTTGGTAATGGCGTTGAAGGTGACGCGTTTGACGTCCGTGTCCTTCTTGATCGAGCGGCGTTTGGTCAGTGCCTCCTGCAGGTGCCAGCTGATCGCCTCGCCCTCGCGGTCGGGGTCGGTCGCGAGGATAAGGGAGTTGTCATCCTTCAGCGCGTCGGCAATCGCCTTGACGTGTTTGCGGCTGTCGGCCGCCACCTCCCACGTCATGGCGAAATCATCCTCGGGGTCCACGGAACCGTTCTTGGGCGGCAGGTCCCGCACGTGCCCGTAAGAGGCCAGAACCGTGTAGTCGGAGCCAAGATACTTGTTGATCGTCTTTGCCTTGGCAGGAGATTCTACAACGACTACGGGCATATAAGGAACATCCTCCTGGATCGAACACGGCGCGCTCTATGGCGGGGCAACATGTGGGGTGCAAGGGGAGATTGTCAATCCACCCATATTTTGCTTGCCCTGCGAGGCCGCGCCACATCGGATCCGATACAGGAAACCGCAACCCTTGCAATGTGCGAGGATCGCGGCATTCGGATCTTGGGGCCTAGTTCACCAGTGAAAGAAGGCCGCCGGGTTGCCTCTGGATCCTGCCTTCAAGCTCAAGATCCACCAGTGCCGGCCCGACCTCGCCGGCGGTTGCGGAGATGTCCCGGATCAGTTGGTCCTCGGCCAGGGGCGATGGACCAAGCCGTCCGAGGATCTGACTGTGCAAGGCCGCTGTTTCCCGCAGGCTGCGTTTTTCGGGCGGCGGCGGGGGAAGATCGCGCAGGATCGCGTCCATATCGGTCTGTTCGGGTTCGGTTGCTGCGAGGGCGGGCAGGGCCTCGATCACATCCTCGGCATTTCGCACAAGGCGGGCGCCGTCGCGGATCAGCATGTTGCATCCGGCGGCGCGGGCGTCGAACGGATGACCGGGCACGGCAAGGACCTCGCGCCCTTGGTCAAGCGCGTCGCGCGCGGTGATGAGACTGCCTGATTTCGCTGCGGCCTCGACCACGACAACCGCCTGGGCCAGGCCGGAAATGATCCTGTTTCGCCGGGGGAAGTGTCGCGCCTGCGGTGTCATGCGCATGGGTTGTTCCGACAAGCGCAAGCCGCGCGCGGCGATGTCCCCGGCCAGACCGGCATTCTCGGCGGGGTAAATTGCATCGACCCCACCCGCCATCACGGCAATCGTGCCGGTTTCAAGCGCGGCGATATGGGCAGCGGTGTCGATACCGCGGGCAAGTCCCGAGACCACCACATGCCCGGCGGTGCCGAGATCATGCGCCAGTGAGCGTGCCATGCGTGTACCGAGGGACGAGCAGTTTCGCGCACCGACCATCGCGATCATGGAGCGCGAAAGCAGTGAAAGATCGCCAAGCGCCCAAAGGACCGGCGGGGCATCCGAAAGTTCGGCCAAAGCAGCTGGATAATGCGACGAACCAAGGCACAAAAGCCGTGCGCCGACGGCTTTTGCGGCCTTGAGTTCGGCTTCGACGACACCGGGCGGGCATATTTCATATCCCTCGACCCCGGCGGCGCGTGCCACTTCGGGCAATGCGGCAAGCGCGTTCTGCGCGGTGCCATGCTCGGACATCAGGCGACGGAACGTTGTCGGTCCGACCCTGCGCGAGCGCAAAAGACGGAGCCACGCGAACCGGTCTTCTTCCGTGGTGGGTGGGAGTGGGGGGTGATTGGAAGAAATCTGTTCCTCGGTCATCCGTGGCTCCGCCTGTTTGCACAACCGGTTTATGGGGCGTTCAGTTAACAGTGCGTGAATCGCGGAAAATTCATCGCTTTTTGTCCAGAATACCAAGCGGAAAAATGGACAACATATTGAAAACGAATGAAAACCCTGTGTTGGCGCTATGACGTATCCCGGCGAGGTCCGGGATCGGACCCCGCTGAACTGCGCGAATCGTCGTTCAGGTCGCCGATCCGCCGACCGTCAGGCCATCCATCAGCACGGTTGGCTGCCCCACACCCACAGGCACCCATTGACTGTCCTTGCCGCAATTGCCCATACCGGGATCAAGCTGCATGTCGTTACCGAGGCCGCGTATGCGCCCCAAGGCCGACGGGCCATCGCCGATCAGGGTCGCGCCCTTGACCGGAGCGCCGATCTTGCCGTTTTGCACGCGATAAGCCTCGGTACAGGAAAAGACGAACTTGCCGTTCGTGATATCCACCTGGCCGCCGCCGAACCCGACAGCCCAGATGCCATCCTTGATCTCGGAGACGAGGTCCTCGGGGTTCGCCTCGCCACCAAGCATGATCGTATTGGTCATGCGCGGCATCGGGCGATGGGCATAGCTTTGGCGTCTGCCGTTGCCCGTAGGGTCGACCCCCATCAATCGTGCGTTCTGACGGTCCTGCATGTATCCGGTGAGGATGCCATCCTCGATCAGCACGGTGCGTGACGAGGGCGTTCCTTCGTCATCTATGGTGATCGAGCCGCGACGGTCTGCGATGGTGCCGTCATCGATGACGGTTACTCCGGGCGCCGCAATGCGCTGGCCCATCAGGCCGGCGAAGGCAGAGCTTCCCTTGCGGTTGAAATCGCCTTCGAGCCCGTGGCCGATCGCCTCGTGCAGCAGGATGCCGGGCCATCCGGGGCCAAGCGCGACCTCCATCACACCGGCTGGTGCCGGAACAGCATCGAGATTCACCAACGCGATTCGCAACGCTTCGCGTGCCTTGCCCTTCCAGTCCGCAGGATCGATCAGCCCATCAAGGCCTACACGGCCACCGCCGCCGGCGTTGCCGGATTCGCGGCGTCCATTCTGCTCGACGATCACCGATACGTTTAGTCGTGTCATCGGGCGGACATCGCGAACATGGGTACCGTCGGGGCGCAGGATCTCGACCTCCTGCAGCGATGCGGCAAGACTGGCCGAGACCTGAACGACCCGCGGGTCCAGGTCGCGGGCAAAGGCGTCGATCTCGCGCAGCGTCTCGATCTTGACCGGAAAACCGGCCGAGGCAATCGGGTCGGCGTCGGTGTAGAGATGCCTGTTCGTCGCCTGTGGAGGAGAGGACATTGTGCCGCCGCCATCGCCGACCGCGAGCCGAGCCGTCTCGGCCGCACGCGACAAGGCAGGAATCGAAAGCTCGGTTGCATGCGCATATCCAGCGACCTCGCCGCGCACGGCGCGCAGCCCGAATCCTTCGGACGCGTCATAGGAGGCGTTGCGCAAGCGCCCGTCGTCGAACACCAGTGCCTCGGATTTGCGCCGCTCGACGAAGATCTCGCCGTCGTCGGCCCCCTGCGTGGCATCGCGCAGAAGGGCGAGCGCCTCGTCCATCGGCAGGGCGGATTCAAATGGGCGGAAGAGATCGTCTGCCATTGCGGTGCCTTTCTTTTCTTGATCCAGATCAAAATAGCGTCTGTTTGACGCAAGCATTTTGCTTTATCTGCCCCGTGGAATATGATTTTTAACGCAGCCAAAGACAACGGGAGGCAGCGGATTTGATTCACGCCGCCCGTTCAGGGACGCAAAGATCAACCGATCAGGACAGAACATGAAGAACGCTTTGACGCTTTCGGGGCTTCTCGCCGCCCTTTCGAGCCTGCCCGCCGCGGCACAGGAACTGCCCACCATCGGCAAGCCAGTGGACGGCGCGATGGGGTTTCAGCCGGCAGCGACCGAACTTGCCCGTGACCTGCAATCGCTTGACGGTCTGATCCTCGTGATCATCACCGCCGTCTGCATCCTGGTGGGCGGCCTGCTGCTGTACTGCATTGTCCGCTTCAACCGTCGTGCAAACCCGAAGCCGGCAAGCTTTTCCCATTACACACCGATCGAGGTTATGTGGACGGTCGGTCCCGTGCTGATCCTTGTGTTCATCGGCGCCTTCTCGCTCCCGGTTTTGTTCAAGCAGCAGGAAATCCCCGAGGGCGACATCACGATCAAGGTGACCGGCTACCAGTGGTACTGGGGCTATGAATATGTCGATCACGACTTTGCTTTCGACAGCTTCATGCTGGCTCGCGAAGAGCTGGAGGAATATGGCTATGCGCAGGACGAGTACCTGCTTGCGACCGATACCGCCGTGGTCGTTCCCGTTGGCGCAACCGTCGTCATGCAGGTGACGGGCGCGGACGTGATCCATTCCTGGACCATTCCCTCCTTTGGTGTGAAGCAGGACGCGGTGCCCGGGCGCCTTGCCGAACTGTGGTTCAAGCCTGAGGTCGAAGGCGTCTATTTCGGTCAGTGTTCTGAGCTTTGCGGCAAGGACCACGCCTATATGCCGATCACGGTCAAGGTCGTTAGCCAGGAAGCCTATGACCAATGGCTCGATGGTGCGATCGACCAGTATGCCGGTACGCCGCGTTCTTACGAGGTCGCAGCGAACTGATACCGCTTGGCGGGGCTGTGACCCCGCCTCGCGACCTGGCTTGAAGACGGGCTGATTGCCCATCGCCACGACGAGGAAACCGATGAGCGACGCCAGCATTAATGCCAGTACAATCCGCGAATCCGAGGCGGGGTTCGGCGATTACTTCGCGCTGCTCAAGCCGCGGGTCATGTCGCTGGTGGTGTTCACCGCGCTTGTCGGTCTGCTGGCCGCGCCGCAGGGCGTGCATCCGCTGATCGGTTTCGCGGCCATCCTGTTCATCGCGATCGGTGGCGGCGCATCTGGTGCGCTCAACATGTGGTACGACGCCGATATCGACCAGGTGATGAAGCGGACGCGGTCGCGTCCGGTGCCCTCTGGCAAGGTGCAGGCCGGCGAAGCGCTGGCCCTCGGACTGGGCCTGTCAGGCCTGTCGGTTATCATGCTGGCGCTCGCGACGAACATCGCCGCTGGCGCGATGCTTGCCTTCACCATCTTTTTCTACGTCGTGATCTACACGATGTGGCTCAAGCGGAGCACGCCGCAGAACATCGTGATCGGTGGTGCCGCTGGAGCCTTTCCGCCGGTCATCGGCTGGATCGCCGCGACGGGAACAATGTCGGTCGAGCCATGGCTCATGTTCGCGCTGACCTTCATGTGGACACCGCCGCATTTCTGGGCGCTGGCACTGTTCATGCGCTCGGATTACGACGATGCCGGTGTGCCGATGCTGACCGTGACACATGGCCGACGCTCCACTCGGACGCACATCCTTGTCTACACGGCGCTGCTGGCGATACTCGCCGTCGGGACCGCGTTTTCGGAAATTGGCGGTCCGGTCTACCTGTCGGTCGCCGTGGTGATGAATGCCATGTTCCTGCATGGCGCGTGGAAGATTTCGCGTCGCGACGAAGCTGCGAGCGAGGCCGACAATTTCAAGGTTGAGCGCGGGTTCTTCAAACTTTCGCTGCTCTATCTCTTCCTGCATTTCGGTGCGATCCTGGTTGAGGCCGTTCTCAAGGTCTATGGGCTGGGAGGCTGGGGATGAGCCTGCGCAAGACACATGAATTGCACCAGCGCCGCTTTGGTCGAAACCTGGGGGTGGCGCTTGTTCTGGCCGGGTTCATCGCGCTGATGTTCGGCTTGACCGTTGTGAAGGTCAGCGAAGGCACGTTCGAACCCCCGCATCAGGGAGACGGAAGCTGATGGCAATTGACGGACCGAAAAAGACCGTTCTTCAGACCGTGGGCGTGGTCGTCGTTATGGGTTCGCTCGCATGGGCCTCGGTCCCGCTCTACGACTGGTTCTGCCGGGTCACCGGGTTCGGTGGCGTGACCGGCACGGCCGAGGTTGCCTCGGACGAGGTGCTGGACCAGACCGTCAAGGTGCGTTTCGACGCATCGAAGGAACGCGGCATGCCGTGGGAATTCACGCCGGTCGAACGACAGATGGAAATCCGCATCGGCGAGACGGGCCTTGCCTTTTACGAGGCCTACAACCCGACGGATCGTCCGGTTGCGGGGCAGGCCTCTTACAACGTGACCCCCTATGCAGCGGGCGCGTTTTTCGACAAGATCCAGTGCTTCTGCTTCGAGGAGCAGGTGCTGCAACCCGGTGAACGCGTGCAGATGCCCGTGACATTCTTCGTCGATCCTGAAATCGTTGAAGACCGCGACGGGAAATTCGTGCACACGATCACCCTATCTTATACGTTTTACGAAATCGACCTGCCCGAGGGCTATGCCGCCCTTGAGACGCAGGCGGAAACCAACACGAACTAATGCCTGTAGGTGAGGGACGCTGATGGCACATGCTAAGAACCACGACTACCACATCCTGAGCCCGTCGATCTGGCCGCTTTTCGGCTCCATCGGCGGCTTCGTCATGCTCTTCGGGGCAGTGCTCTGGATGCACGGCGTCACTCCCTGGATGTTCTGGATAGGACTTGCCGGGGTCCTTTACACCATGTTCGGCTGGTGGGCCGAGGTTGTCCGCGAAAGCCGCATCGGTGATCATACCCCGGTCGTGCGGATCGGCCTGCGCTATGGCTTCATCCTGTTCATCATGTCCGAGGTGATGTTCTTCTTTGCGTGGTTCTGGTCGTTCTTCAAGCACGCCATGTACCCCATGAGCGAGTATGCAGGCACCGAGTATATCCGCCCCGAGATCTATCATGTTGACGCGTTCCACCTGCCGCTGATAAACACGCTGATCCTGCTTTTGTCGGGCTGCGCCGTGACCTGGGCGCACCATGCGCTGGTGCATAACAATGATCGCAAGGCGCTGATCAACGGTCTGGCCATCGCGGTCGTCCTGGGTGCTCTTTTCACCGTGCTGCAAGGCTATGAGTACTCCTACCTGCTCTACCAGGGCTGGGAGTTCGGCGGCGACCAGTTCTTCTCGAACTTCTTCATGGCGACCGGCTTCCACGGGTTCCACGTGATCATTGGCACCATCTTCCTGCTTGTCTGCCTGATCCGCGCATTGCGTGGCCACTTTACCCCGGAAAAGCATGTCGGTTTCGAAGCGGCGGCCTGGTACTGGCACTTCGTCGACGTGGTGTGGCTCTTCCTCTTCTTCGCCGTCTACATCTGGGGCGTGGGAACGATGCCCGGCGGCCACTGATCGCGGGCTGTCGAGCCAACAGAGATGACATCGTGAAAGCGCGCGGATCACCGCGCGCTTTTTCCTTGAAAGGGCAGGGGGTGACGGCGGCCGTGCGTGCGCGTTGCTTTGCGGGCGACGCGATTGATGCCCATACAATCGATTGCTTGCATCATCTTCCTGCACATGGTCCTAAACCGGTAACGAAACACAACGAACCGTCCGATGCGCCGTATCTTCTTCTTTTTCGCAATTGCCCTGATCGGTCTTGCAATCCTGGTTTCCCTCGGGGTCTGGCAAGTGCAGCGTCTTGCGTGGAAAGAGGCGCTGTTGGCCGACATCGACGCGCGGATTTCCGGTGCACCCGGCCCGCTTCCGACCTCACCCGACCCGGTTGAAGACAGATACCGGCCTGTCGAGATCAGCGGTGAGATGCTGGCCGATGAGCTGCACGTGCTGGTTTCGCGCAAGCGCGTGGGCGCCGGGTACCGCATCATCGCACCCTTCAGGACCGGCGACCGCACGATCCTGATCGACAGGGGGTTCGTGCCGACAGCAGACAAGGATGTATCGCGCGCGATCGGGCTCATGACAGTCAGTGGCAACCTGCATTGGCCTGACGAGGTCGACGGCTTCACGCCGGAGCCGGATATCGCGGGCAATATCTGGTTTGCGCGTGACGTTCAGACGATGGCCGACGCGCTGGAGGCCGAACCGGTGCTGGTGATCCTGCGGAGCCAGACGGATCCGGCCATAACGCCGCTTCCAGTCGATACCGCAGGCATCCCGAACGACCACCTTCACTATGCTGTCACGTGGTTCGGGCTTGCCCTTGTCTGGCTTGCCATGACCATCTTTTTCCTGCGGCGCAACCGCGCCCGAACCAGGAGCTGAGACATGAAATACATCTCCACCCGCGGGCAGGCGCCCGAACTCACCTTCGAAGAGGCGATGCTTACCGGGCTCGCCCGCGACGGCGGTCTGTACCTGCCGGCCGAGATTCCGGTCATGAGCTTTGACGATATCGCAGGGCTGGCTGGCCTCTCCTACGAGGAAGTCGCGTTTCGCGTGATGCAGCCGTACATTGGCGATACGTTCACCGATGCCGAGTTTCGGGACATCATCGCGCGGGCCTATAACGGGTTCGGACACGCCGCACGGGCACCGCTCAAGCAGTTGAGCGAGGGGCAGTTCCTGCTTGAACTGTTCCACGGACCCACGCTCGCCTTCAAGGATTTTGCGATGCAGCTGATCGGTCAGCTGTTCGAGGCGGCGCTGTCCCGTAGGGGTGAGACGGTCACCATCGTCGGCGCTACTTCGGGCGATACCGGTTCCGCCGCCATCGAGGCGTTCCGGGGGCTTGATGCGGTGAACGTTTTCATCTTGTTCCCACATGGTCGAGTCAGCGAGGTGCAGCGCCGCCAAATGACCACGCCGGACGACGCGAATGTCCATGCCATCGCACTCGACGGTGACTTCGACGACTGCCAGGCGCGAGTGAAGGACATGTTCAATCATTTCGCGTTCCGCGACGAGGTTCGGCTGGCCGGAGTCAATTCGATCAATTTCGCGCGGGTTCTGGCGCAAGTCGTCTATTACTTCACCTCTGCGGTCGCGCTTGGCGCGCCGCACCGCAAGGTCAGCTTTACCGTGCCGACGGGCAATTTCGGTGACATCTTCGCGGGCTATCTTGCCAAGCGGATGGGTCTGCCCATTGACCGCCTGGTGGTTGCGACCAATCAGAACGACATCCTGCATCGTTGCTTGTCGGGTCAGGGCTATTTTAAGGGGTCGACCATACCTTCGGTCAGCCCGTCGATGGATATTCAGGTCTCGTCAAACTTCGAGCGGGCGCTTTACTATGCCTATGGCGAGGACGGCCGCGCGGTCAGCCAGTTGATGGACGAACTGTCGAGCGGCGGTTTCGATGTCAGCCAGGGCGCGATGGAAGCGCTGCGCGAGAGTTTCTCGTCGGGACGCGCCTCGGAAGAGGAGACGCTCTCGACCATCGCGTCGACCCTCGCCGCGACCGGAGAACTGCTTTGCCCTCACAGCGCAGTGGGCGTCAAGGTCGCCGAAGAGGCCCTGCGCGCGTCTGACGGCGCCGGAACAAAGGTGCCGATGATTACGCTCGCCACGGCGCACCCGGCCAAGTTCCCCGCTGCGGTGGAAGAGGCCAGCGGTGTTCATCCGCCTCTTCCCTCCCGCATGTCGGACCTGTATGAGATGCCGGAACGGCTGAGCCGGGTCGATAACGACCTTGCCGCCATCGAGGATCACATCAAGAGGCATATCGCCAGTTGACAGTACAGCAAGACCAGCTCGCCAACGGTGTCCGCATCGTGAGCGAGCACATGCCGGGCCTTCAATCGACCGCCATCGGTGTCTGGGTCGCCGCAGGTGGCCGGCACGAGCGGATCGAACAGAACGGGATCGCACATTTCCTCGAGCACATGGCCTTCAAGGGGACCAGCCGGCGCTCGGCGCTCGAGATTGCCGAGACCATCGAGGATGTGGGCGGTTACATCAACGCCTATACCAGCCGCGAGGTGACGGCCTATTACGCGCGCGTGTTGGCTCAGGACGTGCCGCTCGCTCTCGACGTGATAGCGGATATCGTGCTCAATCCTGTTTTCGACCCGCGCGAGATCGAGGTGGAGCGCGGTGTAATCCTGCAGGAAATCGGGCAGGCGAACGACACACCCGACGACATCATCTTTGACTGGCTGCAGGAAGAGAGCTATCGCGACCAGCCGCTTGGGCGCACCATCCTTGGGCCGTCGGAGCGGGTCAGCGCGTTTACGCGCGAGGATCTGTCCGCTTTCGTTGCAGAGCATTACGGCCCCGAGCAGCTGATCATCTCTGCCGCCGGAGCCGTGGATCACGATGCGCTGGTCAGGTTGGCGCAAGAGCATTTTGGCCATCTTGCATCGCGTCGTGGACGCGTACCCGATGCCGCCAAATTCACCGGCGGCGAAGTACGGCGCGAACGCGATCTCGAACAGGCCCATTTCGCACTGGCCTTCGAGGGGCCGGGATATCGTGACGACGCCATCTATACTGCGCAGATCTATGCCAGCGCGCTGGGTGGCAGCATGTCGTCGCGCTTGTTCCAGCAAGTGCGAGAGCAACGTGGTCTTTGCTACACGATTTTCGCGCAGACCGGTGCCTATGCCGATACCGGATCGACCACGATCTATGCCGGCACCAGCGCCGAACAGCTGGCTGAGTTGGCCGGTATCACCATCGACGAGATGAAGCGCGCCGCCGACGACATGACCGAACAGGAGATCGCCCGCGCCCGCGCCCAGATGAAGGCGGGGTTGTTGATGGGGCTGGAGAGCCCCTCGAATCGCGCCGAACGCCTGGCGCGCCTCGTGGAAATCTGGGGCAAGGTTCCGTCGCTTGAGGAAACGGTCGCGCGGATCGATGCTGTCACCGCGGGCGAGGTGCTCGGCTTTGCCGAAGAAATGGCCGTCAAGGCTCCGGCGGCACTGGCCCTCTACGGTCCCGTGGGCGGAGCGCCCGATCTGGCCCAGTTGCAGGACAGGCGCGCGGCATAATGCTGTTGGGCAAGCGCAAGCTGAAACTCGAAACCGAGCGGCTCAGCCTGCGCCCGCCCGTTCATTCCGATTTCCGGGAATGGGCCGCCCTTCGTCAGGCCTCCAAGGCCTTCCTCACCCCTTGGGAACCCAGCTGGGCGTCCGACCATTTGACGCGCAAGGCCTTTGCCAACCGCGTTTACTGGGCACAGCGGTCGGTTGCGAGCGGTTCGGCCATACCGCTGTTTTTGTTCCGGCGCGACGATGGCGCACTGGTCGGGGCGATCACGCTCGACAATATCCGCCGCGGTCCCGCGCAGGCGGGTACACTGGGCTATTGGACGGGCGAGGCATTTGCGCGGCAGGGTTACATGCGCGAGGCGATCGGCCTGGTCGTGCATCACGCGTTCACCCGAATGGATCTGAGCCGGATCGAGGCAGCCTGCCTGCCGGAAAACCGCGCGTCGCGCGGATTGCTGGAGCGCTCGGGCTTCAAATACGAGGGCGTGGCGCAAAGCTATTTGCAGATCAACGGACGCTGGCGAACGCATGTCCTCTATGCCTGCCTGCGCTCTGATCGGCGTGGCCGGGTCGAAGGGCAGATCTGACTGCCCAGAATTTCCGCGTTTACGTAACGTGACTTTGGCGAGAGCCGATCTAGAATGCCAAGCATGAGACACATGCTATTGGCGCTCTGCCTCGTTCTTTTCGGAATCCAGTCACACGCGCAAGAGCGCCGCCCCAGCCATTGCATCGCCATAGCAGATGCCGCGCCGGGCATAGAATACCTGCACACGGCCAGTTGGCAGGCCGATGTGCCGGAGTTCTCGGTTCGGATCCGCTACATTCATCATGCGAGCTTTCTTATCCAGACACCTGGAGGGCTGTCGGCGGTGACCGATTATACCGGGTTTCTCGGAACGACTGATTTCTTTCCGGATGTCGTCACCATGAACCATGCGCATGGCACACATTGGACGGCAAACCCGGACCCGCGAATTCCACATGTTCTGCCCGGGTGGGGCGCGTTCGGGGAGGGGATCGATCACCATCTGGATCTGGGTGAGATTCTGGTGCGCAACGTGTCCACCGACATCCGTTCGGCTTTTTCAGGGATCGAGCCGAAAGGAAACTCGATCTTTGTGTTCGAAGTCGAGGGGCTATGCATCGGTCACCTGGGCCATTTGCACCATGTTCCCGACGACGCGCAATTTGCTGCGCTTGGCAGGCTGGACGTCGTGATGGCCGCAGTGGACGGGGGTACGACGATGCCTCTGCCCGAGATGATCGCGACGCTTCAACGGCTGAAATCCTCGGTCGTTATCCCGATGCACTGGTTCTCGGGCTACTCGCTCAACGCGTTTCTCGATGGTATTTCCGAGGATTTCGCGGTCATTCGCGACGGTGCCCATTCGGTCGAACTGTCGCTGCGCACGCTACCCGACCGTCCGACCGTCATCGTGCTTGAACCGCGCTATCTGGACGATGGCGAATAACCCTTGTCATCGCTGTCCCATGCGGGCGATGACTTGCTCATGCTGACACCCGCCGATACCGCATTTGCCGAACGTCTTGCAGCACGCCTGCCCGTCGGGCGCCTGCGCGCCCCCGAACCTCGACACCTCGAAGAGCCGCGTGGCCGCTACAAGGGGCAGGGCGGTCTGCTGGCCTTGCCGGAAACGGTCGAGGATGTCTCGACCATTCTGCAGGAGGCGAATGCCGCGCGGGTTCCGGTGGTGCCATATGGCGGCGGAACCGGGCTGGTATCGGGGCAGGTCGCCCCTGAATTGCCCGCGCCCCTTCTTGTTTCGCTTGAAAGGATGACGGTCATTCGGGCCGTCTATCCGGCGGAAAACGTGATGATCGCCGAAGCGGGCGCGATCCTGTCCGACATCCAGGCCGCTGCCGAGGCCGAAAATCGTCTGTTTCCCTTGTCGCTTGCCGCCCAGGGGTCCTGCCGCATTGGCGGAAATCTTGCCACCAATGCAGGCGGCGTCGGCGTGCTGCGTTATGGCAATACCCGCGATCTGTGCCTGGGGCTTGAGGCGGTGCTGCCCGACGGGCGGATCTGGAACGGGTTGAGCCGACTGCGCAAGGACAACACCGGCTATGACCTGCGCAACCTGCTGATAGGCTCTGAGGGGACGTTGGGTATCATCACCGCGGCAACGCTAAAACTCAGCCCGCGCCCGGCGGCGACCGGCACTGCGATGCTGGTCGTTTCCTCTCCGCGTGCGGCGCTCGATCTGTTGTCTCTGGCGCGCGATCAGGTCGGAGACGGGGTGAGCGCATTCGAACTGATCAACCGTCAAGGTCTCGATTTCCTGACGGAAACAATGCCCGATCTACGGCAGCCGTGGGCAGAACCTCCTGACTGGTCCGTCCTGATCGAGCTTGGCCTTTCCGGCGGTACGGACCCGACCGAAGCGTTGGAGGAATTGTTTGCCAAGGCATTTGAGCGCGGGCTGCTCTCAGACGGAGTCATCGCGCGGTCCGAAGCGCAACGCGACGCGCTTTGGTCGGTTCGGGAACATCTGCCCGAGGGCAATCGCCGCATCGGTTCGATTTCCAGCCACGACATCTCGTTGCCTTTATCCTGCGTGCCCGAGTTCATCGAGCGGGGAAATGCCGCCATCGCCGATATCGGCGCTTTCCGGGTCAACTGTTTCGGGCATCTTGGGGACGGCAACTTGCACTACAACATTTTTCCGCCCAAGTGGGGGGACCGGCGCGACCACGAAGGCGAACGGCCCCGGATCAACCGGACTGTCCATGACCTCGTGTCCGAGTATGGGGGCTCGGTCAGTGCCGAGCACGGCATCGGCCGGTTGAAGGTGGACGAGTTGGAGCTGTATGGCGATCCGGTAAAGCTTGCGGTGATGCGCCAGATCAAGATCGCGCTCGACCCGAATGGCATCATGAACCCCGGCGCGGTCTTGCGCGCCGGGAACGGTTAGGGCGGTCAAGCGAACCGCCCGCACCCTCATTACATCTTGGGCATGATCACCTTGTCGATCACGTGGATGACGCCGTTCGACGTTTCGATATCGGCGGTCGTTACGGTCGCGTCGTTGACCATCACGCCATCGCCAAGGTCCACGGTGATGTCACCACCCTGCACGGTGGTCGCCATCATGCCGTCGCTCAGGTCGCCCGACATGACCTTGCCCGGGACGACGTGGTAAGTCAGGATTGAGGTCAGCTGCTCTTTGTTTTCCGGCATCAGCAGCGATTCAACGGTGCCCTCGGGCAGCGCTTCAAACGCGGCATCGGTCGGTGCGAACACGGTGAACGGGCCTTCACTCTTGAGCGTCTCGACCAGGCCCGCAGCCTCGGCCGCAGCCAGCAGGGTCGAGAAATCACCCGCGCCCATTGCGGTGTCGACGATATCCTTGGAATGGCCACCTGCGAATGCGGCAGTACCGATCATCAGGGCGGCGGCGGTCGAAATTGCAGTCGTACGAAGCATGTTGGTGCCTCCTCTCATTTGCAATGCCTCTGGCGGCATCGACACGGATACGGAGCCACGACGGCTGAGGATCACCGCCAAATTCGCGTTACACGGTCTTGAAGCAGGGTGCGCTCGCGCTAAGCCGACCGGAGCCAGCGCTTCCAGTCAACACCTTGTGAACAGGCGATTTTATGCTCCTTCGAATGAGCAGAGCGCATGCACATCCATGCCCATGCTCTCCAGAACCTTGCGGCCACCCAGATCGGGGAGGTCGATCACGAACGCGCAAGATACGATTTCGCCGCCCAGCCGCTGGATCAGCTTGATCCCGGCCGCCGCCGTGCCGCCCGTGGCCAGAAGGTCATCGACCACGAGCACCTGCTCGCCCTGCGCAATCGCGTCGTCGTGGATTTCGACGATGGCCTCGCCATACTCCAACTTGTAGTCTTGGCTGATCGTTGTGCCTGGCAACTTGCCCTTCTTGCGGATCGGGACAAAGCCCACGCTGAGTTGGTGCGCAATGGCTCCGCCCAGGATGAAACCGCGCGCCTCCAGCCCTACGACCTTGTCGATCCGCTCGCCTGCATAGGGGTGCAGCATCTGGTCGATTGCCATGCGGAATCCGCGCGGATCGGCGAACAACGTCGTCACGTCGCGGAACATGATTCCCTCATGCGGGAAGTCGACGATGGTGCGGATGTAATCCTTGACCGATGTGCTTTTGGGCATTCCGCCCCCCTCTCCTGAACCGGCAGACCGTCCGTGTTTGGCGCAATCTGCCTGGTGGTTCAAGAGAGTTACTTTTTCAGCAGCAGGCGCGAATGGCTGTAGTACCGGTAAAGGGAAGAGGGCAGCCAGCTGAGATGCGGTTTGCGCCAGTCCGAACGGTCGCGCAGCAGAAATGCGTTTGCAGCATGCAGATTCATTGCCTTGTCCTTTTCTTTTTCTTAGGTTGCTCGACAGAAAGTTAATAGACTATGTATATACAACGCATAGCCGAAAAGTCAAGGCGAGGGCGCCTTCAGTGCAGGACACGCGACAGTGAGCAAGAAAGAGACCAAGGGTTCCAGCAAAAAAAACAGCCAGTTGGTCCTGCGGCTGGACAAGGATGAACGGGACGCCTTCGTCGAGCTCTGCAAGGAGCTCGACACCTC
This sequence comes from Lutimaribacter marinistellae, assembly GCF_042648365.1. Lineage (NCBI taxonomy): Bacteria > Pseudomonadati > Pseudomonadota > Alphaproteobacteria > Rhodobacterales > Roseobacteraceae > Lutimaribacter > Lutimaribacter marinistellae. The sequence continues at coordinate 177,180 of NZ_JBHRXI010000010.1, read as the reverse complement.
GGCCGCCCGTGAGATCCGGCGTTTTATCCGCAGCTTCATGAAGGAACACGAGGAGAGCTGACCCTCCCCACGATCACAAGACGCGCCCTGCCACCGCATCCAGCTTGGCGACAAGCGCGGGATCACGTTTATCTGGCGCCGTCAGGATCGCATGGTCAAGCGACCGGTCGCACCCGTGCGGACAGGGCGTGCGTTCCGTGCCAAGCAAGGCGGGCAAACCGCGGACCATCGCGCGCCCCTTGTCGGCGTTTCCGCTGAGCGTCGCGATGATGTCTGCAATGTCCACCTCGCCATGATCGGGGTGCCAGCTGTCATAGTCCGTCACCATGGCGACGGAGGCATAGCAAAGCTCCGCTTCGCGGGCGAGTTTGGCTTCGGGCATATTGGTCATTCCGATCACGTCGGCGCCCCAGTGTTCACGATACATCCGCGATTCCGCCAGGGTCGAGAACTGAGGCCCCTCCATAGCCAGGTAGGTCCCGCCGCGATGAACGGTGATGCCCGCGCTGCGCGCCGCCGTCTCGCAGGCGTCCGACAGGCGGGGGCAAGTCGGGTGGGCAAGACTGACATGCCCGACGCATCCCGAACCGAAAAAGCTTTTTTCGCGCGCCACGGTGCGGTCGATGAACTGGTCGACGATTACAAAGGTGCCCGGTGCCATCTCCTCGCGGAACGAACCGCAGGCAGACACTGAAATCACGTCCGTCACGCCAAGCCGCTTCAACGCGTCGATGTTGGCGCGATAGGGCACATCGGTCGGCGAATGCACATGCCCCCGCCCGTGCCGCGGAAGGAAGGCCATCGCAACACCGTCAAGGCGCCCCGTCAGGATCTGGTCCGATGGCGCGCCCCAGGGCGTGTCCACCGTGACCCATTCCGCGTTTTCCAGTCCGTCGATTTCGTAGATCCCGGATCCGCCGATCACGGCGATCATCGTCTCTGCCATTTGTCATGCCCCTGTCAGTCATCTGCTGAAGGGCAAGTTAACCGGGGCGGGCTGGTTTGCAACTGCGGCGGGAAGCGAGGCGTGAAATGTGCTAGTCTGGCCACCCGTCCGAGTCGGGCGACCGACCGGACAAACCAACCGGAGGATGACATGGACGCGATACAGACAGCTCAATACGCGCGTGCCCTCTACGGCGCACATGGTGACAAGGCCGAGGCAGAGGCCGCGGAAAAGGCAAGAAGCTGTGCCGCGGCGAACCGGACCGCCGAGGCCGAGCAATGGCAGGCGGTGCGCGAGGCCATCCGTCAATTGCGCGGTCCGAACCAAGGCTGAGAGCCCTCAGTCAACGGTCGCGGATCGCGGAATCCGCAAGGCTGGCCTATAAGCCATGCGTCAGGCGCATGGCTGCATCCCGGTGCGCCCCCTATCCCCGGGCGACTGATCCCGGTAAAAGCGCCGCGCCGCAGAAAGTGCAAACCCCAAGACAGGACCAGCCCATGACCCGAGCCCTCCTGGCCTCGTTCGCCAATCGTTTTGCCATGCCTGACCTGCGATGGATGCCCGATGAGGGATTCTCGCCGGGGCGTTTGCGGATCGAACTTCTGGCAGGTCTTACCGTGGCCCTGGCCCTTGTTCCCGAAGCAGTTGCCTTTGCCTTCGTGGCGGGCGTGCACCCTCTGGTCGGTCTTTACGCGGCATTTATCGTGGGGCTTGTAACGGCGCTGATCGGCGGGCGGCCGGGCATGATCTCGGGGGCGACCGGTGCGCTGGCGGTGGTGATGGTCAGCCTTGTGGCGCAACATGGGGTGGAATACCTCTTTGCGGCGGTGGTGCTGATGGGGCTGATCCAGGTCGTTGCCGGGGTGATGCAATGGGGCAAATTCATCCGGCTCGTACCGCATCCGGTCATGCTGGGTTTCGTCAACGGGTTGGCGATCGTCATCTTTCTGGCGCAGCTGGGACAGTTCAAGGTGCCGGGCACCATGGAGAACACGGGCCACGGCATGGGCGGCGGCGAATGGCTTTCGGGCATGCAGCTTTATACGATGCTGGGCCTCGTGGCGCTGACCATGGCGGTGATCTGGGTCATGCCGCGCATTACCCGGATCGTTCCCGCACCGCTGGCCGGGATCGCCGTGGTGGCAGCCCTCGTAATTGGCTTCGGACTTGATGTGCCGCGCGTGGGCGATCTTGCCTCGATCGAGGGAAGCCTTCCGCCGTTCCATATTCCGATGGTACCGCTCAACTGGGAAACGCTGAAGATCATCCTGCCTTACTCGGTGATCCTTGCTGCTATCGGCCTTATTGAATCGCTGCTGACCCTCAACCTGGTGGGCGACATCACGGGCAAACGCGGCGGCGCAAGCCAGGAATGCATCGCGCAGGGCACGGCAAACGTCATCACCGGCTTCTTTGGCGGGATGGGCGGCTGCGCCATGATCGGCCAGTCGATGATCAACGTGAAATCCGGTGGTCGTACCCGAATTGCCGGAATCTCGGCGGCGCTGTTCCTTCTGGTTTTCATCCTCTTCGCCGCGCCTCTGATTGAACAGATCCCGCTGGCCGCCCTGGTCGGCGTGATGTTCATGGTGGTGATCGGAACCTTTGCGTGGAACTCGCTCATGATCCTGCGCAAGGTACCGCTGACCGACGCCTTTGTAATCGTTCTCGTCACCGTCGTGACCGTGATGGAGGATCTTGCGGTTGCCGTCGTGGTCGGCGTGATCGTCTCGGCGCTGGCCTATGCCTGGAACAATGCCAAGCGCATCTATGCCAAGACCTACGAGACACCCGAAGGCGCCAAGGTGTACCAAGTGCAGGGGCCGCTTTTCTTCGGTTCGGCCGAAGGATTTGGAGAGCTGTTCGACCCCTCGGGCGATCCGTCGCTGGTGATCGTCGATTTCGCCGACAGCCGCGTGGTCGATCAATCCGCCCTGCAGGCGATCGAGGCGGTGGCCTTGAAATACGAGGCCGAGGGTAAGTCGATACAGCTGCGCCACCTGAGCCGGGATTGCCACAAACTGCTCACCCGCGCGGGCCACCTGATGGTCGACAGCGAGGACGACCCCGATTACGGCCTTGCCGTGAATTACTCGGTCCGCACCGGGATACTCGGCGGGCACTGATCGTGCGAGCGCGTGGCCAGGGCATCGAGCCCCGGACACGCGCTGACGCGGAGGCCTGCGGCCTGACGCGTACATACATGCGGTCCCGGACCGCTGCATTCCACATCAAAGCGAGATGAGGCGGGTGGTAGGCATGCCCGCCAAGGCGTTACCCTTGGGCGACCATTTTCGTGAAGCGGTCAATCTCTTCGCGTGCCAATGACCAATCGCAGACGAGACGGCAGGGGAGAGCCTCATCGTCCGGGCCGCCATCCAGTTCGGCTCCCCACAGGTGATAAACCGCGCCTTCGGCCATCAGGCGTCGATGCGTGGCGCGGGGAAAGCTGGGAAAAACCATGTTTGCCGGTCCGGCGTGCAGGAACTCGGCCCCTGCCTCCTTCAACCCCGCCACGAGATGCGCGCAGTTGTCGTTTGCCTTTTGGGCAAGCTCCAGCCACAGACCGTCGCGCAGGTAGGCCGACATCTGGGCGGACAGGTAGCGATGTTTCGAGAAAAGATGCGCGCCGCGCTTTCTGCGCAGCTCGAACTCCCAGGCATGGCGCGGATCGAAGAAGATCACTGCCTCCACCCCCATCAGCCCGTTCTTGGTCCCGCCGAAACTAACGGCGTCAATGCCCGCCTTCCAGGTCATCTCGGCCGGCGTACAGCCAAGAGCCACCAGCGCATTTGCAAAACGTGCGCCATCGAGGTGGGTGGGCAGGCCGAACGACTTTGTTACATCCGTCAGCGCCCGCAGCTCGTCCAGAGTATAGACGCCGCCGCGCTCGGTCACCTGCGTTATCGATACCGGCCCGCGTTGCGGACCGTGTACGCCGCGCGTCTCTTCGCCTTCGATCGCTCCCCGTAGCGCCTCCGGGGTCATCTTGTCCGCACCGGGCACAAGCGTCAGCTTGGCGCCGCCGGTGAAGAATTCGGGCGCGTTACACTCGTCCTCGTGGATATGGGCGACCGGCGAACAGAAGATCGTCTGCCATGGCTGGCTAAGCGTCGCGAGGGCAAGCGAATTCGCCGCAGTGCCGGTCGCCACGAGGTGGACGGATGCCTCGGGCGCTTCGAATATCTCGCGCAACGTGTTGCGGACCTCGTCCATCAGCGCATCCGCGCCATAGGCCATTGCATAGCCCTTGTTGGCTTCGGCAAGCGCGTCCAGAACCTGTTGCGGGACCGGTCCGGAATTGTCAGAGGCGAAAAACATTACTGCGGCTCCTCGATGATGTGATCTTCCCAGTCTTCTTCGGGTGTGTCGAATTCGGACACGGTCATGCCGCGCACGGAAACCCCGGCTTCGTGCACGGTTTCGGCCCGGCCCGAGATCAACGGGTGCCAGTCATAAAGGCCTCGCCCTTCCCACAACAGGCGATAGGCGCAGGTGCGGGGCATCCAATAGGCATGGCTGTCCAGGTTGTCCGGCGACAGAACGATGCAATCGGGTACAAACTGGTGGCGGTTCTCGTAATGCGTACAACGGCAGCTTTCATCGTCGAGAAGTCGGCATGCCACCCGTGTCAGGGCGACCTCGCCGGTATCTTCATCCTCGAGCTTGTTCAGGCAGCACTTGCCGCAGCCGTCGCAGAGCGCCTCCCACTCCTTGCGGGACAATTTCGAGAGCGGCTTCTTCTCCCAAAAGCGTGGCTGCAAGGAATTCCGTTCAATCGGATCTGAGCTCATAGGGCGGCCAGTATCTCGCGGGCGCGGGCGCAATCGGCATCCATCTGGGAGATCAGCCCGTCCAACCCGTCAAAGGTCATCTCGGGGCGCAGGTAATCCACCAGCCCGACGGAAAGGGTTGATCCGTAAAGATCCCCCGAGAAATCGAAGAGGAAAGTTTCGATGTTCGGCCGTTCGCCGTTGAACATCGGGCGCACGCCAATCGACGCCGCACCGTGATAGCTGCCCTTGTTGGGGCCATCGAGTACGTCGACCAACACGGCATAAACACCGAATTTCGGCGGGTGCAGGCCATCGATGGCCATGTTCGCCGTCGGATAACCCAATTCGCGGCCGCGCTGTTCGCCGCCGATGACCTCGCCTTCGATCCGGTGCCAATGGCCGAGCATGGCTGCCGCATCACGCGGTCGGCCTTCGGACAGTGCGGTACGGATCGCCGTGGACGAGACGACGTCGGCGGACTTTTCCATCAGCGGGGCGATCGTGACGCCAAAGCCCATTGTGCGCCCAAAGCGTTGAAGATCCGCGGCATTGCCGCTGCGAGCCTTTCCAAAACAGAAATCCGCCCCCACGACGACATGCTTGACGCCAAGGCCACCGCACAGCACCTGTGCCGCAAACTGTTCCGGCGTCAGGGCGGCCAGCGCAGCGTTGAATGGCAGTTCATAAAGTCGCTCGACACCCAGCTTTTGCAGCCTGTGCGCCCGCGCGGCGCTTCGCATCAGCCTGAAGGGCGGGGCGTCGGGTGCGAAGACCTCTCTGGGGTGCGGCTCAAAGGTGAGCACGCCCAGCGGTGCATCCGGTGCGGCCTGCCGGGCAAGGTCAATCACGGAGCGATGGCCGAGGTGAACGCCGTCGAAATTGCCGATCGCGGCGCTGGCACCGCGGTCTTCAGGGTCAACGAATTGGTAATCGCGAATGATCCGCATGACGGCCTGCCTAGCCGCAGCAGGCGGCGGGATCAAGCACTGCCTGACGCTTATCTCACCCGGTCGCCCAGATGTCGGATTCGCGCTTGATTACAGCCGGACGGATCAGTCGAACTTACGCGACGGCGCAAGGACCGTCGCCTCGCCTACGAGGACCTTCTTGCCGTCGACCGAGCAGTGACAATCAAGGCGAACGCGCCGCTTGCCCATGTCTATATCGATCACCTTCACCTCGGCATAGACCGTGTCGCCGGGCCGCACCGGGGCCAGAAACTTGAGCGACTGGCCCATGTAGACCGTTCCGTGGCCTGGCAACTGTTCACCGATGACGGCCGAGATCAGCCCCGCCGTGAGCATGCCATGTGCGATTCGGCCCTCGAAGATCGTGTCGCGGGCATAGTCGTCGTCGAGGTGGACCGGGTTACGGTCGGTCGAGACCTGCGCGAACATCTCGATATCCTCGTCCGTCACCACTTTGCGCAGGTAACGGGACATGCCCATCTCGATATCTTCGATACAGATCGTACCGCGCGGAAGATTGTCCAACATGTCACCCTCTTTCTGCACTGGCAAAGTAATATTTGCTCGCACCATGCTCTTGCTGGGCAACTTTATTACTTCGCGAGCGCAGAAAATCAAGGGGTTTGATCAGCGCAATCGCCCGATGGAATAGGTTGGTGCCGATTTCTTTTCCTCGAGAAATGCACGCAGGGCGTCGGGGTTGGGCTGCCGGTCGGTTTGCGTCTGCTGTGCGGCGAGTCCTCCGGTGATGAACAGCGAATCGATCCCTTCACCCATCGCGCCCGCGATATCCGTCCCGATCCCGTCGCCGATGGCCAGGATCTCGCCGTCGCCGATGCTGGCATCCACCTCGGCAAGCCGGCGGCGGGCAAGGTCGTAGATCGGCGGATGCGGTTTCCCGAAATAGAGGCTTTCGCCGCCCATTTCGGAGTAAAGCCGCGCCAGAGCACCCGCGCACCACTCCCGCTTTTCACCACGGTCGACCACGATATCGGGGTTGGCGCATAGCAGTTTCAGGCCCTTCTGCTTGGCGTAAAGGAAATCGGGACGGTTCTCGGCCGGGTCGGCATAAGGGTCGAACGGCCCGCAGCAGACGATCCCCTCTGCATCTTTCAGTTCGACGCGCTCGATTTCGACCGGATCGTCGACCAGCTTGATGGGGTCGAAGAAACCGGCATCCCGTTCCCATTCGCCCATGAACCAGACCTTGCGGCCGACAACCCCGCGAAACATCGCCGCGCGAGCCGAATCGCCGCTGGTCGCAATGGTGTCCCATGCCGCCTCGGGAACACCGAAGCTGCCCAGTTGCTCGGTGACGCCCAGACGTGGTTTCGGCGAGTTGGTCACCAGCACTACGATCCCTCCGGCATCGCGATAGGTTTCGAGCGCCCGAACCGCCTCGGGATAGGCTGTGACGCCGTTATGCACGCATCCCCAAAGGTCGACGAACATGGCCTTGTAGCGGTCGGAAATCTCGGACAATTCGTTGATGATCTGCGTCATGGGGGGCCTCTGGAAGAACAATCCTTGTTGGCCCCACTAATGACAAAGCACACGCCCATTGACCATACGGTGCGAACGCCGCCTCGCCGGAAAGCGGGGGACATCTCAGTTGTCTTCGGTCAATGACTCGATATCAGGGGCCTGCTGGACATTCTGGGTTCCCAATATGACTTGTGCACCGATCCGGGTCTGATAGCGGATCACGGCCAGGTATCCGTCCCCCAGTTCCTGTTGAAGAACATCGACAAGCGAGGTTTCACGCAACTGTTCGGGCAGCAGGTTCACGATCGAAGAGATCTTGTATTGTGCCTCGATCGGCAGGTCCACGATCAGCCAGACTTCAACCCTTTTGCGCTTGGCGTTGACATCGACGCGCGCGATCTCGACCGAGTACGGGTTCGCCCATGCGCGGATCGCGCCGGCGACCTGCGCCTCGGTACTGGTCTCGAGGTACCGGTTGTATGTCGATCGTCCCAACTGGAGAAAGACCAGCGTCAGGAAGGCGAGGGTAATCACCATCCCCGTGGTAAAGCCAAGCTTGCGGCGGCCCTTGCCAAAGACAACGAACCGCGCGGCATAGACGACATAGACAAGGCAGGCCGACAGGATGATTGCGCCAAGGTTCGTCGCAAAGAGCAGCCCCGCCTCGTAAGCGTCTGCGGGCTCCCCGAAGTAGAGAAGGATGCCACAAGCCGACAAGGGCGGGACCAGCGAGACGCCGATGGCTGCGCCCGGTAACAGGCTCAGCTCGGCGCGATTGATCTGCACATATGCACCGGCCACGCCCGCCGCCAGCGCAACGATCAGGTCCTCGGTGCCCGGGTCTGTGCGCGCCGTGATCTGGGCAGGCAGAACAATACCGCGCGGCACGTCGGCCACGTTGACAAGCACCAGCGCCATCAGAACGCAGGCGATGGCGGCAACGCCTACCGTCAAGGTCAACATGAAGGCACGTTTGAGCCAGCCCATGACGATCGCGGCCGCGATCCCGAGGATGGGCGTCATCAACGGCGCGACCAGCATGGCCGCGATGACCACCGCGCCCGAGTTCCGCAACATGCCCATCGTGGCGATGATGACGGATAGGGCCAGCAGCATCGCGAAGCGGCGCCAATAGGCAATCCTGTCCGCGCCTTCGAACCGCAGGATGCTGCGCGTCGTGCTGAGTTTCTGAACCGTCACGCTGGCCTTGTCCCGATCTCCCCGGTTTCAGCCTAGCCACCCAACCTGTTACGGCAAGCCTTTCGATTCGAACAATTTCCGATCTGTCGCGAATGCCCCACGCCTTGGTTTCGGCGGGTTCTTGCGGAGGATCAATCACATTCGGGTTTTGGAATTGAATAGGAAGGCAAGCTCTGAAACACTGCCTGCACGACAGGCAAGTACCCAAGAGCAAAAGGAAAATCATGAAAATGAAACTCATGTTTGCCGTAGCGGCATTGGTCGCGGCGACCGAACCTGTTATGTCTGCACATGGCAATTCCTGGGCGGGTGAGGGCGATGCCCCCGTGGCGGCCAATCATGACGCAAACCAATCGCGCAGCGCGAACACCCCTGGAACCGACGAGATGAACGGTTTCGGCGCAAGGTCCGCACATGGCAAAAACGGCACGACACCAACCGGAGGAACGGCAAGCGACAACAGCGGACTGGGAGAGGGCGGCGGACCCAGCGGATTTTCGGGGTCAGGCAGCGGTCGTGGCGGTCAGGGTGGAAACCGCTGAGCCTTGCCCCGAACGAAAAACGCCCGCAGCCTTCGCTGCGGGCGCATCGGGCATATTGACCCCGGGCCTCAGACCTTGAGGTTCGGAATGATCTGCTTCTTCCGGCTCATCACGCCGGGCAGGACGACGGTATCGCCCGTCACCTGCGCGCCAAAGCTCTTCTCGGCGACGCCTTTCACCATGTCGTTCGGCACGAACAGGGTCGCCTCTTCGTTCAGGATGTCGACGACGAAGAGCAGTACCTGGTCGACCCCATCCTCAGCGGCGACCGTTTCCATCGAACCCACCAGCGAGTCCTTGCGGTCGAGAACAACGCCCGGCGCGGTGGTCTCCAGCACGGATACCCGGAACTTCACGCCGTCGACGGCATATTCCTTGCTGTCCATCCGGATCAGCTCGGCATCGGAAAAGCTGGATACGTCAGACTTCGCCGCAAACATGTCGCCCGCGTAGTCCGAGACGTTCAGCCCCAGATCGGCGGCCAGCGCCTCGGCGACTTCGCGGTCGCGCGGCGTGGTGGTGGGCGACCGGAATTCCAGCGTGTCGCTCAGGATGCAGGTCAGCGCCGCGCCCTTGATCGCCTCGGGCATCTTGGCGGCATCCTCGCCCATCATGTCGATCATGATGGTGGCGGTGCAGGCCAGCGGTCGCACGGTGATGTCGATGGGCCCTTTGGTCTCCAGTCCGCCGGTCAGCTTGTGATGGTCGATGATTGCACGGATGTCGGCGCTGTTGATCGAGGCGGGCAACTCGGCCGGGTTGTTGGTGTCGACGATGACCACCGGCTCACCTTCGCTTACGTCACCGATGATGGCGGGCTTGGGCAGGTTCCAGCGCTCCAGCATGAAGGCCGCCTCGGTGTTCGGCTCGCCCAGCAGCACGGGCTCGGCGGCCTCGCCCTTCACTTCGTTCAGGTACCAGGCCCACAGAATTGGAGAGCCGGTGGAATCGGTATCGGGTGATTTGTGGCCAAAGACTTTGGTGGTCATGTCGCTATCCTGCGTTCGGTGCAAATTCGCGCGCCTTATAGGGCCGGTTGCCGCAGTTGTCACGGGGGCGGCATGGCCTGCGACCTATGGCCCGAACGGGTGGCCGCGGCGTCCAAAATCGACCCGTGCGCCGCCGGGCAGTCACCGCTAGAGTGGCCGGCATGACCCGCAGCGAGCCCACCCTCTCGATCACCCGCGAGGCCGACCTCTATGCCCCCGTCAAAAGCCTGCTGGAGCGGCAGGGCTACGAGGTGAAGGGCGAGATCGGAGCCGCCGACCTCGTCGCCCGTCGCGGCGAAGAAGAGCCGGTGATCGTAGAGTTGAAGCTGCGCTTTTCGCTGGGCCTGTTTCACCAGGCCCTTGCGCGGCTTAAGGTCAGCGATCTCGTCTATGTCGCGGTGCTGAAACCGACGGGCCGCACGGCGCGCCGGGCATTGCGCGACAACTTGATCCTGTGCCGGCGCCTCGGGATTGGCCTGATCACCGTGCGTGGTGACGGGCGGGTCGAGGTGCAGTGCGACCCCGGACCTTATGCGCCGCGCAAATCGCCCAAGCGGTTGGCACGGCTATTGCGCGAATTCGACCGGATCGAGGGCGACCCCAATACTGGCGGCTCGGTCAGGCGCGGAATCATCACCGCGTATCGGCAGGACGCGCTGCGCTGCGCCGCTCATCTGGCGGGGCAGGGGACATGTCGTGGGGCCGACGTGGCCCGCGAAACCGGTGTCGCGAGCGCCACGCGTCTGATGCGCGACAACCATTACGGATGGTTCACGAAAGTCGCAAAAGGCTTATATGCCCTCTCGGATGCCGGTGCCGAGGCACTTGCCGCGCAGGGCTCGGCCGGTAGGGCGGACGCATCCGAAAACGCCACCCAATCCTCTTGACAGAAATTTTCAGCCTGCCTATTTGTCCGCCGTTGGCACTCGACTTCGGTGAGTGCTAACTGCCTGCCGCGGGGGAGCGCGGGGGCGAACGCAAACGTACTTTGAGCTTAAGGAGCTGCAAAGATGGCATTCAAACCTCTTCATGACCGGGTGCTGGTGCGCCGCGTGGAAAGCGACGAGAAGACGGCTGGCGGACTGATCATTCCCGACAGCGCCAAGGAAAAGCCCGCCGAGGGTATCATCGTCGCATGCGGCGAAGGGGCCCGCAAGGACAGCGGCGAACTGATCCCCATGGCCGTTTCGGAAGGGGACAAGGTCCTGTTCGGCAAGTGGTCCGGCACCGAGGTCACCGTCGACGGTGAGGAACTGCTGATCATGAAGGAAAGCGACATTCTCGGCATCATCGAGTCCTCGGCAGCCGCCAAGGCCGCCTGAGCCAGTCCGCTTCATTCGATCGCAGAACTAATGTAAATCCAAGGAGCAAGGCATATGTCTGCTAAGGACGTCAAATTCGATACCGATGCCCGCAACAAGATGCTCAAGGGCGTCAACATCCTGGCCGATGCGGTCAAGGTGACCCTCGGCCCCAAAGGCCGCAACGTCGTTCTCGACAAGTCGTTCGGCGCGCCCCGCATCACCAAGGACGGTGTTTCGGTCGCCAAGGAAATCGAACTGGAAGACAAGTTCGAGAACATGGGCGCACAGATGGTGAAGGAAGTTGCTTCCCGCACCAATGACGAGGCTGGCGACGGCACCACCACCGCCACCGTTCTGGCCCAGGCCATCGTCAAGGAAGGCATGAAGTCGGTTGCCGCCGGCATGAACCCGATGGACCTCAAGCGCGGCATCGACCTCGCAACTGCCAGCGTCGTTCAGTCCATCAAGGACGCCGCCCGCACCGTCGAGAACTCCGACGAGGTTGCTCAGGTTGGCACCATCTCCGCCAACGGCGAAGAAGAAATCGGCCGCCAGATCGCTGACGCGATGCAGAAAGTCGGCAACGAAGGCGTCATCACCGTCGAAGAGAACAAGGGTCTCGAGACCGAAACCGACGTCGTCGAAGGCATGCAGTTCGATCGCGGCTACCTGTCGCCCTACTTCGTGACCAACCCCGACAAGATGGTCGCGGACCTCGAAGACTGCATGATCCTGCTGCACGAGAAAAAACTCTCCTCGCTGCAGCCGATGGTTCCCCTGCTGGAGCAGGTGATCCAGTCGCAGAAACCCCTGCTGATCATTGCTGAAGATGTCGAAGGCGAAGCGCTGGCGACCCTCGTGGTCAACAAACTGCGTGGCGGCCTCAAGATCGCAGCTGTCAAGGCACCGGGCTTCGGCGACCGCCGCAAGGCCATGCTGCAGGACATCGCGATCCTGACGGGCGGCCAGGTCATCTCCGAAGACCTCGGCATGAAGCTGGAAAACGTCGGCATGGACATGCTCGGCACCGCCAAGAAAGTCTCCATCACCAAGGATGAGACCACCATCGTCGATGGCGCAGGCGAGAAGGCCGAGATCGAGGCGCGCGTTGCCCAGATCCGCACCCAGATCGAAGAAACCACCAGCGACTACGACCGTGAGAAGCTGCAGGAGCGCGTTGCCAAGCTGGCAGGCGGCGTTGCTGTTATCCGCGTCGGCGGCATGACCGAAGTCGAAGTGAAAGAGCGCAAGGACCGCGTGGACGACGCTCTGAACGCGACCCGCGCAGCCGTGCAGGAAGGTGTCGTCGTCGGTGGCGGTGTGGCCCTCGTGCAGGCAGGCAAGTCGCTTGAAGGTCTGTCGGGCGCCAACAACGACCAGAACGTCGGCATCTCGATCGTGCGCAAGGCTCTCGAAGCTCCGCTGCGCCAGATCGCAGAGAACGCAGGCGTCGACGGCTCGGTCGTCGCGGGCAAGATCCGCGAAAGCGACGACAAGACCTTCGGCTTCAATGCTCAGACCGAAGAATATGGCGACATGTTCAAGTTCGGCGTGATCGACCCGGCAAAGGTCGTGCGTACCGCGCTGCAAGACGCCGCGTCGATCGCCGGTCTGCTGATCACCACCGAAGCGATGGTTGCCGACAAGCCGCAGAAAGAAGGCGCAGCTGCCGGTGGCGGCATGCCCGACATGGGCGGCATGGGCGGCATGATGTAAGGACCGGTTTCGCATTGCGAAATCGCTCTGACGGCATCCGCCGATCAGCCTGAAGCCAAGAATACCCAAGGGGCCGCCATCGTGCGGCCCCTTTTTCTTGCGCGCTTGATCGAACATGCCTCCGCCGATAGGCTGGACTGGTGCGCATTGGGACCGAACACCATGTCTGGAAGCACGTTCGAGAAATATGGCGGGTTCAGCGTCGTCAGCCGGATCGTCATGACATTCTACGACCTTGTGCTGGAAAGCGACGTCGTGGGACCGTTCTTCGACGACGTCGACATGCCGCGCCAGATCGACCACCAGACCAAGTTCGTATCGGGTATCATGGGCGGACCGGCACCCATCAACGATGCAAGGCTGCGCGCGGTGCACGCGCATCTGTCGATTTCCGACCCGCAGTTCGACGAGATCATCTCGCTGTTCGTTCAGGCTCTCGACCAGCACGGCGTCGCACCTGAAGACGCGGCCGCGCTCGCCGCGGTGATGGAGTCCAAGCGCAGCCTCATCGTGCACGAGCGATGACCCGTTTCGCGATCTCCGGCATCAACGAGCAGCTTCTCCGCTCCATCGGCATCGGCGTCGCGATCGTCAGGTTCGAGGATCTGCACTTCGTCTACCACAATGCGGCGTTTGGCGAGTGGTTCGGAGAGCCGTCGGCCAGCGAGGCGGTCCACCAATTCATCGAGGCGATGCGCGACGAGGCGCGCGCGGCCCTTCTGGATGTCGGTCATTTCGCCAGCGAGGTGACCGTCAAGCCGCGCCGCAAATCGCTGGTGATCTCCGTTTCGCTGTCCATGGCCGAGGTCGAGGGCGAGAGGATGGTCGTGGTCGAATGTCAGAACATCACGCGCATGCGTGAACTTGAGCAGATGATCGACAGCTACTCCAACATGGTCGAACGCAACACGCGCGAACTCGAACGCGAAAAAGAGCGTGTCGAAAAGCTCCTGCTCAACCTCATGCCCCGTTCGGTCTACGAAGAGTACAAGACATTCGGCGTGGTCACGCCGCAGCTTTACCGCAACGTGTCCGTCCTCATGCTCGATTTCGTGGGCTTCACCGATTTCACCGAGCGCAACGACCCGACGGTCACCCTGGGTGAGCTCAACGACATCTTCACGGCGTTTGACCGCATAAGCGAGCAGTTCGGCTGCGAGCGTATCAAAACCATCGGCGATGCCTATCTGGCCGTGGCTGGCATGCCCGAACCCGCCCCCGATCACGCGACCTCTGTCGCGAATTGCGCCGTGCGTTTCCTGCGCTACCTCGAGCGGCGCAACCAGAGCCATCCCAACAAGTGGCAGGCCCGCATCGGACTGGGCAGCGGTGCGGCGGTCGGCTCGGTCGTGGGTATCCAGAAATACGTCTACGACGTGTTCGGCCCGGCGGTGAACATGGCCTCACGCCTTCAGGTCTTCGCCCGGCCGATGGCCATCGTGGCGCCCACGTCGATGAAATTCGACCTGATCGACCAGTTTCACATCACCGATATCGGCGCACATGAAATCAAGGGGCTCGGGTCGGTCGAGCTGATGAATATCGAGGGCAATCCCGGACTCGTGCGCTGAGGCAACCCCCTCGCGGTTCAGGCATCGTTCATGTGGATGGTGAAAAGCTCCTTGGGCATGTCCACCCCGCGCAGCATGTAGCGGCCAAGCGAGATCAATTCCCGACCATCAACCGGCGTCACGTCGCGCGCGACATCCTCCGACAGGATCACCGAACGCCCGAGCGGCCTGTGCATGTTGCCAAGCCGCGCCGCAAAATTGACCTCCGGCCCTATGACGGTGAAATCGAGCCGCGCCGCCCCCCCGATGTTCCCATAAAGAACCCGACCGGCATGCAGCGCGACGGTATGATCCAGTACCGGGCGTCCCTCGGCCCGCTTCTGCGCGTTCTCGGCATCCAGCGCCGCGCCAAAGGCCATGACGGCGCGCATCGCCCGGTCGGGCGCGTCGGTCACCGCGTCGCGATCGAAGATGGCGATAAGCCCGTCGCCCATGAACTTCAGGACATCGCCGCCATTGTCCTCGATGGCCGAAACGACATGCTCGTAATAGGTGTTGAGCATTGCGATCAGCGTGTCACCCGCGACACGTTGCGACAGGCTGGTAAACCCTTCCAGGTCAAAGCAGCAGATCACCGCGTCGATCCACCGGGAAGAGCCACGCCGAACCTCGCCCGACAGCACCCGCCGCCCGGCATCGTGGCCCAGGTAGATCGCCAACAGCGACTCCGCAGTCTTGCGATTGGCGCGCGCCTTCATGGCAAGCGACAAAAGCGGGCAGGTGGTTTCGATCAACTGCACGTCGTGTTCGGAAAATCCGCCGGGGGCATCTGACATCCACGACATGATCGCCCCTTCGTTCCTGTCTCCGGGGGTGATCGGGGTGCCCTCTTCCCAAGGGGTAAAGGCGATCATCTTTGCAAGGTAGTCGGTCGCGCCCTGTTGGCGCATCTCGTTGATGATATTGAAACGGCTGGGCCGGTCAGGTGCTTCGACAGTCTCGCGATAGCGATCAAGCCCGTTTTCAAGCATGAAAAAGAAGGGACTCGCCTGCCAGATGGGCGGGGCTTCGTCGGAATGCCGGTACTCATGGTTGACCGTTCCGCGTCCGGCCTGCCAATCAAAGCCGAGCCCGCCGTAAACCGGATGCAGCGCGTTCTGCGTGACATGGTATCGGAACAGCGGCACACCGAGAGCTACGAGTTTCTCGCAATAGGCCTCGAGCATCCATGTGTTCGAGTTCCCCAATAGCCCCTCTTGCGTGATCCAGTTCACCAGTTCGGCGGCACGCGGATCGCGGCGCAGGGTTTCATTCCGGTGATCGAATGTCATACAGGTGCGCCGGGCAGGTCAGGTCTCTCGCCTCGAAGCCTAGCATGAAACATTTACCGGATGCATGCCGGTTTTCCGCATGCGCCAAGACGGTGGACAATGCCGGACCGGCCTGCCAAGCCTGCCACATGCGTCTTGTCCTTCTCACCGCTCTTACGATGTGTGCCTTCGCGGCGAACTCGGTTCTCAACCGGCTTGCGGTCGACAGCTCCGCCGCCGATCCCGGCGCCTTCGCTGCCCTGCGCGTTCTGGCCGGGGCAGTGATGCTGGCCGCGCTTGTCCTCTTGCGCGGCGGCACCATCCCGCTCGGCTCTCGCCGCCGCCTCGTCGGGGCGGGGTCGCTGACGCTTTACATGGTCGGTTTCTCGCTGGCCTACCTGTCACTTGATGCCGGGCTTGGCGCATTGATCTTGTTCGGGGTGGTACAAATCGGCATCTTTGCCGTCTCGGCGATGTACAAAACGGTGCAAACCCCCCGACAAATCCTTGGTGCGCTGGTTGCCTTTGCCGGTCTCGCCTGGGTTCTGTGGCCGGGCGCGGGGGCCGAGGCCGACCCGTTCGGCGCGCTTTGCATGACGCTCGCCGGGGCCGGGTGGGCGGCCTACACGCTTGCCGGACGTGCGGAACCTGACGCGCTTTCTGCCACTGCCGCGAACTTCGTGCTGGCATTTCCCCTTACCGCATTGGCCCTTGTGGTGGTCAACGCAGGCTGGAGCATGACTCCGTCCGGTGCTGGCCTTGCGATCCTCTCCGGCGCCGTCACCTCGGGACTGGGATATGCGCTCTGGTACCGTTTGGTACCCCGGCTGGCCGCTCCGGTGACCGCAACGGTACAACTCAGCGTTCCGGTGATCGCGCTCGCCAGCGGTTTGCTCTTTCTCGGCGAATCCGTTCCGCCCGCGCTGCTGGTCGGGGCGGTCGTGGTGCTCGGCGGCATCGCGCTCGCCTCTTTTCCGACGCGCCGGGGTTGAGGCTTTCGTCCGGGTGCCGGAAAGGCTATCGCAGGCGCCATGCGCCTGTTCCTCGCCCTGATCTTGACCTTCTTCGCGGCCCCGCTTCGTGCCGAGTGCGTGGTATTGTTGCACGGGCTGGCGCGCACCGATGCCTCTTTCACTGTCATGGAAGAGTTGCTGCGCGCGCGCGGTTACGAGGTCGTCGTGCCATTTTACCCTTCGACCGATCTTCCGATCCCGGAACTCGCGTTGGGAACCCTACCGACCGCGATGGAGAATTGCGAAACTAAACCCGTTCACTTCATTTCGCATTCCATGGGGGGGATTCTTCTGCGTTATTGGCTGCGTACCGGCCACCCCGAAGGGCTTGGACGGGTTGTCATGCTGGGGCCGCCCAACCAGGGCAGCGAACTGGTTGACGTTCTCGGCGACCTGGAGGTTTTTGGCCTGCTCAACGGTCCCGCCGGCATGGCGCTGGGAACCGGTGCTGCCAGCATTCCGCGGCACCTGCCGCCCGTGGATTTCGAGCTTGGCGTGATTGCCGGAGAGAACTCTCTGAACCCGGTGTTCTCTGCGATGATCGAGGGCCCGGACGATGGCAAGGTTTCGGTCGAGTCGACCAAGGTCGAAGGCATGGCCGATCACCTCGTTCTGCCTGTCACTCACACCTTCATGATGAACAACCCGCGTGTCATTGCGCAGGCGTTGCACTTCATCGAATTCGGGCATTTCAACCCCGACATCTCGTGGCTCGATTCGGTTTTCGGGGCGATCGAGCGGATCTGCGAAGGCGCCGATTGCAACGAACCCGTCTCGGAGACCAGCCGATGAGTGCGCTCGAACTGACATTCACGGGGGCGGAGGTTTTGCTGCCCGGCAAGGGGCTTGTCGACGCGCCCTTGTCGATTGCTCGCGGGCAGGTGACGGATGAGACGTATCGTGAGGTGAACCTGAGCGGTTTCTTGGTGCTGCCGGGTATCGTGGATCTGCATGGCGATGGGTTCGAACCGCATGTCGCCCCCCGTCGCGGGGTCATGAAGGCGACAGAAGAGGGGCTGATCGCGACCGAGGCAGAGATAGCCGCCAACGGAATCACCACGGCGGTTCTGGCGCAGTTCTACAGCTGGGAGGGCGGGCTTCGCGGGCCCGAATTCGCCGCACGGGTGTTCGAAGCGTTGGTCACAATGCGCGACGAGGTCGCCACGGACCTACGCGGGCAGTTGCGATTCGAAACCCATATGCTCGATCATTTCGAGGGGCTTAAACAGAAACTGCGAGATTGGGCGGTCGAGTACATCGTTTTCAACGACCACCTGCCGCATGACAGGCTAAGCCAAGGTCGCAAGCCGCCGCGTCTGGTGGGGCAGGCGCTCAAGGCTGGTCGTAACCCCGAGGCACATTTCGAGATGCTTCTGGATCTGCACGCCAAGGGGTCTGAGGTCGCGGCCGCGCTTGATACGCTTTGCACGGAACTGCTCGAGGATGGCGTATTGATGGGCAGTCATGATGATGGAACTGCGAAAACCCGAAACTACTGGCGCGAAAGAGGGGCGCGGATTTCCGAGTTTCCCGAAACGATCGAGGCTGCCGAGGCTGCGCGGTCAGGTGGGGATTTTATCGTGATGGGGGCACCTAATCTCGTACGAGGCGGATCGCACAAGGGAAATGTCAGCGCGCTGGATCTGGTGGCAATGGGATTGTGCGATGCTCTGGCTTCGGATTACCATTATCCCAGCCCGCGGCGCGCCGCGCTCATGCTTGCACAGACGGGTGTTTTGGATTTCGAAGCGGCCTGGGGCCTGGTCTCCTCGGGGCCAGCGGGTGCTTTGGGACTTTCGGACAGGGGAACACTGTCGCCGGGATTGCGTGCCGACATAGTGGTATTGGACAAGGAAAACGGCAGGGTGGCCGGCACTTTCGCGGGTGGCCGCGCCAGCTACCTTGCCGGTGATCTCGCCGCGCGGCTGATCGGCTAGCTTCGCTCAGCGCAGGATGCGGTTGACGTGACCCATCTTGCGGCCAGGCCGCGTTTCGGCCTTTCCATAAAGGTGCAGCGCGGTGTCAGCCTCTTTGGCAAGTTGCGGCACACGGTCCATATCGTCGCCGATCAGGTTTTCCATTACGACGTCGGCATGGCGCTGACCATCGCCCAACGGCCATCCGGCGACAGCGCGGATGTGCTGCTCGAACTGATCGACGGTGCAGCCATTTTGCGTCCAATGGCCGGAATTGTGCACCCGTGGTGCGATCTCGTTGACGATCAGCCCTTGGTTCGTGACGAATAGTTCGACACCCATCACGCCAACGTAGTCGAGCGCGTTCAGGATCTTGGCGGCCAGCAGAACGGCATCCGTGCGTTGCCCCGCTGTCAGTCGGGCCGGGACGGAAGTGGTGCGCAGGATACCGTCGCGATGCACGTTTTCGCCGGGATCGAAACATGCGACCTCTCCACCCGGGCCGCGGGCGGCGATGACCGAGACCTCGTGGCTGAAATCGACGAAACCTTCGAGGATTGCCTCGGCGCCTGCCATCGCTTCGAGCGCGCTGTCGGCATCTTCGAGCCCCTTCAGGCGAGCCTGCCCCTTGCCGTCATATCCGAAACGGCGCGTCTTTAGGATGGCGGGCGCACCGATTTCATCTAGCGCTGCCTTGAGGCCGTCTGCATCGCTGACCGCGGCAAAGGGGGCGGTTGCCAAACCCAGATCGCGCAGGAATTTCTTTTCGGTCAGCCGGTCCTGGCTCACCCTGAGGGCTTCACGCCCCGGTCTGATGGGACACTTCGTTTCCAGCAGGTCCAGCGAGGCTGTGGGGATGTTTTCGAACTCGTAGGTGATGACGTCGACAGCGTCGGCAAAGCGTTCCAGCGCCTGTTCATCGTCATACTCTGCCTGCAGGTGAAAATTCGCGACATGGCTGGCAGGGCAATCGCCACCCGGTTCCAGAATGCAGGTCTTGAAGCCAAGACGGGCCGCGGCGACCGACAGCATGCGGCCCAGCTGGCCACCACCGATGATACCGATCGTTGCACCGGGGGAAAGCGGCTCAGGCATCTCGAGGCTCCTGTGGAATGGATGCGGATAGGTCATGACGCCACGTGTCCAGCCGAGCGGCCAGATCTGCATCGTGCAGGGCAAGGATGCCGGCGGCCATCAACCCGGCATTGGCGGCGCCCGCGGCGCCTATGGCCATGGTCGCAACCGGATAGCCCTTGGGCATCTGCACGATCGAGTAGAGCGAATCCACGCCTGACAGCGCCTTGGTCTGCACCGGGACGCCGATCACAGGAATCCGCGTCTTGGACGCCATCATGCCGGGCAGGTGCGCGGCGCCGCCCGCGCCTGCGATGATCACGTGCAGGCCGCGCTCAACTGCCGCCTTGCCATAGTCCCAAAGACGGTCGGGTGTACGGTGCGCCGAGACGATTTTCGCTTCGTACTCAATGCCGAGCGTGTCGAGGATCTCGGCCGCTTCGCGTATGGTAGGCCAGTCCGATTGACTGCCCATGATGATCCCGACGCGTATCGCACCCATCTCAGTCTCCCCTGCGAAAGAGCGCGCACTATAGCCGCTGATCAGGGCGTGGCAAGGCAACAAACAGAGCGGGGTACTGCCAGAAGTAGCGCCGATGAAACAGGTTTACCGTACTGTCCAGCAAAGGTACGCCTTTGGAAGCGCAGGCGCGCAGCGTATAGAGTGACCTCCGATCCAAAACGGGAGGGCGACTGGGTTCACTGGTTTGGTGTTCAGGCAAACACCATCCGTCGATCAGGCGATGATGTCAGGTGTCAGCCGGTCCTCGATCAACGCGATCAGATCCTTCAGCCGCAACTTCTGTTTCTTGAGCCGCTTGATCGTAAGCTGGTCCGACGTGCCTTTTGCTTCGAGCGCCTCGATCGCCTCGTCGAGATCGCGGTGTTGGCGGCGGAACACTTCAAGTTCGGTGCGCAGCACATCGTCCGTTTTCATCGACAGATCCGTGGGAGCGTTCATGGCGACTCAACTCTTGTTTTTCGTGGTTTCGCCGCAGGATACGACTTCACGATGTTTTCGCCTAGACCTTGTGGTCGCGCAATGATCGCCCCATATTCCACTGGTGCGGTTGCCGGTTCGGGGCCGCCCAACACGTCGCTTTGAAGATGAAGGACGATTGACCGTGTCGAAACTGACCTTGGGATCCTATCCCCACCTGCTGGGCTTTGAGCAGCTTGAGCGTCTTTTGGAGCGCTCGGCGAAGTCCGGAAATGATGGCTATCCGCCCTACAATATCGAACAGACCTCGGAAACGTCGTACCGCATCACGCTGGCCGTGGCCGGGTTCGCCGAAGAAGACCTGTCGATCACCGTCGAAGATCGGCAACTCGTGATCCGTGGACGTCAGGCCGATGACAGTGAAGGCCGCGTGTTCCTGCACCGTGGAATCGCCGCTCGGCAGTTCCAGCGCATGTTCGTACTGGCGGACGGTGTCGAGGTTGGTGAAGCCGTGATGGAAAACGGCCTTCTCCATGTCGATCTGAGCCGCGCGGTACCCGATGCCGTGGTGCAAACGATCAACATAAGGAAAGGATAAGCCATGCATACGCCATATGAATTCAAAGAGGACGGTAGCCGCATCGTCTATGTCAAGACGGTGGACGTGGCCGATCTTCCCGACGAAGTGAGAACCCAGGCCGGCGATCTGGATCACCTCTATGCCGTTCACAACGCTGACGGTGAGCAGCTGGCGCTGGTCGCTGATCGTCGCCTCGCCTTTGTGCTGGCGCGGCAGCATGATCTGTCGCCTGTCGCGGTACACTGATCCATCGATCTTTGCGTGACTTTTCTGACCGCGGGCGCGATACCGGGTTCGCGGGCAGAACAGTGTGAGGCGCAAAAAAATGAGTTGGTTCGAATTCGATTGGGTGGATGCGTTCACCGACAAACCTTTCGGTGGAAATGGCTGTGCCGTCGTTCACAACGGGTCGAACCTGTCGGTCGAAACCTGTATGGCCTTCGTCCGTGAAACGTCGCTCGTGGAATGCACATTCGTCGGCCCGTCGGAGAGGGCGGACTTCCATGTGCGGTATTTCCTTGCGAGTCGCGAAATTCCGTTTGCCGGACACCCGACGATCGCCACGGTCGCATCCCTGCGGTCACGCGGTATGATTGCCGGGACCAGCCTGACGCTTGAAACCGGGGCAGGTATAGTGCCCGTCACCTTTCATGGCGACGAGATTGAGATGACACAGCGCGCGCCTGAGTTCGGGCGAGATGTTCCGGCCGAGGCCGTTGCGAAAGCCGTATCGCTCGACCCTCAGGATATCGCGGCGCCCCCGCAAATCGTGTCGACCGGTCTGCCGTTTTGCATCACCCTTCTGCGTGATCGTGCGGCCTTGGATCGCGCGCGCGTGGACATCGATGCTCTTGCAGCGCTTGCAACCGTTACAGGTGCCGGGGGAACCGACATGATCGAGCCTTTTCTCGTCACACTTGGCGGTGCGACCGAACGGGGTGATACCTATTCCCGTCTTATCCTGGCGCCGCCGAGCCCGACCGAGGATCCCTTCACCGGTTCGGCAACCGGAGCGATGGCCGCCTATCTTTGGCATCGGGGCTTGATGGAAGGTGACAGTTTCGTCGCCGAGCAGGGGCACGGGATGGGCCGTCCCGGTCAGGCGCGTGTAAGCCGACAGGGCCCCACCGATGCGATGACCGGTATCCGCGTCGCCGGAAAGGGCTTTGTCCTGATGCGGGGTGAGGTCGATCTGCCGGACAACGCGGGTTCGGCGTGAGCGGTCCGGCCGTCGCCGTTCTGCCGTATGGCCACCGACTTGGGCCGGACTTGGCTTCGCTGCCAGTGGCCGAACTTGTTTGGCCGCTGGGGTGTCCCGACCGGTTGTCGGGGGGGGTGGTCGGTGCGATGGACGCTGACGATCATCTGATCGTCTATCCCGACACATCGACGCATTTCCGGCTTCGCCGCGGCACGAAAGCGCGGATTTCGTTGTTGATGGCGGAACCGGCCGTTATCCATGGCAAGCATATCTCGTTGCTGCGCTTCACCTATCGCCGCTTTTGCCGTGTCCTGACCTTTCACCAGGCACTTGTCGATCGCTTGCCCAATGCCGTCTTTCTGCCGATGGGGACGACCTGGGTCCCGGAATGGCGCGAGGTCGACAAAACCAAGACTCGTACCTGTTCGCTCATTGCGTCGGCAAAACGCGACAGCGAAGGCCACAAGCTGCGCCATTCGATCGTGGACTGGGTGCGCCTAAACGGTCGACCGGTGGAGGTGCTCGGGCGCGGTTACACCCCTTTCGAGGCAAAGGCCGATGGTCTCGCTCCCTATCGCTATTCGGTCGTTATCGAGAATGTCCGTGAGCGAAACTACTTCTCCGAAAAACTCATCGATGCGATCCTGTGTGAAACCGTGCCGATCTATTGGGGGTGCCCGAACCTGGCCGATTTCATGCCGCTTGACGGGATTATCGAATGCAAGTCGCGACTCGACATCGAGACGGCCATCGGAAACATGAGCGAGGCGGATTTCGAATGCAGGCTGCCCGCGCTTCGTGCGCTGCAGCCGGTAGCCGATGATTATGCCAGATACGAGGAGCGCGCGGCTCGCGCTTTGCTGGCATCGCTGTAATTGAAAACGGCCCCGCAGGGGGCCGCTTCCGTCATCATTGGTTGGTCGATCACTTGGTGCCGATCAAGCCCATGCTTTCCAGCTTCAAAATCACCTGGTGGGCGCAGTTGTCCACATCCACATTCTCGGTCTCGACGCGCAGTTCGGGGTTCTCGGGCACGTCGTAGGGATCGGAGATTCCAGTGAATTCCTTGATCTTGCCTTCGCGTGCCAGCTTGTAGAGACCCTTGCGGTCACGGCGCTCGCATTCTTCGATCGAGGTGGCGACATGCACTTCGCAGAAGGCGCCGAACGCTTCGATGTCTTCGCGTACCGCGCGGCGGGTGCTGGCATAAGGGGCGATCGGCGCACAGATCGCGATCCCGCCATTCTTTGTGATCTCGGACGCGACATAGCCGATGCGGCGAATGTTCAGGTCACGGTGCTCTTTCGAGAAGCCCAGTTCGCTGGAGAGGTTCTTTCGCACGATGTCGCCATCGAGCAGCGTTACGGGACGGTCGCCCATCTCCATCAGCTTGACCATGAGCGCGTTGGCGATGGTCGACTTGCCAGACCCCGAGAAACCGGTGAAGAATACCGTGAAACCTTGCTGGCTGCGCGGCGGATACCGGTGGCGCAGTTCCGATACGACCTCGGGGAACGAGAACCATTCGGGGATCTCGAGACCTTCGCGCAGACGGCGGCGCAGTTCGGTGCCCGAAATGTTCAGGATGGTGACGTTGTCGCGATCCTCGATCTCGTCCATCGCCTCGTACTGCGCGCGTTCCTGCACATACACCATGTGTTTGAAATCGACCATCTCGATGCCGATCTCGTCTTGGTGCTGGCGGAACAGGTCCTGCGCGTCATAGGGGCCGTAGAAATCCTCGCCCTGGCTGTTCTTGCCCGGGCCGGCATGGTCACGGCCGACGATAAAATGGGTGCAGCCGTGGTTGCGGCGGATGATGCCGTGCCAGACGGCTTCGCGCGGGCCGGCCATGCGCATTGCAAGATTGAGCAGGCTCATCGAGGTGGTCGCGGCCGGATACTTGTCAAGCACCGCCTCGTAGCAGCGCACGCGGGTGAAGTGATCGACATCGCCGGGCTTCGTCATGCCGACGACCGGATGTATCAACAGGTTCGCCTGCGCTTCCTTGGCTGCGCGGAACGTCAACTCCTGATGCGCACGGTGGAGTGGGTTCCGCGTCTGAAAGGCCACCACGCGGCGCCAGCCGACCTTGCGGAAAAAGGCGCGCAATTCGTTCGGTGTGTCGCGACGTACGCGGAAATCATAGTGCACAGGCGGCTGGATTCCGGTAACGGGACCGCCGAGATAGACCTTTCCGGCCGTGTTGTGCAGGTAGTTCACCGCCGGGTGCGCCTCGTCGTCGGCACCGAACACCTTCTCCGCCTCACGCGCCTTGTCAGGGGTCCAGCGGTCGGTAACTGTCATCGTGGCAAGGATAACGCCTTCCTGATCCCGCAGAGCGATGTCCTGTCCCAGTTCGATGGATTCGGCGAACTTCTCGGACACGTCCAGCGTGATGGGCATCGGCCACAGGGTGCCGTCTGCCAGCCGCATGTTTTCGACGACGCTGTCGTAATCCTTCTCCGACAGGAACCCCTTGAGGGGGTTGAAGCCACCATTCATGAGAAGTTCGAGGTCGCAGATCTGGCGCGGGCTAAGGTCGTGGCTGACCAGTTCGGCCGCTTCGGCCTTCATCTTCTGGGCGCTGTCATAGGAAACGTAAAGCTCGGGGATCGGGGCAAGATTTGCCAACATCGTCATATTGAATCTCTCGAAACTTGAAATGAACCGCCGAGGGGCGGAGTGGTTGCGTCATATACACGAACGCGACCCAAGGTCTACCCGTCAGGGTGAAACAGGAACGCTCGTAGACGCCTGTCGCCGTAAGTTGGGATCATGTTTCGGCAGCGGTGTCCGCGGGCTCCGATTGTTCCTGTTGCACGAGGTTTTGCGCGGATCTCTTTTCCAGATCCGTTGCGCGAGAAAGGGGCAAGGCCATGAGCTTTTGCGAAACGCCGCGCAGGTCGAATGGGTGCAGGTCTTTTGGGTCGTAGTCAGCGCCGCCGACCTCGAGCACCCGATGCGACACGAGAAGCTCGACGCCAAGCTCCTTGGTCTCTCCCTCAAGACGGCTTGTCGCGTTCACCGTGTCACCGATGATGGTTCGGGGCGCATGTCCGGCGGCACCGATCTCACCCAGCACCACATTGCCCATGTGCAGACCCATCCCGATGCGGATTTCGGGATCGCCCTGATCTGCGAGCGAGGCATTGAACCTGTTCAACGCATGGCCCACAGCCACCGCAGCGGCGAGCCCCTGTTGTGCCGATAGGGCCGCATCCGGCCTGTCGAACACGGCCAGAAGGCCGTCGCCGAGATACTTGTCGACCGTTCCGCCGGCGCCGGTGATCGCGGGTACGATCGCATCAAAGAAGCGGTTGAGCAGGAAAACCACGTCATAGGGCAGTTGCCCCGTCGTTCGCGCCGTAAATCCGCGCATGTCGAGGAAAAGGATGGCAAGTTCCCGTTCCTGGCCCTGACTGGCATGCGCGCGTTTGCGAGCGCCATCGGGACGAAACACGCGATACACGGTCGTCGGCGCTTCGGGTCGGATCTGGCAGGCAAGTCGGGTTCCTGGGGGAGCCTTTACCGCCTTGAGGCTGCGCGCTTCGGTGGGACCAGGCTCGGCCAGGTGTTCGGCCCCTTCTTCGACGACGACACGGCAGGTGGTACACCGTCCTTTCCCGCCGCAGAGGGCAGTATGCGGCACCCCTTTCGCGCGGGACATTTCCAACAGCGTCAATCCACGCTCGGCCGTAATCACTGGGCCGTCTGCGTACTGGATCCGAACGGATCGCCGCCGACGCAACACGCGGCGGACCCCGAAACTCGCAAAGGTCAATCCAAGCAGGGCGGCAAACATCAGCAAACCTTGATCCTTGGTTGCAAAAAGTGCTCCGAAGGCTTCGGCGCTTGGCCAGTTGAACCGCTCCATCAGGGAGGCTTGATACGTTTCGGTTTGAAAATCGGAATAAATGCGGCGCCCCTCGACCATGAGGCCCGCGAGGGCAAAGCCGGGAACGAAAACGGCAAGGCCAATGGCCGTCGGAACGACACGGGGCCACCACCGCGTGAGGCGTAGCCACAGATGCAACCCGATGCACCCATGAATCCAGACCACCAGTAGCAGGGCGACCTGCATCCAGACGGCAACCGAACTCCACATGATGAGAATGACATAACTCATCTCGTCGTTCGTGTCGTAGACCGCGTGCGAATAACGCGTAAAGACGACATGCGTGATGAGTTGCAGCGGGATCAGCAGGCCGAGAACGGTTTGCCATGCTTCCGTGGCGCTCATTCTCAGGCTTCGGCGTCGGCCGAGGCGGACAAGTGCCAGGCCGCCGTGCAGGACGAGGGCGGAATAGAGCAAGGTGGTCCCTACGGCACTGCGGGTAAAGATCTGGCGGGCGTCCTGCATCTCCTCCATCCACCCGGGGGACAGCAGCCCCAGGCCGATATTGAGGAAGTGCAGGAAGGCATAAAGCATGAGGAACACGCCAGTCGCGATACGCGTCCGGGTGACCCAGCTTCCCTGCCACAAGATGCTCACATACACACTCCGCCGACGCGATTGCCAGCAGAGTGTGCAATCAGGTGCTGCCGCGTGGCAAGCACCTCTCCGCTCAGGCGGTTTCGGCCTTTGCCTCGCCTTCGGGCGCACCGTGGCCCAGCGGTTCGGTCGTGTCCCGCGCGAATGCGTCGCCGTGTTCAGCAAGGAAACGTTCGGCATCGAGCGCTGCCATGCAGCCCATACCTGCGCTTGTTACTGCCTGACGGTAGACATGATCGGTCAGGTCTCCCGCCGCGAACACGCCCGGGATCGTGGTTTCGGTCGAGCCCGGCTTGGTTTTGACGTAGCCGCCATGATGAAGCTCAAGCTGATCTTTGACCAGTTCATTTGCTGGGGCATGGCCAATAGCGACAAAGACGCCCTTGCAGGGGATCTCGGTCACCTCTCCGGTCTCGACATGTTTCACCCGTACGGCCTCGACGCCCAGGGGCGAGTCGGTGCCGACAACTTCGTCAAGGGTATGGAACCACAATGGCTCGATCTTGGGGTTCTTGCGCAAGCGTTCCTGCAGGATCATCTCGGCCCGCAGCTCGTCCCGCCGGTGGATGAGGGTGACCTTGGAGGCGAAATTGGTCAGGAACAGCGCCTCTTCGACAGCAGTGTTGCCCCCGCCGATCACAACGATCTCCTGCCCACGGTAGAAGAACCCGTCACAGGTTGCGCACGCCGAGACGCCGAAGCCCTTGAACTTCTCCTCGGAGGGCAGGCCCAACCACTTGGCGCGGGCCCCGGTGCACAGGATCACGGCGTCGGCGATATAGGTCGTGCCGCTATCACCCTTCGCGGTGAAGGGGCGCTTGGACAAATCCAGATCTGTGATGATGTCGCCGATGATTTCGCATCCCATCGCTTTGGCATGCGCTTCCATCCTGACCATCAGGTCGGGCCCCTGAACCTCGGTATCGCCCGGCCAGTTTTCGACTTCGGTCGTCGTGGTCAACTGCCCGCCGGGCTCGATGCCCTGAACAAGGATGGGCTCGAGCATCGCGCGCGAGGCGTATACCCCCGCTGTGTACCCCGCCGGCCCCGAACCGATGATCAGAACCTTGGTGTGACGTGTCTCGGCCATGATGCCCCCGAAAATTGCGTTTCGATGTGTCGTTTGTCGTCCGAGCACCGCATATAGACCCGACAACAGCGTTCTTGAAGCCCCAATGCGTGCGCCGCCGGGCGCCTTCACGAGGTAGTGTCTGACGTCGCCGAGAGATGTCCAGCGGGCTGCGCGCAAAAGAATCTTGCGGAGGCCTGAAAGATTATTGCGCGCAGAAAGGGCGCTGATATAACAACCGCAAAGATGGGAGCCCTTGATGGTCGCAACACGACTGGACGAAATCGATCGCAAGATCCTTGCCGAACTACAATCCGATGGCCGCATGACGAATGTGGAACTTGCAAAGCGCGTGGGAATATCCGCCCCGCCCTGCCTGCGTCGTGTTCGCACGCTTGAGGAATCAGGTCTGATCCGGGGGTATCATGCCGAGGTGAACGCGCGGGAGCTTGGCTTTGAAGTTCAGGTTTTCGCCATGGTCGGGCTGGACAGCCAGGCCGAAGTTGAATTGCGTGCCTTCGAGGAGCGGTGCCGCAGCTGGTCGTTGGTACGCGAGTGCCACATGCTGAATGGCGAGGTCGATTTCATACTGAAATGCGTGGCGCCGGACCTGAGCAGTTTTCAGAGTTTCCTGACCGGCACCCTTCTGACCACGCCCAACGTGGCCAGCGTAAAGACGTCTTTGGTCATTCGTGGCGCGAAAGACGAACCCGGGGTTCCTTTCGACGTGCTTGAGGAGAGGCTGAGCCGTTCGGCATGAGGCCGGCAGGCCCGTCCGGCGCAGGGTGCGAGGGAAGAACGAGGGTGACGAGAACGCTCGCCACCCAGCTCAGCAGGATCGACATGTCGTTTCCCCGGTTACTCAGGCAATCAGCTTGTCGATTTCGCCCTCACCGCCACGCGGCAGGATTTGCGGACCGAAATCGGTAAGCGTGTAGATATGCGGGAAGAGGTTGAGATAGAGTGAACGCATGGCGTGGCTGATCACGCGCACCGCATTGACGCCTGGGTGATAGGTTTCAAACTCCAGCCCGTCGACATTGATCAATGCATGTCGCCGCAGGCAGATGTGAAACAACTCGACCGGGGTCGGGGGCGCGGTTTCGATCACGCCCATGCCGTCGACGAGTTCCACCATGGGAACCAGCATTGGCTCACCGCCGGTCAGGTGACGCAAATGGGCTGGAGTGGCCTTAAGCCGGGCCGAGGGCCCTGCAATCACGCCCGATAGCGGGCGCTGCATGCCGAAACTGTCGGCCATGATACGGTAGAGGTGGTGGGTGCGGCCACGCTTGTCCGGGCGGCCTGGTACAAGGGTCGTCGACCCTTTCCAAAGTACCTCTTGGGCGGAGCCGTTGCCGGTGATCACACGATCACCCGGCAGCAAATCCTCGATCGCCATGGGGCCCTGGTCCGTTTCGATGAGAGATCCGCGCGAAAAAGCGCAAAATGCATTCTCGAATAACGGTAGTGCCGGGGCAATATGGCGGGTTTGAACAAACGTCCCGTCCTCCTGAAGTGAACTGACCTCATAGCGGCGAAGTTGCGGGCGTTGAGGCGCTCGCAAGGCGGCAGGGTCTTGGAGGATTGGACTCGTTTCGACAGCGTTGCGTGCCGCACGGGCAAGCGAATGGGGGATCGACATGACGTTACCGGCCCTTTCTTTCCGGGTCGTGTCCCAGTCGGCCCCCACCGACAACTCGGAACATTACACCTAAAAATCGTAACATATTTCCGCGACTTTTGCGTCAGGACCCTCGGAAAACCCGAAAATCGGGCGATCCGGCTATCAATCCGTGTTCAATAGGCGCGAGCGGTTCCTACTGTTTCTGCGAGGCCGGCAGGGCCGCCCACGCATGGCGCGAATCTACCCCTATGCAAAACCCGCCCCGCACGGCGCGGGGCGGGCTCCGTCTTTCCCGACCGGTCAGGGGCAGCGTCCGGTTTCGGGAACCTCGGGCAGCCGCGAGCAATGGCGGCCCTGGAATATTCTTGCTCAGGCTAGTTTCCGGCGTTGGGCCGACCTGCGCAGCAACTGCAGTTCAATTGCGTTGCGCTTGCCGCGCGCCCAGGGAAGGGTCGTGTCGCAGTCTTGTGCTGCTGCAATCACGGACTTGATGAATCGGGCCTTCGGTTTCATGTGTGTCTCCTGTCCTGCCTTGGCGGTGCGGGTCTGTGCCCGCTCGTTTTCGTCAAGGATTAGCATCGCGCCGGTTTGCGGCACCTCTGGGGCAGATCAAGGAAAAATTGCCGACAAAGCGTCACGACCGGCCAAAGCGGGTCACATTGAGCCACGTCCGGATTTTCACGCCATTTCGGTGAAATCGTTGGGGTTTTCGTGGGTCGCAAGCATAAGTTGCATCTGGAATGTGGCAAAATTGCGAAAAAGACAGCGGATGCGCGTCAAAGACGGATGGCCGAGATCAGCCTTCCATAGTCGGCTTCGCGGTTGTGGGTGCTGCGTCGATAGGAATAGAAGCGGCCCGGATCGGCATAGGTGCAGTGACGGATCCATTCTGCGGCATCTACACCAGCCGCGCGCAGCCGATGCAGCCCATAGCCGGGAAGGTCGAAAAGCATGCGATCGCCTTCTCCATTCGCAAAGAACCGGGCGTTTTCGCTGTCATCAGACATGAACTCGTCAAAGAACTCGGGGCCTACCTCGTAGTTTCGCTGAGAGATCGTAGGTCCGATCACGGCAACGATATGATCGCGGTTTGCCCCCATTTCTTCCATCGCGCTGATCGTCGAATCGAGGACACCGTCCATTGCGCCGCGCCAACCTGCATGGGCTGCGCCGATGACGCCGTTTTCCAGGTCGGCAAAAAGTACCGGCTGACAGTCGGCGGTCAGAACGCTGAGTGCGATTCCAGGCGTCGCCGTCACCATTGCATCCGCCGTGGGGCGTTCGTGTTCTGCGTCGGTAATCTTCACCACCTTTGAGGAATGGATTTGGTGAACGCCGACCAGAGAGGAGGCCTCCACTCCGATGGCCTTGGCGACCCGCTCGCGGTTGAGGGCGACGGCCTCGTTCTGATCCGAGGATCCGCGCCCGCAATTGAGGCCAGAGAAGATGCCAGACGATGCCCCGCCACGTCGGGTAAAGAACCCGTGGCGGATTGAAGAGAGCAGATCGGATGTCAGGATCTCAAGTGTCATGGCTCGAGCCCAGGCGGTGGATTGGCAGAGGCCGGGAACAGACCCAGCACCTTGAACAGTTGTCCCATATCATCCGGATGCGTCAACCGGCGATGTGCCTGTATCAGTTCATCGAGACGTTTACCTTCAAGACCTGCCGCCAATTGCCGGGCGCGCTCGGTGATGCCGAGGCGTTCTAGAAACACGCCCTGCGGCGTCAGCCTGCTATGGGCCGCGCCCGCCGTACGGGCGGTTTCAGCAAGCGGCTCGAAATCGACATGAGACGTCAGATCGGCCTGACCCGGATTGGCCAGGGGATCCGTGTACTCATGCCCGCGCATCGCCTGGAACGTATCGCCCAGTGACCGCCAGTCGCCATAGTCGACGACCAGCGCCGCACCGCCGTGATTTGCGATCTTTCGAGCGATGGTTTCAACAACTACCGGAGCAGAAGCCGCGATTTCGACCATGTCTCCTTCGGATGTGTCGGACAAACGATGTTCCAGTGCCGACTGAGGGACCTCGGCGCCCAGGCCGAACGTCAGCTGTCCGTCGCGTTCACCGACCAGACGTTCGCGCCATCCCGTGGAACTGCGCAGAAACTGGCGGATCGGCAGGGCATCGAAAAACTCGTTGGCGACAGCGAACAGAGGCAGGTCAGGCAGGTCGTCCGTCGTCTCGATCCATCGCGGCTGGTGGGGTGCGAGCGCTTGTGCCTGAGCCTCGCGCAGCATTGGAGAAACCTCGACAAGAACGATTTGCGCAGCTTCGACGAAGCCGGGCACGCGAGACGTCGCGCGGAGCACGTCGGCCATAAGCGTTCCGCGCCCGGGTCCAAGCTCGGCAAGACAGAAGAGCGAAGGGCTCCCCTGATCCATCCAAGCCTGTGCAAGGCAAAGCCCAAGAAGTTCCCCGAACATCTGGCTTATCTCGGGTGCCGTGACGAAATCTCCCTTGGTGCCAAACGGGTCCCGCGTCGTGTAATAGCCGTGTTCTGGATGCAGGAGGCACGTCGCCATGTACTCGGCAACACTCATGGGGCCGTCGGCCGCAATGCGATCCAGCAACACACGTAGCAGGCTCATGCCGTTCCTCGTCGCGCACGAGCGACAAAATACAGTCCAAGCAGGATCATCGGGACAGACAGGATTTGCCCCATCGTCAGGCCCCAGCCTCCGACATGCCATGCCAGACCGAGGGGGTTACCAGCCGACACGAATTGCGCATCCGCTTGGCGAAAGAACTCCACCAAGAACCGGGCCGCTCCGTAGCCGGCAAGAAAGACGCCAAGGATCAGGCCGGGGCGCTTGAATGCGCCGCGTCGATAGACAAGCCACAGCAAGACAACGCCAAGTATCAGGCCTTCAAGCGCTGCCTCGTAGAGTTGCGAGGGGTGGCGTGCGCACAGCCCGACCACGTCCGGACAATCCTGCGCGGCGGGTCCGGGAAAGATAACGGCCCAAGGCAGGTCCGACGGTCGCCCCCACAGTTCGGCATTGACGAAGTTTGCCAAACGTCCCAGCAGCAGGCCGGGCGGCACCGTGTGTGCGACAAGATCGGATATGGCGAGGCGCGGAACGTTATGTCGTGCGGCCCAGAGTAGGGTTGACAGCACCACGCCAAGCAGCCCGCCGTGGAAGGCCATTCCACCTTGCCAGACCTTGAGAATGTCGAGCGGGTTCGCGAGGTAGTATGCCGGCTGGTAGAAAAGAACGAATCCCAGCCTGCCGCCGAGGATCACGCCCAACACGATCCACGTCAGAAGATCCTCGACCTGTTCGGGGCGCATTGGCGGGTGATGGGCAGGCCACAAGGCAGGGCGTCGCAGCGCGGCCACGGCCATGCGCCAGGCAATGACGATACCGGCGATATAGGCCAGTGCGTACCAGCGTAGCGCAAACTCCATACCGCCGATGGAGATCGAGAAAAGCTCGGGTGAAAGATCGGGGAAGGGGATGACTGCCTGCATGTGCGTCTCCTTGCCCGCGCCGTAAGGGACAAGTCAACCTTGAGCCCACGGCGAAGCTCGCCCATATAGAGGGCAGCCAGACACGGGAGTATGACATGCAGACCCGAAACAAGATGTTCGACGATATCTCGCAGCTGATGACAAACGCGATGGGCGTTGCACAGGGCGCGCGGGAAGAAGCAGAGACCGCAATGAAATCGATGATCGACCGCTGGTTGGCCGATCGTGATTTCGTTACGCGCGAAGAGTTCGATGCCGTGCGGGCTATGGCTCAGAAAGCGCGTGAAGAAAATGCTGCACTCGAGGCCCGCATCAAGGCACTCGAGGCCAAGCATGATGCCTCGCCCAAGGTCGAAGACGGGTCTGCGTGAACGCAATCTGCCACTGATTTTATGGACTGAAGCGCCGCGCTTGGGCCTGCCCTTGCGCGGTGCACTACATTTTGCAGCCACACATTCTGGGCGCAAGCGAAAGCTTGATGACCTGCCGATATTTTGATCGGCGTGGCCAGTCGTCCACAACTTATTGCCGTTATCCCCAAAAATGGGGGTTGCCAGAGCGCCAGCCGACAAGCACCATATCTTGTACGGGCACGGGGGATCGCCCCGGTCTGTAGATCAGGCACCTAGCGCTGGGGGCGCTGCCAGCCCCAAGATGCTAGAGATCAGCGAGGTGGCATCATGGCCCTTTCAGAGCAGTATCTCGAAGAAGACATTCATCCCATCGATATCGTCGAGCATATCGCCGAGCATCATGACTGGGATTTCGACCGCATAGGCGACGACCAGATCGCCATGGCTGTCGAAGGGCAATGGCGCACCTACTCGATAACGCTGGCCTGGTCAGGCTATGACGAGACGCTTCGGATGGTCTGCACCTTCGAGATGGAGCCGCCGGAAGAAAGCCTTCCAGGGCTTTACGAACTTGTGAACGCGATGAACGACCAGTGCTGGGCCGGAGCCTTCACCTATTGGGCTGCCCAGAAGCTGATGGTTTACCGCTACGGTCTCGTCCTTTCGGGCGGCCAAGTCGCAAGTGCAGAACAGATCGATACGATGATCAATGCAGCCGTGCTCAGCGCTGAGCGTTATTATCCCGCGATCCAACTGATGGTCTGGGGCGGGCGCAGCGTTGCCGAGGCAATGCAGGTAGCCATTGCAGAGGCTTACGGCCGCGCTTAAACCTGTGCCCCGAACCTGTATCGAGGGGAGGGGCACCAATGAATTCAAGCCGGGTCGCAGAACAGGGGCTGGTCCTCCTCGGGTGCGGAAAGATGGGATCGGCCATGCTGTCAGGCTGGCTTGAGAACGGGTTGCCAGCCTCGTCGGTCTGGATTGTCGATCCCAACCCCTCCGACTGGGTAAAAGCACAGGGCGTACATCTGAACACCGCGCTGCCCAAGGCGCCTGCAATCGTCCTGATCGCGGTGAAACCTCAGATGATGGCCGATGCCTTGCCGGGCATTACGGATCTTGCGGGAGGGGGTACGCTTTTCCTTTCCGTCGCTGCGGGAACGCCGATCGCCACGTTTGAACGAATCTTGGGGGCCGAAACCCCGATTGTGCGAGCCATGCCGAACACGCCAGCGGCCGTCGGGCGCGGCATAACCGCTCTGGTCGGAAACGCCAGTACCAGCGAAGAGGATCTGGCCACGGCCGAGACTCTGCTGCAGGCCGTGGGGCAGACTGTGCGGCTGGATGCCGAAGAGCAGATGGACGCTGTAACCGGCGTCAGCGGGTCTGGCCCGGCCTACGTATTCCACCTGATCGAAACACTGGCTGCCGCCGGCGCGGCGCAGGGCTTGCCCGATGACTTGGCGATGCGCCTTGCTAAAGCGACCGTCGCGGGGGCAGGGGCTCTGGCCGAGGCGGCCGAAGAAAGCCCCGAACAGTTGCGGGTCAACGTCACTTCGCCGAACGGCACGACGCAAGCGGCGCTCGAGGAGTTGATGGATCCCGATACCGGATTTCCCCCGCTGTTGAAACGCGCAGTGGCTGCCGCCACAAACAGGTCCAAGGAATTGTCACATGGCTGAAATTTCATTCGACGACTTTCTAAAGGTCGATATCCGCGTCGGAGAAGTGATCCGCGCTGAACCGTTTCCCGAAGCGAGAAACCCCGCTATCAAGATGTGGATCGACTTCGGCCCCGAAATCGGCGAACGCAAAACCTCGGCCCAGGTTACGGTTCATTATGCGCCCGAAGACCTTGTCGGGAAACAGGTGATGGCCGTTGTGAACTTTCCGCCACGCCAGATCGGCAAGTTCATGTCCGAGGTTCTGGTCCTTGGACTTCCGGACGAAAATGGCGCAGTCGTTCTTGTCGGACCGGATGGCAAGGTACCGGTCGGGGGGCGGATGCATTGACGCGTCTTCTTGTTGCAAGGCCGATGACGCATGCGGTCGAAACGCGCGCCAAGGCCGAGTTCGATACCGAGATCCGGCAAAGCAACGCCCCGATGACCGCAGACGAAATGTCCCAAGCTTTGCAGGACTTCGATGCTGTCATTCCAAGTCTTGGGGATGCGTTCTCACCAGCGGTGTTCGATGCGGCTGGTGATATCCGCTGCAAGCTGCTGGCCAATTTCGGTGTGGGCTACAATCATATCGACGTGAACGCTGCCAAGGCCGCCGGTGTTGCGGTGACGAACACGCCGGGAGCGGTGACGGACGCCACGGCCGATATTGCCATGACCCTTCTGTTGATGAGTGCGCGCCGTGCTGCGGAGGGAGAGCGCCTTGTTCGCTCCGGACAATGGGAAGGTTGGCATCCGACGCAGATGCTGGGCCTGCACGTGACCGGAAAGCATGTCGGCATAGTCGGGCTGGGGCGGATCGGCGAGGCGATCGCGCGGCGATGCCATTTCGGATTTGGCATGACCGTCAGCTACATTGCACGCAGTGAGAAATCTCCGGGTTTTCCTGTGCAGCGCATCCAAAGCGTGGCGGCCATGGCTGCCGAGGTCGATTTCCTGGTGATAGCGGTGCCGGGAGGGGCCGAGACACGGCATCTTGTCGACGCAAACGTGTTGGCGGCAATGAAGCCGACGGGGCATCTCGTGAACATTGCTCGTGGGGAAGTCGTGGACGAAGAAGCGCTGATTTCGGCACTCGAAACCGGGGCGCTGGGCGGCGCCGGGCTGGATGTTTACGAGTTCGAACCAGAAGTGCCAGCGCGATTGCGGGGCCTCGAGAACGTTACTCTGCTTCCGCATCTGGGAACGGCCGCGGAAGAAGTCCGTAGCGCGATGGGCCACATGGCCTTGGACAACGTCAGCGCTCAACAGGATGGGCGGCCATTGCCCAACCCTGTCTGATCAGTCTCGAAGGCAATAGAGCCGGTCGCTTACTGGTCCGCGGGGGCGTCTCCCATCGCTTCGCGCCAGTGGCGGCGGCAGAGCGAGACATAGGTTTCATTCCCGCCAATCTGTACCTGCGCACCTTCGTTGACGGCGCGACCGTCGCCGTCAAGCCGGATGACCATTGTTGCCTTGCGCCCGCACCGGCAAATGGTCCGGACCTCGCGCATTTCGTCCGACAAGGCGAGCAAAGCGGCCGAACCGGGAAAGAGCTGACCCCGAAAATCCACGCGCAGACCGTAGCAGAGCACGGGAATATCCAGATCATCGACGACGCGTGCGAGCTGCCAGACCTGAGTCTCTGACAGAAACTGCGCTTCGTCTACAAAGACGCAGGCCACGGGCCCCTTGTCGAGGCGAATACGGATCATCGAAAAGACATCGTCTTCGGCAGTGAAACTGTCCGCCTCGGCCCCGATCCCGATGCGCGAGGCAATCCGTCCACGGCCCGCCCGGCCGTCGATGGCGGCGGTCAGAAGATAGGTTTCCATCCCGCGTTCACGGTAATTGTGCGACGCCTGAAGCAGCACCGTCGACTTGCCGGCATTCATGGTGGAGTAGTTGAAGTAGAGTTTCGCCATGCAGGCGGAATAGACCGCGTCAGTGACTTGGACAAGTCCGTGTAGCCTGTTCAGCAAGTTGCGCCGTCATTGCGTGTCAGGGCCGGGCCAAGGCCCTTGGGGATGGCGCCTGAACACGCAACAACGGCGGGTGTGCCAAAATACGACACAAGCCAATACGGCGAACAATGCTGCCGCAAGGTCAACTGGAAACAGGGCAGAGAATATTGCCACTCACTCACGGTTGGTACCCCTTGTATAGCCAAGGGATAGACGTAGTTTCGCAATTGGATTAACAGGTTAAAATGGGAAATTTCCCGGCGCATTCCCCATCCGGCCGCGTTGGGCCGAGCAGATTGAGAACAAGTTCAGGAGAGTAATTCATGGCCGATTTCGGGGCGTATCTGAAGAAGCACACCGAAGCCTTGGTAAAAGATGTGGGGATAGAAGCCGCCTGTGCTTTGACGGGCAAGTCAAAGGCCACGCTGGGGCGCTATTATTCCGACAACGACGAACACGCGGACCGGTTCATCCCGGTTGATGCTGTTGCCAAACTGGAGCAGGCCGCCACCTATCCCCATGTCACTTCGGCGCTGGCCGAACTCAAGAACATCACGCTATCCTATGACAGACGCAACAGCACCAAGGAGCGCTCTGGCGGGGTAAATGCCGATGTCATCGCACTAAGCCAGCGCTTTGCCATGCTTATGACCGAATACCAGGCCGCGATCGAAGACGGGATCATCACGGTGAACGAGGCCAAGCGCCTGCTCCGTGAAACCGTTCAGCTACAGCAGGTTCTGATCGACATGAAATTGCATCTGGAAGAGGAAAGCACCTAAGTCAGGTGCCCAGTCCCGTCAGGCGTGGCGCCGCAAGATCACCGACCCCACCGAGTACCCGGCACCGAATGAACAGATGATGCCCAGTTCGCCCTCTTCAAGGTCGGTTGAGTTCTGCGAAAATGCGATGATCGAACCGGCTGAGGACGTATTGGCGTAATCCTGAAGGATGTTGGGCTGTTCTTCCGGTTCGGGCACACGGCCCAGCACCTTGCGCCCGATGAAATCGTTCATCGACTTGTTCGCCTGATGAAGCCACAGACGCTTCAGGTCGGATCCTGCGATCTGGATTTCGGCCATGTGATCGGCGATATGGTCGCTGACCATCGGAACGACCTCTTTGAAGACTTTCCGGCCGTTCTGCATGAACTGCATGTCACGGCGATCGGCCAGCCCGTCCGGGCGGGTACGACGAAGGAAGCCGTTGTTGTTTCGGATGTTGTTCGAGAACTGTGTGGCGCAACGCGTTGACAGTATCTCGAAA
This sequence comes from Lutimaribacter marinistellae, assembly GCF_042648365.1. Classification (NCBI taxonomy): domain Bacteria; kingdom Pseudomonadati; phylum Pseudomonadota; class Alphaproteobacteria; order Rhodobacterales; family Roseobacteraceae; genus Lutimaribacter; species Lutimaribacter marinistellae. The sequence continues at coordinate 138,794 of NZ_JBHRXI010000010.1, read as the reverse complement.
TGTGGCCCTTGAGCGTCCTCGATCCTTTCGATCAGCGTTGCGGTGGCGACGTCACCGAAAATGAAGTGACAATCTCGGTCCCGCCACTCGAGGTGACCGGAGCAGATCTCGGGATTGACGACCAGTGCGGCGCGAACAGAGCCAGAGCGCACCATGTCAGCCGCAGCCTGAATCCCGAAGGTCGCCGACGAACAGGCGACGTTCATGTCGAATCCGAAACCCTTGATGCCCAAAGCCTGCTGGATCTCGATGGCAATGGCGGGATAGGCGCGCTCGTGGTTAGACGCGGCGCAAATCACGAGGTCGACTTCCTCTGCAGTTCGACCGGCTTGCGCCAGTGCCTTGTTGCAGGCGTCGATCGCCATCTCGGTCATAATGCCGGGCTCCTCGTCGCTGCGTTGGCGCAGCAGGGGATGCATCACCTCAGGGTCCAGGATACCGGATTTGTCCATCACATAGCGCTGCTCGATCCCGCTGGCCTTGACGATGAACTCTTCGGAAGAGTGCTGCATCGGTTCCATCTCGCCGCGCTCGATCGCATCGGCGTTCTTGGCGTTTTGCAGATCGGCATAGGCGTTGAACGCCACGACAAGCTCGGCGTTCGTGATGGATTTCTCGGGGGTGAAGACCCCGCTTCCGGTTATGGCTGGCGTATACATTTCGGGCTTTCTCAAAGACTGCCGGATTTGCCCAAATTGCAGGCGGAGGTTCAACAGTACAAGGGTGGATTTCCTTGCGTCAACTTGGTGATCTCAGCGAAATCCCATGCATTACGGCAAATTACGGCGTATCGTCCTCACGCGCGGTTACAAGCCTGTCACATCGCCGGGATAAGTCCGCGCACATGTCGCACAAGGTGGGGATCGATGCAGTATATCGAGAACAGAACGCTGGATGAAATCCGGCCCGGTGACAGCGCGGAACTGACGCGAACGCTGACGACCGAAGATATCGACCTGTTTGCCGCGATGTCGGGCGATGTGAACCCGGCCCATGTAGATCCCGATTATGCCCGCGACGACGTTTTTCACAAGGTCGTGGCGCACGGCATGTGGGGCGGGGCGCTGATATCGAATTTGCTGGGTACCGAGTTGCCGGGGCCGGGAACGATCTACAAGACGCAGTCGCTGGAATTCCTGCGGCCCGTGGGCGTCGGTGACACGGTGACGGTACGCGTCACCGTACGGGAAAAGGACGAGGAGCGATCGGAGGTCATCCTCGACTGCGAATGCAGCACGGATGCGGGGCAGGTCATAACCGGCGAGGCGCGCGTGATCGCGCCGCGGGAAAAGGTGCGCCGCCCGCGCGCAGCCCTTCCGGAGATACGGATGCATCGGGCAGGCGCGGGATACGAGGCGCTGATTGAGCGAACCGCCGCGCTGGACCCGATCCGGACGGCGGTCGTACATCCCTGCGATGCAACCTCGCTGGAAGGCGCGTTCGCGGCCCGGGACAGGGGCTTGATCGAGCCCATCCTCGTGGGACCGCCAGCCCGCATCGCGGAGGCTGCCGAAGAGGCCGGATTGCAATTGTCCGGTGTCGAAATCGTTGCAGTTCCGCATAGTCACGCCGCAGCCGAACGTGCCGTCGAAATGGTGCGTGAAGGCGCTGCCGAAGCTCTGATGAAGGGAGCCTTGCACACAGACGAAGTGATGGCGGCAGTCGTGGATGCCCGCACCGGTTTGAGAACCGAGCGCCGGATGAGCCACATCTTCGTGATGGACGTGCCAAGCTATCCGAAACCGCTCTTGATTACCGATGCGGCGATCAACATCTTTCCGGATCTCGAAACCAAAGCCGACATTGTTCGCAACGCGGTGGGTCTGTGTCACGCGCTGGGCATCGATCGACCGAAAGTGGCGATCCTGTCGGCGGTCGAAACGGTCAATCACAAGATCCCGTCAACCGTGGAGGCGGCTGCCCTGTGCAAGATGGCCGACCGCGGACAGATCAAAGGAGGCGATCTGGATGGGCCGCTGGCGTTCGACAACGCGATCTCGATAGCCGCTGCCGAGACGAAGGGGATAGATGGACCCGTCGCAGGACAGGCGGATGTGCTGGTTGCCCCCGACCTGGAGGCGGGCAACATGATTGCAAAGCAGCTTTCGTATCTCGCTGGAGCGGACAGCTCGGGGATCGTTCTGGGCGCAAGGGTGCCGATCATGCTGACCAGCCGGGCCGATGGGATCATGTCGCGCGTGGCTTCGGCCGCTCTGGCGCAGCTTTATGTTCGCCACCGCGACAATGCGGCCCCGGGAACGCTGAAAAAAACCTGATGCATAGAGGTAACCCGACTGCACGGTTCGCATCGCGCAGTCGGACCCGAAACGCCGAAACGCGTTTCAGGGTCTTTTACCACATGATGACCATGACCCTCCGGTCAGCCTTGCAGCGACCGGACCTCAATATCGCCCTCGGCCTGTGCCTCGATGGCACGGGCGGCGGCATGGGCCCCGGCAGCCGTCGTGAAGTAGGGGATCTTGTCATAAAGCGCCGTTGATCGGATCGCCTTGCTGTCCTCCACAGCCTGCGCGCCCTCGGTGGTGTTGATCACCAACGCGATGTCGCCGTCCTTGAGCATATCGACCACGTTCGGACGGCCCTCGTAGACTTTGTTCACCTGCGTGCAGGGCACGCCGTGGCCATCCAGCCAGGCCTGCGTGCCGCGGGTCGCGACGATATCGAAACCCTGCGAGACGAGCGATTTTGCCGCATCGAGCATCGCGTGGGTCTTGTCGTCGTCACGGATCGAGATGAAGGCCCTCCCCGAGGACGGCAGCACCATGCCGGCACCCATCTGCGCCTTGAGGAAGGCGCGGGCAAAGGAGCGATCCCAGCCCATGACCTCTCCGGTCGAGCGCATTTCGGGGCCGAGGATCGTATCGACCCCGGGGAAACGTGCAAAGGGCAGAACGGCCTCCTTGACCGAGAACCACGGCATGTCCGGATCGGCCAGCGTCATCTGGTCGGCGATCTTGGTGTCGTCCACCGCCTTGTAGGGTGGGCGCATCGGGAAAGCCGACAGTTTCTCACCCGCCATGACGCGCGCCGCGATGGATGCAATAGCGCTGTCGGTGGCTTTCGCGACAAACGGCACGGTGCGCGACGCACGGGGATTCACCTCGATAAGGAAAACCTCGCCATCCTTGATGGCAAACTGCACGTTCATCAGGCCAACGACATTCAATGCCTTGGCAAGTGCACGGGTCTGTTCCTTGATCTCGGCGATGACGTCCTTGTCTAGCGAGTAGGGGGGCAGCGAACAGGCGCTGTCACCGGAATGCACGCCCGCTTCCTCGATATGCTGCATGATGCCGGCGACATGTACGGTTTCACCATCGCAGAGCGCATCGACATCGAGTTCAACCGCGCCCGCAAGATAGCTGTCGAGCAGCACGGGGCTCTTGCCCGAGACAACGACCGCTTCGTTGATGTAACGCTTCAGGTGATCCATGTCGCGAACGATCTCCATCGCGCGACCACCCAGAACGTAGGAAGGCCGGATCACCAGCGGAAAGCCGATTTCCTCTGCGATGGCGAGCGCCTGCGCATCGGTCGACGCGATTCCATTGCGCGGTTGTTTCAGGCCAAGACGATTGACGAGGTCCTGGAAACGCTCGCGATCTTCGGCGAGGTCGATCGCGTCGGGCGTGGTGCCGAGAATCGGGATGCCTTCAGCCTCCAGCGCGTTGGCAAGCTTCAGCGGGGTCTGACCGCCAAACTGCACGATGACACCGTGCAGCGTGCCGTTCGATTGCTCGACCCGAAGGATCTCCATGACGTGCTCGAAGGTCAGGGGCTCGAAATAGAGGCGGTCCGAGGTGTCGTAATCGGTCGACACGGTCTCGGGGTTGCAATTGATCATGATCGTTTCATAGCCCGCGTCGGTGAGCGCGAAACAGGCGTGACAGCAGCAATAGTCGAACTCGATCCCTTGGCCGATGCGGTTCGGACCGCCGCCGAGGATGACAACCTTTTTCCGATTCGAGGGCCGCGCCTCGCACTCCACCTCGCCCATCACCGGGCTTTCATAGGTCGAATACATGTAGGGGGTCTGCGCCTCGAACTCGGCGGCGCAGGTGTCGATCCGCTTGAACACGGCGGTCACGCCCAGGTTCTGCCGGGCCCTGCGCACATTCTCTTCATCGCGGCCGGTCAGCGCGCCGAGCCGTGCATCGGTGAAACCCATCATCTTGAGCGCGCGGAGACCTTCCTCGGTCACCGGCAAACCGTCTTTGCGCAGCCGGCGTTCGGCTTCGACGATTTCGCGGATGCGGGCCAGAAACCAAGGATCGAATTTGGTCACGCCGAAAATCTCGTCATCGGACAGACCATGCCGCATCGCCTGCGCTATGGTACGAAGGCGATCCGGCGTCTGCTGGCTGATGGCCTTGATGACGGCGGCCTTGTCGTCCGCCTCGTCCCACGCGTCCACGTTCAGGCCGGGAATGGCGATCTCGTCGAAGCCGGTCAGGCCCGATTCCATCGAAGCCAGTGCCTTTTGCATCGATTCGTGGATGGTGCGGCCGATCGACATCGCCTCGCCGACCGATTTCATCGCGGTGGTCAGGTATGGTTCAGAGCCGGGAAACTTCTCGAAAGCAAACTTCGGGATCTTTGTCACGACATAATCAATGGTCGGCTCGAAGCTGGCCGGTGTGACCTTGGTGATGTCATTGTCCAACTCGTCCAGCGTGTAACCCACCGCCAGTTTCGCAGCGATCTTGGCAATCGGAAAACCGGTGGCCTTGGAGGCCAGTGCCGAGGACCGCGACACGCGCGGGTTCATCTCGATCACCACCATGCGACCGTCATCTGGGTTGACCGCCCATTGCACGTTCGAACCACCGGTCTCCACACCGATTTCACGCAGCACGGCGATGGAGCCGTTGCGCATGATCTGGTATTCCTTGTCGGTCAGTGTCAGCGCGGGCGCCACGGTGATGGAGTCACCGGTATGTACGCCCATTGGATCCACGTTCTCGATGGAGCAGACGATGATGGCGTTGTCGGCCCGGTCCCGGACGACCTCCATCTCGTATTCCTTCCAGCCCAGCAGGCTTTCGTCGACAAGGATCTGGTTCACCGGGGAGGCATCGATGCCCGACCGGCAGTAGTGGATGTAGTCTTCGCGGTTATACGCAACGCCGCCGCCGGTTCCGCCGAGGGTAAAGGCGGGGCGAATGATAGCTGGCAGGCCGATGTCCTCCAGCGCATCGAGCGCGATTGCGACGCCCGCGTCGAGATCGGCCGCACCATTCGGTTTGGTCGGAGCCGTGACGATCGTGGCGCGCGGGTTTTCCAGCCCGATCCGGTCCATTGCCTCGCGAAACAGCTTGCGGTCTTCGGCCATCTCGATGGCCTCTCGCTTGGCGCCGATCATCTCGACGCCGTACTTGGCCAGCACGCCCATCTCTTCGAGCTTGAGCGAGGTGTTCAGGCCGGTCTGTCCGCCCATCGTCGGCAACAGCGCATCGGGACGCTCTTTTTCGATGATCTTGGCAACGACCTCAGGCGTGATCGGCTCGATATAGGTGGCATCGGCCAGACCGGGGTCGGTCATGATCGTCGCGGGGTTCGAATTGACGAGGATTACGCGGTAACCCTCTTCCCGCAGCGCCTTGCAGGCCTGCGCCCCGGAATAGTCGAATTCGCAAGCCTGCCCGATGACGATGGGCCCCGCCCCGATGATCATGATCGACTTGATGTCGGTTCTCTTCGGCATGGCGTTTCCCCTGATTAACGTCCCGAGTCGAACGCCCCGGCGGCGCTCAAATTGTCGTGGGTTATAGGGATGGACAGGAAAGGTGCAAGGGGGTTCCGGGCAGAGCGTCGGACACGCGGCACGGAACCTGCGGCGGGGCTTTCACGTTCCAGATGCACCCCAATTGGAAACCCACGCAGTCAAACCCGGCAGCATCATGAAAAGGTCCGTCTTACTCTACCAGCCTGACAGCTACCGCACGCAGCTGCTTGCCGAGTTCGTGACGCTGTTTATGGCCGTTCCCCTGTTCGTCGCTTTCCTGCTTCCTGCCGAAGGGTTCTATCCTGCGCTGTTCCTATTCACCGGTCTGGGTCTGGCTCTGTTACATATCACGCCGGGCTTTGCATGGGCCGAGTTGTGGCGTGGTTGGTCGAACTGGCGCAGTATCGAGTTGGTGGCAGCCTCGCTTGTCGTGCTGGTCGGATGTTTGGCGGTCATTCACCTCGTCCGGCCCGAATCCGCCTTCTACCTGCTGAAGCAGCGGCCCGACCTTCTGCTCGTTTTGTTGTTGTCCTACCCGGTCTTGTCCGTGCTTCCGCAAGAGCTGATGTTCCGGCCTCTTTTTTACCGTCGCTACCATTACATCCTGCCAACCGGTTGGCGGGCCGATGTGCTGAACGCCGCCGTATTCTCTTTTGCGCATCTGATGTATTGGAGCTGGATCGTCGCTGTCATGACTTTTCTCGGTGGGCTCGTCTTTGCGCGCGCGTATCGCGCGCGCGGCTCCTTTGCGCTTGCCGTCCTGCTCCACAGTCTTGCAGGTAACATCATCTTCATCGTGGGTCTGGGTGCTTTCTTCCTCGTCGTGAACGCGGAACGCCCGTTCTGAGCTGCGCTGCCGCCTGTTTCAGCCCTATCCCTTGACTTCCCGCCTTCATCGCGGTGTATCGGCGCGACGCTTTTCTGCCCAAACAGGGGACATGACCGATGCACGCCTATCGCAGCCATACCTGCGCAGACCTAACCGCCGCCAATGTCGGCGACACTGTTCGCCTTTCGGGCTGGGTACATCGCATCCGCGATCACGGGGGCGTGTTGTTCGTGGACCTGCGCGATCATTTCGGCATCACTCAGGTTCTTTGTGACGGCGACAGCGCCGCCTTTGCCGAGCTGGAGACGGTCCGCGCCGAGTGGTGTATTCGCATCGACGGCACGGTAAAGGCGCGGGATCCGGAACTGGTGAACCCGAAGATCCCGACCGGCGAGGTCGAAGTCTACGTGCGCGAGATCGAAATACTCGGTCGCGCCAATGAGCTGCCTCTGATGGTCTTCGGTGATCAGGAATACCCGGAGGAGACACGCCTGCGCTATCGCTATCTCGATCTGCGACGCGAGGCGATGCAACGCAACATGGCGCTTCGGTCCGACGTCGTGGCGTCTATCCGCCGCCGCATGTGGGACAAGGGATTCCGCGAGTACCAGACGCCGATCATCACGGCATCCAGCCCCGAAGGGGCGCGCGACTTTCTCGTGCCGTCGCGTCTGCACCCGGGCAAGTTTTACGCCCTGCCGCAGGCACCCCAGCAGTTCAAGCAGCTGATCATGGTTTCGGGCTTCGACAAGTATTTCCAGATCGCGCCATGTTTCCGTGATGAGGATCCGCGCGCCGACCGCTCGCCCACAGATTTCTACCAGCTCGACATGGAGATGTCCTTTGTCGAGCAGCAGGACGTGTTCGATACCATTCAACCTGTCCTCGCCGGCATTTTCGAGGAGTTCGGCGGTGGAAAGAAGGTCGATCAGGTCTGGCCGCAGATCTCCTATGCCGACGCCGCGCTCTGGTATGGCACCGACAAGCCCGACCTGCGCAACCCGATCAAGATGCAGGATTGCTCCGAGCATTTCCGCGGATCGGGCTTTGCGATCTTTGCAAAGCTGCTGGAGCAGGAAGGCACGCAGATCCGTGCCATTCCTGCCCCCGGCGGCGGATCGCGCAAATTCTGCGACCGGATGAATGCGTTTGCCCAAAAGGAAGGTCTGCCCGGAATGGGGTATATCTTCTGGCGCGAAGGGGCTGACGGCATGGAGGCTGCCGGACCGCTTGCAAAGAACATCGGACCCGAACGGACCGAAGCAATCCGTCAGCAACTGGGCCTCGGCCAGGGGGACGCGGCCTTTTTCCTTGGCGGCAAACCGAAGAGCTTTGAGCGGGTTGCCGGCAAGGCGCGCGACGTGATCGGAGCCGAACTGAACCTGACAGATCAAGACCGCTTCGCTTTCGCCTGGATCGTCGATTTCCCGATCTACGAGAAGGACGAGGAAACCGGGGAAATCGATTTCGAACACAACCCGTTCTCGATGCCCCAAGGCGGGATGGAGGCCCTGCAAGGCGATCCGCTCGCGGTGCGGGGGTATCAGTACGACCTTGCCTGTAACGGATACGAACTGGTGTCCGGCGCGATCCGCAACCACAAGCCCGAGATCATGCTCAAGGCTTTTGAATTGGCAGGCTACGGCGAGGACGAGGTCAAAAGCCGGTTCGGAGCCCTCTACAATGCTTTCCACTATGGCGCGCCGCCCCACGGTGGGTGTGCTGCCGGGATCGACCGGATCGTGATGCTGCTGGCCGAGACGTCGAATATCCGAGAGGTCATCATGTTCCCGATGAACCAAAGGGCCGAAGACTTGATGATGCAGGCACCATCCGACCCGACATCGGATCAGCTGATGGAACTGGGCCTGCGGGTGATCCCCCAGGAGTAAGGCTCAGAACAGCCGTTTGTAGATAGCGAACACTGCCTGTCCCAGCTGTGGGGCAGGGATTTTCGACGACATTGCGCGGGCGGGGCGCGTTTGTGTCAAAAGTCGCGGGCGTGGTAGGGGTGTATTGCTTGTTGCTCCTGAAATGAATGACGGCGGTCGTTGCAAAGGTTCGTTCGCAAGCCCGATCGTTTGTCGTCAATTCGATGCGAGCGGCTTCGTGATATTGTCCTTCGACCGGCAAGTGTTCCTTCCAGCGTCGTTTCGTTGCCTTGGTTTCCGCGGTAGGCGTTTCGCCCTTTCCTCGGCGGTCTTGCCGTGCATATTTTCATCCTGTTCCAAACGAGGAGTGAACCGATGAAGGATCCTCGCCCGCGCGGTCATTTGGTCAGGGGATGGACAGCACCACCGCGGCCAGATGGCGCCGTGCTTTCTGGGCGTTACGCCCGGCTCGAACCGCTTGACCCGGACGCTCATGCGGCGTTGCTCTACGACGCGTTTGCCGGGCATGACTGGGTCTGGGACTATATGCCGGTCGGACCGTTCGCATCGGCGGCGCAGTTTCACCGCTGGATGCGGGACGCGGTGACGCAGGATGATTTTTGTTTCTACGCGATCCGCGATCTGGAACAGGACGCATGGGGTGGGTTCGCGTCTTTGATGCGCATATCGCCCGAGGCAGGTTCTATCGAGGTTGGTTTCATCGCGATGGCCCCTCTTTTGCAGCGGACCCGCGCTGCGACCGAAGCGATGGCTCTGATGATGGAATGGGCCTTTGCTGCAGGCTACCGCCGGTATGAGTGGAAGTGCGATGCGCTCAACATGCCGTCACGCCGCGCCGCTCAAAGGCTGGGTTTCAGTTACGAAGGGATTTTCCGTCAGGCGGTGATCGTCAAGGGACGCAACCGCGACACTGCCTGGTTCGCCGTGATCGACAAGGAATGGCCCGCGTTGCGCGAGGCTTTTTCTGTCTGGCTGTCACCGAGCAATTTTGACGCAGCTGGTCAACAGAAAGAGCGGTTGTCGGATCTCACGCGCCTTGTCCGCGTCAGCACGGATCCTGAGCTTTCGAACTGACCAGTCCGGGTGCCGGCGCTCCTCTTGGCCCGATAACCAGATTCCGGATTATCGGGTTCGGTTGCGCGGCACGGCTTTTTCGAATTTCGCGTGCCGCGATGCGAGTTTGCCAATAAAGCGCTATGCCCAGCGTGGCGATCATCAGCATGAAATCCACGATCATGTCAGATGGCCCGTCGTTGCTGCAGCCGGTCCTGCACAAGTCCGGCCACCCGTGCTGTGTCTGCACCAAGCGGCCCGCCCCGCGCGCAAGCCCGGGACAGGCCGCGTGCAGCTTCGGCCAGCGCATGATCCTCTGCGGCGCGTGCCACACCGCGCAGGAACTGAGCGGCGTAGTTCAACACCGTACGGTCAGACACCTCGTTCAACAGGTCGACGGCATGGGCCATGTCGTCACGATAGGCAATCGGATCGGGGCAGATTTCCTCGTCCAAAAGAAGCCGCGGCCCCCGCGGTTGGCGATCTGCCGGCAGGTGCGAGAGAACGGTTTCCTGAAACGTGGAGAGGGAACGAATGGGCTTGGCAAGAAAGCCGTCGGCACCAGCTGCCAGCGCGATGCTCTCGGCGTAATTGTCTCCGGACATTCCAAGGATGGCGCCGACGCGAGGCGTCGCATGGGCCTGATCCTCGATCAGGTCGGCGCCCGATCCATCCGGAAGGCCCATATCGACGATCAGGACGGATGGCCGGTAGATCTGAAGATGGCGTTCTGCCGAACGCAGGCAATCCGCCCTTCTGATCCGCGCACCGCTGCGCAGGCAAAGAAGCCTCATCGCCTCGCAGGCATAACGGCTGTCTTCGACGACTAGGATTGTCAGCCCCAACAGTGGGCGCGCGGCTGTGGGCACGTGATAGGGGGCGGAAAACAGGTCGGAATCGTCCATGTCAAAGTTCCTCTACAGCGGGTGGGATCAAGCTAGGCTCTGACGGCTAATGGACGGTTAACGACGTTCCGGCGCGCGCGCTTTGGCGCACTTGCCCTTTGGCGACGCGGGCCGCATAACACGAGGCGAATTCCAAACGAGGGGACACCAGATGATCGGCCGCCTGAACCATGTCGCAATCGCCGTACCGGATCTCGAGGCGGCTTCGGCGCAATATCGAAACGCTTTGGGCGCCAAAGTCGGCGCGCCGCAGGACGAACCCGATCACGGCGTGACGGTCGTCTTCATCGAACTGCCGAATACCAAGATCGAACTGCTCTATCCGCTGGGCGAAGACAGCCCCATCAAGGGGTTTCTCGAAAAGAACCCGTCAGGGGGTATCCACCATGTATGCTACGAGGTCGAGGACATCATCGCCGCGCGCGACCACCTAAAGGAAACCGGTGCCCGTGTTCTGGGATCGGGTGAGCCAAAGATCGGTGCACATGGCAAACCGGTTCTTTTCCTGCACCCAAAGGATTTCAACGGCTGTTTGGTGGAACTTGAGCAGGTCTAACGTTATATCCGGCCCAAGAAACCCGGAGTTGCGCCCATGTCCATAACCTCGGCTCTTGTCCTGTTTGCCGTGATCTGGTTCCTGACCTTTCTTCTGGTCATACCGATCCGGCTGAAAACGCAGGGCGACCTTGGCGAGATCGTGCCCGGCACCCATGCCGGCGCGCCGGAGATTCACAACCTGCGCCGCAAGGCATGGGTGACGACGTGGATTACACTCGGCCTCTGGGTCGTGATCACTGGCATCATCCTGAGTGGCTGGATCTCGTGGACCGATTTCGATTGGACAAAGAACTTGCCGCCGGTCGGCGCGCCGGACTGATCTGACAGGCTCGGTCGCGTCGCTTTCTTCGGCGGGTATTCCACTCGGAGGAAGAAAGGACGATGCCCGTCTGGCTCATCTATCCTGCCTGCGCGGCCGTCATGCTCGCGCCCTTGTTCCTGGCTTGGCTCCAAGGCGCGCCGCCAAGGGGACTGCTGGACGAATTGGCATCTGGGGCAGGACTGCTTGCCGCGGCGATCATACTGCTGGAGTTTCCTCTGTCCGGTCGCTTCCGCCTGATCTCGCGCAAGATCGGCATGGACGTGACGATGCGCTGGCATCAGCGGCTTGGGCGCATTGCTGTCGGCTTGGCGCTGATGCACCCGTTCCTGTACCAAGCCAGTCGAAATCCTCCACTGCCATGGGATGTCACGCGCCAGTTTACGATCAGTTGGACGCCCGAAACGATCCTTCCGGGACTCGCCGCTTGGTGTCTTCTTGCTGTTCTTGTTGGTCTTGCTATCTCGCGTAGCGATCCCGGGCGGCGCTATCACCGCTGGCGGTTGGGGCACGGGCTGTCGGCCCTCGTCCTGTCCGGCCTGCTTGTCTGGCATATTCTCGCGGCAGGGCGATACAGCGCCGATCCTTTGCTCATCGCATTCTGGCTGGCGCTGGGTACCGTGGCGGTTCTTGCCCTTGCCAAAGTCTATCTTGTAGGGCCGTGGCTGCGCGCCCGACGCCCTTGGCACGTCGCCAGGGTGAGGCTCGTCGCAGATCGGACATGGGAACTGGTTCTTGCGCCCGAGGGGCACGAGGGGCTGCGATACGAGGCCGGTCAGTTCGCGTGGCTGCATCTTGGGCGGCATGCGTTTTCCGTCGCCGACAATCCGTTCTCCATCGCCTCGTCCCCGTCACGAGGAGACGAATTGCGTTTTGTCATCAAGGAACTTGGCGATTTTACACGCAGCCTGTCCGGAATTCCAATCGGGGCGAGGGCATATGTCGACGGACCCTACGGGCACTTGACCTTGACCGGCCATATCGCGCCGGAGATCGCAATGATCGCGGGGGGTGTGGGTATTGCACCCATGCTCGGATTGATCGACGAGTTGCAGTCGGCCAACGACACCCGCCCGGTCACCTTGATTTACGGAAACCGCGTTGAGGAGCAAATCGTCGATAAAGAACGTCTTGAAATACTACAACAAACGGGTGACTTGCGTGTCATTCACGTTCTTTCGCAGCCGCCCATGGGGTGGGGCGGGGAAACAGGTGTCATCGATCGACAGGTCCTGTCACGAAACTTTCCTGACGCCGGACAGCAGGATCGTCTTTACATCCTGTGCGGGCCTCCGGCGATGCTCAACTCGGTGCGGTCCGACCTGTTGGCGATGGGCGTGCCGAAACGACGGATCCTGTCAGAGGCCTTCGTATACGACTGAGCCAATCAAGGGTCAGGCAGTGGTGGAAGCGTTCGAAGATATCGGACCACAGCCTCAAGATCGTCGGAAGTCATCATGGCATAGTGATGATAGCCCATTGGTGGTTTCATTCTCGACCCATCTGGCCGGGTGCCTTGAGTGATCATCGCCTTGATTTCCTCATCGGAATAAGCGGCCAGCCCGTCTTCATGACTGGTGATGTTCGGAGCGATGGACACGCCCCAAGGTCCGTGAAATTCGTATCCCCCCGCGCCAAGATGTGTATCGAACATTGGACCCTTCGGACCAAACGTGCTGTGACACTCCGTGCAGTGTGCCACCGGACCGGCAAGGTAGGCACCGTACTCCACGGTCGGGCCGCGTGCGGGTGCTTTCACGCTATCAACCGGCGGTCCATAGGCGGGAGGCAGCGGGATATTGTAGGTTGAGTTCGGTGTTTTTGCATCATTTGCCGGCAGGCTGCGCAGAAACGCGATAATCGACGCCAGGTCGGCATCGGACAGGCCGCGATACAGCGTCATGGGCATAGGAGGGCCGATGACACTGCCATCCGGGCGAATACCCTCGCGGATCGCGCGGGCGAGTTCGGCGTCACTCCAATCGGCGACCCGGCCGCCTGGCGTTATGTTTGGGGCCCATGCTTCGAACTGGGCGTTCTTTTCGACCATGAACCCGGCCAATTCGTTACCCATGTCCGGGCCATTCGGTCCCTGTGGCGTATGGCAGTTCCCGCACCCTGCGGGCCCGCGCACGAGGTATTCGCCACGCTGCATCGAGACATCGGCCCCGACGCTGCCAGCGGCGAGCATAACGATGGCTGCAATCGTTTTTCGCATGTCATCCTCCCGATCGCGCCAGCGGGAAATCCCGCCGCGTCAACTCAGGATAACACGAATGCTTGCGCCACGGGGCCGCGTTCTTACCGCCCGCTCACCGCGTGATAGATATGGGTAAAGGTAGCGGCACCCAGGATCGGGATCAGCAGGTTCACAAGAGGGATCGACAGGGGAATCGCCATGAGTGTTCCGGCCATCCAAATCGTGGGCATATGCCGGCGCCGCAATTCTCTCGCCCCTTCGCGGCCCACCCGCCGCATCGCCGCCAAAGTGAAGTACTCCCGCCCCAGCAGAAAGCCGTTCATTCCCCAGAAGATGAACGGGGCAAAGGGTGGAAAAAATGCATAGAGAACCAGTGCCAGCAGGTTCGCCAGAATAATGATACCCAGAAAGCCCAGAGTGTCCCACAGAGCGTCCAGAAACGGCAGGCCGGGCACAGGCGGCAGGGCAGGGTAGTGCCGATCCTCGACCGCCTGCGCGACCTCGTCCAGGAACATCGAGGTGATGGCCGAAGCGACCGGCACCATCAGGAAGACCGAAAGCACCATCATCAACAAGATCGAGGACCAGCTTACAAGGTCGTTGAGCCAGGCAACTTCGCCGATCCACGGCAGCGTCGCCTCCTCGCCTACCAGCCAGTTGATAAGCCAGAGAAAGCCGGAATAGGCCGCGATCAGCAACAGGATCGTCAGACCCACGCCAAGGTACAGAACCTTGCGGAACCGCGGATCGCCCATCTGCCCGAGAGCGGCGAAAAACGCGTTTACGATTATCATTCCGAAAGCCACGCGGTTATCGAATCCAGATCGGGGCGCGGCCGTTCAGGTGGAACGGTGCCCTCTGTGGCGATGTGCACGATTCCCGCGACCCTTTCGTTTTCGGCTAGGTCAAAAGCTTCCTCCACAAAACCACGGTCATGCGTGGGCCAACCAGATAGCCAGTTGGCGCCCCACCCAGCTGCAAGCGCCGCGTTTACCAAGGCAAGGCAAACGGCACCCGCAGAGTAGCTTTGTTCGATGGCGGGAATCTTCTCCGAAGGTTTCTGCACTTCGATGACGGCGACGGCCAAAAGGCCTTGGTCGAACTGTGTACGTCCCTTGCCGATATCGGTTTCGTCCTTGCCAAGCGCCCGCCCACGGCTTTCTGCCAGATTGGCAAGTCGGGCCATGGCACCCTGTTCGATTACCACGAAGCGCCACGGCTCCAGCTTTCCATGATCAGGGCTGCGCGCCGCTGCGGTCAGTAGCTCTCGCAACTGCTCTGGGTCGGGTACCGGGGGAACGAGGGTTTTTGCAGGGCGCGACCGGCGCGTCAGCAGAAAGGTCAGGGCGGCGTCGTTGCGGGGAGGCATGTATGTGAAACCCTTTTACATGGATCGTTGCGTATGTCGGTCATGGGCGACGGCGTTTCAAGGGTAATTCTTTCGTGATAGCCGCCCAATTGGACAGCTTTCCCGCTCAAGGTACGGTATGAAACAAACTGTCGGAGGTCCCATGCGATTCGCCCTGCCTTGTCTCGTAACCGTCTGCGTCGTGTTGAGCGGTTGCCAGACTTCCATGTCCGGCTCGGCGCGCGTCGGTGTATCGACCCAGACACAGGTTTCGACTTCTACCCGCGGGGGCGTTGCCCCAGCCCATGGCCGCACACCGCAAGAGCGCGCCGCAGCGCGGAAATACTATATGGGACCGCGTGGGGACGAATGGTGACCCGGGTTGGGCACACTACTGTTCCTGCTCCGGTACCTCGCGGAGCTGGTAGACGCCTTCAGGCAGGTCAAGCGCCGCTGCAAGGTCGCGTAACTGTTCCGGCGACAATGTTATCCTATTAACGCGGTCGGTTCGGGCGTCGTATTGTTCAATCGTCACGCATTCCGCGAAACTGTTGATGACGACATCCTCTTGCAAGGGCGTTTCGCCTTCATCGACAAGGGTGATGACGGTCGAGTCGAATTCATGTTCGATGGTAAACATGTCGGCACAGTGCAAGCGGTGTGCCGCCAATGCAAGTGCACCATTCTGGAACCACATGTCTATTGGGACAGTTAAGTCGTAAGCTTAAGAAAAAGGGTTATCCATGCGCCGGATTCTTTTTGTCCTTGCGCTGGTCGTCACCGGATGCGGCGCACCGCCCCCGCCGCAACCCTCAGCGCCCAGCACTCCAGCGGCCCCGAGCCGAACCGAACGCATCGCGCCTCAGACTGCCAATGCAACTTTCGCAGCGGTCACGCGGAACGTCGGACCCGTGGCAGAGCGGGAATGCCGCCGGAGAAATAGCCAGATGAACTGCAGTTTCCGGATATTCATCGACACGCGACCGGGCGCACCTCCGAACGCCTTTCAGACGCTCGACAATCAGGGTCGGCCGGTCATCGTGTTCACGCAATCCATGGTTCAGACCGCCCGGAATGCCGACGAACTTGCTTTTGTCATGTCACACGAAGCTGCACATCATATCGAAGGCCATCTTGCCCGGGTGAACCGTGATGCGGCGCTGGGCGCGATCGTGCTGGGACAACTCGTGGGCCTCTCGGGCGGGGGGGCCTCGGCTGTGGATGCCGCGACGCAACTGGGCGGATTGGTCGGATCGCGGACGTTTTCAAAGGATTACGAGTTAGAGGCCGACCGGCTTGGCACGGTCATTGCGGCCCGCGCGGGTTACAACCCCTTGGTTGGTGTGCAGTTCTTCGAACGTATTCCCGACCCTGGTAACCAATTCCTGGGAACGCATCCGCCCAATGCGCAAAGGTCCGAGCTTGTACGCCAGACAGCACGCTCCATCGGTTTCAACGGATGAGGCAATTGAACAGGCTGGGCGTCGTGCTCAGTGATCGCGGATCGAGATATGCGGTGAGCGGCGCGCGCGTCGTCTCGCGCGAAGACATCGACGCTGTTCTGGCAGAGCTCAAAAGGGATCGTGCCTATGCAAAGGCGACCCACAACACGTGGGCGGCGGTCCTTCCCTCCGGCGCACTCAAGGCGGATGACGGGGAAGGCGGGGCAGGCATGGTCATATTGCGGATGATGGAACGCGAGGGGATGACCGACCACGTTGTCATCGTAACACGCTGGTACGGCGGTAAGAAATTGGGTGGAGACCGCTTTCGCCGCGTTCAGGACGCCGTGCGCGCCTATTTCGAGCATCAATCAGGCTCGCTTTGACCTGCATCAATGGCAATCCTCCAAGGCACTTCTATCGTGAGGGCAACAACTGCGCGAACCAGAGGACAGTGCCATGCCCAGCCGAGATCAGATTAAGCATCACGCCCATCTCGTCGACGGGATGGCCACTACGCTCGGGATCGACTTGCAAGAGGCGGCCCTGAATGGCGACGTCTCTATGGACGAGGTGTCGGAGGCCGTACTCAGTTGCACCGCTTGCACCAATCCAGGGCACTGCGCCGGTTGGCTGGAGGAGACACGAAAGGCCGAGCGAACCCCGGAATACTGCCGAAACCAAGATCTGTTCACTCGCCTGATTCCATGAAATGAGGAGGCCGATATGCGCCCTCTGGGATCCCTGATGCATCACCTTCGCCTTGTCATGCGCATGGCAAAATCGACGGGAACTGACCTGGTCGACGCGTATGATGATGGGCGGCTGAGCCAAGATGAGTGGGCACACATGGTTCAAACCTGTCGCGGTTGCCAATGGTCCGAACGATGCCCGGGCTGGCTGGACGAGCACGAAATAGCAGCGACTGTGCCGGCAACATGTCCGAACCGCGCACGCTTTGCCGCGCTCAAAGCTGGTCAGGAGATGCGGCAATGATCGTTCAGGGTCTTGGGGCTATTGATCATCATTTCTTTTTGACGCGCGGAGTGGCTCGCGCCATGGGCATATCTTTGACCGATGCAATGGCCCAAGGGCGCCTTACTGCTGAGGGTTATGCCGACATGGTGGCGCGGTGTCGCGGCTCTGATTGCGCTGGAAATTGTCAGCTTTGGCTTGCACACCAAGCAGCCCAGGCAAAGGAGGCCCCGCGCGACTGTGTCAATGCCGACGCGTTGAACCGTTTGCGCTAAGGCGTTGTTTTCGCAAGCGGTGCCAGCGGTAGATCGCAGGAGCCAATACGAAATCATAAGTCAGGCTTGCCACCTGTTTGACTCCCGGCAGCCCGACGACTCGTCCCAGCCAGCGATAGCGCGGCATCTCTGCCCAAAGTAGCAGGAACCCATCGATGCCGCCGCGCATTTCGCCGTTCTTGACGACATACAGCCGCTTTGCGGCATCATCCCTGCTCAGGCCCCAATGGGTCAGATCTGCGGTGTTCAGATCGTCGAACCGGATTGGCAGGTCGCTGGCCTCGGCATGGTTGCGATAGTGGCCGATCTCGAAATTGCAGATCGGGCACTCGGCGTTGTATAGGACGCGGGTTTTGGTCGTTTCCGTCATGTGCCGAAACTAGTGCGCGCATCCGACTCGGCCAGTGAGACTGATCGAACCTAAAGTGATGTCCGACCAAGGCTCTCCAAGCTGCGCGCAAGGCAAGGAGAATCCAGCTGTCCACAGCCTGTGGATAGGTCAGACTCGTCTACCCCAAAGATCATATTCCCCGGCCTCATCTACTTCGACGGTCAGGATATCGCCGGGTCTCAGGTCTTCGAACCCTTCGTCGATGAACAGGTTGCCGTCGATCTCGGGCGCGTCGGCCTTGGTCCTGCAGGTCGCGGCCTCGCCATCAACGGCATCGACAATGACTTCAACCGTTTTGCCAAGTTTGGCCTGCAACTTCGCTTCGGAAATGGCCTGCGCCTTCTCCATGAAGCGTTCCCACCGCTCCTGCTTTTGCTCTTCTGGAACATGATCGGGAAGTTCGTTCGACCTTGCGCCTGCCACGTTTTCATATTTGAAACATCCAACGCGATCCAACTGCGCTTCGTCCAGCCAGTCCAGCAGTGTTTGAAACTCGGCCTCTGTTTCCCCCGGGTAGCCGACGATGAAGGTGGACCGCAGGGTGATATCTGGACAGATGTCGCGCCATGCCCTGATCTCATCAAGCGTTCGCGCTGCCGCCGCCGGACGAGCCATGCGTTTGAGAGTGTCAGGATGCGCATGCTGGAACGGAATGTCGAGATAAGGCAAGAGGTTCGACCCAGCCTCGGCCATCAACGGGATCAGTTCGCGCACATGCGGATAGGGGTAGACATAGTGCAGCCGCACCCATGCACCCAGCTGCGCCAACTCGCGCGAGAGATCGGTGATATGGCTGCGGACCTCGTGGTTTTTCCACAGGTTCTTGTCATACTTTCGGTCCAACCCGTAAGCGCTTGTATCCTGTGAGATAACCAGAAGCTCTTTCACCCCGTTATCCACAAGTTTTTCCGCCTCCCGAAGAATCGCATGCGCAGGTCTGCTGACCAGCTTGCCACGCATGTCGGGGATGATGCAGAACTTGCACTTGTGATTGCAGCCCTCTGAAATCTTGAGGTAGCTGAAATGGCGCGGCGTCAGCTTGATCCCCGAAGCGGGCAGCAGGTCCACGAAAGGATCAGGTGAGGGGGGCACGGCCTGATGAACGGCATCCAGCACCTGCTCGTATTGATGCGGCCCGGTTACTGCGAGCACGCGCGGATGAACGCCGGTAATGTATTCGGGTTCTGCTCCAAGGCACCCGGTCACGATCACCCGCCCATTCTCTACCAGTGCTTCCCCGATGGCTTCGAGGCTTTCGGCCTTGGCGCTGTCAAGGAACCCGCAGGTGTTCACGATCACGGCGTCTGCCCCGGCATAGTCGGGCGAGACGCCATAACCCTCGGCGCGCAGGCGCGTGAGTATGCGTTCGCTATCCACCAGGGCCTTGGGGCAGCCCAGTGAAACCATGCCAATGGTTGGCTGGCCATCACGGCGGCTGTCGTCCACGCGGGCAGCGGGCGCAAGATCGGGGCGGAGGCTCGGGGGGTTCGTGCTCATGCGCGGCATATAGAGTGCTCTCGCCATGCTTGCAATTGTGCAGACGTGCCTTGAGATCTGGCGTAAGCTGTCGGCAAAAAAGGCAAGGAGCAGTTAGTGCGGTTTCTCATTCGCTTTTCAGCAATCCTACTCGTAACCGTCGCAATCGTGATCGGGGCGCTGTTCCTTATGCCTTCGGACCGGTTGGCCAGGGTGATCTCGGATCAATTGACGGCGCGCACCGGGCGCAGCGTGGAAATTACAGGCAACGCGCGGATCATTCTTTGGCCAGTTCTGGGGCTGGAAACCGGTGCTGTGAAAATCGGCAACGCACCTTGGGCAGGGCCCGATCCGATGCTTTTCGCCGAAGAAATGTCCATCGCAATTCAGGCGGCAAGCCTTCTGCAAGGTTCAATCGAGATCGAGAGCCTCATCGCCCGCAACCCGGTGCTGCGCTTGGAGCGGCAAGCAGATGCGGCGAACTGGATCGCTGAACAGCCGGGTAGAGAAAAGCCTGCCGCGCAGCGCTCAGTCACGCTTCAACACCTGACGTTCGAAAACGCTCATATCATCCTGACCGAGGGGGGGCGGAAAATCTTCGATCGGCAAGGCGTGACGATCCGTGCGAATTGGCCGGACACCTCCGGCCCACTATCCGCCGAGCTGCAGTTCGTGCATGAGGGAATGCCCATTCGGGCCGATATCACGCTTTCGAACCCTGCCGCCTATGCACAGGGAGGAACCAGTGGCCTTGGAATGAAAGCGCGGCTGAACGACAGCCGGTTTGAATTCGACGGGCGCCTGGATGCGGAGGGCGCGATTCAGGGCGCTGCCACGCTACTGTCATCGGATGTGGGTGACCTGATCCGATTGACCGGGTACGATGTACCAGACTTCGCGGAGGGGTTGAACGAGGAAACAAGGTTGTCAGCGCAGGTGACGCGCACGGGCAACCGGCTTTCACTGCGTGATTTGGGGATCGGGTTTGGCGAGAATACCTTGCAGGGCGGCGCCGACATCACCTTGGGGACAAAACCGGTCATCAATGCCGCGTTGCAGGCAGACCGGCTTGACCTCACTGGCCTGGGATCTTCCAAAACGGCTGCGGCGGCAACGGGCACCAAGTCCGGATGGTCGGATCGCCCAATAGATGCCTCTGCACTTGCGCAGCTTGATGGAACCATCTCGTTGTCGGCGCGGTCCATCAAAACACATTTCGCTCAGTTGGGCGAGACGCGCGCGACATTGACCATCGACCGGGCGCGGGCTGTTCTGCAACTCGATCCGGTATCGATCTTCCGGGGGACGCTTCGGGGTCAACTGGTTGCCAACAACCGCAATGGTTTGTCGGTCGGTGGCAAGATCTCTGCCGAAAACATCGAAATGAAAGAGGCTCTGGCAGTCGCCGCCGGTATCTCGCGCCTGTCTGGTACCGCGTCCGGCCAACTGGAGTTTCTCGGCATCGGCCAAAGCGAAGCAGCGATCATGCGCTCTCTTTCCGGGGCAGGAGGTCTGCAAATGGGTCGCGGCGTGATTTCCGGCCTCGACCTGGACGCCCTCATGGGGCAGGGAGAGCGCGGCGGTGGAACCACGGTCTTCGACAGCCTCACGGGCAGCTTCCGTATGTCCGGGGGCGATTTGATCAACAACGATTTGTTGATGCTGCTCGATAACTTCAGGGCTTCGGGCGAAGGGCGCGTAGGCATCGGCGCCCGCGATATCGACTACCTGCTTACACCGGTTGCTCTTCGCGCCAATGCTGGAGAAGGTCTGACGGTCCCGGTGCGGATCGTCGGTCCCTGGGCCGCCCCGAAAATCCGGCCCGACCTCACACAAGTCATCGAAAAGGCCGCTGGCGTGCGTGCCGAAGAGGTCGAGACTCGCGCCAAGGACGCGCTGCGTCAAAAACTCGGTGAAGAACTCGACCGCGATATCAAGCCCGATGATGATTTGGAGGAGTTGATCAGGGATCGGCTTGAAGAGGAAGCGGCCAAGGGCCTGCGCCGCCTTCTCGGGATCGACTAGGAACCCAGTCCGGGCAAGCGAAAACCTTGCAGCCTTCCTCTTGCTGAAAATATCCCGGAGCGCGAGGCAGAGCCTCGCCCGCGCCCGGCACGGGCGCGAACAATCATTTGCCGCGCGTAAGCGCGGCACCGTGGAACGACTGCAGCGCTTTCCTTGGCTCAGATCGTCTGATCGTATTCGCCCACGCCCGGCTCCGTCCGGATTACCGTGTCCAGAGCTTCGAAGATCGCGCGCATTTCCGCTTCGCTTTCGCTGCTCTCGCACACCACGACGAGGTTCGGCGTGTTGGATGAGGCGCGTACAAGACCCCAGCTACCATTGTCGAGGATCACGCGCGCACCGTTGACCGTAACAACCTCCTTGATGGGGCGTCCGGCAAATCTTTCTCCCGCTGCCTCCAGTGCGACCAGTTTGTCGACCAGCCGTGCAAGTATGTCGTATTTCTCGGTATCGGCGGCGTGCGGTGACATGGTCGGTGTGGACCAGGTACGCGGCAGATCCTTGCGCAGGTCGGACATGGACTTGTCGGGGTTTCGATCCAGCAGCTTGCAGATTTCTACCGCTACGCGCATTCCGCAGTCGTAGCCGCGCCCGACGGGCTCGGCCAGGAAATAGTGACCCGACTTTTCGAACCCGGCCAGCGCGCCAAGCTCCTTTACACGGCGCTTCATATGGCTGTGTCCGGTCTTCCAGTAATCTGCAGTCGCGCCGTGTTTCTTAAGCTCGGGGTCGCTGGCGAACAGGCCGGTCGATTTCACGTCCGCCACGAAGGTCGAGCCGGGGTACAGTTTGCTCAGGTCACGTGCCATGATAACACCCACCTTGTCGGCAAAGATCTCTTCACCCTCGTCATCGACCACGCCGCACCGATCGCCATCGCCATCGAAGCCCAGTGCCAGATCGGCACCGCTTTCGCGAACGGTCGCCGCCATGTCATGCAGCATCTCCATCGCCTCGGGGTTCGGATTGTAGTTGGGGAAGGTGTAGTCCAACTTGTTATGGCTCGGCACGACCTCCACGCCAATACGCTCGAACAGTTCCGGCGCAAAGGCCGAGGCGGTGCCGTTCCCGGTCGCGCAGACCACCTTCAACGGGCGGGACATGCGGAAATCTCCAACGAGGTCGTCGAGATAGGCCTCCCGCACACCATCGACGAATTCATATGAGCCGCCGGCATGAGGTTCGCCCTCGCCGTTCAACACGATGTCGCGCAGCTCGGCCATCTCGTCAGGGCCATGGGTCAGGGGCCGGTCGAAACCCATCTTTACCCCGGTCCAGCCGTTCGGGTTGTGGCTGGCGGTCACCATTGCAACTGCGGGAACGTCCAGGTGAAACTGCGCGAAATAGGCCATGGGGCTGAGCGCGGGCCCGATATCCTTGACCTCGATCCCCGCCTGCATAAGGCCCAGAATCAGCGCGTGTTTGATCGACAGCGAATAATCGCGATAGTCATTGCCCACAGCGATCACCGGCGCGATGCCGCGACGACGCATCTGCGTTCCCAATCCAAGGCCCAGGGCCGTCATGCCGGGCAGGTTGATCTCTTCGGGGTATTTCCAGCGCGCGTCGTATTCGCGAAAGCCGGTCGGCTTGATCATCGGGTCGCGCAGGAAGCTCCAGGTGTTGGGAGTCACGTCGGCAAACGGCTTGGTCATGTGCAATCCTCTGGGGCAATTGTCGATAATTTCGGCTTCCTCGGGCCTTAGCAACAGCATCCGCGCGCGGCAACGGCACTTTGGGTGAGTGCGGGGCGCAAAAGGATATGGCCCGCCGGTCGGGCGGGCCATGTCGATCAGGAACTGACCTGTTCGCGCAGGATCGAGGCGGTCAGCGAAATCATCAGGTATATGCCCGCGAACACAAGGAACGCCAGGATCGTATTCTCGAAAGCACGGGGGTAGTCTGGTTCTTCGCTCGGCACGGGGTTGACCGAGACCGTCAGGTAACGCACCTGCCGGTTGGCCTCCATCCGCGTCGTCTCCATCTGTTGGAGGGCCGATTGCAGCATTAGGTCGCGGCTGGCGAGGTCGGCCTGCGCCATCTGGATCCGGACGCTCAACTGCGCCAGAGAGTTTTCGCCGTTGGATGCATCAAGCATCTCGGCGTTGAGCGAGGTGAGAAGGTTGCGCAGCCGCTCGACATCGCCGCGTGCACCATCGACCTTTGCCTGGTTGGGACGCGCGTTGTCGAGCAAGGCGGCAAGCTGCAGCTCTTTTTCCTGCAACTGAACTTCAACCTGATTGATCCGTGCCCGCAGACCGGCGATCACGCCCTCGGGATCGAGGATCGAACCCTGTTGCTGCAGGGTCACCAGTGCCTCCTGGGCCTTGCGCCGCTCGGTCTGCGCGGATTCGAAGCTGGCGCGCGCCTCGCGCATCTGGTCTTCGCGCTTCTTCTCGGAAAGGTTGTTCACCCGCGCTTCGGCGTAGGACAGCAACTTCTCGGAGAACTCCGTCGACACTTGCGGATCCGTCGCCGCGACCTCCATCCGGATCACACCTTCGGTCGGGTCGTATCCGATCGTCACGATCCGGCTATAGGTCTTGTAGGCTTCCTCGTTCGTGGCGTCCGGCGCAAGGCGCTGGATCGGGTCGATCCAAGATTGCTGGAAATGCTCCTTGAAGCCCAGATCGCGATCAAGAAGCAGCATCGCTTCCTTCGATTCCAGGAATGACTGTACTGAAATCGAGTCCTGGCTCGTCGCGAATTGCGTCCCTGCAAAGAATCCGCCTACGCTGCCCAGCGAACCGTCAGCTTGCAGGATCACGAATTCCGACTTGCTGGCATACATCGGTGTAGCCACACGGAAATAGTACCAGCCGACGATCATCGTTGGCAGCAGCACGAAGAACGCAAGCCGCGTGAGCAGCAGCAGCATCTTGCGGCGCCGGCGACGGGCGATGTCGCGCTGGATCTGGCCGATCTCGATCTCGCGCCGCTGGGCCGGGCTCATGTCGGTCGAGGGCAGGGTCGTGCGTGCCGGATCAACCGTTTGCGGAAGCTGGATCTTCTTCGCCTCCTTTTTGGCTTCCGGCGCTTCGGGCTTGGTTTCGCCGTCTTTGGAAACCACGAGGTCAAGCATGTTGGTGCGTTGCAATGGATCAACGCCCTGCTTTCGCAGCAGGCGTACCGCGTCGTAATCCGAAGTCGCGGGAAGGTTGTGTTTCTGGGCAAGACGCCGGGCCATACGCAGTTGCCGACCGGTCAGGCCCTCGCGCTTGATGGCGTCGATCTCGGCATCGATGGCGGCTTCTTTCGGGGACGAGACTTGCCCCTGCATGCCGGCTTGCGCGGAATCGGGTCGTGGCCGGCTGGCGGCCGCCCCGGATTGTTGTGCCTCGCTCGCATTGCTCGACGCTGCCAACCGCAAGGGCTGACTGCCATGACCTGCCTGGGGCGCTGTGGCATCAGTGGCCCTGACGGCGCCGGTTCCACTGGTCGCGGCAGCGGCTGTGCCTCCGGTGCTGCGGCGGATACGAAATTTCTTAGCCTTGGGTTTGGTAGTCATAGAGCTGTCTCGCTTCTTCCAAGGTATCGAACATGTAAAGCTGCCCGTCCAACAACACCGCCGCCTGGCGGGCGAATTTCTCCAGCACCGCAGGGCTGTGCGACACGATCACGATCGTGGTCGTCCGCAGCCGCTCCTCGAGGATCGAACCTGCCTTGCGATTGAATTCCACGTCGGTCGACGCCGGCATCCCCTCGTCGATCAGGTACATGTCAAAATCCAGCGCAAGCATCAGCGCGAATGAAAATCGCGCCCGCATACCCGAGGAGTAAGTCCCCAGAGGTTGGTCGAAATACTCGCCCAGATCGCACAGCCAGCGGCAATACGCCTCAACGTAATCGGGGTCCATTCCGTAAAGCTTCGCGATGTAGCGCGAGTTCTCCATGGCCGAGATCCGACCGACGACGCCACCCATGAAGCCCAGTGGGAAAGAGATATTGCACTCGCGCCGGACCACGCCCTCGTCAGGCTTTTCAAGGCCAGCCATCATGTTGATCAGCGTCGTCTTGCCAGTGCCATTAGGCGCCAGCACGCCGAGTGACCGGCCGAGTTCGACCCGGAACGACACACGGTCCAGAATCACCTTGCGGTGCGACCCGGTCCAAAAGGACTTGCTGACATTGTCGAACTCAAGCATTGCTGCTGCGGCCTGCTGAAATGAAGTCCCCATATCCTGCCGGACAGGGGCTCGATTGATTGTTCTTATCCTGCTGAACCCGGCCTACTGGGCGATTTTGGCCACATTATGTCGGAATGTGAAACAAATAATCAATGTGGGGAGGAAGGGGGCGTTTGCGTTTCCTCCAGCGTGCGCAGGACCCATTGGACCTTTCCATTGTTTGCGTATCGCGAATAATCCTGCACTGGACCTTGGGAGTGGTCGGAGTAGTTTTGCGCCCATGAATGATTGTGCCTCTCCCGGCAAACCCGATCTTGCCGATGAAATTCGTGCCTGCCGCATTTGCTCGGATCGCTTCGCGGCAACGGCAACCGCCCATCAACCACGGCCGATTGCATGGTTCCAGCCTGGCGCGCGCATCCTCGTTGCAGGTCAGGCGCCCGGCGCGCGGGTTCATGCGTCGGGCAAGCCCTTCGATGATCCTTCGGGTGACAGGCTGCGTGCCTGGATGGGGATCGGACGCGACCAGTTCTATGATCAGAGCCGCATCGCGGTTGTTCCGATGGCCTTTTGTTTCCCGGGTTACAACGATCAGGGCGCCGACCTGCCGCCTCCACAGATCTGCGCGCGGACCTGGCATGACCGGGTCATGGCGATTCTGGGTGAGGTCGACTTGAAGCTGCTGATCGGTGGCCACGCGCATCGCTGGCACCTTGGCACACGGGAAAGGGTCTCGGACACGGTCGTCCGCTGGCCCCAGTTCGCCCCTCGCAGCTTTCCCTTGCCACACCCGTCCTGGCGCAATACCGGATGGCTCAAGCGAAATCCCTGGTTCGAGGCCGATCTGGTACCGGCTCTGCAAGCCAGGGTGAAAGAGGTTCTTGATGACGGTTGAAATCACGGCGCTCGACGCCGCCCACGCGGCGATGGACGCCGCCCCCGAGGACGACGCGGCGCGGCTGCGCTTTTACGAACGGCTCGCCGACAGCGAACTGTTCCTTCTGCTTTCTGCCGAACCGGATGGCGAGAATGTATCGCCGGAAACCTTCGAACTGGCCGACGGACGCTTCGTGCTCGCCTTCGACCGCGAAGAACGCCTGGCGCAGTTCACCGGACGCAGTTCACCTTATGTCGCGCTGTCCGGGCGGGTCCTGTCGGCGATGCTGGCGCCGCAAGGCATCGGCCTCGCCGTCAATCCCGAGGTCGCCTCATCTGCCATGCTTATCCCGGCCGAGGCGGTTGCGTGGCTTCGTGACACGCTCGGGCATGCGCCGGCCGAGGTCGAAGCCCGTATCGCATCGGTCCACCCGCCCAGCGGTCTGCCCGAAACGCTTCTTAGTGCGCTCGATACCAAGCTCGCCACGGCTGCGGGCCTAGCCCAGAGCGCCTATCTCGTCGCTGTTACATATGAGACGGGCGGGCAGGGCCACCTCTTGGGGTTTATTGATGCCCTGGAACCGGCCCAGGCACCACTTGCAAAGGCCGCGTCCGAGGCGCTGACCTTCTCGGGCATCGAAGCGGGCGCCATGGATGTGGGCTTCTTCTCTACCAGCGACCCGATCACCGCAAGACTGGCAAAGGTCGGCTTGCGGTTTGACCTGCCGCAACCGCAGAGTCCATCTTTCGAGCGACCCGCGCCGGGTTCGGATCCGAACAGACCCCCACGCCTGAAGTGACGCAAAGGGGAAGGCTCCCGCCCGAAACATCTTCCCCGGCTGCGCCGGGCCAGGGTTTCGGTTGGGCATGGCAGCACGCCCTGACGGGCGCGCTGCGGTCGTTCTTTCAATCAAGCTGCTTGTGCAACTTCAACGCAACCGCGCCGGGCTGCAGGCCCGGCGCCCGGCCCAACACCGCCAGCGTGCATCGTCAGATGCATGCGCGGGGGCGGGAGGGCTCCGCTCACTGCTCGGAGGGTTCGAGCTTGTCCTGCGTCCTGGTCTCGAAATCGCCTGCATCATGGCGTTCGCGCAGTTGCATGGCCGGGTCGCCGAAAGCACGGTTGACCATACGCCCGCGCGAAACTGCAGGGCGGGCGTCGATCGCCTTGGCCCATCGCTGCACATTCTCGTAGCTCTCGACGTCGAGGAAGGTGCCGGCATCATATAGTCGCCCGAGCGCCAGCTGGCCGTACCAAGGCCAGATCGCCATGTCTGCAATCGAGTAGTCGTCACCCGCGATGAACGGTTTTTCTTCCAGTTCCCGGTTCAGCACATCCAGCTGCCGCTTTGCCTCCATTGAAAAACGATCAATCGGATATTGCCATTTCTCGGGCGCATACGCGTAGAAATGACCGAAGCCGCCGCCAAGGTAGGGGGCGCTGCCCATCTGCCAGAAAAGCCAGTTCAGGACCTCGGTGCGCGCAGGTCCCGAGGTGGGCAAGAAGGCCCCGAATTTCTCGGCCAGATGCATCAGGATCGAGCCGCTCTCGAACACCCGCAGGGGCGTGTCGCCGGATTTGTCCAGTAGCGCAGGGATCTTGGAGTTAGGATTGATGTCCACGAAGCCCGACCCGAACTGGTCGCCATCGCCGATGTTGATCAGCCAGGCATCGTATTCAGCGTCCGAATGGCCGGCTGCCAGCAGTTCCTCGAACATTACCGTCACTTTCACGCCGTTCGGCGTGGCCAGCGAGTAGAGCTGAAAGGGATGCTTGCCTTCGGGGAGCGCCTTGTCATGGGTGGCCCCGGCGATAGGCCGATTGATGTTTGCGAAGCGTCCTCCGCTTTCGGCGTCCCATGTCCAGACCTCTGGCGGGGTGTAGGCTGTATCACTCATCTGGGGCTTTCTCTCCTGATTTGCACGCGACCAATTTGCCGCGCGCCTTGGGGGCAGCTAGTTCCGCGCCACCAAAGGCCAAGCGCAAAGCGGATGCAAGTCACGCTGCGGTGTACTTACGCACATCCAGTTTGCGTCTGCCTTTTCCCACCCGGTCTGATCACGTCGCGCCATTCCGCAGTCACGCGTCCCGTTTGCCCGCCATACCGCCCGAAACTTCCTCGGTCGCCTCGTCGGCCAGTTCGCTCGGCAGGACCAGATTCAGAACGATTGCAATCACTGCTGCCGGCAAAAGCCCGCTGGTCATCAGGATGCGGGCCGTGTCGGGCAGGTACTGCACAGCCTTGGGATCCAGTTGCAGGCCAAGGCCAACGGAAAGCGCGACGGCAAAGATCACCATGTTGCGCCGGTTCCAGGTGACGTCCGACAACATGGAGATGCCAGCTGCCACGACCATGCCGAACATCACGATCACACCGCCGCCCAGAACCTCGATCGGAATGGTGCGGATCACCGCACCGACCTTGGGCACCAAGCCGCACAGGATCAGGAAGAGTGCCCCGATCGTGACGACGTGGCGGCTCATTACACCGGTAATGGCGATCAGGCCAACGTTCTGGCTGAACGAGGTGTTGGGCAGCCCGCCGAACACGCCCGCCACGCCCGAGCCGATCCCGTCAGCATAGGTCGCGCCGCGGATCTCGCGATCTGTCGCCTCGCGTCCTGCGCCGCCCTTGGTGATGCCAGAGACATCCCCGACCGTCTCGATGGCCGAGATGACTGCCATCAGGCAGAAACCGATTACCGCGGCGGCGCTGATCTCGATCCCGTACTTGAACGGAACCGGCACGGCAAATGCCCCTGCACGCGACCAGCTGGCCGCAATGCCATCCATCGTGACCATGCCAACCACAAGTGCATAGAGGTACCCGGCGAGGATGCCGAACACGACAGCAGACACCGACAGCATCCCGCGCGCAAAGAACTTCAGCGCCAGCGTGACGAGGATCACCACCAAGGCGGCCGACCAGTTCAGAAGGCTGCCGTACTCCGGCGTGTCGATGGCTGGAACGCCGCCTGCCGCGTACTGGATGCCGACCTTGACCAGCGCGAGGCCGATCATCGTCACCACCAGACCCGTCACCAATGGCGGAAGAGCAAACCGGATCTTTCCTATGACCAGACCCAGGGCGGCGTGAAACAGACCGCCAATCAGAACACCGCCGAACAGTGCGGGCAGCGCCTCGACCCCCTTGCCTGCGACCAGAGGGATCATCACCGGGATGAAGGCAAAGCTCGTTCCCTGTACGATGGGCAACCGCGCGCCCACCGGACCCAGCCCGATGGTCTGGAACAGCGTGGCGATACCGGCAAAGAGCATCGACATCTGGATCAGGTAGGTCATGTCGGGAAAACCTTGCGCCCCGGCGTCCGAGCCAAAGCCGAATCCGGCCGCACCCGAAATGATGATGGCGGGCGTAACGTTGGACACGAACATTGCCAGCACGTGCTGGATTCCCAGAGGGACCGCAGTGGCCAGCGGTGGCATGTAATTCGGATCGCGGAGTTGTTCGGGCGTCCCGATCGATGCGTCTGCCATGTGCTGTGTCCCCTGTCGGTTGTTTCTTGATCGAAATTTCGGGGATGTTACCGAAAAGCGGACGGCAGATTTTCAAAAAATGCGGAAGGCATATGAAAACGCTCCCGGACGCCTCGTCCGGGAGCGATGACAGAGTTGGTGCCTCAAGATCAAGCAGCGTTGATCTGGATGATCTCGTGCTCGCCCACGTCGGGTCGACGCTCGTCGTCCATGTTGGCGCGCAGGATTTCGAAGCCGAACTTGACGCTGCTGTCGGTCGCGGTCCAGATCGCGGCCTCTTTCAGTGAAAAGCGCAACAATACGACCTTGGGGTCATCCTTGCCGCCCTCGAACCACGCCGAGGCGACCGACGACCAGATCTCGTCGAGCTTGGCGCGGTCCTGGCTTTGCTGCAGCGTCCCTTCCATGCAGGTAAAGAAATCCTTGCTGCCCGACACGAGCGTGTACATCGCTTGACTGCCGGTTCCGACCGCGCGCACAAGGTCGGTATCGACCGACGTGATGAACCAGAGAATGCCGGTGTCCCGGTCGCAGAAATGCGTCATCGGCTGATAATGCTGTCCGGAATCCGTGACGGCCAGCATACCGGTGCGCTCCTTCTCCAGAATGTCAAAGAACGCTTTGTGGGCGTCGTCTTGAACGGCCTTGGTGGGGTTCATTTTCTTATCTCCGTGGTTTGTTTGTGTGGATCGAAGGGCGCAGTGCGGACCAGCGGAACGCGGCGGGGCCTCTTCTGGCCCCGCCACGGCGGACGTGTCGCCTTGGTTGGAGGGTCGCGGCGACCACCCGCGTCACGGGCCGCACAAGGAGCGCCCGGATAGGATCAGGCGGCGCGGCGGCTGTGCCGGCCTTCTTCAATCTCTTCGACGATCTTGCTGACAAAGGCATCCAGATCGCCCGGGTTCCGGCTGGTAATGATCGCCTGGTCGACGACCACTTCCTTGTCCTTCCAGTTCGCTCCAGCATTCTTCACATCAGTTGCGATGGACTTGAACGACGTCGCATCGCGGCCACTCAGGATTCCTGCTTCGATCAGAACCCAGGGGGCATGGCAGACGGCGGCGATGGGTTTGCCAGCGTTGTGAAAGGCCCGGACGAGTTTCAGAACGCTGTCCTCGACGCGCAGCAGATCGGGGTTTATCTGGCCGCCGGGGATCACCAGCGCGTCGAAATCGGTCTCGCTCACGGCCTCTATCTGGGCGTCGGCCTCGACGGTGTTGCCCCAATCATCTTCATCCCAACCGCGGATGCTGTTGCCGTCAAGCGTGGCGACCGTCACGGCCGCGCCTTGTGCCTTGAGATCGTCGAGTGGTTTTTCCAGTTCGGACTGCTCAAAACCATGCGTGGCGATGAACAGGACACGCGCTTCGGTTATCTTGGGCATGGTCACTCTCCTTTCGGGGGTGTTTGACTGATTGCTTGCACCGCCAACGTGTCAGCCCGAGGGTGGTTCCTTTTCCCTCGATCTTGCCGTCCCCAGATGCCGACGCGCGCTGACACGCTCAATTTGACATCCCGGTATCTCCGGGTAGGCTGCGCCGGACGGAAGGTACCTCAACTGCGCAAACGCATCGCAAGCGTCTGAAAGGTTGACGATCCATCCGTGATCTGAGGGGGGAGGAGACCGCTTCATGACCAAGACACTCGATCCGCGCGACGATATGCTGGGCCGCGCCCGCGTGCGCGACAATGCCGAGCTCGAAGCCTATTACGACGATCTCGCCAAGCAGGATACCGGCGCGCTCTGGACCGTCGCAAACGACATCGAACCGTGGGAACCCAAGGCAAAATCCGATCCGATCATCTGGCGCAGCGCCGATCTACGCCAGCAGGTCCTGCGCGCCCTCGACCTTGTGCGCCCCGAGGATGCGGGCCGTCGCGTCGTGTACCTCCGCAATCCTAAACGTCAGGACGTCAGCGCCGCCTGCGGGTGGCTCTTCTCCGGCATTCAGGTGATGAACCCGGGCGAACGCGCGGGCGCTCACCGACACGCGGCCTCGGCCCTGCGGTTCATCATGGAAGGCAAGGGCGCCTACACCGTGGTCGATGGCCATCGGATGGAACTGGGCGAGAATGATTTCGTCATCACGCCCAATGGTACCTGGCACGAACATGGTGTGTCCGAGGACGGCGAGACCTCGATGTGGCAAGACGGGCTGGATATTCCGCTCACCAATTGCCTCGAGGCGAATTTCTACGAGGTCCACCCCGACGATTACCAGGCGACCAACCTTCCCGTCGATGACCGGCAGCTGTCGTGGGGCGGCGCGGGGCTGCGCCCCGAGACGGACAAGTGGGACCGGCCCTTTTCCCCGCTGATGAAGTTCGCGTGGGAGCCGACCTACGAGGCGCTTCGGAACTACGCAAAGGCGACGGATGGATCGCCATATGACGGGGTCATCATGCGCTACGTGAACCCGCAGACAGGCGACAATCCGATGCTGACCATGGGTGCGCACATGCAGATGCTGCGCCCTGCGGAACACACCAAGGCGCACCGCCACACCGGGAACGTGATCTACCACGTCGCCAAGGGCGAGGGGTATTCGGTAATCGGTGGCAAGCGGTTCGATTGGAAGAAGAACGACATCTTCTGCGTGCCCGCCTGGACATGGCACGAACACTGCAACACGCAGCAGCGCGAGGATAGCTGCCTGTTCTCCTTCAACGATTTCCCCACGATGGAAAAGCTCGGCTATTGGCGCGAACAAGCGCTCGAGGACAATGACGGTCACCAGATCGTCGAGGCATGATCTCAAAAGGAAGAATACGGAATGAAACTGGTCACCTACCGGCACGAAATCGCTGGCGAAGCGCGCCTTGGCGTCATGGCCGATGGCATGGTCGTTGATGTCGAGTTGCTTGGCGACGTGATGGGCGAGGGGCTTCCTGCCACGATGCTCGACCTGATCGACATGGGCCCCGACGCCCTTGCGGCGATCTCGCGCGGGTTGGAGGCGACCGACGGGGCGCGCCCGGCGGGCCTTGCCGTGCCGCAGGAAAACGTGCGCCTGCTCGCCCCGATCCCGCGCCCGCGCAAGAACGTCTTTGGCATCGGCCTGAACTACACCGAGCATGTCGCCGAAAGCGCGCGCAGCCTCGACACGTCGGCCGAGCTTCCGCAACAGCCCATCATCTTTTCCAAGCCGCCCACCGCCGTGATCGGCCAGGGCGAGCCGATCCGCCACAACGCGGCTATCACCCGGCAACTCGACTGGGAGGTCGAACTGGCCGTGATCATCGGTCGCCGCGCGACCCGGATCGACAAGGCCGACGCAATGAACCACGTCTTCGGCTACACCATCGTCAACGACGTCTCGGCCCGCGACAATCGGCGTGCCGGGCAATGGATCTTCTCGAAAGGGCAGGACAGCTATTGCCCGATGGGTCCGGCAATCGTCACCGCTGACGAGATTACGGATCCGCATGACCTCGACCTTTGGTTGACCAAGAACGGCGAGGAGAAGCAACGCTCGAACACGAAATTCATGCTGTTCCGCATCCCCGACCTGATCGCCGATCTTTCCTCGGGCATGACGTTGGAGCCGGGGGATATCATCGCGACCGGCACCCCGGCAGGCGTCGGCGCGGGGCGCGATCCGCAGGAATGGATGTGGCCCGGCGATGTAATCGAATGTGGGGTAGAGGGCATCGGCACCCTGCGCAATCCCGTGATCAAGGTCGACTGATCCATATCGCCATTGTCGCCAATGACGCCTGCACGTCCTAAACAGGCGCCATTGCTCCAATTTGGTCGATACGAAGACATGGCCGGTGAATCGTTTTCGAGCGCGGCCTTGAAAGCGTGACGCGACGCGTTTGAGGGAAATCACGTGAAGACCATCGGCATTCTTGGCGGCATGTCCGCGGCATCCACTCAGTTGTACTATGGCGAACTCTGCAGGCTGACGCGCGAAAGGCTTGGCGGGCTTCACTCACCACAGCTGTTGATCCGATCGCTCGACTTTGCAGAGATCGAAAACCTGCAAGCCAAGGCGGCATGGGACGAGGCGGGGCGCGTTCTCAACGCAGAAGCCAAGGCGCTCGAAAACGGTGGTGCCGAGTTTGTTATCCTTGCAACCAATACGATGCACAAACTCGCCGAGCAGATGATGCAGGGCGTTGGAATCCCACTTCTGCACATCGCCGATGCAACGGCGCAGGCTATCCAGGCATCAGGGTTGCAACGTCCGGGGCTGATGGCAACCGCCTTCACGATGGAGCAGGAGTTCTACACCGACAGGTTGGTGAAGGCCGGTCTGTCGCCACTTGTGCCGAATGAGACGGATCGCGCCGAAATCCACCGCATAATTTACGACGAACTGTGCAAGGAAATCATCACCCGCCAGAGCGAGGCAAGATATGTCGAGATCGCCTGCCGCCTTGCGGATGCTGGCGCCGACAGCCTCATCCTGGGCTGCACGGAAGTGGGGATGCTCTTGAACCAGGACAACGTTCCATTGCCCGTTTTCGATACCACCAGGATTCACTGCGCGGCGGCACTGGACATGGCGTTGAGTTAAAGGCTGCTGCCTAAGTTCAGTGAACCGGATTTTCCCGTCATGGGCCGAGCGTCCGACGCTCTTTTCGCGTCATGAAGCCCGGGCAAAGCGCCGCGGGCTTCATTCGTGTCAGCGGGATCAGCGCCGCCGGTCGCGCCGAGAACTCATCGGTTGGAAAGCGACGCCAACATGCGCCTCGCAATATGGCTTGCCTTGCTGCACCGGCAGGCCGCAGAACCAGAAATCCTCGGTCGCGGGGTCGCCAACGGGCCATTTGCAGGTCCGCTCGGTCAGTTCCATCAGCGTCAGCTTCTTGGCCTTCTTCTCGACCTCGTTCACCTTGGCCAGTGCTTCGGGGCTGATCTCGTTGGCCGAGGGCTGAGGAGGCAGCGGCTGACCGGCGGGGATGATTTGCCGGCGTGCCGGGGTCGCGGGCTTGGGCTCTTCGGATGATGCTTCGGCTGCGGGCTGGACAGCGGCAGGGCGCGCAGGTTCAGTCCGAGGCGCTGGCTTCGGCTTGGCCTCGACCTTGGGCGCTGCTGGCTGAGCGGGTTTTTCCTTGGCTTCGGGCTTGGCCGCGGCAGGCGTCCCGGCGGTACGGTTCGACAGGCCCAGCCGGTGGACCTTGCCGATCACCGCGTTGCGGGTGACGCCGCCCAACTCCTTGGCGATCTGGCTGGCCGACTGGCCTTCGCCCCACATTTTCTTGAGCAGTTCGACGCGCTCGTCAGTCCAGGACATGGATAGCCTCTCAAAAGCGGGAAAGCGGCAACGCGGGAAACGCGGCCGCCTTCGAAATTCATCTCGACGCCCTATTCTAATCACTGCGAGGGGAGTTACAAGGCTCTCCGAATCGAGACCACAGGAGCAGGCAGCAGAATGCAGGATTTCATGGAGCTGGGCGAAAGACGCTTCGGGCGGGTCAACTGGCTGGGGCTTTACACGCTTGCGAGCCGCGAGATACGTCGCTTTCTGGCAGTCTGGACACAGACACTGCTGGCGCCGCTGGTGACGGCGGGGCTGTTTCTGATGATCTTCAACATTGCGATCGGACCGCAGCGCGGCGACGTGATGGGGGTGGAGTTCATGACGTTCATCGCACCGGGTATCCTGATGATGACGGTCATTCAGAACGCCTTTGCCAACACGTCCTCTTCGGTCGTGATCTCGAAGGTGCAGGGCAACATCGTGGACACGCTCATGCCGCCGCTCTCCGCGGGCGAATTGCTCCTGGGCTATCTCGCCGGCGGCGTGGCACGGGGGCTCCTCGTGGCGATCGCTATCTCCGTCGCGCTTGCATTGGTGCTTGGCATCGTTCCGGCGCACCCTGTGGCGGCACTGGGTTTCGTGATCCTCGGTGGCGCCTTCATGGGCGCGGTCGGGCTTGTCGCAGGAATTTTTGCCGAGAAGTTCGACCAGATGGCGGCGATCACCAATTTCATCGTGACGCCCCTTGCCTTTCTGTCGGGCACGTTCTACTCGGTCGAGGCGCTGCCGCCAGTTCTCTACAAGATTACCCATCTCAACCCGGTCTTCTACCTGATCGACGGTACGCGCTGGGGCGTGATCGGAGTGTCGGACAGCGATCCGCTTCTCGGCTTTGCCGTCTGCCTGGGTTCAACACTCCTTGTCAGTCTGCTGGCCTGGTCGATGTTGCGGCGCGGATACCGTCTGAAGGCTTGAAAGCACCCGAACGTGCCGAACAACAGGGTGTGGCTCCCGCCCGTCCGGTCACCCCGGCTGTGCCGGGCCGCCCGCCCGGTTGGGCCGCGCAGCCGCCCCCTTTCGGGGTCTGCTGCGGTTGTGCATCAACTCGCCTTTCGGCCTAGGTCCCGCATGTGGGAGAACAACTTTTCGGCCTTTGCCGGCGTCAGCTTGTCGACCATTCCGATAAGCGTCTGACGTACCGGCCGCACGCCGGCAAAGCCGAGCACCGACCGGCGCAGGAGCTTTGTTCCGGGTTGGCCGAAATACCAGCGGTAGAACAGGCTTGGCATCCCCATCGTCACCACCAGCCGCGCCGACTTGCCCTTGAGATGGCGCAGGACGCGCCCGTCCCGGATCTCCATCACGAAACCTTCGCGGAAGCTCTGTTCGAACCAGGCACGAAGAAGCGCGGGCATCCCACCGACCCAGAGTGGGAAAACGACCATCATGTGATCGGCCCACATCACGGCCTCCTGCGCTTCTTTTGCATAATAGGGTGGCTCACCCTCGGCATAGTCCCGTGCTGACCGAAGGAACGTGATGGGTAGGTCGGCAACGGTGATCCGGCGCAGTTCGTGACCGCCCTCCCTTGCGCCCTCGGCATAGGCTTCGGCCAGCGCGTGGCACAGATGCGGCTCGCTGTGATCGGGATGCCCTTGCACGATGAGAATGTTCATGGCCTGCGCTCCGTTCGGTCCGGTTTTGTCGCAGCCTGCGCCCCCGAGGGCAGTGGCGCAAGCTCGGCGCGCCGTCTGCGGCGGGCCAGTTGCGCCTCGCGCCACGCCAGCAACGCCGCACCGCTCAGGATCACCACGGCCCCCAGTATGCTCACCGCATCTGGGAAAGCGGCGAACCAGATCACGTCATAGATCGTGGCGAACACCAGGGTGGCATAACTGAACGGCGCCACGAACGAGGCATCCGCCCGCGCCATCCCGTTGACGAAACAGGCTTGCGCGCAGGCCATCAGGACGCCGATCCCTGCAAGGGCAACCCACTGCAACGGCAGTGGCGCCTGCCAGACGGGCCAAACCGCAATCGTCGCGATGGTCAATCCGATCGCGTTGTTGATGAACAGGATCTGCAGCGGCCCCTCGCGCCCCGACAGCCGCTTGATGAATATCAGCTCCATTCCCATCACGCAGGCCGCCCCCAGTGCCAGGAGCGCGGCAGGCTGGAAACTCTCGGGCGTCGGTCGCAGCAGGATGACAGCACCGATGAGGGCAATCGCGGCTGCGCTCCAGCGCACCGGTCCGACCTTTTCGCCCAGAAGCGGGATGGCCAGCATCATCGCCAGAACCGGGTTGAGAAAGGATATGGCCGTCGCATCCGAAAGCGGGATGTAAGCCACCGATGCGAACATCAGCGTGACACCCGCCCAGCCAAACCCGGTGCGGCCTACATGCAAGCCCCAGTGTGGCCGGAGCATTCGCGGGCGAAGAACGGCAACTGCCGTGGAGATTACGAAAAACGCGAACAGGAAACGCCCATGGCTGATCTGCAATGCCGGAAGAGCAGGACCCAGCGCCCCTGTGCCCAAGGCCTTTGCCAGCAGCGTGGTGCCGGCGATGAAGGCAGTGGCCAGCAGGATGAGCCCCGCCGCCAGTGCCGGGTTCTGATCCCGTGGCGTGAACATGCGCAAGCGGTGAGGCCGCACGCCGCCAAAGGCAAGCTCAAAAGACAGCTCAGGCCACTCGATGATGAGAAAAACTGCTTCCCTTGGGGAAAGGTCTCGGGTATCGCACGTGTCATGACCGTACAGCCGCATATCCCGACGCGCCGACGCCGACGCCGTTCCGCCTGACCGGTCCTCCGATCGGCCCGTCCGATCATGCGCGGCCAAATCCGCGCGCCTTCCACCAAACATGTTGACGAAACGCCCCGTGGTACGCCACTTCCTTGGGCTCAATCTTTCGAGAAGAGGATGATCCGATGATCCCATCCGTCCTGCCGACCTACAATCGCGCACCCCTGTCCTTCGTGTCCGGCGAAGGTGCATGGCTGACCGAGGCGGATGGCCGACGCTTTCTCGACCTCGGCTCGGGCATCGCAGTGAATGCGCTGGGCCATGCCCATCCTGCGCTCGTTGCAGCGCTGACGGAACAGGCTGGAAAGCTCTGGCATGTCTCGAACCTCTACCAGATCCCGCAACAGCAGGCACTGGCGGACAAACTGGTCGAGCACAGCTTCGCCGATACGGTGTTCTTTACCAATTCCGGCACCGAGTCCTGCGAACTCGCGGTCAAGATGGCGCGCAAGTACCACTACGAGAAAGGCCATCCCGAGCGCGTCGACATCATTACCTTCGAAGGCTCTTTTCACGGCCGTTCTTCCGCCGGCATCGCCGCCGCCGGCTCCGAAAAGATGACCAAGGGGTTCGGCCCGCTCCTGCCCGGCTTTGTACACCTGCCTTGGGGCGATCATGACGCGCTGCGCGAGGCCGCCGCCAGTGACACTGTGGGTGCCATCCTGATCGAACCGGTCCAGGGAGAGGGCGGGATCCGCCCACTGCCCGATCAATGCCTCAAGGGGCTGCGCGATCTTTGTGACGAAAATGGCCTCCTCCTGATCCTCGACGAGGTGCAATGCGGCATGGGGCGGACCGGCAAGCTGTTCGCCCATGAATGGGCCGGAATCACGCCGGATATCATGATGGTGGCAAAAGGCATCGGCGGCGGCTTTCCGCTCGGTGCTGTGCTGGCAACCGAAGAGGCAGCAAGCGGCATGACCGCGGGCACACATGGCTCGACCTATGGCGGAAACCCTCTCGGCTGCGCCGTCGGATGCGTCGTGATGGATCACGTCGCCGAGGCTGCCTTCCTGACCGAGGTAAACCGCAAGGCGGGACTCCTGCGCCAGAAGCTCGAAGGTCTCGTCGCCGCGCATCCGCAGGTCTTCGAGGACGTGCGTGGTACAGGCCTGATGCTTGGTCTGAAATGCCGCGTGACCAATTCCGACGTTTTGGCCGCGGGCTATGACAACCTCGTCATCACCGTGCCGGCCGCCGACAACGTCATCCGGCTGCTGCCTCCGCTCACCCTCTCGGATGATGACATCTCCGAGGCACTTGCCCGCCTCGATGCCGCCGCCAGCCAGGTCGAGGCAGAACTCGAAACCGTCTGATCCTTCCTCTTGCCTCAAATATCCCGGGGGTCCGGGGGCAGCGCCCCCGGTTCCGGCCGAAGAAAGAAAACTGAACCGATGAACCATTTTCTCGATATCCACAAAACAGATGCCACCGCCCTGCGGACCATGATCGATCAGGCCGACGCGATGAAACAGGCCCGCCAAGGGCAACCGCGCGGCATGCCGGACGACGAGCAACCTCTGGCCGGTCGCATGGTCGCGCTGATCTTCGAGAAACCTTCGACCCGGACCCGTGTCAGTTTCGACGTGGGCGTACGCCAGATGGGCGGTCAGACGATGGTCCTGTCGGGCAATGACATGCAGCTTGGTCATGGCGAAACGATCGCCGACACCGCCCGGGTCATGTCGCGCTACGTCGATCTCATCATGATCCGCACCTTCGACGAGGCGGTGCTGACCGAGATGGCGGAATATGCCGACGTACCGGTGATCAACGGCCTGACCGACCGGACTCATCCCTGCCAGATCATGGCCGACATCCTGACCTTTGAAGAGCATCGCGGCCCGATCAGGGGCAAGAAAGTCGTCTGGACCGGTGATGGCAACAATGTCTGCGCTTCTTTCCTGCACGCCGCCGGCCAGTTCGGGTTCGATCTGACCTTCACCGGTCCAGCCCAGTTTGACCCGGAGGAAGAATTCATGGGGTTTGCCAGGCAGAAAGGGTCCAAGGTCATGATCGAGCGTGACCCCGTTAAGGCGGTGCAGGGGGCCGACCTCGTCGTGGCGGACACCTGGGTGTCAATGCATGACGCGCAGTCGGCCAAGGAACGCCGCCACAACCTGCTGCGGCCGTACCAGGTGAACTCCGAGCTGATGGCTCATGCCAAGCCAGACGCTCTTTTCATGCATTGTCTGCCTGCGCATCGCGAGGAGGAGGCGACGTCGGAGGTCATGGACGGTCCGAACTCCGTGATCTTCGATGAGGCCGAAAACCGGCTTCATGCGCAGAAGGCCATCATGCGATGGTGCCTCGGCGTCTGAGGCGTCGCGGGGTTCGAAGGGGCGCCGGGGCGGCTCCCGTCTCCTGCGGGGCCGCGCTGCGCGCGCCCTCCTCGGAGTTGGGCCGAGCCGCGCGCTTTGCGCGCGGCCGTCTTTTCTTGCTGCGCCCGTTCCGGACGCAGAGCGAGGCTCTGCCTCGCGCTCCGGGATACTTCAGGCAAGAGGAAAGCAAGATCGTTTCCTTAACATGATCAAAAAGATTTGCCTCGCTCCAGTGCAACGAGTCATGTTTGGCTGAGCATGCCCGGTGACGGGCTCTGATCCTGGGGAGGAGAGATCATGAGAGTGTTTCCGAAACTTGCATCGCTTGCCGCTGCGGCCTTTGTGCTGATTGCCGGGGCCGCCCAGGCGGAATGGGAACCAGACGGGCCGCTGACCCTTCAGATCGGCTTTGGTGCGGGCGGATCGACGGACACGATCGGGCGGATCGTCGCGAAGGTGATGAAAGAGCAGACCGGTTGGAACGTCATCGCCGAGAACAAGCCGGGCGGTGGCGGCGTGGCCATGTTCACGGCCATTGCCAACCGCCCGGCCGATGGCTCGATCGTCGGTCTCGGCGTGAACATGCCCTTGCTCGTCAACCTCGTGAACCGGTCGGACCAGCTGCAGTTCGATCTCGACAGTTTCGACTACCTTGCCACGGCCGCACGCGCGCAGCTGGCGCTGATCGCGCGGTCCGACGCGCCGTTCGACGATGTGGCGGGGCTCGTGGAATACGCGCGCGAGAACAATGCACCGCTGGCTTTCGACGCCAAGCCGCAGGAACTTGCCATGCGCGCTGTGGCGCGCGAAGCCGGGGTGGAGTTCCAGTTCCTGTCGACCAAGGGCGGGGCCGAGAATGCCAAGCTGATCCTGGGTGGCCAGGCCATCGCCGGGTTCGAGGCGGGCGAACATCTCGAGCGGCTCGAAGCAGGCGATATCAAGATGATCGCCTCGATGAACGATACGCGCCACAATTATGCGCCCGATACGCCGACCTTGCCGGAGCAGGGCTATGACATCTATGTCGATCCGGTGTTCTTCTTCGCGACGACCGCGGGCACCGATGAGGAGGCGCGTGCCGCCCTGACAGAGGCGCTCGAGAACGCCTTGGCGAGCGACGAGGTCGCCTCGGTCGTGATGAATTCGCTGAAGTCCCCTATCGTCAACATGGGTCCTGACGGCACGCGCGAGATGATGCAAAATGGATTGGAGAATGTAGCGCAGCTGTTCAAGCAGTGAAGATGCGGGCCGATCGCTGGTCCGGCCTTGTCTGCCTGCTGATCGGGGTGGCGCTCTATGTGGCAATCATCCCGTGGCAGGTGGAAACCGTTGGCTATGGCTGGTTGCGGCCGCGAACCCTGCCTCGGGCGCTGGCCGTGATAATCGCGCTGTGCGGGCTCTGGCTGCTACTGGTGCCAGCCGAGGATATCCGGCCTTCTTCGGTCCCGTGGCTGCGCGTGTCGCTGTTTGCAGGACTGCTTGGTGCCGGGCTCTGGCTGATTTCGCTCTTCGGGTTTTTGTGGGTCGCGCCGGGGCTGGCATTGGCGATCATGACGCTCTCGGGCGAGCGGCGACCTCTCTGGCTGGTCCTTGGCGCGGCGGGGATGCCACTTGCAATCTGGTGGACGGTGACCGTGCTTCTGGAGCGTCCCTTGCCGGGCCCAGGCTGAGATGCCGGAGATGGAGATCATACTTGCCGGTCTTGGCGATGCATTCAGCCCCGTCACGCTGCTTTTCGTCCTGGCGGGCGTCGTACTGGGACAGTTCGTCGGCGCGGTGCCGGGGATCGGACCGGTCATGGCGATGGCGATAGCGATCCCTTTCACCTTCGGGCTCGATCCGCTTGCCGGGATCGGCTTTCTCGTCGGCGTCAACAAGGGCGGGCTGGTTGGCGGTGCGATTCCGGCCGTGCTTCTGAACACGCCCGGAACGCCGGATGCCGCGGCGACCGCGCTCGATGGCTATCCGCTGGCGAAGCAGGGGAAGCCGCTGAAGGCGACCAAGATGGCGCTTTTTTCATCGGTCACGGGGGATACATTTTCCGACATCGTGCTGATAACCGTCTCGGCCCCGCTGGCGATCTTTGCCCTGCGCATGGGGCCGGTCGAGGTTCTGGGGCTCATGATGCTGGCCTTTGCCGTCATCGCGGGGTTGATGGGGCGCTCCGTCGCGAAGGGCCTGATTGCCGCAGCGCTGGGCCTGCTGGCGGCGATGGTGGGTACCGATCCCGAACATGCGACGCCGCGATTCATCTTTGGCCGGTTCGAAGTCTATGACGGCTTGCCGCTGCCAGCTGTCGCAATCGGCATGCTGGCCATCTCCGAACTTCTGGCCCGCCTTGCGCAGCGGCAGGGAACCGTACCCGCGATCCGCATGAACTGGAAAGGCGACCCGGCGGACCGCCGTGTTTCATGGACGGAATACTGGGGATGCCGCTTCACCATGCTTCGGGGCGCAGTGATCGGCACGATCATGGGGGCACTGCCGGGGATTGGGTCGACCGCGGCGGCCTTCATGTCCTATGCCTCGACCAGGCAGGCCTCTGGCGAACCGGACAGTTTCGGCAAGGGCAACCTGCACGGTATCGCCGCCGCGGAAAGCGCCAATTCCTCGGTCATGGGCGCAAACATGATCCCGCTTCTGACGCTTGGCATTCCCGGCAGTGTTTCGGCGGCGCTCATCATCTCGGCCTTCATGATTCACGGGGTGCAGCCCGGCCCGTTCCTGTTCGAACAGCAGGGCAGGCTGATCTATGGCCTGTTCGGCGCGATGATCCTTGCCAACCTGTTGAACCTGATCGTCGGGCAGCTCGGGCTTCGGCTATGGACGCTCGTTGTCAGCGCGCCGCAGAGCTTCGTGTTCACCGCCGCGCTGCTGATGTGTTTCGTTGGAGTCTCGCTGGCTTCGGGCGGGATCTTCGGAATCGGGCTGATGCTCGGCTTTGCCATCCTCGCCTTCGTCATGACGTCCTTCGGCTTTTCGGTGGTCGTGTTCATCATCGCCTTCTTTCTGGGGCCGAGGCTCGAGATATCCCTGTCGCAGACGCTTGCATTGCTCAACGGCGACCCGCTGGCGCTGCTCAACTACCCGTTCGGCCTGGCGCTCATGCTGGCTGCCCCCGCGGCGGCCGTAATGCTCGCGCGCAAGCGCAACGTCCCCACCCGCGAGGAGGTCGCATGACCCGCATCGCCATCGCAGGTGCCGGCAGCATCGGCTGTTTCACCGGTGCATTATTGGCAGCCGGCGGTCAATCCGTGACACTGCTGGGGCGGGCTCGCGTGCTCGACCCGATTGCTGCGGATGGCTTGACCGTCACCGATTTCTCGGGCCTTTCCCAGTACGTACCAGCCGCGTCGCTGACACTCGCCACCGATCCCGAGGCGTTGAGCGGGGCAGAGATCGTGATCGTCACGGTCAAGGACACTGCGACCGCCGAAATGGCGCGCGCAATCGCGGAGCACGCTGCGCCCGAGGCCCCCGTGATCTCGTGGCAGAACGGGATGGAGGCGGCGCGCACACTGCGCGACCTGCTGTCCGGGCGCGACATCCGCGCCGGAATGGTGCCGTTCAACGTCGTGCCCAAGGGGCCTGCCGCCTACCACCGCGCGACTTCGGGCGATATCGTCATCGCCTCCGGTCCCGGCGCGCTGGCAGACATGCTATCGGTCCCTGATCTGCCTGTTGCCGAAAGCGACCGGATCGAGGCGGTGCAGTGGGGCAAGCTGCTGATCAATCTCGGCAATGGGCTCAATGCGCTTTCGGGCCTGACGCTGACCGAAATGCTGCGCGACCGCGACTGGCGACGCCTGATGGCCGACCAGATGGCCGAAGCGCTTGCCGTGTTGCGCGTTGATGGGATTGCGCCAGCCTCGACGACGCCGCTGCCCGCGACGATGACGCCGCATATCCTCCGCCTGCCGACGCCGCTTTTCACCCGCATCGCCGCCCGCATGCTAACCATCGACCCGGCGGCGCGCGCGTCGATGGCGCACGACCTCGACGCGGGCCGACCGACCGAGATCGACAGCCTCCAGGGAGAGATCCTGCGTCGGGCGGAAAACAGGGGAATTGCCACGCCGATCTGTGCCCGCGTTCGTGCATTGATAATCGAGGCAACTGCTAAGGGGCCGCCTCACGCGCCGCTGACCCCGGCACAGGTCAGACCCTAGCGCAGGACGGCAAAGATCAGCCCCGAGATCGCGGCTGCGCTTGGCACCGTCACCATCCAGGCCGCGATGATCGTCAGGAAATGCGAGCGCCGCACCAGCTTGCGCCGCTGCCGCTCTTCGCGGGCCATGCGCATCGGGTCACTGTCGCGTCCGGCCAGCCATTCGCGATAGAAACCGATGCCGAAAACGCCGCCCACCGCCACGTGGGTCGAGCTGACCGGCAGGCCGAGCGCGCTGGCGAGGATGACGGTAATCGCCGCCGAGGTGGCCACGCAAAATGACCGGATCGGGTTGAGCTTGGTGATCTGGCCGCCAACCCGCCGGATC
This sequence comes from Lutimaribacter marinistellae, assembly GCF_042648365.1. Taxonomy (NCBI): domain Bacteria; kingdom Pseudomonadati; phylum Pseudomonadota; class Alphaproteobacteria; order Rhodobacterales; family Roseobacteraceae; genus Lutimaribacter; species Lutimaribacter marinistellae. Next base: position 94,025 of record NZ_JBHRXI010000010.1, on the reverse strand, counting down.
AGCCGTGGCCCGAACAGGAACAATCCCGCCGCAAGCCCGAGCGCCCCGATGATGAGCGTCCAGCTGGGAACGAGCAGAGAGTTGCCGAACCCGCCGCTCTCGCTGGTGGCGACGATCGCGGTCAAAGGTCCAACCGCGTTGGCCACGTCATTCGCGCCATGGGCGAAACTCATCAGCGTCGCCGCGATGACCAGCGGCAGGGCGAACAACGCCTTGACCGACCGCATGCGGTTCTCCAATCCTGCAGCGCTCCTGCGGATGACGGGCACCAGGATTGCCCACAGAACGCTGCCCGCAGCGACGCCGAGGAACAGCGACTGCTCCAGCGGCAGACCCGGGATCCTGCCCAGCCCCTTGATACCGATGACCGCTGCGAACCCGCCGCCGAGGACGCCCACGAAGACCGGAACCCAGGTCACGGCGGCGCCAAGTACGTCCTCGCGGTACGAGATCCGGTTGCGGATCAGCGCAAGCACGAGCGCGGCAATTACGCCACCCACCAGCGGAGACAGGACCCAGCTAATCGTGATCTGTCCCATGACGTGCCAGTTCACGGCATCGACACCGGCGGCCATGACACCGGCCCCAAGTATGCCGCCGACGACCGAATGGGTGGTCGAAACCGGCGCGCCTGCAAAGGTCGCGATGTTGACGAAGATCGCCGCCCCGAGAAGCGCCGACAGCATCGCGCGCATCAGCGTATCCGCATCCCCGACGTCCCGCGGATCGATGATCTGCACCGAGACTGTCGAGATCACGGCATCCCCGGCCAGTAACGCGCCAGCCGCCTCGGCACAGGCGGCCAGCGCAATGGCACCCGCCATGGTGATTGCCCGCGCGCCCACGGCGGGACCCATGTTGTTGGCCGCATCGTTCGCCCCGATATTGAGCGCCATGTAGGCGCTGACGACCGTTGCCGCGACGATGGCGAAACTGCCCGGCGTCCCTCCGACAAAGGCTGCGCCCTGGACGGCCGCGAACACGAGAAAGGCCAGCGCCAGCCCAAAGGCCACCAGCGGACGCGCGGTGTAGGCCGCGGCGAGTTCGATGCGAGAAATGCGGCCCAGCTCCCGATCCAGCGGAAGCCAGCTGCCGCCATTGTTGGACCGGGGCATGATCGTACCAGGGAAACAGAACCGATGGCTCCGGCTATCGCAGCGGCCCGCCGGTTGCAAGATCTGCTCGTTTCACGAGAGTTTGGCCGTGGCGCTCCCGCCCCCTGCGGGGCCGCCCGTTCCGGGCGCCCTCCTCGGAGTTGGGCCGGGCCGCGCCTGCGGCGCGGTAAAGGGAGGTTCGGCGCGCGGACACCAGCTCAGTAGCGGCGCAGGATCGTGCCCAGTTCTTCCTCGTCTACCAGCTCGGCCGCCTCGGCGGGGCGCATCCAGCGCCGTTCGCGTTGGCCTTGCTCGGGGAACCGGTCGGCCAGCCCCGCCACGTCGATCCTGTAGAGATTGGTGTGCACCGGCTCCGGCACGCCGCCTTCCTGGATCTTGTCGTAGGAATATGATCCGACGGGCCGCCGCCAGATGCGGCGCACCAGAACGCCTGCCTCTTCCCAGGCTTCGCGCGCGGCGGCCTCGGCCCCGTCGAGCCCGTTGATCGGCCAACCCTTGGGAAGGATCCAGCGCCCGGTGCCCCGGCTCGTGATCATCAGCACCTCGACACCGTCATCGCCCTGCCGCAGGCACAGCGCGGCAACCTGCACACGCTTGGGGCGCAGGAAAAGGGGCCGGAGAATCTCCTGCCAGAATGTTTCTAGAAATGCCCTCATAACAAACTCGTCCCTTCCCGCCGATGCCAAGGGACCCGCGGAACTCCTTGAAAACACGTATCGCCTGATTCCAATCTCGTCTACCAGTCTCTTTCCGAGATTAACGCGCCAGTGGCCATTCGGTTGCGCCTGCCCGGCGTGCGGGTCATTCTGTCGCGGAAATCGGCAGAGAGAAGGGCGCATCACGCAAATGGACGAAGCGCGGATCGGCATTTACGGGCTGGGCACGATGGGCAGTGCGCTGGCGTTGAACCTTGCGGAAAAGGGTATCGCGACCGCCGTTGCAAATCGCGAGGTCGAGTGGATCGCGCCGTTCCTTGACAGGGCAGGGGCGTTGGCCGGAAACCTTCGGCCTGCCGACGACCCGCGTGCGTTTGTGGCACGCCTGACCCGACCGCGCGTGGTGTTGTTGATGATCCCCGCGGGCCCCCCGGTCGAAGACACCATCGCCCAGTTTCGCCCCCTGCTCGAACGCGGCGACCTCGTGGTCGATGCCGGCAATTCCGACCATATGGATACAACGCGCCGGACCGAGGCGATGGCAGCCGTGGGTCTGCACCACATGGGCCTTGGCGTCTCGGGCGGCGAAGAGGGCGCCCGGCATGGCCCTTCCATGATGCTGGGAGGCGACGAGGCGGGCTGGACAACCCTGCGCCCACTGCTCGAACCCATTGCGGCCCGGTTCCAAGGGGACCCGTGCGTGGCCCATCTTGGCCCTGGCGGCGCTGGCCATTTCGTAAAGACTGTCCATAACGGCATCGAATATGCCGACATGCAGATGATCGCCGAGATCTATGGTCTGCTGCGTGATGGCGAGGGGTGGGACGCGCCCGAGATCGGCGCGCTTTTCGCGCGTTGGAACGACGGCCCGCTTGCCTCTTTCCTGGTCGAGACCACCGCCCGTGTCCTGTCCGTCTCCGATCCTGCCTCGGGCCGGCCATTGGTGGATATGATCCGCGACCAGGCGGGCCAGAAGGGTACCGGCCGCTGGACACTGATCGAAGCTCTCAAACTCGGGCAGTCTGCCCCGGCGATCGAGGCCGCCGTCGGTGCGCGCTCATGGTCGGCGCTCAAGCCTCTCCGCCTTGCGGCCGAGGCGCAGCTGCCCGCCCAGACTACCGCAACCGAGCTGCCTGACCCGGCGACCCTGGCCCGGGCGCTCTATGCCGGGCGGCTGCTGGCCCATCTGCAAGGGTTCGAGATCCTGCGCGCGGCCTCGACCGAGCATGGGTGGTCCCTCGATCTCTCACGCGTCGCGGCGATCTGGCGGGCGGGCTGCATCATCCGGTCCGATTTAATGAATGATCTGGTCGGGCTGTTTGCCGAAACGCCTGCGCGACCCGGCTGGCTTGCCCCGTCGGCGGCCGGGCTGATCGGTCCCGCCTTGCCTTCCCTGCGGCGAACCGTCGCCAGCGCGGCGATGACCGGCCTGCCGGTTCCGGCGCTTTCGGGTGCCCTGTCGTGGTATGACAGCATTCGGCGCGGGCAGGGCACCGCCAACCTGATCCAGGCACAAAGAGATGCGTTCGGCCGCCACGGTTTCGAACGCACAGACCGCGCGGGAACCAGCCACGGCGATTGGGGCTAGCCCAAGATTCGCGAACGGCGCAGATTGTCCGCGGCCCGGCGCCATGTCGGACGAGAAAGGGAACGTGATGGCCGGAAAGATTGGCAAGGTGCTCGCCCGGGAATTGCGAGAGATGCTGCCGCCCACGCTCTTTTTTCTCGGTTCTCTCAACATCCTGGTTCTGACCGTCGGAATCCTGTCGGACGATCACGTGCCAAGCACCGTATCGCAGGTCTCGGCCACGATTGGTGCGCTCCTGATCGGCAAGACCTTTCTTTTGGCCGACAAGATACCCCTGATGGCCCAGCTCGACCGGCGCCCATTGCTGACGGCCAGCCTCTCGGCCGCGGGGCTCTACTACGTGATCGCAACAGTGCTGCATATTGCGGAGCGGCTGATCTCGGCGGCGACGGACAGCCGGGGATTTCTGTTTCGCGCCAAGGCGGAACTTGCGGCTTTTGACCTGCCGCTCTTTCTGGTGGTGCAGTTATGGCTGGCGTTCCTTCTTGTCGTCTATGCGCTGGCGGCGCGGACGCTTCGGCGTCTGGGCCGCGAAAACGTGCGGCGGCACCTTCTGCAACCGGTCGAGGGACCACCCGGCTCGACTTGACCCGTCATCGCGCCATGTGTGGACCAGCGGGATGACCCCGCCGAGAATGAGGCAATCCACATATGGCACGGGCAGCATCCGATCCCGCAACCCCGCATACCCTGGCAAGCGATACCGACTTTGGCCCCTATTTCCTTGTCGCCGACAGCGCCCTGCGTCTGTTCTCTGTCTTCGACGATCTGCGTTTTGACCGGGCCGATGCCGACATGCTTTCAGGGCCGATGCGCCGCCACGCCGTTGAACGGCTTGGCCGCTTCGGTTTCCGACAGGTTTCGGGCACGGTGCTGGAACAGGCCGAGACGGGCGCCCGCGCGATCATGCCCAAATGGCACGCGCTCGGGGCCTCACCCTTCGATATCGCCCGCTACACACCGCGCAGGGCCGAAGACTGGTACATCCTGACACCGACGCAGACCGCCTGCCAGTTCATCGACGCATACCCCACCGATGAGGCGGTGGACCGGATCAAGGCCTTGGTTGTTCGACAGCCGATCAACCTGCTCAGGATCATGGATTTCCTTGAACGCAGGCCGGAGCATGATGCGTTCCGCGCGGCGATCGGACACCTGAAATACGTCCAGCGCGAGGCCGTCGAATCCGAGCCCCTCCGCCGCCGCCGCGCATTGCGGTAAGCGGGCTTGCATCCCGCCCCGCGATGAACAACCTTGCCCCCCGCAAGGGAGGCGCGTGATGAATGAGCTCGACGGTACATATGACTACATCATCATCGGCGGCGGTACGGCGGGCTGCGTGCTGGCCAACAGGCTGAGCGCAGACCCCACCGCGCGCGTGTTGCTGCTCGAAGCAGGCGGAAACGATCGCTATCACTGGGTGCATATTCCCGTCGGCTATCTGTTCTGCATCGGCAACCCACGCACCGACTGGATGATGAAAACCGCCGAAGAGCCGGGCTTGAACGGGCGTGCTCTGGTCTATCCGCGTGGCAAGGTACTGGGCGGCTGCACATCGATCAACGGCATGATCTACATGCGCGGGCAGGCGGCGGATTACGACGGTTGGCGCCAGATGGGCAATCCTGGCTGGGGCTGGGATGATGTCCTGCCGATCTTCATGCAGTCAGAGGATCACCACGCGGGCGAAACCGATCTGCACGGGGCCGGGGGCGAATGGAAGGTCACCACACAGCGCCTGAAATGGGATATCCTTGATGCCGTGCAACAGGCCGCTGCCGAGATGGGCTGGCCGCCAACCGGGGATTTCAACGCTGGAACCAACGAGGGCTCGGGCTTCTTCGAGGTCAACCAGAAGGGCGGGCTGCGCTGGAATACCACCAAGGCTTTCCTCCGCCCGGCCATGAAGCGGCCCAACCTGCGGGTGCTGACCGGTGCCATGACAGACCGGCTCATCCTTGATGGAAAGCGCGTCACGGGCGTGGCCTTTCGCCATAACGGCCAGCCCATGAAAGTATACGCATCGCGTGAGGTCATCCTCGCGGCGGGCAGCATCAACTCGCCCAAGCTGCTGGAGCTGTCGGGCATCGGGCAGCCCGACCGGCTCTCCGCCCTCGGTATCAATCCGGTGCACGAGCTGCCCGGCGTGGGCGAGAACCTGCAGGATCACCTGCAGATCCGCACCGTGTTCGAGGTGTCGAACACCCGGACCCTGAACGAGATGTCCAACTCGCTGACCGGGCGGATCTCGATGGCGCTGCGCTACGCCACGACGCAATCCGGCCCGCTGGCGATGGCGCCCAGCCAATTCGGGATATTCACGAAATCCGACCCTGCACTGGAAACCCCGGATCTGGAGTACCACGTACAGCCGCTGTCCTGCGACAAGCTGGGCGAGCCGCTGCACGACTTTCCCGCCATCACCGTTTCGGTCTGCAACCTGCGGCCGGAAAGCGTGGGCCACTGCCACATCAGCTCGGCCGATCCGGACCCCCAGCCGGATATCCAGCTGAACTATCTTTCCGCCAACCGTGACAAACAGGTGGCGGTTGCGTCGATCAAGCAGGCGCGCAAATTGATGACGGCAAGCGCGCTTGCACCCTTTGCCCCGCGCGAACGGCTGCCGGGGCCGCAGGTGGAAACCGAAGACGACCTGTTGAGCGCGGCGGGTGACATCGCCACGACGATTTTTCACCCCGTTGGAACCTGCAAGATGGGCACCGATCCGATGGCCGTGACAGATCCGCAGTTGCGGGTGCACGGGCTGGAAGGGCTGCGGATCGCCGATGCGTCGATCATGCCCAAGATCGTGTCAGGCAACACGGCCTCGCCCACCATCATGATCGCGGAAAAGGCCGCCCGGATGATCCGTGCCTCCTGACCGACATGTCTGGCCGAAGTGCTGCAGGCGTTGCACGCCAGCAGCTCTTCCGATCACTCCAGTTCCTGCTCGATCGCCACGACGGGGGCCAGAATGACGGCTGTCGCTTCCTGTGCCAGCAGGACCGTTCCGGGCAGAACCCCGGTCTTCCCGGTCGCATCGGTCTTCAACGATCGCAAGAGCGAGCCGGACCCGTTCAGAAACCCGATCAACGTGGGTGAGGTTGCCGCCGCGAGATGGCGCGACGCCGCATCTTTCGTACCTGACAGGTCGATCACCGTCACATCCAGCCCCGCCACGGCATCGACCGAGGTAATGTTGCCCAACCGGTCGTCATGTCCTGTCAGACGCGCCGACAGGCGCAGTGCAGGGTCCCGGCTGGACGAGAAGATGACGAAAGGCTGCGGCAGATCGCCGATCTCTTCTACCTGCCTGCGGAACAGGACCGGGTCGATATCCGGCGACATCAGAACCACGCCGCCAAGACGCGACAGGGTCGCGCGATCCCCGCGCAGGGCCATCTGCCGCAGCACCTCCATGGTCAGCTGCGTGCCCATCGAATGTGCCACCAGAACGATATCGCGTGCGCCGGCGTCGCGCAGGTCGTGCAGCATCTCCTCGAGCCCGTCGCGCGCGATCAGCGCCGCGTCCCTGTCTGCGGCATAGCCAAGGGGTTCGCCGCGCGACGGCCAGGCATAGTGAAAGACCGGGCCGGTTATCCCGAAATCCTCGGCCATCTGGGCGGCGCGGAACACGCCGTCGGCAGCGGTATTGTTGAACCCATGCACGGTGACCACGATCTCGTCACGCGGGTTCGTCCGCGCCGCGAGCGCCCGCCGTGCTGCTGCGCGAAAAGCGCCCCGGTCGGGATAATGCATGACATCTCGCGTCAGGAAATCGGTGCTTGCATCCGGCTTGCCCGAAGGCACTTTGACCACGCCGGGCGCACGGTCGGGCGGGACGCTGACATTGACGACAGCATAATTCAGCCCGTCGGGCTGGGCTTTGGAAAACACCGTGCCTTCGTCGCGCGCGCGTGTCGTGCCGACATAGATCGGAATGGGGTTGCCCGCATCGCGCGCCGCTGCGTCGGGAATCAGATCGGCGCGTGGGCTGCATGCGGTCAGGGCCGTCAAAGCAAACAGGAACACACCGCTCCGCAGGCCGGGACGGAACCGGATGATTTGCTTCTCTGCCGTTTCCGGTCGACTCATTGGTCCTGCCTTTTGCCAGCTCCCCCCTGGCATATAGGTGCCATTCGCGGGTCAGGCCATCGCCGCTTTGCGCCAAGTGTCGCAGCCAGGTGAATGGTCAGCCGCGGCGCTTGGCCCGCAAGGTCGGATCGGCCTGCGTCGGGTCCTCGGGCCAGGGGTGCTTGGGGTACTGCGCGCGCATGTCCTTGCGCACGTCGGCATAAGACCCCGCCCAGAACCCCGGCAGGTCGCGGGTGATCTGGATCGGCCGTTGCGCAGGGGACAAAAGCGTCACTTTCAGCGCCACGCCCCCCACCGTCGGATGGCGTGTCACCCCGAACATCTCTTGCAGGCGGACCGAGATCTCGGGGATGTCGCTGCCATAGTCGATCGGGATCTTGCGCCCCAGCGGCGTGATAAAAGAACCCGGCGCCGCGCGGTCAAGCTCCTGCATCCGGTCCCAGCCCAGATAGGCCTGCAGGGCAGGCAGAAGATCGAACCGCTTCCAATCCTCGGCGCTGCGGACACCTGTCAGGAACGGCAACAGCCATTCCTCCAACTGGTTCGTCAGACCGCTTTCCGAGAAATCCGGCCAGTCGCCTCCCTCGGCCCGTACCAGTTCCACCCGTGCAACCAGGCGCGCGGCAGCACCGCTCAGCCGCAGGCCCAGCTCGCGCACACCGTCCAGCATCGCTTCGGCGACTGCCGTGTCGGGAACATCGCGCCAGATCCGGTCATCCAGCGTGATCGCGCCGAACCGCTCTTGCCGGCGGGCCACGACACGCCGGTCCCGCCTTGACCATTCACACAGATCGACCCAGACGATCTGGTCGGCGAAGAGCGCGCGCAGATCTGCCTCCGAGATCTGCGCGGCCAGGCGCACTCGTGCCTCGCGCGGATTGCCGTCGGTGTCGACCGCGACGATATAAGGGGCACCGGCCAGCGGGTCGCCGTCATCCAGAACGGCACCCTTGCCGCCCGACAGGACGAACCGTGGCGCATCGCCCTTGCGGCGTTGTCCCACGCGATCCGGATAGGCCAGCGCGGCCATTGCCGCCGGGCTCATGTCCTCGCCATCCTGCGCGCTGCGCCGCAACCGGTTCGCTTCGGACCGGATGCGCTCCACGACGCCGCGATTCACCTCGTAGGGACGCCGTGCCGCGAACCCTTTCGGATCGCGCACCGCCTCCAGCCGCAAGGCCAGCTCCACGGGCGCGCCGCGCAGCGGGTCACGCTCCTCGATCAGTGCCGCCAGCGGCGCGGCCTGTGCGCCCGCCGTCACCAGCATGTGACCCAACCTCGGATGCAGCGGTAACGCAGCCAAAGCGCGCCCATGCGCCGTGATCAGGCCCTTGCCGTCCAATGCTCCCAGCATGGTGAGCAGGGCACGCGCTTCGGCCAGCGCGCCCTCGGGTGGCGGGGTCAGAAAGGCCAGATCGCTCTCGGATGCCCCCCAAAGCGCCAGCTCAAGCGCCAGCGCCGTCAGGTCGGCCGCCTCGATCTCGGCCGGGGGGAAACCGGGCAGGGCGCCCTCTTCGCCGCGGGTCCACAGGCGATAGCACACACCCTTCGCCACCCGTCCCGCGCGCCCGGCGCGCTGCGTCGCCTCCGCCCGGCTGACACGTTCGGTCACCAGCCGTGACATGCCCGAGCCGGGATCGAACCGCGCGCGCCGGGCCTGCCCCATGTCCACCACCACCCGCACATCGGGAATGGTAAGCGATGTCTCGGCGATCGAGGTTGCCAGAACAACCTTGCGTCCGTCGGAGAGGGGGGCAAGGGCCGCCCGCTGCGCGGCAAAGGGCATCGCGCCAAAGAGCGGGCGGATCTCGCAATGGCCCGGCAACTGACCGGTAAGCAACCGCTCGGTGCGGCGGATCTCGCCCTCGCCGGGCAGAAAGACCAGCACTGCGCCGCCCATGTCGCGTGTCTCGACCTCGGCCCGGGCGACCAGATCCGCCAGCGCCTCCACCCGTCGGGCCCGCGGGCCGAGAGGCCGATCCAGCCACCGTGTCTCAACCGGGTAGGCGCGGCCCTCGGAACTGACCAGCGGCGCGTCCATCAGCGCGGCCACCGGCCCCGCATCCAGCGTCGCCGACATTGCCAGCAGCATCAGGTCCTCTCGCAAAGCGCCCGCCACTTCGAGGCACAGCGCCAGCCCCAGGTCGGCATTGAGCGAGCGTTCGTGGAACTCGTCGAAGATCACCGCGCCCACACCGGGCAGGTCCGGGTCGGATTGCAGCATCCGGGTCAGAATCCCCTCGGTCACCACCTCTATCCGGGTCGCCCTGGACACCTTTGATTCACCCCGGATACGATAGCCGACCGTTTCTCCGGCGCGCTGGCCCAGCGTCTCGGCCATACGCTCGGCCGCCGCCCTCGCAGCAAGGCGGCGCGGTTCCAGCATCACGATCCGGCCCGGGGTCAGCCCAGCGTCAAGCATTGCCAGTGGCACACGCGTTGTCTTGCCCGCGCCGGGTGGCGCCTGCAACACGGCCCGTCCGCCCGCGCGCAACGCGGTGATCAGTTCGGGCAAGGCGTCGTCGATGGGAAGCCTGTCGGTCATGGCCGCCTTATCGGCGCAACCGGGTCCCGCCCGCAAGGGCTCCCGCCCGATCGGAACGCATCACGGATGCGTCCCCGATCCGTTGGGCCGGGCCGGCCGACCCCGTTCGGGGCCGTCCGGCGGTTGCACCCGGAAAGCCATGCCGGTTCAACGGCGGGTGATCGTCGCCGGCCCATAGGTCGTATCGGCGCGCACCGATTGCATCTGCATCAGCTCGCCCGCCGGCGTATAGGTGACCGTCAGCGGAAAACGGCTTTTCTCGGCCAGTTTCTCGGGCGAATAGCCAGCCACCCGGCGATAAAGCCCGGTGCAGGTCACCGTATCTCCATCCTCACTGCGCCCGGTCAGCGCGATCTCGGTCAGCCGCTCGCCGTCATAGATGCGCTGGCTCATCCGGCACAAGTCGTCGCGGGGCTGGTCGCGCAACACGATGAACATGGCCGTCAACGGATCGACCGCGCCCTTCTGCTGCGCATCCGTCACGGCATAGGGGCCGCGGTCGCCCACCTCGCTGCCCGTGGCGCGGGCCACGCCGCCCTTCCACACAAGTTGCACCCGCGATTCGCGCCGCCCGGTATCCATATCCTCGCTGTAGCGCGAGGGGATGAACCTGTCGCCGCGCCGCGCGCCCTGCGATTCCATGACGAAGCGGACGCCCTTTACCGCGCCGACAAGGCCCGAGGTCGTGAATTGCGCGCGCACGGCAAAGGCGTTGTCGGTCACGCGGCCCGACACCTGCAATTGCCCGACCGTGACGCCAAGGGCGCGGACGGTATAGGTGCCCGTCGTGTCCTGCGCGGCAAGCGCGGCAGGCAGCAGGGACAGGCTGAGGACGAGGGCAAGAAGGCGCATGGACAGGATTCCTTTCGGCACCGGCTGGACAAAGACACGCCCCGGACGGCAAACAGGGCCGGCACGACCGGAAGCGGCCACGGGGGACAAGGATGGACATAGACGAGTTGCGTGACAAGATCCTCACGGGTGACCGGCGATCTCTTGCCCGCGGCATCACGCTGGTCGAAAGCAGCCGCGCCGATCATCGCGAACAGGCCGCCGCGCTGCTTGAGGAATTGCGCCCCGAGGGCCGGCAGGCATTGCGTATCGGCCTGTCGGGAACGCCCGGTGTGGGCAAGTCCACCTTTATCGAGGCATTCGGCATGATGTTGCTGGCGCGCGGTTTGCGGGTCGCGGTTCTGGCCGTCGATCCCAGTTCGGCACGTTCCGGCGGCTCGATTCTCGGCGACAAGACCCGGATGGAACGGCTGTCACGTGAACCGGGTGCGTTCATCCGGCCGTCGCCCAGCCAGACACATCTTGGCGGGGTTGCCCGGCGCACGCGCGAGGCCGTGGCCCTGTGCGAGGCGGCAGGGTTCGACGTCGTCCTGATCGAGACGGTGGGTGTCGGTCAGTCCGAAACCGTGGTCTCTGAAATCTCCGACCTTTTTCTCCTGCTGCTCGCGCCCGCGGGCGGCGACGAATTGCAGGGCGTGAAACGCGGGATCATGGAAATCGCCGACATCATCCTCGTCAACAAGGCCGATGGCGACCTCAAGGCAACGGCCACGCGTACCTGTGCCGATTATTCGGGCGCGTTGCGGCTGCTGCGTAAACGCCCACAGGATCCCGAAGGATTCCCCAAGGCGCTCACCGTTTCGGCGCTGCAGGAAAACGGGCTCGACGCGGCGTGGGACGAAATGCAGTCGCTGACCGACTGGCGCAAACAAAGCGGCCACTGGGAGCGCAACCGCGCCGAACAGGCCCGGTTCTGGTTTGCCGAAGAGGTCCGGCAGGCATTGCTCGCGCGTCTTGAAACACCGGCGGCACGGACCGAGATGAAGCGCCTCGCCGATGCGGTTGCGCAGGGGCAGGCCACCCCCACTGCCGCCGCGCAGGACATGCTGGCAAGCCTCGACATGGCCTGACGCGGGCCGGGTCGAATAATCCGCCGCGCCCGACTTGACCCCGGCGGCGATTCCCACTAAAGCCAGCGAACCAGTTTTCGGGCGCGCCCTCGGGTTGCGCCCCTTGTATTTGACCCCAGCCCCGTGCCGGGTCCACCAGAGACGAAGGAAGAAACCCATGTCGCGCGTCTGCGAACTGACCGGAAAAGGCCCGATGACTGGCAACAATGTCAGCCACGCCAACAACAAGACCAAGCGTCGTTTCCTGCCGAACCTGAACGACGTCACCCTGCAATCCGAAGCGCTGGGCCGCGGCATCAAGCTGCGCATCTCGGCCGCTGCGCTGCGCTCGGTGGATCACCGCGGTGGCCTGGACCTCTACCTCGCCAAGGCGAAGGACGAAGAGCTGTCGGCCAACGCGCTGAAGGTCAAGAAAGAGATCGCCAAGGCCAAGGCCGCCTCGGCCTGATCCGGACGATCACGCCGGTCGCTCCGGCACGATGTTCGAAGCCCCGCGCAGCATTCGCGCGGGGCTTTCGCGTTTCCGGGGATCATCCCCAACCCAGTTGCCGCAACGAGTGAGAGTCGTTCCAGATCTTTGTCATGTGGCGGATCTTTTCGCCCTCGAACTCCATGACATAGGCATAATCGGCCGCCACCGACTTGCCTGTCGGCGCACCGTCACCGGTATCAACGGTGTGAGTGCCGTGAAACACCGCCGCCGCAGTCACGGTTTTGCGCTCATCATCCACGGCAAAGCTCTTCAACTCGTAATGGCCATCGGGCAACGGCACCAGCAGCGCCTTCATCCACTCGGTGTAGCCCTCGACCGTGGTCATGTCGGCCAGTGCATCGGCCTGGGCCGAGAAGGTGGCGCCGGGATGACACCATTCCTTGCACACAGCCCAACCTTCGCCCGTCTCGCAGGCTTCGAAGAAGTCTCGTGCGTTCTGTTTCATGGACATCGGCTTACTCCTCCCTTCGGGTCGTTGGGGACGCAACAGGCGTTCCCGCGCCCTATGCATCCTACCGCGAATCGCGTCTCGCACCCACCGCCGTTGCAGGGCGCGATGTCTCATTGTACCTGCCGCGGCGCTTGTCCTATATGGCGGTCAACATGAAACGGTGCCTGTCGATCCTCTCCGCATATTGCCTCGCGCTGCTCCTTGCCTTGACGGGCCAGGGACTGGCGCAGTCGCGCGGGATGTCGACGGCCGCGGGACAGATCACGCTGTGCACCGGCACCGGCCCGGTCGTTATCTATGTCGATGATCAGGGGCAGCCGGCACCAGCGCCGCACTACTGCCCCGATTTCGCGCTCAGCCTGTTGGGCGCGTTACTGCCCGAAAGGGCCCAGCCGCCCCTGCCGGAGGAGGCTTCCCCGATCCTGGCGGAGTCGGCCCATATCGGCGCAAACCCGGCGCCGATCATCCGTCACCGCGCTCGTGGTCCGCCTGTGCCTGTCTGAACCCCATTTTCCCTTTCAGACAGTTCAAAGGAGACATAAGAATGTCCATCAAATCCCTGCTGCTCGGTGCAGCCGCTACCCTGACCATGTCCACCGCCGCCATCGCGGACATCGTGATCGAAGACGCCTATGCTCGCGCGTCGGGCATGAACGCAATGGCGGGCGCGGCCTTCATGGTGATCCGCAACACCGGCGAAACCGACGACCGCTTGGTCTCGGTCCGTTCGGACGCGTCGGCCCGTGTCGAGCTTCACACGCATGAAATCGACGGCCAGGGCGTCGCCCGCATGGTCGAGGTCGAAGAGGGGTTTGCCATCCCGGCAGGCGGCGAACACGCCTTGGCTCGCGGTGGCGATCACGTCATGTTCATGGGGATCACCAAGCCTTTCGAACAGGACGCCAAGGTTCCGGTGACGCTGGTTTTTGAGCAGGCCGGCGAAGTTACCGTCGAAATCCCCGTAGACCTGAAACGCATGGATGGCCACGGCAGCGGCCACGGCATGAAACATGGCCATAAACAGCATGGTCAGATGACGTCGGACTGACGGCACAAGGCGCGGCGCCCTCGCTCGCGCCGCGCTGCGGCCCTCGTTCGGGCGCGAGACCGGGCTGCGCCCCGGCCTCCACGCTCACTCCACCCGAGCAAGCACCTCGTCGACCCAGGCGGGGACCGTCTCGGTCGCCCTGCCTTCGCGCTGCTCGTGAAAACGCGAGGCGACCGCCGAGGGCTCCAGGCTCAGTTCCACGCAATGTGCCCCGCCCATGAGCGCCTCTTCGACGAACCCGGCCGCCGGATAAACCTGCCCCGAAGTTCCGATCGCGGCGAACAGCGCGGCCTGCGACAGGTGGGCAAAGATCTCGTCCATGAAATAAGGCATCTCGCCGAACCAGACGACGTCGGGCCGCGCCGTTGGCCGCGCGCAGGCAGGGCACGGCTCCGCCACCTTCATCTCGTCGGGCGCCGGCCAGCGATGTCCGCAGGCCCCGCAAAGCGCGCCGGCCAGCGTGCCATGCATGTGCAGTACATCCGTTGCCCCGCCCGCCTCGTGCAGCGCGTCCACGTTCTGCGTGACGATCACAACCTCGCCGGGCCAGCCCCTTTGCAGCCGCGCAAGCGCCGCGTGCGCTGCGTTCGGCTTTGCCTGCGCCGCCTGCACCCGCCGTGCGTTATAGAACCCCTGAACCAGCGCCGGATCTCGCGCGAACCCCTCGGGTGTGGCGACGTCCTCGATCCGGTGCTGCGACCACAGGCCCCCCTCGTCGCGGAATGTCCCCAGACCACTTTCAGCCGAGATTCCGGCACCGGTCAGAATGACGATCTTGTCCATCTTGGTCTCCTTCAGTCCGGTCACAACTTAAGCAGCGTGAAATCTGTAAATCTCTCTTGTTGAAACTCCCCGCCACCCCCTTGCGCGGGTGCCGGCTCCAAGGCTCAACGGAAGGCGACGTAACCGCAACCCCGGAACCGCAGATGAGCTCCGCGCGCCGATCAGGCTTCCAGCACCCGGAACCCGCCGCTCAGCCATGGCAATTGTGCTATGGCCGGGTCGATCATCTGGGTCTGCATCAGGCGCCGCATCATGTCCGCCACTTCGCGCGGCACCCGGTCGGCCAGGTCCGCACCCGAGAACAGCGAGATGATGCGCGTGAACCCGGCAAAGGGCAGGGGAAACACCTCTATGTCGTCGTGGAAGCGGCCCGCCCGCATGTAGCCCAGCGGCGTGGTGATCGCCCAGCCCAGCCGCCGCGCCACCATGGCCATCAACGCAAGGTGCGAGCCGATCTCGAACCGCTCTTCGAAGTCGAGCTTCTGTCGCGCCAGATGGGCCTCGATCTGGCGGCTGATCAGTTGCTCGCGCGCATAGCGCAGAAAGGGAAGCTTCGACAAGCCGCCACGCAGGTCGCCAGCATCAAAAACTCCCTTTGGTGCAACAAGGATGAACGGATCCCGCACCAGCGGATACTCCAGAACGCCCTCGATCACTTCGCCCGTGCTGGCCGATACCGCGATCTGCAGCCGCTGCGCCCTCATCGCCTCGCTGATCTCGAGGCTCGAGGCAGTGATCAGCTTGAACCGTGCCCGCGTCATGCTATCGGCCAGCAGCGTGGCGAGGCGCGGCGTCAGGTCGTTGTCGAAATCGTCGATCAGACCAACGCTCAAAGTGCTCAGCTGACTCAGGTCCATCACCATCAACTCGCTCTGCGCCAGCCTCAGCTCGCTCAGCGCCGCCTCGGTTCGTGCAAGGAAGCTGCGACCCGCCTGGGTCAGCCGCATGGGGCGGCGCCCGTGGTCAACAAGGTCCGTTCCAAGGGCCGTTTCGAGGTTGCGCAGCTGCTGGCTCACCGCCGGCTGGCTCAACCCCGTCAACTCCGCCGCCTGCGCGACGGACCCCGAGCGCGCCAGCGCCTCGAACACTTCCAGACCGCGCAGGGTCACCCCCTTCATCATCGACCGATCCCTTTCGGCAGTTTTGCCTTTTGTGAAACTCCATCGTCCGTCGGTCAAGCGTTCACGAGGTCCATTCCATGCCCATTACCCACCTGAAAACCGCCCCCGGCCTGCCGCCTCAACCCGAAGGCGACACGGCCGATACCGTGCAGATCATGCTCGCCCGCTTGCGCGAAGGGCGCGAACAGGCCGCTCGCGACTATGCCGCCCGCCTCGACGGTTGGGAGGGCGAGATCGAGGTACCGCAAGCGGTGATCGAGGCCGCCGCGCGACAGGTCCCGGAAGAACTGAAGGCCCATATCCAATACGCCCACGACAACATCCGCCGCTTCGCCGAGGCGCAGCGGGCCACTGCAATCGAGTTCGAGACCGAGCTGCGCCCCGGCCTGATCGGGGGCCAGAAACAGATCCCGCTCGCCGCCGCAGGTGCCTATGTTCCCGGCGGCCGCTACGCGCATATCGCCTCGGCCCTGATGACGATTGCCACCGCGCGTGCCGCAGGCGTTCCGGATATCACGGCCGTCTCGCCGCCTGCGCCGGGCCGCGGCATCCATCCCGCGATCCTCTACGCCATGTCGCTCGCCGGCGCGGACCGGGTTCTGGCTCTGGGCGGGGTGCAGGGTGTGGCGGCGATGGCCTTGGGTCTCTTCGGTGCCCCGCCTGCCGATATTCTCGTCGGTCCGGGCAACCAGTTCGTGGCCGAGGCCAAGCGCCAACTCTTTGGTCCGGTCGGCATCGACATGTTCGCAGGTCCAACCGACTCGATGGTCCTCGCAGATACCACGGCCGACCCGCTCACCGTCGCATGGGATCTCGTCGGCCAGGCCGAGCACGGCTGGAACTCTCCTGTCTGGCTCGCCACCGACAGCCGTTCACTGGCCGAGGCCGTTCTGGCTGCCATCCCGTCCTGCTTGGCGACGCTGCCCGAACGCAACCGTTCAAGCGCGCAGGCCGCATGGGATGCGCTTGGTGAGGTCATGCTCTGCGCCGACCGCGAAGAGATGGCCGAGGCCGCCAACAGCTACGCACCCGAACATCTTCACGTGCAGGCCGGCGATCTGGACTGGTGGAAATCACGTCTCACCGCCTATGGCTCGCTCTTTCTCGGAGAGCAGACGACCGTCGCCTTCGGAGACAAGGCCAGCGGCCCGAACCACGTGCTGCCCACCAGCGGGGCCGCGCGCTACACTGGCGGTCTCTCGGTCCACAAGTTCCTGAAAACCGTGACGTGGCAGCGTGTCACCGACGAGGCGCTTCCAGATCTCGCCCGCGCCACCGCCGCCATATCCCGCGCCGAGGGGATGGAGGGGCATGCCCGCACGGCGGATATCCGTCTCGACCGGTTCGCGACACCGCTCCGGCACAATCGCGCCAGCTGACCGCCAATCCATCACCCCCGGTGGGCTTTGCTTGCTTGCACGAACTTCTCCGTGCAACAGGGCCGTGATCGCAAAGAAGGGTTGATTGCACCATGACAGAGCTTCGCTACCGTCGCGCCACATCTGCAGATCTAGGGTCGATCGTCGCGATGTTGGCCGACGACATGCTTGGGTCCTCGCGCGAAAAAGCGGCGCCGGAGGTTGCGGAAAGCTACCGCCGCGCCTTCGCCGAGATAGATGCCGACCCGAACCAGTTTCTCTGCGTGGTCGAGGAAGGCCATAGCATCGTCGGAACACTGCAACTGACCTTCATTCCCGGCCTGTCTCGAGGCGGGGCAAAACGCGGTCAGATCGAGGCGGTGCGGATCGCAAGCGAACGTCGCGGCGACAAGCTCGGCGAGGCGATGTTCGCCTGGGCGATCGATCAATGCCGGGCACGGGGGTGCAGCCTCGTCCAGCTCACGACGGACAAGGCCCGCCCGGATGCCCACCGGTTCTACGACCGCCTGGGCTTCGAGCCCAGCCATATCGGGTACAAGCTGAGCCTCTGATCAAGAAAAAGTCGCCATCCGGCACGGAAGTAAAGGCCGAGGCGAACCTTCGCGACCGGGTCGAATACCGCACTGCCGTCGGCTCCTTCCCGGACAGACCTGCCCTCTTCCTCTTGCCGTAAATATCCCGGAGCGCGAGGCAGCGCCTCGCATCCGCGCGGCGACAGCCGCGCAAATCAAGCGCGCGCGGAACGCGCGCGCCTTCGGCTCTTGGAAAAGACGCCTACTGGCAGACGGCCTTGGCGAGCTGCCCGAACGCCTTGTAGCGCTCCCACAGCGCCTCGTCGCTGGCGCGGCTGGACATGCGCACCACCTGCGCCTGGTGGGGGTCCGAGAACCACTTCGCGATCCGCCGCTGCTCCGAACGGTTCAGCGCGTCATCCGCCACTTTCTGGATGCAGTTGCACCGCGCCCGAGTCGCCGCAGGCCGGTCCGAACTCATGCAGGCGCGGGCGATCTTGCCCGCCTCGGCAGGCGCAGGAACACCTGTTGCCAGCATCGCCGCACAAAACCCCGCGGCCAGGGGCATCGTCAGAAATCGTGTCATTGTCTTGCCTCGTTCTCACCCGGCGGGGTCTTTGACGCCCCGGCCGTCACTGCCTCGGTACTATGTCGCAGCCGACCTGTACGATCAACTCGCCCGGACACCCGCGCCGCCACCGGCAGGACTCTGCCGACACCGCGAAGGAGCGCCCCGTTGCGGGCTCTGCGATGCCCGCATCCTACACCCCGATTATGGCGAAATTGAGGACGGGTGTTCCGAACAGTCACGCCTCCCGCGTTTCCGGCAGATCCGGCGGAGAAATCTCTGGTGGCGTACCCGATCTAACGCAGTTGAACGCAGGTCCCCCGAAGAACTCCCAATACTCGTTCAGCGTCTCGCAGCGCTTCTTCGGGCCGATATCGTCGCCGGAAACCGTCCAGACACCCGCGCAGAGGGCGGCAATGCCCGCGCCGAGTACGGTGAGCTTGCCGAACCAAGGCGCCTTTGAAACCCCGGCGTCTTTCTGCGCGTTTTCCAGTTCCGTCTCAAGCTGCGCAACACGGGCCTGCAATCGCCCGATCTCCTCGCGCAGAGCCTGTTCCGACGCCTTGGTCTGCACCTGCGTATTCAGGATCTCTCCGATCCGGTCCAGACTGGCCGGCACCGCTTCAAGCGGTTTGAGGAAGTCGGGAAGCTCATTGAGCCACCGCGCGGTCGCCTGACTGAACTCCTGCAGAGATTGATAGATGGTGACCGAGGCCAGGGCGACCGAGGCCGAGACGCTGCGCGGATGGGCGAACAGATGCGCCACGCTCTCCGGCTCGAACTCCGGCGCGCGGTTTGCATTGGCGGATTGCTCCGCCAGCCACTCCGCCTCGATCCGCGCGATCGCCTCGGCCACCTGCTCCGCGCCGCTCTCCCATGTCTCGCGGGGGATCTGTGTGGCGACACGGCGGCACAGTTCCAGCGGCAGCGGTGCGCCCCGCACCATCCCCTCATACCACCGGCGGAAGAAATCGAAACGCGGATCGGTCTCGAGCAGCGTCGGGCCGATATCCTCCGGACGAAGGCCCTCTGGCGGGCTGGCATCGTGCCAGAGCGGTTGGGAGATTAGCGTTCTCGCATCGTAATCGGCGTCTCGATACGTGGATGAAATGAAGACGCTCGTATCCTTCTGCGGTTCCTTGGTGAACAATGCGGCCTGAAACAGCAGGTCGAATACCCAGTCAACCTTAGCTTCGCCGGTCACTATTCCAACCGAAAATCCGGATGCGTTCGCAGCTTTCTGAAAGTCGTTCGACCAATAACCATCTGGATGAAATGTCTTAGCGGTATTAACTGCTTGCTCTGCGGCGACCAAAACTTCGGGCGATGCTTGCTGCGCAAATGTAGTGGCGCAAAGTTGGCTCCACGAGCCAAGCAAGATTAGTTGTTCGTGAGATGCCTTGGTCGCTGACCCATTTCGTGAACTATCTGGCCAAACTGCACAAACCAATGGCCACACCCGCAGCGCCGCCCGCGTGGCGATGGCCACGCAGACCTCCCGGCTCTGCCCCTCAAGCCACTCCTTGAACTCTTTCTCCGACCCGAATTCCACCACACCCTCACCCTTACACAACATCACCCTATCGCAGCCCAGCGGCCCTTCAACCCACCTTGACCAAACCCCCAAACCAGCGCATATCGCCAGCCATGAGCACAGCCCTGTCCCACATCCGCAATTTCTCCATCGTGGCCCATATTGACCATGGGAAATCCACGCTTGCCGACCGTCTCATCCAGATGACCAACACGGTCGCCGAGCGGGACATGAAGGAGCAGATGCTCGACGCGATGGATATCGAGCGCGAGCGCGGGATCACCATCAAGGCCAACACCGTGCGCATCGACTACACCGCGCTCAACGGTGAAAGCTACGTGCTCAACCTGATCGACACCCCCGGTCACGTGGACTTCGCCTACGAGGTCTCCCGCTCCATGCGTGCGGTCGAGGGCTCGCTGCTGGTCGTCGACAGCACCCAGGGGGTCGAGGCGCAGACGCTCGCCAATGTCTACCAGGCCATCGATGCCGATCACGAGATCGTACCGGTCCTCAACAAGATCGACCTGCCGGCCTCGGATTGCGACCGCGTCGCCGAGCAGATCGAGGACGTGATCGGCATCGACGCGTCCGGCGCGATCCGCGTCAGCGCCAAGACAGGGCAGGGCATCACCGAAACGCTCGAGGCGATCGTGCACCAGCTTCCCGCGCCGCAGGGCGACCGCAACGCGGCGCTCAAGGCGATGCTGGTCGACTCCTGGTACGACCCCTATCTCGGCGTCGTCGTTCTGGTGCGCATCATGGACGGCGTGCTGAAGAAGGGCGACCAGATCCGCATGATGCAGACCGGCGCGCGCTACGGCGTCGACCGCATCGGTGTCTTCCGCCCCGCCATGACCACCGTTGACGAGCTTGGCCCCGGCGAGATCGGTTTCATCACCGCCTCGATCAAGCAGGTCCGAGACACCAAGGTGGGCGACACGATCACCCATGACAAGAAGCAGACCGACAAGCCGCTGCCGGGCTTCAAACCCTCGGTCCCGGTCGTCTTCTGCGGCCTTTTCCCCGTCGACTCGGCCGAGTTCGAGGATCTGCGCGACGCGATCGAGAAACTGGCCCTCAACGACGCCTCCTTCTCCTACGAAATGGAAAGCTCCGCCGCGCTGGGCTTCGGCTTCCGCTGCGGCTTCCTCGGGCTCTTGCATCTCGAGGTCATCCGCGACCGGATCGAGCGCGAATACGATATCGAGCTGATCACCACCGCCCCTTCCGTCGTCTACCACGTCTTCATGAAGGACGGCGAGATGATCGAACTGCACAACCCCGCCGACATGCCGGATCTCTCCAAGGTCGACCATGTCGAGGAGCCGCGGATCAAGGCGACCATCCTCGTGCCCGACGACTACCTCGGCGACGTGCTCAAACTCTGCCAGGATCGCCGCGGCATCCAGCAGGAGCTGACCTATGCCGGCTCCCGCCCGCTCGTGGTCTACGACTTGCCGCTCAACGAAGTGGTGTTCGACTTCTACGATCGCCTGAAATCGGTAACGAAAGGTTACGCCAGCTTCGACTACCAGATGATCGGCTACCGGCAGGACAACCTGGTGAAAATGTCCGTGCTGGTGAATGACGAGCCGGTGGACGCGCTGTCGATGATGGTCCACCGCGACCGGGCCGAGATGCGCGGCCGCGCCATGTGCGAGAAACTCAAGGACCTCATCCCCCGCCACATGTTCAAGATCCCGATCCAGGCCGCGATCGGAGGCAAGGTCATCGCCCGCGAAACCCTCTCGGCGCTGCGCAAGGACGTGACCGCCAAATGCTATGGCGGCGACGCCACGCGGAAACGGAAGTTGCTTGAGAAACAGAAGGCCGGCAAGAAGAAGATGCGCCAGTTCGGGAAAGTCGAGATCCCGCAGGAGGCGTTCATCTCAGCTCTCAAGATGGATAGCTGACCCTGTCCAGCTTTGGGACCGCTGTTGCGCTTTTCACTATGGCCGATATGCCACTCTGTAGTCGAAAAAACGGCTGCCAGGCAATGGGTGTTCCGATACTCGGAAGGACCGTATTGGCCTTGGGTGGCCGGTTATGTAAGGTGCACAACATGTAGTTATGCGCAGGGATCCTATGGCCGCTCCAATACTGTTCGGATTTCTTGGACAAGCATTGGTACAAGCAGTGACCAAGCCGTGGCCGTGGCTCACTTTGCTTGGTTTCTTCGCCGTATCTAAATTTGACTTCGGTGTGTTTGCTGAAGAGGTTAGGGAAACTGTTTGGGGGCTTTGGCCATTCGTACTTTTGGTCATATTGCTTTGGTTTTTATTGCTGTTTTTTCGATCATACCTTCAGCTCTCAAATAGCAAGAAAAAGTGATGAAATTAAGTCGTCGGGAAGAGCTTTTTGCACATCGCATTTTTGTTCTGGCGATTGTGGCAGCTGTCATGGGCATAGGGGTCGTGGTGGTCAAAGAAAGCCGGGAAATTCAAAAACTGATCGAACCATCCATAGCTCGTGATTTGTTGTTGCTTTGTGCGCCATTAGCCGGTTTAGCTATGACCGGCTACTCTTTGGCGGGTAGAGCGTTTGCGTCTGGCGGTTTGAAAGCCGAAATCTTAGGCTTAAGCGGTGCTTTTTCAATTTTTTTAGCGGTCGCATTACCTTCTTTCTTAAAACGCCAACTCGCCTCATCGGAGACTTGCAGAGTTTGGCAAATTTTTTGCAAGGAAACCCTTTCAGTAAGAGACCATAGGCTGACGTTGCTCTTTGGAGCTGTGGCTGTAGTGTTGATCATCCTATCTCTACGGCAAGCACGGGTTAATCGCGTTGATCATGGCGATTGAGCAAAGCGGGTAGATTTTTCACCCCCTGCTTGCAAGGATGGAACTGGACCCGCCTGTTCGCTGCACTCAACGAAAACACAAAAGGACAGCGCGGGGCGATCCGATACTCGGTATCAGCGAAAGTGAGCATTTCGGCGACGATGAGCGCGTACAAATCAGCGGCCCCGCGCCCGAAATCCGCGCCATCCCCATCCGCACCGTCATTTCCGCGCCCAAACCGTAGGGTGGGCTTTTAACCCGCCCCTCACCACGGCCACCACCGCCGCCGCTCCGCCGCAGGCTCTCCGCCTTCGACCGGCTCCTGCCCGCCCGCCTGCAGGATCCGGCGTTCCTCGGCGCGGGTCATCTGGATCTTGCGGACCTGGATCGCCGCCTCGCGCGCGGTCACGTATGTCCCGTCCGGCCCCGGCTCCATCCCCGGTATCGGCGCGCGCTTGCGCCACCATCCGCGCAGCCCGCTCAGGGGGTGTTTCCACCCGACCGCGCCATCGTCCGACAGGTCCCAGATCCGCCGCGCCTCGGCCATCGAGACGAGGGCGGCGACGGGCGCGCCGTGGCGGGTGAGCAGGATCACCTCGCGCGGGTCCTGGGCGCGGGTGACGAGTTGGCCCAGCATCTGGCGGGCCTGCGAAACGGAAAGCCGCATGGGTGGTACCCCCTTGTACAAAACGGTCAATGAGCCGCTCAAAGCTTGTACAAAACGGTCAATTCTTTCCTGCCGGACGGTACGCCGCGGTCGCGCGCAACGGCTCACTCGGCGGGGCAACGCGCGCGGGTCCTCGCAGGCCTCCCAGCAGAAATGTCCCTTGCTCGAAGAACCGGTAAAGGCCCCCCATCCCGGGACGAGGGAGAGCGGCCGCAGACGTGGTTTTCGGCAGCCTCGGTCGTGAAATATACTCGGGTGTGATAGTGATAAGCTATTGTATTAACGGCAAAGTTGTTTTCCCTTGCTTGGGAGTGTCGGTTGGTGATCTTGAGGCTGGGAGTTCGGGAAATGGCGGTCTTTGAATTTGCAGTGACGCTTGTCGCAGAACACCGTCAGACCTTTTCGAGTCATAGGTGAAAAAGTGCTGAAACGTCTTTCTTTCACGGTCTGCCTACTTGTCCTGTGTGGTCACTCGCTCGCCGCGGTCGGCTCCCATGGGGGCGCAAAAGACATAGCTGGTCACGGATCGTGGTCTGAAACGAGAGAAGACCAATCCAGAGACTTTGTGCTTGCGAAGGAGCGGGGGGCTGTCCCTCTGGCTGAATTGTCAGGCGAAGCCGGTTCGGGTCCACCAGCAACGGGAGAAGACCCGAGAACAACCTATTCGGCGATCGGCTACGTCGCATCTCAACCTGCGTCAGGCTTTCTCGGATCTCTCCTGGAGCTGCTGTATTCAGTCGATCCAAACTACAAGCACAACAGTCTCGAAGCAGATACAATCATGAACTTCGTGGTCGGAGACGAGGTTATCGATGGTAGCCGGATCGCGGCGCTTCCAGAGGCGCGCATCGGCACGGCAACTCGTCAAAGGGTCGAGATGACGCCCCTTCTTCGTGATCGCTGCAACCTGCGCTCGACTCGCGAAGGGCCCGTAAAGCCATATGTCATAACGGTTCTGGACACACAGCATGCAACCAACGAACTGATCACAAAATGCATGACCTTCCCCTTCATGTTGCGCCGGGGGGTGGATGAGGCCAATCTGGCAGACCTAAGTCTTAGAGAAATGGTCGCGGGGCTCTTTTTTGAACCTGGCTATGATGCGCCTCAAGACGTTGGTGTCTATCGAACCGACTTCCCTAACGACGCTCCGTTTTCAACGGGCGGCGAACTTATGGACGAGGCAGCGTTTGTTTTCCATTTTGCGCTGACGACCCTTCTCGAGTTTGCCGATCCCTCGTTCACCAAGGACTACTCGAGTGTGAACGACTCTGTCCTGTATGCCATCGGCGACAACGCAATCATCGACGGCAGGATCAACCCTGCAACGATCCGGGGCGTGACCCCGGGCTTGCTGAAGACGATGCAGGAAAAAGAGCTGGATCCGAATGGCTGCAACATGCATGTCCTGCGAACGGACACAGAACAGACGCTCTACTGGACGGTGGCGGACACTTCATTCATCAGTGAGAGCGAGGCGCAATATTGCGTTCTCGCACCCTTTTTGGCGAAGAAGTACGGCACACCTGTCGAGATCGGTAGCACGCCGCTAAAGCGGGCATTGTGGGAGCTATTCAGGGAATAGCTCGCGTCAGACCCAGACGTGGAACTCCTGCATTCTGCGACGACCGCTCGTTCACGAAGTTCATGCCTGCGTTCGTTGTGACGCGTGTAGGCTGGCAAGAACCAAACATCTCACGCGGTGAACTTGTATGGTGGCCAGATTGATCAAATCGGCCACTATCCTCTCTTCCCTTATTATTTCGCTCGCAGCGTTCCCGAGTGTCGCGACCGCACGGAATTCAGACTGCTATGGGAAACTCTCGATCTTCGCCGGTCGCTGATGAGACACGTAGCCGCATGGGGCGGCTCCGACGATCTCTGCAAGAGCCTTCAGCGTATTGGCGTGAAACCGGGCCAGGCGTGCTTGCATTCGCCTTCGGTCACTTCGATCTCCACGTCGTTGATCCGCCGCTTCATCGATGCAGCCTGGCGCCCGAGGTTCGACGGAACAGCATCGGGCATGTGCAAACCGATCACCTCGCTCGCTTTGTTCAGAAGTTTCTGGACGTCTTGCCAGTCCTGGCGTCGCGCGGCGCGCCGCAATCCGCGGTTTTCTTCTTCGAGCCGTGCGATGCGGGCGTCGAGATCCGCGTCGGTCTTGCCTGCCATCTCGTCCTGTTCCGAGAGGATCCGCGCCAGTTCGGCGCGCAACAGTTCCGTGAGGATGGCCTTCGCCGTCTCCGGCTTCATAAGTCCGTCTTTGAGTGCGTCCACGATGTCCTGTTCCTTCTGCTCGTAGACCGTGATCAGCCTTGCGGCGCGTTTCACGGCCTCGAGCGGGAGGTCGGTTCGCAGGGACAGACAGAGAAATTGATTTAAGACGGGGTTTGATCCGAAGCGGGCCAGACGCTTGCGGAAATAGTAGATCCGACCGCGTCGCAGCAGGTACGGACCGGCGTGATGGGGACGTCGGCGCGCACGGCGCCGGCGGGCATAGCGCGCCAGACCATGTGTTATAGCCTGTGTTACAGCCTCGCGTGACTGTGACACAACAGGAGGCCTATGCGGTCCGCCATCGTTGTTTTCATTGGATTTTTTATGATTTGTGGCTGGGGTGGCAGGATTCGAACCTGCGGTACGCGGTACCAAAAACCGTTGCCTTACCACTTGGCTACACCCCAACGGTGAGCGGCTATCTAGACGGTCGGCGAAAGAGGCGCAAGACCTCTTCCACAAAAAAATCACCTGACCCCGGGCAGATTTCAGGCACGTGTTTCGACAAGGACAGAACCGCTCCGCCCACCCGCCTCGACGGCCTCGTGGGCGGCGGCGCAATCGGACATCGGATAGACCTGATCGACCGGGCAGAAGAGCGCGTCCGCCTCCAGCGCGCGGGTCAGCAGGCGCGCCGTCTCGGCCCGCTGCGCGTCGGTCAGAAGGTAGATCAGCGCCATGTGAAGCGTGACCGCCTTGAACATCAGCGCGTAGAACGGAACGACCGGATTCATCGACTTTGCCGAACCATAGGCGTTGATCTGGCCCGCCTCGGCGATGACCTCGGCATCCGTCGCGGCGTTCACCCCGAACTCGACCTCGACGATGCGCTCGACCGGCTGGCCGTCATTGGCGGCGAGAATCGCCTGCGCAAGCTCCGGGTCCGAATAGTCCAGAACGCTGTCCGCGCCTGCGTCGCGCAACCGGTCGAAATCGCGTGGGCTGGACGTTGCGATGACCCGTGCGCCACCCCAACGGGCAAGCTGCACCGCGAGAAATCCCACCGTGCCGCCGCCGCCATGTATCAGAACCGACCGCCCCTCCACCGGGCCGCCGTGGAAAACGGTATGCGTCGCGGTCTGGCCGGGGATGCCAAGTGTTGCGCCTGTCTCGAACGAAGTTGTGCCGGGCAGCGGCACGGCCTGCGCGGCGGGCAGGGCGATATGGCTCGCAGCGGTGCCGAAGGCGCGCCGCCACTGGCCGTTCCAGACCCAGACACGCTGGCCCACACGCGACCGGTCGACCCCGTCGCCGACCGCGACGATCTCGCCCGCGCCGTCGCTGTGCGGGATGATGACGGGGTAGGGCGGCTCGGTCACGCCCGGGCGCGACCCCGCGCGGGCCTTCACGTCGGACGGGTTGACGCCGGAAAAGGCCAGTTCGACCAGAACCTCGCCCGGTCCGGGCGCCGGCGTCTCCAATTCTTCGAGCGTCAGAACCTCGCGCGCAGGGCCGAAGCGGCGATAGGTGATGGCATGCATGGGTGTCTTTCCTTCCAGATCCGTCGCGGCGTAACCCTAGCGGGGATGCCCGGGAATGCTAGGGTCGTTACAACGACACGGAGGAAAGACCATGCAGATCCTGCGCACGCCCGATGACCGGTTCGACGGGCTCGCCGATTACCCGTTCGCCCCGACCTATACCGAGATCGACGACACTCTTGGCGGGCGCCTGCGGGTTCACCATGTCGACGAAGGCCCGCGCGAGGCGTCGCCCGTCCTGTGCATGCATGGCGAGCCGAGCTGGTCCTACCTTTACCGTCACATGATCCCGATCTTTGCCGATGCGGGCCATCGCGTCGTCGCGCCCGATCTTGTCGGCTTCGGCAAGTCCGACAAACCGGCAGCGCCCGAGCATTACACCTATGCGCGTCATGTGGCCTGGATGTCCGATTGGCTGATCCGCACCGACCTGCGCAACATCACCCTGGTGTGCCAGGACTGGGGCGGGCTGATCGGGTTGCGGCTCTGGGCCGCGTTCCCCGACCGGTTCGACCGGGTCGTCGTCGCCAACTCCGCGCTGCCGACAGGTGACCAGCCGATGAGCGAAGGGTTCCGCAGCTGGCGCGCCTTCAGCCAGGATGTGCCGGAGTTTCCGGCCGGCCGCATCGTGCATGGCGGTACCGTGACCAAGCTGACCGAGGCCGAGGTCGCCGCCTATGACGCGCCGTTCCCGGATGAAAGCTACAAGGCCGGCGCACGGGCCTTTCCGCTGCTCGTGCCGGATTCGCCCGACAATCCCGAAAGCGCGGCGAACCGGGCCGCGTGGGAGGTGCTCAAGACGCTGAACACCCCGCTGCTGACCGTGTTCGGGGCCGATGACAAGGTGCTGCTCGGGGCCGAGCGCAGCTTTCAGCGGCTCTGCCCCGGCGCGCAGGGCCAGCCCCATGCCGTGCTGCCCGATGCGGGTCATTTCCTGCAGGAAGATGTCGGCCCCGATCTGGCAAGCCGCACGCTCGATTTCATCGCGCGCACGGGCTAGGGCGGGTCAGTCGCGCAGCTCGTCCGCGCCGACGCCCCACAGCCCTTCCTTGCGGGTCCAGCCGCGATAGCCGCCGGCGGTGATCCGGCACCATTCCGGCAGGCAGTCGCCCAGCCGGGCGACCACCCCCGTCTCGAAATGCGCGGTCACGACCGAACCGGGATCGGGCCGGACATGGATGGGCGTCATGTCCTTTTCCACCAGCACGGTGCGTACGCCCGACAGCAGCGCGTAATGCACCCAGCCGCCCGCGCCGTCGCGATCCTGCACCTTGCGCCAGTGGCCATGCTCTGCGGTGATCATCAGCGGCATGTCGCGGCGCTTGAACACCCAGTCGATGCGATGGGTCAGCGATGGACCGCGCCGCACGTTGCCTTCGGATGCCTTCATCGACACGTAACGCGGCAGCGGCAGGTTCGTCACCGGCCCGCGCTTTTCCTCGGCCTGCGCCGCGGCGCCGCCAAGACCCAGAATCGACACGAGAATCGTCGCCAGTGCGCGGCGCGCATGTTTACCAGTACTGTTCACGTCTTGCCTGCCTGACCTGTCCGCCATGCCCGTTTTGGAAAAGGCTGCGTCATTTGCGCATGGGGTTCTTGTGCCCCGCCTGTTCATGGGCCACGATGCCACGGCGCGGTGGATCTTGCAAAGCGATGGGAGAGTGGAAGTGCCACGAGATCGTCTGAGTGTTGTCGTTACGCGACGGTTGCCCGAAGCGGTGGAAACGCGGTTGAGCGAACTGTTCGACGTGACCCTTCGGGACGATGACACGCCCATGTCCCGGTCCGAGTTGATCGCGGCTGTCAAATCGGCCGACGTCCTCGTGCCGACCCTCACCGACGAGATCGATGCAGGGCTACTGGGTCAGGCCGGCGAACGGCTGCGCTTGATCGCGAATTACGGGGCGGGGGTCGATCACATCGATGTCGCGACCGCCCGGCAGCGCGGCATCCTCGTGTCGAACACGCCCGGCGTGCTGACCGACGACACCGCCGACATGACCATGGCGCTGATCCTCGCCGTCACCCGCCGCATCCCCGAGGGCCTTGCCATGATGCAACGGGGCGAGTGGACCGGCTGGGCGCCCACGGCGCTTCTGGGCGGGCGCATCGCCGGGCGCCGGCTGGGTATCCTCGGTATGGGCCGGATCGGGCAGGCGGTTGCTCGTCGCGCCCGCGCCTTCGGGATGCAGATTCACTATCACAACCGCCGCCGCCTGCGGACCGAGACCGAGGAACAGTTCGAGGCGACCTACTGGGAAAGCCTCGACCAGATGATCGCCCGGATGGACATCCTGTCGATCAACTGCCCCTCGACGCCTTCGACCTTCCACCTGATGAACGCACGCCGGCTCAAGCTGATGAAGCCTTCGGCGGTGATCGTGAACACGTCGCGGGGCGAGGTGATCGACGAGAACGCACTGACCCGGATGATCCGCGCCGGCGACATCGCCGGGGCCGGGCTCGACGTCTACGAACACGGCACCGACGTGAACCCGCGCCTGCGCGAATTGCCCAATGTGGTGCTCTTGCCGCATATGGGTTCGGCCACGCTCGAAGGCCGGATCGAGATGGGAGAGAAGGTGCTGCTGAACATCAAGACCTTCGCCGATGGCCACCGCCCGCCGGATCAGGTGGTGCCATCCATGCTCTGATCCATGCGCTGTTTCCTGGCGATCCCGCTCACGGATCCGCTGCGTGACGCGCTGGCCCGTCTTCAGGCCGAGCTGCCGGTCGGTCGGCTCGTGCCCGAAGAGAACCTGCACCTGACACTTGCCTTCCTCGATGAACGGGACGACCCGGCTTTGGCGGCGCTGGACGAGGAACTGTCTGCCCTATCCGCTCCTTCCTTCGATCTGATCCCGCGCGGCCTCGGCGTGTTCGGCGGAAATCGCCCGCGCAGCCTCCACGCCGTGATCCTGCCCTCATCGCCGCTGGCAGATCTGCACGCCCGCATCCAGGGCGCGATCCGTCGGGCCGGCATCGACCTGCGTCGCGAAAGATACGTGCCGCATATTACGTTGGCGCGCTTCGGAACCGGCGCGCGTGGGGCCAGTCTTGACGCGCTGCAACATTTCCTCGCCGCGCACCTTGGCTTCGAAGGGCCGCCCTTTCCGGTGACCGAATTCCACCTGTACCAATCGGTGCTGCGGCCCGATGGCGCGTTGCACGAGGAACTGGCGCGCTATCCGCTGATCTCGCCTGCGGACGGCGATACGCCCTGACGGGCGGTCCCGGTCGTTCATGGTGCGGGCAAGGAAACCGCTTTGTCGCGGGGCGCAAGCTTGTCATACTTCGCGTATCACAAGGAGACGCCAATGACTCGATCCCTGCTCGCCGCGCTGCTCTGCACCGCCCTTGCCACTCCGCTTGCGGCTCAGCAAAGCGCCGATACGGTCGCCCCCGAGCCCGCCACGCAAACACCCGCCGCCACGCAGGGGGCGGTCGGTCTTGTCTCCTACGACGCGATGGTCGCCGCCGCGCAAGAGGCAAAGGCCGCTGGCGAACCGGTCATGTCCGATGACTGGATGGTCGCCGCGGCGAACCCGCTGGCCGTGGCCGCCGGTGCGAACATCCTGCGCAAGGGCGGCACCGCCGCCGATGCGATGGTCGCGGTTCAACTTGTGCTGGGACTGGTCGAACCACAAAGTTCGGGCCTCGGCGGCGGTGCGTTTCTCGTCTGGTACGATGGTACGACGGGCGAATTGACCACGCTCGACGGCCGCGAAACCGCGCCCCGTGCGGCGACGCCCACGCTGTTCCAGGACGAGGCGGGCGAACCGCTCAAATTCTTCGACGCCGTGGTCGGCGGGCTTTCGGTCGGGACACCCGGCACACCGGCCCTTCTGGAAGAGGCGCACCGCCGCTGGGGGCAGGCGAATTGGCAATCGCTTTTCTCCGACGCGATCTTTCTGGCCAAGAACGGCTTTTCGGTCTCGCCCCGCCTCGCGGCCCTCGTGGAACGCGACGCCGAGCGCCTGTCGCGCTTCCCCGCCACTGCCGCCTATTTTCTGCCCGACGGCCGGCCGCTGCAGGAAGGCGCGACGCTCAGGAACTCCGCTTATGCCGAAACGCTCCGCACGCTTGCGGCCGAGGGCGCGGCGGGTTTCTATGCCGGACCCATCGCGGCCGAGATCGTGCGCACCGTGCGCGAGGCCGAGGGCAATCCCGGTGTGCTGTCCGCCGTCGACCTGGCCCTCTACCAGGTGATAGAGCGCGCGCCCGTCTGTGCCGCATATCGTGCCTACGAGGTCTGCGGCATGGGTCCGCCCTCCTCGGGCGCGCTGACGGTTGGCCAGATCCTCGGGATGCTCGACGGCTACGACCTTGCCGCGCTGGGGCCGCAAAGCGCCGATGCATGGCGGCTGATCGGCGACGCCTCACGCCTTGCCTTCGCCGACCGGGGCCGATACATGGCCGATAGCGATTTCGTTCCCATGCCCACTGACGGGCTGGTGGAACCTGCCTATCTCGACGAGCGCGGCATGATGCTCGACCGCGAGGACGCGCTGCCGACCGACATGGTCGAACCGGGCCAGCCGCCCTGGGATCATGCGACGCTCTGGGCCGATGACGAGTCGCTCGAACTGCCGTCCACCTCGCATATTTCCATCGTGGACAGCTACGGCAACGCGCTGTCGATGACGACGACGATCGAGAACGGGTTCGGCTCGCGCCTGATGGCGGCGGGCTTCCTGCTCAACAACGAGCTGACGGATTTCTCCTTCCGGACCCACCGGAACGGCGTGCCCATCGCCAACCGCATCGCCCCCGGCAAGCGTCCGCGTTCGTCGATGAGCCCCACGATCGTGATGCAGGATGGAAAGCCCGCGCTTGTGATCGGCTCGCCTGGCGGCAGCCGGATCATCGGCTATGTCGCCAAATCGATCATAGCCTGGGCCGATTGGGGCATGAACGTGCAAGAGGCGCTTGCACTGCCGCATCTCGTGAACCGGTTCGGCACCTACGACCTCGAAGAGGGAAGCGCCGCCGCGGCCCTGGCCGAACCGCTTGCAGGAATGGGTTTCGAAGTCAATTTGAGAGGCCTCAATTCCGGCCTGCATGCCATCGAGGTCGGCGACGGGCTGCAAGGCGGAGCCGATCCGCGCCGCGAAGGCATCGCAGTGGGCGAGTGAGCCTGCGTTCCATAATGGCGGGGCAGGTGCTCCCGCCCGCAACACCCGCCCGGCTGCGCCGGACAGGGGTTCCGGTTGGGCCCGGCAGCGCGCCCTGCCGGGCGCGCTGCGGTTGCGCAACGTCGGTAGGGCGCATATCACGAATGGGCCGCGCGCAACCGCGCCGGGCCGCAGGCCCGGCGCCCGGCCCAACCCCAAGGAGGCATCTGCAGATGCCGCCGTGGGGGCGGGAGCACCCCGCCTCGGACCGCGCATCCGCTTGCCCCGGCCGCCAAAGCCTGACACTCTCTCCGCCGGGACACACAAGGAGAGACAGCCATGGTTCAGGCCACCGCATTGCCGCGCAACGAGGTCGGGATCGACAGCGCGCTGGGCATCCTGAAACAACGCTTTGCCGACCGGTTCCAGACCGGCGCGTCGATCCGCGAGCAGCACGGCCACACCACCACCTGGATCGCGAACCAGGCCCCCGATGCCGTGGTCTTTCCCCATTCGACCGAGGAAGTGGCCGAAATCGTGCGCATCTGCGCCGAGCACAAGGTCCCGGTGATCGCCTTCGGCACCGGCACTTCGCTCGAAGGGCATGTAAACGCGCCCGCGGGCGGCATCTCGGTCGACCTCAGCCAGATGAACCGGATTCTTGCCGTGCATTCCGACGATCTCGACTGTGTCGTCCAGCCCGGCGTCACCCGCGAACAGCTCAACACGCACCTGCGTGACCAGGGGCTGTTCTTCCCCATCGATCCCGGCGCCAACGCCTCTCTCGGCGGCATGGCCGCAACACGGGCGAGCGGAACCAACGCCGTGCGCTACGGCACGATGAAGGACAATGTTCTGGCGCTCGAGGCTGTCATGCCCGACGGTCAGATTATCCGCACTGCGCAACGCGCCAAGAAATCCTCGGCGGGCTATGACCTGACCCGGCTGCTGATCGGGGCCGAGGGGACGCTCGGGATCATCACCGAGATTACCCTCCGCCTGCAGGGCATCCCCGAGGCGATCAGTTCCGCGCGCTGCTCCTTCCCCTCGGTGGACGCGGCCTGCCGCGCGGTGATGATGACGATCCAGTACGGCATCCCCGTCGCCCGGATCGAGCTGCTGGACGCGCAATCGGTCGGCGCGGCCAACGCCTATTCCAAGCTCGACCTTCCCGAGGTGCCGCTTCTGCTGCTGGAGTTCCACGGCTCCGAGGCAGGGGTGGTCGAGCAGGCCGAAACCTTCGGCTCCATCGCCGAGGAATTCGGTGGCCAGGATTTCGCGATGACGACCTCGACCGAAGAACGCACCGCGCTCTGGCAGGCGCGGCACGACATGTACTGGGCCTCGCTCGGCCTGCGCCCCGGCGCGCGCGGCATCTCCACCGATGTCTGCGTCCCGATCTCGCGGCTGGCCGAATGCGTGACCTCGGCGCAGGAGAAAGCCGATGAAATGGGCCTGCTCGCCCCCACGGTGGGCCATGTCGGCGACGGCAATTTCCACACGCTGCTGCTGATCGACATGGACAATCCAGACGAGGTCGCCAAAGCCGATGAATTCGTGGGCTGGCTCAACGATCTCGCGATCTCGATGGACGGTACCTGCACGGGCGAGCACGGGATCGGGCAGGGCAAGAAACCCTACCTCGCCAAGGAGCTTGGCCCCGCCACCGCCTACATGGCGGCGATCAAGCGCGCGCTCGATCCCGACGACATCATGAACCCCGGCAAGATCATCTGACCGCCGGACCCGCCGGGGACCACTTTCCACCGTCAAGGGAACCGGCGGCGCGGGCGGTTTCTGCGCCGCCGCGGGCCGAGGTCGCATTTGCCCGGTTTTGCGTCGGATCGACTTGGCGGTCCGCCGCACGCTTCGTCATAAAGCGGATGCAATGCGACTCAATCCGGAGAGCGGGATCATGAAGACCCAAGTCAAAGCACTGGTCGTCGGCGGCGGCGCCGTCGGTACCTCGATCGCCTATCACCTGGCCCGCGCCGGGTGGTCCGACGTGATGCTGATCGAGCGTGACGAGCTGACGGCGGGGTCGACATGGCACGCCGCGGGCCTCTTGCCGCTTTTCAACATGTCCTACGCGACGACCCATATCCACAAGTACTCGGTCGATTTCTACAAGACGCTCGAGGACGAGACCGGCCTCAATGCCGGGTTCTACGTGGTCGGCAACCTGCGCATGGCGCAGACCAAAGAGCGCATGGACGAATACATGCTCTATGCCTCCACCGCCGAAACGTGCGGCGTACCGTACGAGTGGATGACGCCTGCACAGATCAAGGACCGCTGGCCGCTGGTCCGGACCGAGGACCTCGAAGGCGCGATCTATCACCCCACCGACGGCTACATCAACCCGGCCGACGTGACGATGGCCATGGCCAAGGGCGCGCGCCAGCGCGGCGTCGCGATCGAGCGCAAGTGGCAGGCCGACGGGTTCGAGTGGAAGGGCGATCACTGGGACGTGACGCTGACGAAGATGGTCGAGCGGGGCGGCAACCTCGTCCCCGGCGACGAACAGGTCACCGTCTCGGCAGAGCATGTCGTGACCGCCTCCGGCAACCATGCGCAGCGCACCGCGCGGATGCTGGGCATAAAGATGCCCGCCATCCCGGTCGAACATCAGTATATCGTGACCGAACCCGACCCCGCGCTGGTCGACTGGCGCAAGGCCGGCAACCCCGAGCATCCCGTGCTGCGCGATGCCGATGCCAAGTGGTACGTCCGCGAGGAACGCGGCGGCTGGATCCTCGGCCCCTACGAACGCAACGCGCCGGCGCGGTTCGAATACTCCGTGCCCGACAGTTTCCGCGCCGACCTCTTCCCGCTCGATCTGGAACGGATCGAGGAGGAATACATGTCGATGATCCATCGGATCCCGTCCTCGGAAACCGTGGGCCTCAAGGACGACTATAACGGCCCTATCTGCTACACGCCCGATGGCAACCCGCTGGTCGGCCCCGCGCCGGGCCTGCGCAACATGTGGCTGGCCGAAGGCTTCTCCTTCGGCATCACCGCGGCGGGCGGCACCGGCTATTACCTTGCCCAGCTGATGGTCGAGGGCGAGGCCGAGATCGACATGGCCAGCCTCGACCCCAAGCGCTACTCCAGCAACTGGATGACGACCGAGTTCGCGGCCCGCAAGAACGAGGAATGCTACGAGCACGTCTACATCCTGCACCACCCCGATGAAGAGCGCGAAGCCTGCCGGCCCCTGCGCACCGCACCCGCCTATGACCGTCAGAAGGCGCGCGGCGCGCAGTTCGGCTTCGTCAACGGATGGGAACGGCCCAACTATTTCGGCCCGCTGGACGCGCCAGACAGCTTCGACCACGACGCCCGCAGTTTCCGCCGGGGCGGGTGGTGGCAACATGCCGTCGACGAGGCCAAGGCCATCCGCGAGGGCGTCGGCCTGATCGACGCGACCGCCTTTTCGAAACATGTCGTCAAGGGGCCGGGCGCGACCGCCTTCCTCGACTGGTTCACCTGCAACAAGCTGCCCAAGGTCGGCCGCATCAACCTGACCTACGCGCTGACCTCGAACGGGACGACGCGCACCGAATACACCATCGTCCGCCGCGCCGAGAACGAGTATTACTGCGTCTCCGCCGGGGCCTGGACGGAATACGACGCCGACTTCCTGCGCAAGGCCGCCGAGGACAAGATGGAGGAGTTCGGCTATATCGAGATCCAGGATGTCACGACACAATGGGGCGTCTTCGCCATCGCCGGGCCGAAATCGCGTGACGTCCTGGCCGAGGTGATCAAGGATGCCGAGCCGGAAACCGCGCTGTCGAACAAGCGCTTTCCCTGGCTCTCGGCCCGCGACATCGAACTGGGTATGTGTCCCGTCCGCGCCATCCGTGTCGCCTATACCGGAGAGCTTGGCTGGGAACTCCATCACCCGATCGAGATGCAGAACTATCTGTTCGATCTGCTGGAACAGGCGGGTGAGAAACACGGGATGAAGCTGGTCGGCGCCCGCGCGCAGAACTGGCTGCGGCAGGAGAAATCCTATCGCGCCTTCGGCAACGAGCTTGGCCGCGACGCCACCCCGCTCGAGGCCGATCTGCCGCGCTTCGTCGATCTCTCCAAGGAGTTTCACGGCAAGGCAAAGCTGGAAGAGACCGGCATCCGCTCCAAGTGCTGCACCCTGCTGATCGACGGCCCCGCCGATGCCGATCCCTGGGGGCGAGAGGCGCTTTACACCCCGGACGGCACCCGCGTCGGGCGCCTGACATCGGGCGGCTATTCGGTGGCCTTTGAGAAATCCATCGGCATGGGATATGTGAAACCCGAACTGGCCGTCGAGGGCACCAAGCTCAAGGTCAAGATGCAGGACAAGCTCTGGGATGCAACGGTCACCTGTGACAGCCCCTAC
The DNA here is from genome assembly GCF_042648365.1 of Lutimaribacter marinistellae. Classification (NCBI taxonomy): domain Bacteria; kingdom Pseudomonadati; phylum Pseudomonadota; class Alphaproteobacteria; order Rhodobacterales; family Roseobacteraceae; genus Lutimaribacter; species Lutimaribacter marinistellae. Next base: position 57,509 of record NZ_JBHRXI010000010.1, on the reverse strand, counting down.
GACCCCAAGAACGAGACAATCCGCAAGGACGGCTGAACGCCCCCGCCGGGTGCCGCTGATCTGGCTGGTCCTGATCGCGGCGCTCGGCCTTGCCGCGGTCTGGTTCTACCGCGACAACCCGCTGTCGAATGCAGCGCGCGACTATGCCGGAACCGTCTCGACCGCCAGCGCCGCGACCTATGTGGGGCTGCGCACGCTCAACGCCGTGCTGTCCACCGCACAGGAAATCGAGGTTGGCGGATCGCTCGTCGTCTCGGGCACCGCGCAGCCGCTCAAGGTGTTGGAACCGGTCGATGACACGATCGAACGTATCGCCGGTGTCGTCTTCAGCCTCATGGTGGCGACGGGTATCCTGGCCGTGGCGATGGGGCCGGTCGGTGCCGTCGGGGCCGGGATGATCGCGGGGGCCAGCCTGTTGTGGATTGCCGACCGCCTGCTCGGCCCGCGCGACGTGATCTCGGACCTCTCGCGCAGGCTGGTCTGGTACGGGGCCTTTTTCCTGCTCGCGCTGCCCGCATCATTCGTCATCTCGGGCGAACTGGCCGATATCCTGACCGGCGACGTGCTGACCCGGCACGAGGCGATCATCGCCGAGATCACCGCCAGTGTCGGCCCGCCGGTTCCCGACCAGCCCGGCGGCTGGTGGGACGGGATGCGGGGCGCGCTCGACGAGGCGGGGCGCTACCAGGCGCTCGCGCAGAACCTCTGGGACCGTGCCGACGAGCTGATCGCCAGCTACATGGCACTGCTTGCCGTGTTCATCTTCCGCATTTTCCTGCTTCCGGCACTTCTGGCCGGGGCGTTCTTCGTGCTCGCACGCTTCTTTGCCCATCGCACAACGGAATGAAAAACGCCGGCCCCCGCAAACGGAGACCGGCGTCGGCGCCCAGAATGTGAGTGGCGGATCAGGCGGCCAGGTTGTCCACGGCGGTCTCTGCGGCCAGCACCGTGCCCTCGGGGTCCAGCGCCATGCGGTCCGCGGCGACGATTTCAACATCGGTGATCCCGATAAACGACAGCACATGCCGCGCATAGGTGGTGGCAAAGTCGATCTCCGAACCGACGGCGGTGCCGCCCGAGGCAATCGCGAGGATCGCACGCTTGCCGCTCAGCAGGCCCTCTGGTCCGGCCTCGGTATAGCGAAAGGTCATGCCGGCCCGTGCAACAAGGTCGATCCACGCCTTGAACGCGGCGGGAACCGAGAAGTTGTAGATCGGCAGCCCGATCACCAGCGTATCGGCGGCGCGCAGCTCCTCGACCAGCTCATCCGACAGCGCAAGAATATCGCGCTGAACGTCGTCGCGCTGATCGGCGGGGGTAAAGTTCGCGTTCACCCAATCCTCGGACAGCAGCGGCAGCGGCGTGGCAAGGTCGCGGCGGATGATGCGGTCCGCGTTCAGGCGGCGCACGACACGCTCCGACAGCGCGCGGGTGGTGGAATTCTGGCGACGCGCCGAGGCGTCGATATGCAGGATGGTCTTGGCCATTGGTCGGGTCCTTTCACGGATGGTGTCTCGATGGCCCCAAATTGGTTATTGCACCGACGAACGCAACGTCGCTATACCAACAGTATCTGTTGGTTTTTGCACATATAGGCCCGTCATGGACAATTGGGACGAGGTGCGCACCGCCTACCAGGTTGCGCGCATGGGCACCGTCAGCGGCGCGGCCGAAGTTCTGGGCGTGCACCACGCCACGGTGATCCGCCATATCGACGCGCTCGAGGGGCGGCTGGGGGTCAAGCTCTTTCAGCGGCACGCGCGCGGCTATACCCCGACCGAGGCGGGCGAGGATCTGCTGCGCGTGGCCCAGGCGACCGAGGATCAGTTCAACCAGCTTGTCGGGCGGCTGAAAGGGCAGGGCGACGACGTATCCGGAGAACTGGTGGTGACCTCGCTCGCCTCGCTCGCCCCGCTGGTGGTACCCGCGCTGACCGAATTCCAGCGCGCCCATCCCGGCCTGATCCTGCGCTATCTCACTGGCGACCGCCTGTTCCGCCTTGAATATGGAGAGGCGCATGTCGCCATCCGCGCCGGTGCCGCGCCCGACCAGCCCGACAACGTGGTGCAGCCCTTCGTGGCCCAGACCATCGGCCTCTTCGCCAGCCGCGACTACATCGACACCTACGGCAAGCCCGACGGCATCGAGGATTTCGAGGGGCATTTCTTCATCGGCCATGATGACGAGAACACCCGCGCGCCGTTCTACCGCTGGCTGCGCGCCAATACACCTGCAGGGTCCATCACCTTTCGCGGCACCGATGGCGCCTCGATGCAGCAGGCGGTGCTGGCCGGGGCGGGGATCGGCTTCATGGCCAGGTGGGAGGCCGCGCGCCACCCCGAGCTGGTCGAAGTGATGGAGCCGGTGCCCGACTGGTCGGGCAAGCTGTGGCTCGTCACCCATGTCGATCTGCACCGCACGACCAAGGTTCAGACCTTTCTCAAGTTCATCAAGGCCCGGGCGCAGGACTGGGCGACATGAGTCCTGCCGCCCGCGGCCATCTCGCCATGCTGACCTTCTCGGCGCTGGTGGCGGGCAGCTTCTCGCTGGGCGCGATGATCGCGAACGAGGTTGCGCCGGCCGCGCTGATGGCCGCGCGGTTCTGGATCGCGGCGATGGTGATCGGCGTGGCCGCCCTGCTCACCACCGGTATCCCGCGCAGCGCCGCTCAGGCACCGTGGCGCTACCTCATCCTCGGCGGGTTGTTCGGCGCCTATTTCGTCCTGATGTTCGAGGGGTTGAAAACCGCCCAACCCGTCAGCGCGGCGGCGGTTTTCACGCTCACGCCGGTCCTGACGGCGATCTTCGGCTACCTGCTTCTGCAACAGGTCACCACCGCGCGCATGGCGCTGGCGCTTGCCATCGGCGCGATGGGCGCGCTTTGGGTGATCTTTCGCGCCGATTGGTCCGCCTTCCGTGCCTTCCAGATCGGCAGCGGCGAGATCATCTATTTCTGGGGCTGCGTCGCCCACGCGATCTATACGCCGATGGTCCGCCGCCTGAATCGCGGCGAATCCCCGGTCGTCTTCACCTTCGGCATGCTGATCGCCGGCGGCGTCATCCTGACCCTCTATGGCTGGTCCGACATTCGCAGCACCGATTGGGCGGCGCTGCCTGCAATCGTCTGGATCGGGCTGTTCTACCTTGCGCTGTTCGCCTCGGCCGCCACCTTCGTGCTGCTGCAATTCGCGACGCTGTACCTGCCTTCGGCCAAGGTCATGGCCTATACCTACCTGACGCCCACATGGGTGATCTGCTGGGAAATCGCGCTGGGCAACGGGGCGCCCGCCGGGCTGGTGCTTGTCGGCATCGCGCTGACCGTGGTGGCGTTGCTTATCCTGCTCAAACCCGAAGAGGAGCCCGCGCGCAGCCCCGTGCGCTAACCCCCTGCGCCGCTTTCCAGCTCGCGCGCCAGGAACCGCTCGAACGCATCTAGGTTCACCGGCTCGAACTGGCCGAACCCCTGCATCCAGACGCTGGCCGCGCGCAGCGCGTCGGGCTCCAGCTTGCACCATTTCACCCGGCCGCGCTTTTCCTGCGCGATCAGGCCCGCCCGGCTCAGGATCGTCAGGTGTTTTGAAATCGCCGCCAGCGACATCTCGAACGGCTCGGCCACGTCGGTCACGGCCATGTCATCCTCAAGCAGCATGGCAAGGATGGCGCGGCGCGTCGGGTCGGCAAGGGCTGCGAAAACGGAGTCGAGATCGGCGGACATGAACCGCCAGAACCACAGCCCCGCGCCATGGTCAACCTTTCGGTTGAATATGCTCCATTGCCGCCTTTGGCGCTAACAGGCCCTGCGGCGCTTTCGCGCGCGCATCGCGCGCCAGATTAAAACACATGAAAAACAATAACCTACACCTCGTGCCTACCCCTGTCGAACAGCGTTGACTCCGCCCTCTCCGCGCCTTAGCACCATGCACGAAGACGCGCGAGGAACCGCCGGTGACCGAAGACGACCAAAAGCAGCGCCTGTCGCAGCTTGAGGCGAAACTGGCAGCGGCGAAAAAGGCCAAACAGCCCGAGACCCGCGCCGACAGCGACTTTTCCGGCGGCGAACTCGCCTGGCGGATGGTCATCGAGATGGTGTCCGGTCTTGGGATCGGATTTGGCATCGGGTACGGGCTGGACAGCCTGTTCGGGACGCTCCCGATCTTCCTGGTGCTGTTCACATTGCTGGGCCTCGCCGCCGGAGTGAACGTCATGCTCCGCAGCGCACGCGAGATCCAGGCGAAGCAATCGGGCGCCGGCGAGGCCGAGGCCCAGAAAGACGAGAGGGACTGAACGTGGCAACCGAGACCACCGCAGAGCACGCAGCAGAAGGCAGCAGCCTGGTCTTCCACCCGATGGACCAGTTCATCGTCAAGCCGCTCTTCGGCGACACGATCGCATGGTACACGCCGACCAACGTGACGCTGTGGATGTTCTTCGGCATCCTCGCGATCACAGGCCTGCTGGTTCTGTCGACCTCCAAGCGCGCCGTGGTTCCGGGCCGGATGCAGTCGGTGGCCGAGCTTTCCTACGGCTTCATCTACAAGATGCTCGAGGACATCTGCGGCAAGGAAGGGGTCAAGTACTTCCCCTATGTCATGACGCTGTTCATGTTCATCGTCACCGCCAACTTCCTCGGCCTGATCCCGACCTCCTTCACCACGACATCGCATTTCGCGGTGACCATCGTGCTGGCGCTGGCGGTGTTCCTTACCGTGACCATCCTCGGCTTCGTCAAGAACGGCACGGCCTTCCTTGGCCTGTTCTGGGTGTCGAGCGCGCCGCTGGCGCTCCGCCCGATCCTCGCCGTGATCGAACTGATTTCCTACTTCGTCCGCCCGGTCAGCCACTCCATTCGTCTTGCAGGCAACGTCATGGCGGGCCACGCGGTGATCAAGGTGTTCGCGGGCTTCGCGGCCATCGCCGTGATCTCGCCGGTCTCGGTCCTCGCGATCACCGCGATGTACGGGCTCGAGGTGCTGGTGTCCTTCATTCAGGCCTACGTGTTCACCATCCTGACCTGCGTCTACCTCAAGGACGCACTGCACCCGCATCACTAATGCAGCGGCGGGGTCATCCCCGCCCTACACATCCGAACAACCCCAATATCGAAAACTTCCAATCGTAAGGAGATACATCATGGAAGGCGATCTCGCACATATCGGCGCAGGCCTGGCAGCAATCGGTTCCGGCGCAGCCGCAATCGGTGTGGGCAACGTGGCCGGCAACTTCCTGGCCGGCGCCCTGCGCAACCCCTCGGCCGCCGCGTCGCAGACCGCGACTCTCTTCATCGGTATCGCGTTCGCAGAAGCGCTGGGGATCTTCGCGTTCCTCGTCTCGCTCCTGCTGATGTTCGCCGTCTGATCCGCGGAACCTGATCCTTACGCGCGGGTGCGGCCGGGCCATAGCGGCCCACCCGTTGTAAAGACAACGTTCCGACGGAGGACAACATGGCGACAGAACCCATAGCCGCAGAGGCCGCCGGCGCTTGCGTCGACTCCTACGGCAGTGCCATCGGCATGCCGCAGCTCTGCTTCGACTGGTTCCCGAACCAGATCTTCTGGCTGGTCGTGACGCTGGTCGTCATCTTCCTCGTCTTGTCCCGCGTGGCCCTGCCGCGTATCGCGGCGATCCTGGCCGAACGGACCGGAACCATTACCAACGACCTCGCTGCGGCCGAAGACCTCAAGGCCAAGGCTGTCGAGGCCGAGGAAGCGTATAACAAGGCGCTCGCCGACGCCCGCTCCGAAGCGCAGCGCATCGCTGCCGAGGCCCGTGCCGAGATCCAGGCCGACCTGGACGAGGCCATCGCCAAGGCAGATGCCGAGATCGCGGCGCAGACCGCCGAGTCGGAAAAGGCCATCGCCGAAATCCGTGCCGGCGCCATCGACAGCGTCAAGGATGTGGCCCGCGACACCGCCGCTGCCCTCGTGGCGACCCTTGGCGGCGACGTGGACCAGGCCTCGGTCGATCAGGCCGTCGACGCCCGGATGAAAGGATAAGCGACATGCGTACAATTCTCGCCGCGATCCTGACCCTTGGCGCCGCCAGCCCGGCGCTTGCAGCCTCGGGCCCGTTCTTCTCGCTGAAGAACACCGATTTCGTCGTGCTCCTGGGCTTCATCGTGTTCATCGCGGTGCTGGCCTATTTCAAGGTGCCGGCGATGATCGGAAAGGCGCTGGACGACCGCGCACAGGGCATCCAGTCCGAACTGGACGAGGCCCGCGCGCTTCGTGAAGAGGCGCAGACCCTGCTCGCGTCCTACGAGCGCAAGCAGAAAGAGGTCCAGGACCAGGCCGACCGCATCGTCGCCGCGGCCCGCGAAGATGCCAAGCTGGCCGCCGAGCAGGCCAAGAAGGACCTCGCGGTCTCGATCGAACGCCGCATGGCGGGTGCCAAGGACCAGATCGCCTCGGCCGAAGCCTCGGCTGTCAAGGAAGTCCGCGACCAGGCCATCGCCGTTGCGGTCGCTGCCGCCGGCGACGTGCTGGCCAAGCAGATGAACGCGGCGCAGGCCAACAAGCTGATCGACGACTCGATCGATAAGCTGGGCACCAAGCTGCACTGAGCGCCAGCCGCTCTGTGAGACCTTTCAGGAACCCGGGCTTCGCGGCCCGGGTTCTTGACGTTTCGGTGAAGGTTTTGTGAAGTTTCCGGCCCTCCGGGGTCAGATCAAACCCGCTCCGCCCGGGCCGTGCCACCCCTCAGGGTGACCGACCCGAGAGGAGTCCGATGTTGGACCGCATCCCGTCCCAAGCCCCGTTCACCACCCCCGTTCTGCGCAACGCACCACCGCTGCTGACCGTCAGGGACCTGTCGCTGTACTACGGCGAGAAACAGGCGCTCAACGAGATCGGCTTCGAGCTTTACCCGAACGAGATCCTCGCTTTCATCGGACCGTCGGGTTGCGGCAAATCGACGGCGCTCAAATGCCTCAACCGGATGCATGACGGAACCCGCGACGTGCGGATCACCGGCAGCATCCACATGGACGATATCGACATCTACGACCAGCGCGTGGACCCGCCGATCCATCGCCGCCGCTTCGGTTGGGTCGCGCAGAAACCCAACCCCTTCCCTGCATCGGTCTACGAGAACGTGGCCTATGGCGCGCGTATCCACGGACTGATCCGGACAGGAGCCGATATGGACGCCCATGTCGAGGTCTGCCTGCGCCGCGCTCACCTGTGGGACGAAGTCAAAGACGGCCTGCACAGCCGGGAGGGGACCGCCTTGTCCGGCGGCCAGCAGCAGCGGCTCTGCATCGCGCGCGCGCTGGCCTACCAGCCAGAGATCTTGCTGATGGACGAACCCACCGGTTCCATCGACCCGATCGCAACGGCCCGCGTCGAGGAGCTGATGCTGGACCTCCGCGCCGATCACAGCATCGTGGTCGTCACCCACTCGATGATGGAAGCGCGCCGTGTCGCCGATCGTGTCGCCTTCTTTCATCTCGGCGAACTGCTCGAGATCGGGCCGACCGAACAGGTCTTCACGACGCCGCGCCACCCCCGCACGCGCAGCTTCATCGAGGGAAAGTTCGGCTGAGAACCCCACTGGAGGTTCTTGAAGCAGGGCAGGGCGCTCCCGCACCCCGCCGGCCTCCGGCTGCGCCGGACGCCACCGGGCCTTGGGCCCGGCGCCCTTCGGGCGCGGGTGCGCATCTGTCGACATCCCGCGCCGACCCCGCCCGAAGGGCGCCCGGCCCAACTGGCGGGGTCCGATCTGTGATCGGGCCGCGACGGGCGGGAGAACCTCCGCCGCGGGTCATCTGTCGGGCGGTGGTTCAGGAATCTCCCAGTTCCTGCGAGAGCCGTTGGCGGGCGATGACCTCGTTCTTCTCCGCTTTCATCTGGTCGGCCAGCCCGCGTTCGACATAGTCCAGATGCGCCTCTATCGCGGCACGGGTGCCAGCGGGGTCGCGCGCCTGCAAGGCCTCGTTGATCTTGCGGTGCTGGTCCAGGATCGCCGACCGCGTCGTGCGTTGGTGGAACATGATCTTTCGGTTGTAGAACACGCCCTCGCGCAGAAGGTCGAACATCGATCGCATCATGTGCAGCATCACCACGTTGTGGCCCGCCTCGATAATCGCCATGTGGAACTGCGCATCAAGCCGCGCCTCCTCGTCGCCCGAGCGGTTTTGATGCGCCGCCACCATCTTGTCAAAGATCGCCTGCACCACTTTCAGATCGCTTTCCGATCCCAGCCGCGCCGCCCGCCCGCCGGCCAGCCCTTCCATGTCCCGGCGAAAGGCCAGGTAGTCGAAAACCGCCTCGTCATGGGTGGCGAACAGCCGCACCAGCGCCGGCGAAAACGCGTTGCCCAGCACTTCGGCCACGTAGATGCCCGCACCGGCCCGCGTGGTCAGCAGCCCCTGTTCCTGCAACTCGGCCACCGCGTCGCGCAGCGAGGGGCGGGAGACACCCAGCCGGTCCGACAACTCACGTTCCGACGGCAGGCGTTCGCCCGGACGCAGGATGCCGCGCAGGATCAACAGCTCGATCTGGCGCACCACCGCGCTCGACAGGCGCTCTGACTGGATCTTCTGAAAGGGCATGGCCGGGTTCCCCTCTGGATTGGTCAAGACATATGACCACCACGGCGCAGCCGCAAGGCGCATGCGATCACACTCGCTGCAACAAAAGGTCAGCAATATTGACACGGATCGCGCGGCTCCGCACCTTCGGACAGCGCCAAGACGGAGGAGACCATGGCTCTCGATCACATATTCGCCAGCCGCGCCGCTCGGATGAAGGCCTCCGAGATCCGCGAGCTGCTCAAGCTGCTCGACCGGCCGGGCATCCTCTCCTTCGCGGGCGGCATCCCCGATCCGAACCTGTTCCCGGCGCAGGAGTTTGCCGCCGCCTGCAGCACCGCGCTCGATCCGGCCCATGCGGGGCAGGCGCTGCAGTATTCGGTCAGCGAAGGCTACATGCCGCTGCGCCGCTGGATCGTTGCGCATATGGCCCAACTCGGGATCGAGGTTTCGGTCGACAACGTGCTTATCACCTCGGGATCGCAACAGGCGCTCGACTACCTCGGCAAGCTCTTCCTGTCGCCCGGTGACACCGCCCTGGTGGGATGGCCCACCTATCTCGGCGCACTTGCGGCCTTCAACGCCTATGAGCCGCGCTATGACCGGCTGACGATCAATGACAACCGCGCACCCGGGGATATCGCGCAGGCGGCCGAGGCCGGTGGCGGGCGGGTCAAGCTGGCCTATCTCTCGCCCGATTTCGCCAACCCCACGGGCGAGACCATCGACCGGCCAGGGCGCGAGCGGCTGCTCGATCTGGCCGAGACGCTCGATTGCGCGGTGATCGAGGATGCCGCCTACCAGGCCCTGCGCTATGACGGCGACGACATCCCGCCGATCCTCGCGCTAGAACTGGCGCGCAAGGGCACGATCGACGCCTGCCGGACGGTCTATTGCGGCTCGTTCTCCAAGACGCTTTCACCGGGTCTGCGGGTTGGATGGGCGGTGGCCGCCCGTCCCGTGATCTCGCAGATGGTGCTCCTGAAACAGGCGGCCGACCTGCATTCGGCCACGATGAACCAGATGGCCGTGGCCGAGGTCGCAGATCGCTGTTTCGACAGCCACGTGACCACGCTGCGCGACACCTACCGCGCCCGTCGCGACGCGATGCTGACCGCGCTCGCCGCGCATATGCCAGACGGCGTCACCTGGACAAAGCCCGAGGGCGGCATGTTTGTCTGGCTCACCCTGCCCATAGGCACCGATGCGGCGGCGCTCCTGCAACGCTCGCTCGACACGGTGCAGGTCGCCTTTGTTCCCGGCCAGGCGTTCTTCGCCGATGGCTCGGGCGCGAACACGCTCCGGCTCAGCTTCTCCTGCGCGGACGAGGCGACCATTGCCGAGGGAATGCGCCGTTTGGGTCAACTCCTGCGTGACGCGTGAATGGACCACAGTGATTGCCGAAAGGTAAACGGTACCCCTTTGTACAAAACGGTCAATTGCCCCCCCGATCGATGTACAAAACGGTCGATTCCGGGTGGCGCCGGGCGGCTGGAAAGGATCCGTTAACCAGTTCGCCCGATCCTGCGCCGCATGATCCGGTCGCTCATTCTCCTTGCCTTTGCCCTGCTTGCGGCCTGCAACACGCCTTCGCCACACTTCTCGGGGATCGCCGCGACGCGTGTCTCGGTCGAGGGCAGCACCTTTGATATTCGCCTGCGCGGCAACCTGGCCGAGGCCATACGGCTTACGCCCGAAGCGGATGCGCGCTTTGCCGTCATCGCTCCACGAGCGGGCCGCGCCATGGCGCAGGTTTCGGGTTGTAACATCCTGAAAGTCATGGGAGATTCCGCAGTTCAGCTTGGCGTTCTCGGCTGCGACCCGGATGCAGGCCAGCGTCTTTTGAACGCGGCGCGGATCGGTCCGGATTATGATTGCTTTGAAACCTCGACGCTCTCGGGTGGGGTGGACGGTGTCGTGTACCGCGATTACGAATGCGCACCGTTCTGATTGTTTGGGTCGCCATATCTTGTGGATAACTGGCGGGTCCCCGCCATATACTGCGGTCATGCGTTGACACGAGCCCCTCTCGTTGCGCAGACTCGGACTCCACAGGAATCACGGATTGGCGCAAGTGCGTTTCAACAGGCTCAGACTGACCGGCTTCAAAAGCTTTGTGGACCCGACCGACCTTATCATCGCGGACGGGCTGACAGGCGTCGTGGGTCCGAACGGCTGCGGGAAATCCAACCTCCTCGAAGCGCTGCGCTGGGTGATGGGCGAGAACCGCCCCAAGGCCATGCGTGGCGGCGGGATGGAGGACGTGATCTTTGCCGGGGCGGCGACGCGACCCGCCCGGAACTTTGCAGAAGTATCTCTTTTCATTGACAATTCCGAGCGTCTGGCGCCTTCGGGGTTCAATGAAAGCGACCAGCTTGAGATCGTCCGCCGGATCACCCGCGACGTGGGTTCGGCCTACAAGACCAACGGCAAGGACGTTCGCGCGCGCGACGTACAGATGCTGTTTGCCGATGCCTCTACCGGCGCGCATTCGCCCGCGCTCGTGCGGCAGGGCCAGATTGCGGAACTGATCAATGCCAAGCCCAAGGCGCGGCGCCGTATCCTCGAGGAAGCTGCCGGAATTTCAGGGCTTTACCAGCGCCGACACGAGGCAGAGCTGAAGCTGAAAGGAACCGAGGCCAACCTCACCCGCGTAGACGACGTGCTGGAACAGCTGTCGGCCCAACTCGCCCAACTGGCGCGACAGGCACGGCAGGCCGCACGCTATCGCGAGATCGGCGAACAGCTACGTCAAGCCGAAGGCATGTTGCTTTACCGCCGTTGGAAAGAGGCCGACATGGCCCGCCTTCTGGCCGAGGAAAAGTTGCGCGACAGAACCACCGAAGCGGCCCGTGCCGAAGCCGAGGCCCGCAAGGCTGCTGCCCACCGCGCCGAAGCCGAAGAGGTCCTGCCGCCGCTGCGCGAGGAAGAGGCCATCGCGTCGGGCGTTCTGCAGCGGCTTCAGGTGCAGCATGACGCGCTGGACGACCAGGAAAACCGCGCCCGTCAGACCATCGCCACCCTGACGGCGCGCATCGAGCAACTCGGCCGTGACATCGAGCGCGAAACCGGGCTGAACCGCGATGCCGGTGAGACGATCGAGCGGCTGGAATGGGAAGCCCGCGAACTGGCCAAGGCGAGCGAGGGCCATGACGAGAGGCTGGCCGAGGCGGCAGAGACGGCACGCGATGCCGCATCCATCCTGCAGGACCGCGAAAGCCACCTGAGCCAGGTGACCGAGGACGTGGCGCGACTCGCGGCCCGCCATCAATCGGCACAGCGCCTTGTCGAGGACAGCCGCAAGACGCTGGCGCGCTCCGAGGCTGAAGAAGAGCGCGCCCGCGAAGCGGTCGACGCCGCGCAGGAGGCCGCTGAACGGGCTTCCGAGGCGTTCGAGACGGCGCAGGACGCCGAGGCCGAAGCGCAGGAGGCTGCCGATGCGGCCGAAGAAGCACTGACCGCCGCCGACGAGCTGCGCGGCGAGACGCAGGCCCGCGAGGCAGAGGCGCGTGCCCAGCGATCGGAAGCCGAGGGCGAGCTGGGGGCCTTGAGGGCCGAGACGACAGCGCTTGCCAAGCTGGTTCAGCGTGACACGGCCGAAGGCGGGCAGGTGCTTGACCTGCTGCGGGTCGAACCGGGCTATGAAAAGGCGTTGGGGGCTGCGCTGGCAGATGACCTGCGCGCTCCGTTGGTCGAAGGGGATGGCCCCTCGGGCTGGGTCGAGGTCGAAGGTTACGATAGCGATCAACCCTTGCCGGAAGCCGCGATGCCGTTGGCACGCTATGTCTCGGGGCCGGATCGTCTGGCCCGCCGGATCGCGCAGATCGGTCTGGTCGATGCAGATGAGGGTGGACACCTGCAATCGCAATTGCAGCCGGGGCAGCGGCTGGTATCGCGCGGTGGCGACCTGTGGCGATGGGATGGGTTCCGGGCTTGGGCCGAAGATGCCCCTTCGGCTGCGGCGATGCGTTTGGAGCAATTGAACCGGCTCGAGGCGCTGAAACAGGATCTAGCCCAGGCCGAGGCCCGGGCCGATGGTGCCCGTGCGGCGCATGATGCGCTGTCGCGCCAGCTTGCCGAGGTGACCGAGGCGGACCGCCGTGCACGCGAGGCCCGCCGCGCCGCAGATCAACGGGTTGCCGAAGCGGCCCGCGCCCTGAGCCGGGCAGAAGCGGAGCGCAATCTGAGTGCCGGGAAGCTGGAAACGGCGGGTCTGGCAGTGGAACGTCACCGCGAAGATGCGATGGCGGCAAGGATACAGCTGCGCGAAGCCGAAAAGGCGCTTGCCGACCTGGGCGATCTGGACAGCGCCCGCGCCGAGGTCGAGGACATCAAGCAGACGGTCGAAGCGGCTCGGATCACGATGTTGACCCATCGCTCCACCCATGACGAGCTGCGCCGCGAGGGAGACGCCCGCAAACGTCGCAGCCAAGAGGTTGCCAAGGATCTCAGCGGCTGGAGGCATCGCCTTGAAACCGCGGATCGTCGGATCGGCGAGTTGAGCGAACGCCGAGAAACCTCGCAGGAGGAATTGACCGAGGCGATGGCTGTTCCGGCCGAGATCGACGAGGCAAGGGAAGAACTGGCCGAACAGATCGAAGCCGCGGAAACGCGACGCCGTGCCGCCGCCGACAAGCTGGCAGAGGCGGAAAACGTTCAGCGCGAGGCCGTTCTGGCCGAGCGGGAATGTGAGCGTTTGGCGTCGGAGGCACGCGAGGCCCGCGCTGCCGCCGAGGCGCGCACCGATTCCGCGCGCGAGGCTGTCATGGCGGCCGCGGACCGTATCGCCGAGGATCAGGAACTGAGTCCCAAGCAGTTGCTGGAGCGTCTCGATACCGATGCCGAACGGATGCCGGCGGCCGATGTGCTTGAGGCTGAAGTTGCGCGCCACAAGCGCAATCGCGACGCGATGGGGGCGGTCAACCTGCGGGCCGAGGATGATGCCAAGGAGGTGCAGGAGGAGTTCGACACGCTCAACGCCGAGAAGTCCGACCTCGAAGAGGCGGTAAAGGCCCTGCGTAGCGGCATTGCCAGCCTCAACCGCGAAGGACGGGAGCGGCTGTTGACGGCGTTCGAGCAAGTGAACTCGAACTTCGCGATGTTGTTCAAGCACCTCTTTGGTGGTGGAGAGGCGAACCTTGTCATGGTCGAAAGCGAGGACCCGCTGGATGCCGGGCTCGAGATCATGTGCCAGCCGCCGGGCAAGAAGCTGTCGACGCTCTCCCTTCTGTCGGGGGGCGAGCAGACCCTTACCGCGATGGCGCTCATCTTTGCGGTGTTTTTGGCCAATCCGGCACCCATCTGCGTGCTGGACGAGGTAGACGCGCCGCTCGACGATGCCAATGTCACCCGGTTCTGCGACCTCCTCGATGAAATGTGCCGCCAGACAGATACACGGTTCTTGATAATTACCCACCATGCAGTAACGATGGCCCGGATGGACCGGCTTTTCGGTGTCACCATGCAGGAACAGGGCGTAAGCCAGCTCGTATCGGTCGATCTCAAGAGAGCCGAGGCGATGGTCGCCTGAGCACAGGGCGGGAACTCGTGCGTCAAAACGGCGTTAAATCAGGCATGTATGGCCTGAAAATCATCATCGCCTCTACCCTAGTCGCCACATCGGCCAGCGCCGATCCCATGAAGCTTCGACAGATCGGTGGATCCGTGCCAAGTGCCCGATTCGCGATCTCTGCGCCGGGCCAGCCACTGTTCAGCCCCTCGATGGAACGGCAGACCCGAGAAAGGCAGACTCTTGCGATGCCGGACGTGATCGGGGACGGGATCAAGGTGGGCATGATGAAACTGCGCCGGAACGGTGATCTGTGCATCAGTTTCAGGCGCCATTTCAGACGGTGTGACATGATGGTCGGCGACAGCGAATTGCTCGTCTACGTCCGCGAGCACAACCTGAAAACGCCGGTGCGGATACAGCTGGGCATTCGCCCCTGACCCCGCACCGTTGACCGTCACAACCGGTCGAGAAGCGTCCGAGTGGGCCAGGCATCGGCAGGCAGGCCAAGCCGCTCCTGCTCGGCCTGCACCGCCGCCCGGGTTCCTGCTCCGAGAATCCCGTCGACACCGCCGACATCATATCCGCGCGCTTCGAGTTTGCGCTGCAAGTCTTTCATCTGTTCGCCGGTGAGGCCCGCGCTTGGATTGCCCGTGTCATAAATCGGCGCCCCTTCCAGTCGCGTCGCGAAATAGGCAGCCGTCATCACGTACACGAAGCTTTGGTTCCATTCGAAGTAGACGTCGAAATTGGGATAGGCGAGGAAGGCGGGGCCATTCTTTCCCTGGGGCAGAACCAGAGAGGCAGGCAGATTCGAAAATGCACCGTTGCGGGGCGTAACGCCCATGGCCTGCCATTCCGAAACCGGGCGTGGTTTCCCCGGGCCAGTCAGGGACCAATCCATTTCCGCCGGGACGCTGACCTCTTGCAGCCAGGGTTCGTTGGCGCGCCATCCCAGATGCGACAGCATGCGCGCGCCCGATTCAAGCGCATCGGGGGCCGAGGTCTTGAGCGAAACCTGCCCGTCGCCATCGGCATCAACGCCGTTGTCGAGGATGTCCTGTGGCAGCATCTGAACCATCCCGATCTCCCCCGCCCATGCACCGGTCGTGCGGTCCGGGTCGAAATCGCCCTGTTCGTAGAGTTCGATGGCGGCAAAGACCTGCGGGCGGAACAGGTCCGGCCTGCGGCAGTCATGCGACAGGGTGACCAGTGCGTTGCGCGTGTTGAAATCGCCCTGGTAGCCGCCATAGTCCGTCTCGAATGCCCAAAAGGCGAGAAGGACGCCGCGCGACACGCCGTATTCCGCCTCGATCCGGTCGAACACGCCGTGATAGCGTTCCGCCATCTGGCGACCGGTGTTCAGGCGGTTCGAAGAAATCAGCCTTTGCGAAAACTCGATAAAAGGTTTCTGAAAGACGCCTTGGGCACGGTCGGCACGGATGACCTTGCCATCCTGCTGGACGCCGCGAAAGAAGCGTTCGACAGCTGCCGGATCATGCCCACGCGAGACGGCCTCGGATTTGAGCCCATCAATGAAACCCGGGAAGCTGCCGCCACATTGCGCAAAGGCCGGAGCGGCGAGGAGGGTGATGGCGGCGGAGTGCTGCAGTAGCTTGGAAAGGCGCATGAAAATCCTTTGGGTCGATCAATCGTCAGACAACAAAGGTGATTGTGAAAATCGCGATTGCAAGGCCTAGCCCCAAGGCCCAGACCTGCCACAAGAGACGGATGGCCTTCTCGATCTCATGCGGGCCGATATCCTTGCGGGCCGTTTCATTAACCCAGGCAAGGTGCCGGACCTGTCCATGATAGCTGCGCGGCCCGGCGAGCGCGACCTTCAGCGCGCGGGCCATCGCGGCCTCGGGCCAGCCGGCATTCGGTGACACATGACGCTCGGCGTCCTCGACGATGGCGCGCCAGTGACGCGATCCGTTCGACAGCGCGACCAGCATCAGGCAAGTCAGCCGCGACGGGATGAGATTGAGCAGATCGTCCAGTTTCGCGGCGGCCCAGCCAAATTCGGCGTAACGGTCATTGAGATAGCCGATCATGCTGTCCGCGGTGTTGATGACCTTGTACAGAAAGAGCCCGGGAAGCCCGCCGACAAGAAACCAGAAGGCAGGCGCGATCACACCGTCACTCAGGTTTTCCGCCGCGCTTTCGATGGCGGCTCGCGCAACTTGCGGCCCGTCCATCTGGGAGGTGTCGCGCGATACGATGCGGGCGACCATGCTGCGTGCCTCGGGCAGGGAAAGGCGCAGCGAGGCAGCCACCTGTCCGACATGTTCGGCCAGCGAGCGTTGGGCGAGGAGGATGGCGCACAAGATCAGTTCCACGACCCACCCCAATTGGGCAAGAGCCGCACCAAGCGACACCGCGCCAAGCGCCAGTGCGGCCACCACCAAGGCACCCTTGAGGCGTCGATGCGTGCCATTGTTGAAACGACGGTCGCAAAAGCCCACTGCGTCACCGAAGAGAACGGCGGGATGGCGCAGGCGCGACCAGAGCCAATCAGGCTCTCCGAGTGCAGCGTCCAGCAACATGGCACCGGCGAGGATGAAGGCCGTGTTCAAAGGGCGTCCTCCAGCCGATCCCAAGCGCCCGAAGGCGGCAGGCCGAGGCGAAGCATCCGGCGCGAGTAGGGAAAGACGCGGGTCAGGATGTGCTTTCGCGCCAGACGATCATGCGACGCCTGCGCGTCATCGACGTCGTAGAGTCGGAAAAGGCTCGTACCACCCAATAACTGTGCGCCCCGTTTGATCATCAGTTGATCCAATTTTTGCGCTTCTGCCTCGAGGTGCGCGCGGGTTCGGTCCGCCCACTCGGCATCCTGCAGCGCCAAGGTACCGACGCGGAGCGCAGGCCCCGATACCGCCCAAGGACCCGTCAAATCGGCTAGCCGATCGATGATTTCGGGCTGCGCGATTGCAAATCCAAGCCGAAGACCGGCAAGCCCCCAGAACTTGCCAAAGCTCTTGAGCACGATGGTGCCTTCACCTGCGGCGAGGTTCACAAGACTGCGTTCCGGCAACACGTCGCAAAAGCTCTCGTCGATGATGGTCAGGCGGGCCGTGGCGTCGGCTGCGGTCCAAACCCTGCCGTCGGGATTGTTGGGGTGGACCAGCACCCGGGCTGTTGCGGGGCCATCTTCGACGACGTCCCAGCCATGTGCGCGAAAGGCAGCGGCATGTTCGTTGTAGGTTGGCGGCGTGATTTCGACGCGGTCGGCGGGGTACAGGGCTGGCAACCGGGCGATCAATGCCGACGCGCCGGGCGCAGGGAGGATCGCTGCCTCGTCCGGCACATTCCAGAAGTCGCGCGCGGCATTGCAAAGCCGGCTGAAGGCAGCGCGGTCGGGCAGGGCGGTCCAGTCCAGCGTCTCAAGGATCGGCAATGGGTAGGGATGCGGATTGATGCCGGTCGACAAGTCCAGCCAATCGGCCCGACTACCACCGTAGACCGAGATGGCATGATCGATTCCTCCCCCGTGGTCGCGGTGGCGGCGCGAACGGTCCTCGATTTGCCGCGGGTTGGTCATCTGCGGTGACATTCCTGTTCTGGTTGCGCTATTCCCGTGTTTCAAGCGGATTCCTGCCGGTCGCACAAGCGAATCCGCCGATCCGCAGGCCCCTCATTTCATCGTTAATCGTTTGTTAAGTCTTTGGGCAGATCACCGGAGATGCGGGGGACGGCACAACGATTGCACAGTGCCGAGGTGTCAGAAAATGAATGTATTGATCGTCGAAAGCAATCCAGAGCTTGGACGGCTTTGGCAACGCCACCTGCAACGCCAGGGCGGGGACGTCTCGCTGGTCAGCTCACAGGACACGGCCATCCTGGCGCTCTACGCGTCTGATTACGATATAATCGTGCTCGACCTCGTGCTTGAGGATGGCAGCGCCCTCGCGGTGGCGGATTTCGCCAGCTACCGCCGTCCGAAGGCGCGGGTGATCTTCGTCACCAATACGACGTTCTTCTCGGACGGGTCGATCTTTGCCCATAGCCCGAATGCCTGTGCCTATGTGCAAAGCGGAACGCCGCCAGAAGACCTGGCGGCGATGGTGGAGCATTACGCGGCGGGGCGTTGATCCCGTCCGTGCGGTGCATCTAGGTCCAGATCGGGATTGATCGGGACGATGCGGTGCGGATTGATCGATGTATGGCTGTAGTAGTAATGGCCGACGATGTGATCGAAATTGACCGTCTCGGCGACACCCGGCCACTGATACAGCTCACGGACGTAGCCCCAAAGGTTCGGGTAATCCACGATGCGGTTCCGGTTGCACTTGAAATGCGTGTTGTAGACCTTGTCGAACCGGATCAGCGTGGTGAACAGCCGCCAGTCGGCCTCGGTTATCCGCTCGCCCATAAGGTACCGTTTGGTTGCAAGGCGCTCCTCCAGCCAGTCCAGGCTGTCGAACAGCGGATGAATTGCCTCGTCATAAGCACTCTGGCTTGTGGCAAATCCGGCCTTGTAGACACCATTGTTCACGGTGTCGTAGACGCGGGCATTCACCTCTTCGATGGCACTGCGCAGCTCTGCCGGCCAGTAATCATCGGTGTTTCCGGTCAGGCCATCAAAGGCGCTGTTGAACATACGGATGATGTCGGCGCTTTCGTTCGAAACGATGGTTTCGCGTTTCTTGTCCCAGAGGATCGGGACCGTCACCCGGCCGGAATAGACCGGGTCGGCCTTGGTGTAGACTTGGTGAGCATAGTCGAAACCATGAAGCGGATCGCCGGTCGCGCCGTCATAGTCGGTTCCGAAAGTCCAGCCATGGCCAAGCATGTAGGGGTGCACGACCGACAGGTCGATAAGATCGCTCAACCCCTTGAGATGGCGGAAGATCATGGTCCGATGCGCCCAGGGACAGGCGAGGCTGACATAGAGGTGATAGCGCCCCCATTCAGCTTCGAAGCCGCCTTCACCCGATGGTCCCGGCGCACCGTCAGACGTGACCCAGTTGCGAAACTGCGACTCGGACCGCTCGAATTTGCCGCCGGTCGATTCCGTGTCGTACCATTTGTCTTTCCATTCGCCATCGACGAGCAGGCCCATGGGTCATCCTCCGTTGCGTGGTCTGTTTATTGGGCAAGACCTAGCGGCGGGCGGTCCATCCGCACAGGCCGCTGGGCGCGCAACCGGGCTGCATGGACGCACAGCGAGACATGCACAGCATGCAACGCCGGATAACCATTCATGTGTTCGGTACGATTTTTTCTTGATCCGACATGAGGTTGCGGCACAATCCGAATGATTCTGCGGGGGATCCGGTGATGGACAATTTCGTTCCGAAAGAGATCAGTGACAGTCTGGATGCGGCGCGCATTGCGGCTTTGAAAAAGACAAGCCGTCTACGCGTCGAGGTCGGGACTGAAAGCTATCGGGTTCTGCGCATGTGGCGTGGCGGTTTTGCGGTCGAAGCGGCGGCAACGCCCCGTCTGCGTGGACTCGTGGATATCTACGATGGTGGAAAGCACTTGTGTCAGTGTCTGATTGTCGCCGCCGAAGAGGAAGGGGGTGAGATGCGTTACGACTTCAAGCGCAGCACCGCCAGCGCCGAGAGCGCCGCGCTCGACTTCGAACGGGCCGCCGATGCGCCCGTCGCATATCTGCCCTTGGAATGAGCGGGGCCGGCAAAGGCCGGCCCGACGCCTCATTGCAGATCGGAGAATGCCGCTTTCAGGCGCTTGCAGGCGTCTTCTACCCGGCTGCGCTGTGTCGCGAGGTTGAACCGCAGGAAGTTTTCGCCGCCGGTTCCAAAAGTCGTGCCGTGGTTGGCGGCGATCCTTGCCGTTTTCTCGACGCGGGCGGTGAATTCCTCGCGCGGCATGCCGGTGCCGGAAAAATCCACCCATGACAGGTAGGTCGCTTCAAGCGGTATGGAGCGCAGGCCGGGAATCTCGGCAACGGCCGCGTCGAAAACCTGTCGGTTGCCGTCCAGATAGGCCACCAGTTGATCGACCCAGGCTGCACCCTCGGGAGAGTAGGCTGCCATTGTCGCGCGCATGCCCATCGAATTCGACGAAAGGTTCAGTGCGCTCATCCGTGCGGCGAAGGGTTTGCGCAAGGTCTCGTCGGGGATAATGACCTGCCCGGTATGTAGCCCTGCGATGTTGAAGGTCTTGGACGGCGCGGTCAGCATGATAAGCCTGTCAGCGATCTCGGGTGCTGCATTCTGCATCGGAACATGGCGCGCGCCCGGAAACACGAGGTCATGATGTACCTCGTCCGATATCAGCAAAAGATCGTGCCGACGCGCGAAATCGGCAACGCCGCGTAGTTCTTCTTCGGTCCAGACACGGCCGCCGGGATTGTGCGGCGAGCAGAAGATCAGCATCTTTTCGGTGCCCGTCATTTGGGCGTCCCACGTCTCGAAGTCGAGCTTGTAGCGGTCGTTCTCGAGGATCATTTGCCGTTCGACGACCTTGCGCCCGGCGTTTCGGATCACCTTGGCAAAGGCGTGATAGACGGGGGTGAACAGTACGATCTCGTCGCCCGGCTGCGTGTAAGCATCAAGGCACATGCCGACGCCGTTCACGAGGCCCGTGGTGGTAAAGATCGCCTCGGGTGCCACCTGCCAGTCGTGACGCTCTTGCATCCACCAGCCGATTGCCGCCTTGTAGGGCGCGTCGAGCGTGTCGTAACCGAAGATCCCGTGATCGACCATGCCGCGAAGCGCGTCGAGAATGCAGTCCGGAACGGGGAGGTCCATGTCCGCGACCCACATCGGCAGGCCGTCATCTGGCGACACGCCATAGATCGCTTCCATTGCATCCCATTTGGCACAGTGGCTGCCGCGTCGTTCGGTCAGATCGTCGAAATTCATGTATCGCTCCGTTCAGGTGTCGCAGGCGAAGCTAACCTCTTGCCGCGCGGGTGCAAGAGGCGTTGCGATGGCGGGCGTGATCGCCTAAATCCCCCTGCATGAAACGCAAGATCCTGATACATCCCGATCCGCGCCTGAAAAAGACATGCGCGCCGGTCGCAGATTTGAGTGACGAGCTGCGCCAGCTGGCCGATGACATGCTCGAAACCATGTATGATGCACCGGGTATCGGCCTGGCGGCACCCCAGGTCGGGGTGCTGGACCGGCTGATCGTGCTGGACTGTGTCAAGGAAGAGGGCGAGGCACCCCGCCCGCTGGTCATGTTCAACCCCGAGATCATATCCGCGTCGGACGAAACCAGCGTTTACGACGAAGGGTGCCTGTCGATCCCCGATCAGTATGCCGAGGTGACGCGCCCTGCCGCGGTCGAGGTCGAATGGCTGGACCGTAACGGAACCCTTCAACGCGAGACCTTTGACGGGCTTTGGGCGACCTGCGTGCAGCATGAGATCGACCATCTCGACGGAAAGCTGTTCATCGACTACCTCAAGCCGCTGAAGCGGCAGATGATCACTCGCAAGATGCAGAAGCTCAAGCGCGAGATGGCCCGGGCGTGAGTGTGCGCGACATCCTTCGCTGGCCAGATCCGCGTTTGTCGCAGAAATGCGCTCCGGTCGAGGATACGCGCCTTGACGAGCTGATCGCCGACATGTTCGACACCATGTATGCCGCTCAGGGTCGCGGGCTTGCCGCGCCGCAAGTGGGCGTGATGCTGCGACTGTTCGTTATGGATTGCGGCTGGAAAGAGGGCAGACCCGCGCCGATGACGATGATCAACCCGTTGATCATGGCGGCCGAACGCGTACCCGTCGTGGGCGACGAGGGCTGCCTGTCGATCCCTGGCGTAACCGTCCCGGTCGAGCGGTGGCAGGCCGTGACCGTGCAATGGACGGCGGCCGAAGGCGACATTCACATGGCCGATTTCGACGGGTTCGAGGCGCGCTGCATCCAGCACGAATTCGATCACCTGAACGGGATGGTGCATTTCGACAGGATCGATCCCAACCTGCGCGCCGAGATCGAGGGCAAGTACATGGAGATGCAGCGATGACCGTTCGCGACTGCCTGCCATGGCCAGACAAGCGGCTGCGCAGCAAGGCCGCTCCGGTGGACGAAATCACGGGAGAGATCCGTGCAATCTGGAACGACATGATCGACACGATGGAGGCCATGCCCGGTGTCGGACTTGCCGCGCCTCAGATCGGCGTGATGCTGCGGCTGGCCGTGGTGGACGGCTCAACCCAGCGTGGCAGGGCAGTCCGGCTGGCCAATCCCGAGATCCTGCATGCGTCGATCGAGTTGCGCGAGCACGAAGAGGCCAGCCCGAACCTTCCGGGGGTTTCGGCCGTGATCAAGCGTCCGCGCGCGGTGACCGTTCGTTTTCTGAACGAGCAGGGGCAGGTGGACCGCCGAGATTTCGTCGGGATCGAGGCCACGAGCGTGCAACATCAGATCGATCACCTGAACGGGCGGATGTATTTCGACCGGTTGAGCAAGGTGAAACGCGACATGCTGCTGCGCAAGGCACGGAAGCTGGGGTAGGGGCATGCGGGTCATTTTCATGGGAACGCCGGAGTTCTCGGTCCCGGTGCTTGACGCGCTGATAGAGGCAGGGCACGAAATCGCCGCCGTCTACTGCCAGCCGCCGCGACCAGCAGGCCGGGGCAAGAAGGACAGGCCAACCCCCGTGCATGCCCGTGCAGCGGCACTGGGGCTGGATGTGCGGCACCCGATCTCTCTCAAATCGGCAGAGGCGCAGGCAGAGTTCGCGGCGTTGAATGCCGATGTCGCCGTTGTCGTGGCCTATGGGCTGATCCTGCCGCAGGCCGTTCTGGACGCTCCGCGGCACGGGTGCCTGAACATCCATGCCAGCCTTTTGCCGCGTTGGCGCGGGGCGGCGCCCCTCCACAGAGCGATCATGGCGGGCGATGACCAGACCGGGATCTGCATCATGCAGATGGAGGCGGGGCTGGACACCGGTCCTGTGCTGTTGCGTCGTGCAACCCCGATCGGCACCGAGGAAACGACCGGTATCTTGCACGACCGTCTTTCCGCGATGGGTGCCGAATTGATCATCGAGGCATTGGCCCGGCTGTCGGAACTGGTGCCCGAACAACAAGATGAAACCGGCGTGACCTATGCCGAAAAGATCGCCAAATCCGAGGCGCGCATCGATTGGAATGCGCCAGCTGCGACCATTGACCGGCAGATCCGCGGGCTGTCGCCCTTTCCCGGCGCATGGTCCATGATCGATGGCGAAAGGGTCAAGATCCTCGGCGCACGGCTGGTTGAGGGAGAGGGTGCACCCGGAACGGTTCTGGATGAGGCGCTGCGCGTGTCCTGCGGCAAGGGTGCGGTTCAACTGACCCGCTTGCAGCGGGCGGGCAAAGCCGCGCAGGATGCCGAAACGTTCTTGCGTGGCTGGCCCGTTCCACCGGGCACGCAGTTGGGACCGGAGTAAAGCCATGTTCATGGTGTTGATGGGAACCGTGGTAATCGCCGGAATCGTGGGCTACGTCTCGGAAAAGAGCGGGTTCACCCATAACGGCTATGTACAATCCATCATCATCTGCGTTGGTGGCGCGTTCCTGTTTTTCTTCGTACGGATCATGTTCGGCATCGGCTTCAACTCGCCGGGGCTGAATGCGATCGTATCATCGATCGGTGCGCTGATCATCGTGCCGACGCATTGGCGGCGCTGAGATCTCAGACGCGGGGCGGGCGACCCTTGTAGACGGGCAGGCGCCAGCCGAACAGCAGCGACCCGGCGCGAAGGACCCAGCACACACTGGCGCAGGCCAGAAGCGCCCATAGAGTGGGCAGGCCAAGCCCTGTGCCGATGACCGCACAGACGGAGCCTGCCAAGGCGCATGAGACGTAAAGCTCACCTTGTTTCAAGACCAGCGGCACCTCTCCGACCACGACGTCGCGCATCAAGCCGCCCATGCAGCCAGTGCTCATCCCCATCAACACGACGACCACTGGCGGCTGTTGCAGGGAAAGCGCCACGCCGGTACCCGCCGCCACGGCGATGGACAGGGCGAAGCTGTCCAGCCAGACGAGCCAGCGATATCGGCTCTCCATCAAGTGGGCGGTGAAAAAAACGACCAGCGCAGCACCGGTCGCAATAAGAATGTAAGTGGGTTCGCCTACCCAGAAAACCGGGTTTCGATCCAGCAGCAGGTCGCGCACCGTGCCGCCGCCGACAGCCGTAAGGCAGGCCACAAAAGCAAATCCCACGAGGTCGAGCTGGGCCCGGCTTGCAACCAGCGCCCCCGTCAAGGCAAAGACCAGTACCGAGGCGTAGTCGAGCAGCGTCAGTACGTTCAACTGCCGGCCTTTTGAGGCTTAAAGGGCTTCATGCCCGCACGCGCCAATTCGTCGGCGCGCTCGTTCTCGGGGTGACCGGCATGGCCCTTGACCCATTTCCAGGTCACGTCGTGGCGGGCCTGGGCGGTATCGAGACGCTGCCACAAGTCGGCATTCTTGACCGGTTTTTTCGCCGCTGTCTTCCAGCCGTTACGCTTCCAGCCGTGAATCCAGCCGGTGACGCCGTTCTTGACATAGGCACTATCGGTGACGACCGTCACGGTCGAAGCCCGTTCCAAGGTCTCCAACGCGGTGATGGCGGCCAATAGCTCCATCCGGTTGTTGGTGGTGCCTGCCTCGCCGCCGCACAACTCGCGTTCCTTGACGATTGTCTCGCCATCCTTTGCTTGTAGCAGAACGCCCCATCCGCCCGGACCGGGGTTTCCGGAACAGGCGCCATCCGTGTAAGCGATGATCTCAGGCATGTGCAGCCAACGCGACCCAGTCCGAGGGGGTGCCGTCGAGGCCCGGTGCGTTTCCGTGGCGCCGCCCGGTCACCGTGAAGCCCGCAGCCGCGAGAAGTTCCGTCAATTCGTCCTCCGAGTAATAGGTGTAGAAGCGGCCAAGCTGGTCCGGTCCCTCTCCCTTTCCGAGCTTCATGCCGAGGAAAAAGGCCCCGCCCGGCTTCAAGGCGCGGTGCAGCGCCGAGAGATGTCGCGGGAAGTCAGCGCGCGGCGCGTGCAACAGGCTGAAGTTGGCCCAGACCCCATCGTAGAGTGCCTCGCCTGAGATGTCGTCAAAACTGGCACGCCTTGCTGTTACACCAAGCCGCTGATCCGCCAATTCCACCATTTCGGCAGAGCCGTCGACCGCGTCCACCGACAATCCGTTTTGGGCCATGAGCGCGGCGGACATCCCGGGGCCACAGCCGAGGTCAAGGACGTGGCCGCCTTTCGGGACAGCAGCGATGAAGTCGGACAAGTGCGGGTCTTCGGCGTTGTAGTCGTCGGTCATTGCCGCGTATTCGGCGGCTTTTTGATCGTAGACGCGAATGGTTTCATCGGTCACAGGAAGACTCCAACAGAAAGACAGGCGAGTACGATCACCGTAAGCAGGATGCGCAACTGCATCCACCAGGGCGGTGTCAGTCCCCAGCGGCTGAAGGCGGCGTCAAGTAGCAGCAGCGCTGCAAAGCCGAACATGAGGTTGAGCCCGGCCGAAACCGGCCCACCGCCCGTCATGAAGAAGGCCCAAAGGGCCGGCAGGACGGACAGCACGTAGCCCAATGCCGCGCGCGATCCATCCACCTTGGTCGCAAAGCCCCACAGAACGCCGGACATGAAGCTGAGGATCACCGAACCGTAGAACAGCTGGACATATGGGCCGACAAAACGCGGGCCGAGGGCCTGCGCGCCCCATGCCTGCAAGTTGCCGTCAAGATAGGTCAGCGCCCCCCAGACAAACGGGATGAGCCCGGCAAGGCCCAGTAAGAGCGGCGCGGTCGGTATCCGTGTCATGCGGGAACCCTGAGCACGCGAGGTACTTTGAATTCGACATTCTCGACCGCGGTCTCGACGGTTTCGACGGTCACATCGTACCTACCGGAAAACGCCTCGATGACTTCCTTGACCAGGCTTTCCGGGGCTGACGCCCCTGCGGTCACGCCCACACTTCGGATACCTTCGAGCGCGCGCCAGTCGATATCGCGCGCACGTTGCACGAGCTGCGCGTAGTTGCACCCGGCCTTTGACGCGACCTCGACCAATCGCTTGGAGTTCGACGAGTTTGGCGCGCCCACCACCAGAAGCGCATCGACCTTGGGCGCGATGGCCTTCACGGCCTCTTGCCGATTGGTCGTGGCATAGCAGATGTCTTCTTTGTGAGGGCCGACTATAGCGGGAAAACGCGCCTTGAGTGCTGCCACGATGTCGGCCGTTTCATCAACGGAAAGCGTAGTCTGGGTCACGAAGGCGAGGCTCTGAGGATCCCGCACCACGATATCTGCCACGTCACCAACGGTCTCGACCAGCAATACCTCGCCCTCGGGCAGTTGCCCCATCGTACCGATTGTTTCGGGATGGCCGCGATGGCCGATCATTACGATCTGCAGGCCGTTCTGCGAGTGACGCTCCGCCTCGATATGCACCTTGGATACAAGCGGGCAGGTGGCATCCACATAGATCATCTCGCGGCGTTGCGCCTCGGCGGGCACTGATTTTGGAACGCCATGCGCGGAGAAGATCACGGGGCGGTCGGTTGGAGCTTCGTCAAGCTCCTCGACGAATACGGCACCCTTCTCGCGCAGCCCGTCGACGACGAACTTGTTGTGCACGATCTCGTGTCGCACATAGACCGGCGCGCCCCATTTCTCGAGCGCCATCTCGACTATCTTGATGGCCCGGTCGACACCTGCGCAAAAGCCGCGCGGTGCTGCAAGGTAGAGTGTCAGGGGGGATCTGGTCATGCGCGCCTCCTTAGTCCGGGCAGAGGTAAGGTTTTGTGCGCGCCGCGTCCAGCCTGTCACGAATCTGACATGCCGGGTTGCTATCCGGACCGCGTGATTGGTTCAGTGTTGGCTTTCGATAGCTGGTAATAGTCAGAATGTACTTAAAGTCGGCCGGTCGACCCAATTGAGGGGCGGCCGGCCGAATTTCATTTGTGCATAGCTATTTCGCACAGCGTACCACCCCATCTGGTACGCTTACGCGGGTCTTACTTGGCGCCGGTTGCAGCGACAGTTCTCGGTTCGGCGGGAACGTCGCGCGGCGGGCGCCCGATCACTTCGCGCAGTTCCTCGAGTTCGATGAAGTTGTCCGCCTGGCGGCGCAGGTCATCCGAGATCATCGGCGGTTGGCTGCGGATGGTCGACACGACCGAAACGCGAACACCTTGCCGCTGCAGGCTCGCCACCAACGGGCGGAAATCCCCATCGCCCGAAAACAGCACGATGTGATCGACTCGCGGCGCAAGTTCCATGGCATCGACGGTCAGCTCGATATCCATGTTCCCCTTGACCTTACGCCGGCCCATGCTGTCCGTGTACTCCTTGGCCGGCTTGGTCACCATGGTGAAACCGTTATAGTGCAGCCAGTCGACCAAAGGACGGATCGGCGAATACTCATCGTTCTCCAGAAGCGCGGTGTAATAGAAGGCTCGAAGCAGCTTTCCGCGGCGCATGAACTCCTGGCGCAAGAGCTTATAGTCGATGTCAAAGCCCAATGCCTTGGCAGCCGCATAAAGATTCGACCCATCGATGAACAGCGCTAGCCGTTCGTCTTTGTAAAACATAAACTGTTCCTTCCGGTGTAACCTGTTCGCCGTGTGTTACGTGAGTGATGATGAAAAATGAGTACGGCGATCAGGTGCCCCCAATTTAGGAGAAATGTCATGTACCGCAAGAGTATCACAAGCCGAACCAAGCGTATTGAATGACCGGATTCCGGTCAGTTTGCCTGATTGCCCTAGGGTCAAACCTGCCATTTGACGGGAAAGACCCGCAATCGACCCTTACGGAAGCGTTGCAGGAACTCTCACGACACGGGGAAATGATTCGTGCAACGAGCAGGTTTTTTGAAACGCCCTGCTTTCCGGAGGGCGCCGGGCCGGATTACGTCAATGCCGCTGCCGTCTTGGAAACGACGCGGGATCCGCGTGGCGTTCTGGCCTTGTTGCATGAGGTCGAGGCCCGGTTCGGTCGGGCACGCGAGCAGCGCTGGGGAATGCGAACGCTGGATCTGGACCTGATCGGCTATGGCGACGAAGTGCTGCCGGATCGGGATACCTGGGCCAGATGGCATGATCTGCCGCCGGAAAGCCAGGTACGGCAGGCGCCCGACGCGCTGATCCTGCCACACCCGCGCGTGCAGGACCGGGCGTTCGTGCTCGTTCCGCTGGCGGATATCGCGCGCGATTGGATCCATCCGGCTCTGCAGCGCAGCGTCGCGCAGATGTGCATGGACTTGCCGCAAGCGGACCGGGATGCCGTGCGCCCGATCTAGGCGCGCGGGGACAGGATTCGCGCTTGTCAATTGGGGGATTCGCGCTTAGATAAGCCCCTTCTGACCACGGATTTGTATTGGAGTACCCTCATGGCCCGCGTGACGGTCGAAGATTGCGTAGACAAGGTTCCCAACCGCTTTGAGCTGGTTATGCTGGCAGCGCATCGTGCGCGCGAGATCTCGGCAGGTGCCGCGATCACCGTGGATCGCGATAACGACAAGAACCCGGTCGTTTCCCTTCGTGAGATCGCCGAAGAAACACAGAGCGCCGACGAACTGCGCGAGCGTCTGATCGAGTCGAACCAGACTCAGATCGAGGTTGACGAGCCTGAAGAGGATCAGATGGCCCTGCTGATGGGCGCGGAATCCGACAAGCCGGCAGAGGACGACATGTCGGAAGAAAAGCTGCTGCGCGCGCTGATGGAGGCGCAAGGGCAGGGGTGAGCCTGCCGGGTTTGGAGATGCGGACCGGATGATTTCTGCCGACGACCTGATCGCGCTGGTCCGCAATTACAATCCGAAAGCCAACGCCGAGCGCATTGCACAAGCCTATGCGTTCGGTGAACGCATGCATGAAGGGCAGACCCGCCACTCGGGCGAGCCCTATTTCACACATCCCGTAGCTGTTGCTGCGATCCTGACGGAGCAGCAGCTTGACGATGCAACCATTATCACGGCCCTTCTTCACGACACTATCGAGGACACCAAGGCCAGCTATGGCCAGGTGACCGAGTTGTTCGGCAGCGAAGTCGCGATGCTGGTCGATGGTGTAACCAAGCTGACCAATCTTCAGCTTTCCAGCCGCGAAACCAAGCAGGCCGAGAACTTTCGCAAGCTCTTCATGGCGATGTCCAAGGACCTGCGGGTGATCCTGGTCAAGCTTGCCGACCGTCTGCATAACATGCGCACGATCAAGGCGATGAAGCCGGAAAAGCAGGTGCAGAAGGCGCGCGAGACGATGGACATCTATGCGCCGCTTGCGGGCCGCATGGGGATGCAATGGATGCGCGAAGAGTTGGAAGATCTTGCCTTTCGCGTGCTCAATCCCGAAGGTCGGCAATCGATCATCCGTCGTTTCATCACGCTGCAACGCGAAACCGGTGACGTCATCCATCGCATCACCGGTGACATGCGCCACGAACTCGACAAGGCAGGTATCGAGGCAGAGGTTTTTGGCCGCGCCAAGAAGCCGTACTCGATCTGGCGCAAGATGCAGGAAAAGGATCAGGGCTTTTCCCGCCTGTCCGACATCTACGGGTTTCGCGTTATCACCGACAGCGAGAATGATTGCTATCGCGTCCTTGGTGCCATTCATCAACGCTGGCGTGCCGTGCCAGGACGGTTCAAGGACTATATCAGCCAGCCCAAGTCGAACGGGTACCGCTCGATCCATACGACGGTTTCAGGCCGCGACGGCAAGCGGGTCGAGGTTCAGATTCGTACGCGGCAGATGCATGACGTAGCCGAAACCGGCGTCGCGGCTCACTGGTCCTATCGCGATGGGGTTCGGTCAGAGAACCCCTTTGCCGTGGATCCAGCCAAATGGATCGCGAACCTGACCGAGCAATTCGACAGCGAGGAGGATCACGAGGATTTTCTCGAGGCGGTGAAACTCGAGATGTATTCCGACCAGGTTTTCTGTTTCACGCCCAAGGGTGACGTGGTCAAGCTGCCGCGCGGTGCGACGCCTATCGACTATGCATATGCGATTCACACCCGGATCGGTCACGCCTGCGTTGGGGCCAAGGTCGACGGCATCCGGGTGCCGCTCTGGACGCGCCTCAAGAACGGGCAATCGGTCGAGATCATCACGGCCGAGGGGCAGACACCGCAGGTGACATGGCTTGAAATCGCGGTCACGGGCAAGGCCAAGACCGCGATCCGGCGTGCCTTGCGCGAGGTGGATCGCGAACGGTTCATCAAACTCGGCCAGGAATTGGCGCGATCTGGCTTCGAACATGTCGGGCGCAAGGCGACCGACAAGGTTCTGGAAACTGCCGCACGGCATCTGCGATTGAAAAGCCGTGACGAATTGCTTGCCCGTCTCGGTTCGGCGGAGTTGACCGCCCATGACCTCGTCGAAGCCGTGTACCCCGAGCTTGCGCGCGACGATAGCGATACCGTTCCACAACGGCGCGCGGTGATCGGCCTTGAGCCCGGGCAGGGATACGAACGCGCACCCTGTTGCGAGCCGCTTCCCGGCGAGCGTATCGTCGGCATCACGTCGCGCGGCAAGGGCGTCGTCGTCCATACCATCGATTGCGACCGTTTGACCGAGTTCGAGAACCAGCCGGAACGCTGGATCGATCTTCACTGGCACTCGGGCACGCACCCGGCAGTCTACGGAACGACACTTGAGCTGACCATTGGTAACGATGCCGGCGTACTGGGACGCATTTGCACATTGATCGGCGAGAAGAAGGCCAATATCTCGAACCTGGAGTTCTTGGACCGCAAGCCGGATTTCTATCGTCTGCTGATCTGCGTCGAACTGCGCGACGTGGAGCAGTTGCATTCGCTGATGCTGATGCTCGAGGCGGAAAGCGACGTTGCCGCGGTCGAAAGGTTTCGTGACAAGGCCGCGGCGCGGGCTCCGGCCGGGTAGGGGTGTCGGAAAGGACGAAGTGAGGTGGTATTCAAGCGACGGGATCGCAGGAGCCCTGCCCGGATCGCCTCGGATTTCGTGTATCCCCGCGGCGGCTGGACGCGCGCGTTTTTGTACGTCAAACACCGCGTCCGGCGTCTGCCCGATACGCCCCGCCGTATCGCCCGCGGAGTCTGGGCGGGGGTCTTCACCAGCTTTACCCCGCTGTTCGGAATGCATTTCTTTGTCGCCGCGCTTGTTGCTTGGGTCATGCGCGGAAACATCATTGCGGCCCTCATGGCGACGTTTTTCGGCAACCCGCTGACTTTCGTGCCGATCGCTGCCGTGTCGATGCGGCTGGGTCACTACTTGCTGGGAACCGAATTCGAGCACGCTGATGCCTCGATCGGCCGCAAGTTCGAAAGCGCAGCGGGCGACCTCTGGCACAATTTCAAGGCGGCGTTCAACAAGGACGTTGCGGACTGGCACGGTTTGGCAGTCTTCTACAACGAGGTGTTCTTTCCCTATCTTATCGGCGGCCTTATCCCCGGTGTGATTGCAGCGACGATCATGTATTGGCTGAGTGTTCCGCTGATTGCCGCGTACCAGAACCGGCGCCGCGAAAAGATCCGGGCAAAGTTCGAAGCGATCAAGCGATTGGCCGAAGCCGACACTGCCGTTTCCGGAAACTTCCCTGTAGGGTCACCCCGACAAGGACACAAGGAGGCTCGAGATGCCTGATACTCACCTTCGCCTCGGCGTAAACATCGACCATGTCGCGACCGTCCGGAATGCGCGGGGCGGGGCCTATCCCGACCCGATCCGGGCGGCGAAACTGGCCGAGGAAGCTGGCGCTGACGGTATCACCGCCCATTTGCGCGAGGATCGCCGCCACATAACCGACCCCGATATCGAGGGGTTGATGGATGCGCTTACCGTGCCGTTGAATTTCGAGATGGCAGCCACGGATGAGATGCAGAAAATTGCCCTGCGCCACAGGCCGCACGCTGTCTGTATCGTGCCCGAGAAACGCGAGGAACGCACCACCGAGGGTGGGTTGGAAGTCGCCCGCGAAGAGAACCGGCTGGCCCATTTCATCGCCCCCCTGCGCGATGTCGGATGCCGCGTGTCCATCTTTATTGCCGCCGACCCGAAGCAGATCGAGGCGGCACACCGGATCGGTGCCGAAGTGATCGAACTGCATACCGGTGCCTATTGCGATGCGCATGCCGAAGGCAATTTCGAGGAACGTGACCGCGAGCTTGAAAGCTTGCGAGAGATGTCGGCCTTTGCTCATTCACTCGGGCTCGAGGTGCATGCGGGTCACGGGCTGACATACGAGACCGTGCAGCCAGTCGCGGCGGTTCCCGAGGTGCGGGAACTGAACATCGGGCATTTCCTGATCGGTGAGTCCATTTTTCGCGGCCTGACGCCAGCCATTCAGGAAATGCGGCGCCTGATGGATGACGCGCGGGCGTGACAGGGAAAGTCGATCTGGTCCAACGCGACGGCTGCAACAAACAAGCTCGAAAGCACCCGAAATGATCCTCGGCATCGGCACCGACTTGGCGAACATCGACCGAATCCAAGGGACGCTGGACCGTTTCGGGGATCGGTTTCGCAATCGTGTTTTCACGGAAACAGAACAGCGCAAGGCCGAGCGGCGTGCTGACACCGCCGGCACCTATGCCAAGCGTTGGGCCGCAAAGGAAGCGTGTTCCAAGGCGCTTGGGACCGGACTGCGCATGGGGATTGCGTGGCGCGACATGTCCGTGTCGAACCTCAGAAGCGGACAGCCGGTAATGCATGTCACCGGATGGGCGGCTGAACGCCTGCGTGAAATGACGCCCGAGAACCACGAGGCGATCATTCATGTCACGCTGACCGACGATCACCCGTGGGCGCAGGCCTTTGTCGTGATCGAGGCGCGGCCGCTTGATCCTGCCAATGACGGCGGGGGCGGCTTGACTTACTCCCGCCCGCCCCGCATGTAGCCTCCGCATCACGGCGATGCGCAGGAACCAACTGGAGAGCAGAATGGCCGAGAAAGCCAAGACCGCGCACCCGATCTGGGAAACGGTCAAGACCATCGTCTACGCGCTGCTGATTGCAGGTGTGTTCAGAACTCTGTTCTTTCAGCCGTTCTGGATTCCGTCGGGTTCCATGAAACCCACCTTGTTGATCGGGGATTTTCTCTTCGTCAACAAGATGGCGTACGGCTATTCCTACGCGTCTTGCCCCAGCCTGATCATGCCGGCTATTGGCATCAACGTCGATGCCGAGGATATCTGCGGTGTATTCAAAGGCGACAATGGCCGGCTGTTCGGCAAAGAACCTGACCGGGGGGATGTCGTGGTGTTCCGCCACCCGGTGTCGGGGCGCGATTTCATCAAGCGCGTCGTCGGGATGCCGGGCGATCGGGTCCAGGTCAAGGATGGGGTGCTCAACATCAACGGCGAAGCGGTTGCACTGGCCGATGACGGCATGTTCGAAGAGGTTGCAGAGCCGCAGGGACCGCAACGCCTGCGTCCACGCTGTGAGAATGGCCCGGTGGGGGCCGGCGGCGTCTGCCTGAAATCGCGTACGATCGAGACCCTTCCGGGCGGAGTGTCCCATTCCATCCTGAACATCGGTAACCAGGCGTCAGACCATACCGGCGTCTACACGGTTCCCGAGGGGCACTATTTCTTCATGGGTGACAACCGCGACAATTCCAGCGACTCTCGCCTGCCGCAGGCTGCGGGCGGTGTTGGTTTCGTTCCCTTCGAAAACCTGATCGGTCGGGCGGACCGGGTCATGTTCTCGTCGGCGGGGCGTTCGATGCTGTTCTTCTGGACGTGGCGCGGGGATCGTTTCTTTGAGAAGATCGAGTGAAGCTGTCCGCCGATCATAAAGCCTTTGAACAGCGCATCGGATACAAGTTTCGGCATCCTGAACTGTTGATCCGGGCGCTGACCCATGGGTCGGTCTCGTCCGCAACGAGGCCGGACAACCAGCGGCTCGAGTTTCTGGGCGACAGGGTGCTTGGCCTTGTCATGGCCACCGCGTTGCTGGAAAAGGACAAAACCGCCACCGAAGGGCAACTCGCCCCGCGTTTCAATGCATTGGTACGAAAAGAAACATGTGCCGACGTTGCGCGAGAGGTCGATCTGGGCGCGGTGCTGCGCCTCGGCCGATCCGAGATGATGTCGGGTGGCCGACGCAAACAGGCGCTGTTGGGCGATGCAATGGAGGCGGTGATCGCCGCCGTCTATCGCGATACTGGGTTCGAGGAGGCGCAGGCCATGATCCTCAGGCTTTGGGGCGACCGGATCCACAAGGTCGAGGATGACGCGCGCGACCCTAAAACCGCCTTGCAGGAATGGGCACAGGCACGCGGCCAAAAGCCCCCCAGCTATGTCGAGCTGTCGCGCAGCGGACCGGATCACGCCCCCGTGTTCACGATCCAGGTTCGTCTTGCCTCGGGCGAGACAGCCGATGCAACGGCGGGCAACAAACGGCAGGCGGAACAGGATGCCGCCCGCAAACTGCTCGGGTCGTTGTCGTGAATGATCGACCCGAGAAACGCATTCTCTGGCTTCACATCGGTCACGACAAGACGGGCTCGAGTTTCCTTCAGGTCTTCTTTGCTCTGGCGATTGAGAAGCTGAACGACTTGGGAATTGCCTATCCGTGTGACACTGCCGTGCTCAAACGAGCCCAGAATTTCAAGGTAACCTCCGGCAATGGCGCTTGGCGGGATCTGGATGAGCTTTTGCGCGAGGTTCCCGGCGACAAGGACGCGCTCGTCAGCTTCGAAGGTTTCTTCGTGCAACTGGTCAAGAACCCTAAGGGGAAGACCGCCGAGTGGGCAGAGATCGCG
Source organism: Lutimaribacter marinistellae (assembly GCF_042648365.1). NCBI lineage: Bacteria > Pseudomonadati > Pseudomonadota > Alphaproteobacteria > Rhodobacterales > Roseobacteraceae > Lutimaribacter > Lutimaribacter marinistellae. Next base: position 22,827 of record NZ_JBHRXI010000010.1, on the reverse strand, counting down.
CGTGCGCATGGCTTTACCGAAATCAAGGTGCTGCTATTTGTCCGAAACCCGATCGGGCACATGGTTTCCATTTATAATCAAAGCCTTCAGTACAACGGTGTTTCGGTAAGTCTCGATGAATTCGCCATGAATTACCGTTACCCGGAAATGGCATGGTTCGTCATCGAAGCCCTGAACCGACACCCGGACTATTCGCTTTGCCTGCTGAACTACGACGTCGCCAAGGCTGACCTCGTAGGCCATACATGCCAGTGGCTTGGTGCGGACAAGGAAAGCTTTCCTGAGATTGACGCAAAACGGATCGTCAACCGGGGGTTGTCCCGCGGGGAAATCGAAGTTATCCGTTTCTTGAATGGCGTGACGCCATTGAGTGGCAGATTTGCGTCCAAATGCCTGTTGGAGGTTTTCACCAAGGGCAAAACGGCCAAGCCCAAGCCTTGTGCGGATGTCCAGCAAATGGTCGCCGTCAACAATGGCGATGCCATGGCGATGATTTCGCGTTTCGCTTCACCGGGGCATGCCTACAAGATCGACTATATCGACGAAGTACGGCCCGATACCTCGAAGAGGGAGGTCATGGTCGCTGCCCTCAAGACGGCGATTGCGGTGCTCATCTACGGCGGTCCATTGCTGGTGATGCGTGTCAAAAAGGACTATCTTGCACGGCGTCCTGCAAAAACTGCTCCGGCGGGGCGCTAGGGCTAACGAACGAGACAGATGGAACCCAAGATGACCACACGTGCCGGATTTGTTGCCCTGATCGGAGAGCCCAATGCGGGCAAATCCACGCTGCTCAACCGCATGGTCGGCGCCAAGGTGTCGATCGTGACCCACAAGGTGCAGACGACCCGCGCGCGCATTCGCGGAGTTGCGATGGCCGGCGACGCTCAGATCGTTTTCGTGGACACACCGGGCCTTTTCCAGCCGCGCCGGAGGCTTGACCGCGCAATGATCGCGGCCGCCTGGGGCGGGGCCGCGGATGCGGATATCATCGTCCTCCTGGTCGAGGCCCATCGCGGCATCACCGAAGGTGTCGAGCGTATCCTCGATGGTTTGACCGATATCGGCAAAGGACGCAGGGTGGCCTTGGCGATCAACAAGATCGACCGGGTCGAGGCTCCTGTCCTGCTGGGCTTGTCGGAGGAGTTGAATGCGCGTTTCAACTTTGAGCGAACCTTCATGATCTCGGCAGAACGGGGCTATGGGACCGAGGACCTGCGGGCGTGGCTGGGTGAAAACCTGCCCGAGGGTCCGTGGCTTTACCCCGAGGATCAAATCGCTGATCTGCCCATGCGCATGATTGCGGCCGAAATCACCCGCGAGAAACTGACGCTACGACTACATCAGGAACTGCCGTACCAGCTGACGGTCGAGACCGAGAGTTGGCAGGAGCGCAAGGACGGCTCTGCCCGGATTGACCAGATGATCTATGTCGCGCGTGATGGCCATAAGGGCATCATACTTGGCAAAGGGGGCGAGACCATCAAGGCGATCAGCCAGGCGGCGCGGGCAGAGTTGGAGGAGTTTCTGGATCGCAAGGTCCACCTCTTTCTTCAGGTCAAGGTACGCCCCAACTGGCTGGAAGAGGCCGAGCGGTACTCGGAAATGGGCCTCGACTTCCGTGATGGAAACTGACGCGGGCGGTAGCTGAGGCGAGGCGCTGCCATGACGCGGCTGACATCGGAATTCTGGGTTCACGCTTACCTTGCGCGGTTGCGGATGATGGAGATCCCCGCCTTTGTCGTGGCGCATGGTGATGACACGGCTGGAGCGGTGCTGGTCAAGCTGAACAGGCTGAACGGCGAAGCGACCGCGTTTCAGCGCAGTTTCGACCTGATGACCGGCAATCGCGCGTGGGTGGAGCTGGCTTCGGGCGAGGAAACCGGTGTCGACGAAGCGATCGACCGTCAAAAGCAGTTCGACCCTGATCTCTGGGTGATCGAGGTGGAGGACAGGGCCGGTCGTCACCTGCTGGGGGAGGAAGGGCTGGATTAGCACTTTGCCTTACCCTCTTTGCGCCTCTTCTCGGTGCGAACGCGTGGCTTGCTTGCCAGCCGAACGGAGGCGGAGTAGCACAAGTCATGTTGGATTGGCGCGAAGAGGGCATTCTGCTTTCGGTCCGGAAGCATGGTGAAACCTCGACCATCATCGAAACCTTTACCGAGGGGCAGGGGCGTTATGCGGGCGTTGTCCGCGGGGGTGCGAGCCGCCGTATCGCGCCAGTGCTGCAACCCGGTGCACAGCTTGACCTGCAATGGCGGGCACGATTGGAGGAGCATATTGGCGCCTTCGTCGTTGAGCCAGTGCGCAGCAGATCGGCGGCTGGGCTGTCGAGCCGTCTTGCCCTATCCGGGCTCAACGCGGTCACGGCGCTATTGTGTTTCTGTTTGCCGGAACGTGCCCCGTACCCTGCTCTTTACAGGCGCAGCGAGCAGTTGCTGGACCTTCTGGGGCAAGACGAGATCTGGCCTTTGGCTTACCTGAGGTGGGAAGTGGCGGTGTTGGAAGAGTTGGGTTTCGGCCTTGATCTCACCTCTTGTGCTGTCACCGGGCGCAAGGACGACCTCGTCTACGTCTCGCCACGAACAGGACGCGCGGTGTCGCGCGAGGGGGCGGGGCAGTGGGCGGATCGCATGCTGCCGCTGCCACCGGTTTTGCGCGGAGAAGGGCAGGGCGATGATCTGGAAGTCGTTCAGGCCCTACGGACCACCGGTTACTTCCTTGAAAACCGGTTGGCACCTTCGTTATCCCACCAGCCGCTGCCCGAGGCACGTGCGACATTCGTGGATCGGTTTGCCCGGAGAATTTCCTGAGACGATGGCAAAACGCCCGGCGCAAGCGCCGGGCGAAAAAATTTTTTGGACCACCGGCGACTTAGCCCAGAAGGCGACGAGCGATCACCTGTGCCTGAATCTCGGCCGCCCCTTCAAAGATGTTGAGGATCCGCGCATCGCACAGAACGCGGCTGATCTTGTACTCAAGAGCGAAGCCGTTGCCGCCGTGGATTTGCAGGCCGTTATCGGCGGCAGCCCAAGCAACCCGAGCGCCAAGGAGCTTGGCCATCCCTGCTTCAAGATCGCAACGACGGTCGTGGTCTTTTTCCCACGCCGAGAAATAGGTGAGCTGCCGCGCCACCATGATCTCGACCGCCATCATCGCCAGTTTGCCGGACACGCGGGGGAACTCGATCAGCGATTTGCCGAACTGCTTACGGTCTTGCGCGTATTGCATCGCGATGTCGAGCGCCGATTGTGCGACGCCCACGGCGCGGGCCGCTGTTTGAATCCGGGCGGATTCGAAGGTCTGCATCAGCTGTTTGAAGCCCTTTCCTTCTTCGCCGCCCAGCAGGTTCTCTTGCTTGACCTTGAAGTTGTCGAAGCCGAGCTCGTACTCCTTCATGCCGCGATAACCGAGAACTTCGATCTCGCCCCCGCTCATGCCTTCGGTCGGAAAAGGGTTTTCGTCGCTTCCGGGCGTCTTTTCGGCCAGGAACATCGACAATCCGCGGTGATCGGTGCTTTCGGGATCGGTCCGCGCCAAAAGGGTCATGACATGGGTTCGCGCGGCATGCGTGATCCACGTCTTGTTGCCGGTGATGCGATAATCGCCGTTGTCATCCTTGACTGCACGGGTGCGAAGGCTGCCGAGGTCGGACCCGGTGTTGGGCTCGGTGAAAACGGCTGTCGGCAGAATTTCGGCGCTTGCAATTTTCGGCAACCAATGGGCTTTTTGTTCGTCCGTGCCGCCCGCGAGGATCAGTTCGGCCGCGATCTCGGACCGTGTGCCCAGCGAGCCAACGCCGATATAGCCACGGGACAGTTCTTCGGAAACGACACACATAGATGCCTTGGACAGGCCGAACCCGCCGAACTCTTCGGGGATGGTCAGGCCGAATACACCCATCTCGGCGAGCTCCTCGATGACATCCATCGGGATCAGCTCGTCCTTGAGGTGCCAGTCGTGGGAGTGAGGTTCGACCTTTTCCAGCGCGTAGCGACGGAACTGGTCGCGGATCATCTCAAGCTCTTCGTCCAGCCCGGAGGTGCCGTACATGACGGCGCCCGACTGTTCCTGCATGAGCTCTACAAGGCGCGCTCGTGCCGCTTGGCTGTTTCCGCCCGCCATCAAGCTCTGCACAGCGTCGGTTTCGAATGGTTCACGCGCGCTGTTGGTCAGTCCGAGATCCTGAAGCCGCAGAACCTCTCCCTGGTTCATCGGAATGCCGCCAACGATCTGGTTGAGGTACTCGCCGAATGCGATCTGGTGGATCAATTGTTCCATCTCACCGAACTTGCCGCTTTCGGTCAGTTGCTCGGCCCAGCGCTGCATCTGCTTCAGGGACTGTTCGTAAGTGGCAAGCCACGCCAAACCATGCGCGGCAGTCTGGTTTGCCTCGATCAACTTGCCGGATACGCGGCCTTCTTCGCTCACCATGTCGCGTACCGAAGAGCGGGCAGCCTCAAGCACGGACTCTACCGGGCCAATTGCCGACCGGGTGAGGGCCAGAAGATCCGGCAAAACCGGGGTGGTCATCGTCGTCATATCCTGTCCGTCATGGGCCATTGAATCATATCCTCTCATCCGTCGCGACGGTCATATCATTTTGCACGTGCAGCGCAACTTAAATACGCCGACGAGGCTGTCATGGTTCAAAAATTGCGCGACCGATTTTCAGGCGCGGCCGTATGTCATTCTGAAGAAGTAGAGCAGGCCAAGCATCAGAAAGAACAGACCCGCTACATCGCCTATGAAATAGGCCATGTAGTCGGTCATGCCAGAGCCGAAAACGGTGTTCGTAAGGGTCGAAATCAGGACTGATGTCAGCGCCCCGACCCCGAGGATGCAAGGCCAGCATGGCATCCGGCTGGGCGATGGAAACAGATCGTAGCCGATCGCTTTCAGCACGTGGAACGTGATTGGCGCAACGCTTACAGCGAACAGGATCGCTGCGCCGCGGCTAGGTGTCAGGAAGCCTGCACCTGCCTGCCAAGCAAACACGAAGATGACACCGGGCAGAAGTGCAGGGATTGCGCGCCAGCCCAATAGCCATGCGGCAAGAACCCGAACGCCATGCGGAAGGAACAAGAGGCTACCGGTCCCAACGTAATGCGGCACGGCAAGGGTTTGCAATGGCATCAGCAGTTCGAACACCAGTAGAGATGCCACCACATACGCGGTCGAAGTGACAGCGATTTCCGTCAGGAACTGTCGCATGGCGCTGTCGATGTCGCCCGGTTCAGGTCCGAGGCGCGTTCACGACGTACCGGCCACGATTGGCGGAGTCGCATTGCGAAAGATAGCCCTTTTGAACGAGCGACTTGAGCGCGCGGAAAAAGGTGGGACGCGAAACGCTTTCCAGCAATGTATGCTCGATCAGTCCGACAGTGCGGATGTACTCGCCTTCCTCGGACAGCTCGTTTGCGGCGTAATAGATGTCACGCTCGACCGGTGAAAGGGTTTCGAGCCCGAGCGAGCGCTCCATGCTCATCATGAGTTTCCGCAGTTCGGTAAGCTTCGCGACATTTTTCATTGAGTTGCCTGAACACGTTGTTGGACCACAGTCATCGATTGTGGCGGTCACCTTTGCCTCTTCTTCAGCTTGCAAGGTGAGCCTGTTGACCAAGCCCTTTTCCCCAGAAATGCCCGTTTCGGGCGGATTTAGTGGCAGGAAGATAAGAAAAGCATACGCCCCGCACAACGAAAAACTCGTGCGGGGCGATTTGACGCAATCCGTCAGCCGATTGCGACGGCTTTAACGTCTTCGTCGATATAGGGCAGGTACTGCTCGAAATTGTCGGCGAACATCTGCACCAGCTTGTCGGCCTGGCGATCAAACGCCGCCTGGTCGTCCCACGTGCGGCGCGGGTCCAGAAGAACCTCGGCCACGCCCGGGACGGATACCGGCACGTCAAAGCCGAAATTTCCATCCTTGCGGAATTCGGCCTCGGCCAGCGAACCATCCAACGCGGCGGTGAGCAAAGCACGAGTTGCCTTGATCGGCATCCGGCTTCCGACGCCGTAGGCGCCCCCGGTCCAGCCCGTGTTGACCAGCCAGCACGTCGCCCCGTGCTGCGCGATCTTGTCCCGCAGCAGGTTGCCGTATTCTTCGGGGCGTCGCGGCATGAAAGGCGCGCCGAAGCATGTCGAGAACGTGGGCTGCGGTTCCGTCACACCACGTTCTGTGCCAGCTACCTTGGAGGTGAAGCCCGAGAGGAAATGGTACATGGCCTGCGCCGGCGTGAGCCGTGCAATCGGCGGGAGCACGCCAAAGGCGTCGCAGGTCAGCATGATGATGTTCTTGGGATGACCGCCAAGCGCGCTCGAGGATGCGTTCGAGATGTACTCCAGCGGATAGGCACAGCGCATGTTGGCCGTGAGGCTGTCATCGTCGAAATCGAGTTCCTTGGTCTCGGGGTCGAAAACCATGTTCTCGATCACGGTGCCGAACTTGGTCGTGGTCGCATAGATCTCTGGTTCCGCCTCGGGATTGAGGTTGATGGTCTTGGCATAACAGCCACCTTCGAAGTTGAAGGTGCCACGGTCGGACCATCCGTGCTCGTCATCTCCGATCAGGACGCGCGCCGGGTCGGCCGAAAGCGTCGTCTTGCCGGTGCCCGACAGGCCAAAGAACACGGCCGTGTCCACGGGGTTTCCGGGTGCGTGGTTGGCCGAGCAATGCATCGGCATCACGCCTTTTTTCGGCAGCAGGTAGTTGAGCAGGGTAAAGACCGATTTCTTGTTCTCGCCTGCATATTCCGTGCCGCCGATCAGGATGAGCTTCTTGTCGAAGTTCAGCGCAATCACGGTATCGGAGCGGCAATCATGCTTGGCCGGGTCAGCACGGAAGCTGGGGCAGTTGATAATCGTGAAATCGGCGATGAATTCGTCGAGATCTTCGCGTGCAGGGCGACGCAGAAGATGACGGATGAAGAGGTTGTGCCACGCCAGTTCAGTCACCATGCGCACGTTGATCGCGTAGGAGGGGTCGGCGCCGCCCACAAGGTCCTGCACGAAATAATCGCGGCCCTTCATGTGCTCCAGCATGTCGGCGTGGAGTGCATCGAACCCTTCAGGGCTCATTGCAGCGTTATTTTCCCACCAGATGCTGTCTGCGACGCCATCGGTCTTGACGACGTGCTTGTCCTTGGGCGAGCGACCGGTGAACTTGCCCGTCGTGACAAGAAATGCGCCGCCATTGCCCAGCGTGCCTTCGCCGCGCTTGATGGCTTCTTCGATCAGCGCCGGTTCCATGAAGTTGTAATAGACATTTCCCAGACCCTCGATGCCCTGATCCTCGAGGCGGAATTGCGGGTTAACCCGTCCAGATGTCATGCGTTCTTCTCCTGTGCCGACACGTTCGTTCCACCACGAGGGCAGGGGCGTGTCCTGGGCTGTATCCTGGGCCAATAGACCGGCATCGCGTACCGGTGAGCGCGGTCTTAACACGAGGCCTGAACCCATGAACAGGACGGTTTGGCGCAGTTAGCGCCATCAAGCCGAAGTTTAGCGCAACCAGCATTTCGAGACCTCCGGAAGATCACAGGGATTCAGCAGCGGGTAAGGTATTTTTGTCTCTAATGGCCGGAAAGGAACGTCCGAATCACAGATATGGATTGATTCGGAGCGGTAAAGCAGCAATGAAAGAGGAAAAAATAAGGCAGTCACGAGCAGTATAGGGGCGTTTTCATGTCAAAGATTGCATTGGTGGACGACGACAGGAACATCCTGACGTCGGTGTCCATGACGCTCGAGGCCGAGGGCTTCGAGGTCGAGACCTATAACGATGGCCAGGCAGCGTTGGATGCGTTCAACAAGAAACTGCCGGACATGGCTGTTCTGGATATCAAGATGCCGCGCATGGATGGGATGGATTTGTTGCAGCGGCTTCGGCAAAAGACCCAGATGCCTGTGATTTTCCTGACTTCCAAGGACGACGAGATCGACGAGGTTCTCGGTTTGCGGATGGGGGCAGACGACTACGTCAAGAAACCGTTCAGCCAGCGTTTGCTGGTTGAGCGCATCCGCGCCTTGCTTCGTCGGCAAGAGGCGATCTCGGGCGATGCAGGCGGTGCCGGCCCCGAGACCAAGGTAATGGAGCGGGGCCATCTGCGGATGGACCCTTTGCGGCACGCCGTTAGCTGGAAGGGCAGCGATGTTTCGCTGACGGTTACGGAATTTCTCTTGCTTCAGGCGCTTGCGCAACGCCCCGGTTTTGTAAAAAGCCGCGACCAGCTGATGGACGTCGCCTATGACGATCAGGTCTATGTCGATGACCGAACGATCGACAGCCACATCAAACGTCTGCGCAAGAAGATGCGCACTGCCGACCCCGAGTTTTCCGCGATCGAAACGCTGTACGGGATCGGCTACAGGTATAACGAAGAATAATTCTGCTCGGGTCCAGGGGGCGATCTCGTGCGAGATACAACAGTGACACAAGGTGACCGCGGCGGCGACGTTGTGCTGGGCGACGACTGGGTCGCTCCGCAAAACACCGTTTCGCAAGAGCTTCGGAACAAGCGCGCGCATCGAAGCCTTCTGTCTCTCAGGACGTCGCCGCTCACGCGGAAGATCATCACGTTCAACCTGATCGCGCTTATCATTCTCGTGGCGGGGATTCTCTACTCGATCGACAGCCGCGATAGCCTCGTCAGGCAACGCGCAAACGCGCTCGTGGGCGAGACACAGCTGGTCGGCGATGTGTTCGAAGCACAGCTGGCCGACGGGTTTCCCGTGAACCTGGCGACAGGCGACGGTGTCGATGTGGCGACGACGCTTCAGGGGCTTTCGCTCCGCAAAGGCGTCGAGGTGTTCGTATACGACACGTCGGAAATGCTCGTCGGCAGCATTCTGGGAGAGGAGCAGACGCCAGCCATAGCGGCGCTCAATTCCAGAGAAAGCAACCGGACAATCATAAGCGATGGCCTTAGCGCTGTGGGTTCCGGCATGGCGCGCGTGTTCCAAAGCGGCAGCGACGTTCCACAACCCGTTATCGAGGAACAGCTGAGTTCTCTCGTTGCACAAGCGCTGATTGGAGGGACGCAGGTCCAGACACTGCGTGACGCCGATGGTGGTACCGTTATCGCGGCTGCCACGCCAGTGTTACAAAACGGAAGCCCGATCGGCGTCGTTGCAATGGTGAGCCCGGCTGGCGAGATTGACGCCCTCGTACGACGTGAGCGTGAGCAGGTGCTTCAGATGTTCGTCGTTGCGCTGTTGGTCTCGATCGGGCTCAGCCTTGTACTGGCATCGACAATTGCCAACCCGTTGGCGGACCTTGCGGAGGCGGCCGAACTTGGCCGGGACCGGAATGCACGCCGCGTGAACCCGGGACGAATCCGAATTCCCGACCTGTCTGCACGCCCCGATGAGATTGGCCGGCTCAGCCGCGCGCTGCGCGGAATGGTTTCGGCACTATACAATCGTATCGACGGCAACGAGCAGTTTGCGGCAGATGTCGCGCACGAAATCAAGAATCCTTTGGCGAGCCTTCAGTCCGCCGTCGGCACATTGCGGATGGTGCGCAGGGATGACCAGCGCGCCAAGCTGCTGGATGTGATTGAGCATGATGTACGCCGGCTCGACCGCCTCGTAAGCGATATTTCGAATGCCTCACGGCTCGACGCCGAGTTGGTCAAGGAAGATGAGCAGCCTTTCAACCTTTTGGAGATGCTCGACAATCTCAACCAGCACCTAGGGGAAGATGCGCGGTCGAAGGGCATCGATTATATTGCGGACCTGCCGCCTGACCCGATTGTCATTCACGGACTCGAGGCGCGATTGGCGCAGGTATTTGTGAATCTCATAACGAACGCGATCTCGTTTTGCGAAGATGGCGATGCAATACGCGTCTGGGCGCGCAGGCGTTCGAACCGGGTCCTTGTTGTTGTTGAGGATACCGGGCCGGGTATTCCCGACGAGGCTTTGTCGAAAATCTTCAAACGCTTCTATTCACAGCGCCCGGCAGAGCACTTCGGAAACAATTCCGGTTTGGGCCTGGCGATTTCAAAGCAAATCGTCGAGGCACATGGCGGTGTCATTTGGGCGGAAAACATCCGTCCGACCGAAGCGGATGTGACGTCGGACCCGCTGGGTGCCCGTTTCGTCGTGGGTCTGCCCGTCTGAGAGGGAGGGCCGCGGTGACCGATGGCGCCCCTGAAACGCTTCTCCACGGTAGCAGCGTTGCGATTGCCGAGCAGGGGCTGCTCGTGCTTGGAGGCTCAGGGAGTGGGAAATCCGGACTTTGCCTGCGCCTGATCGCTCTTGGCGCGGAACTGATCTCTGATGACAGGGTGCGTGTTATCCGTGGTGATGACGGAATCTGGCTGTCTCGTCCCGCAGGTCTGCCTCCTCTGGTCGAGGCGCGCGGCATTGGCCTTCTTAAATCTCATCCTGTCGGACCGGTTCGAGCAAGCTGGGTTGTCGACATGGATCGAGTCGAAACCGAACGGCTTCCCCGATACAGAACGAAGTGCATCTTGGGACATGAAGTCCCCTTGCTTCGACGCGTTGATGCGCCACATTTTGAGGCATCTCTGATCCAGATCCTGAAAGCGGGTCGACAGCACCCGGAGGGGACGCCCGAATGACCAGCGAAAGACAGCTCGTTATCGTGACAGGCCCCTCCGGTGCGGGGCGTTCTTCGGCGCTGCACGCACTGGAAGATCTGGGCTTTGACGTGGTCGACAACTTGCCTCTAAATCTTGTCGAAACGCTGGTCGCTCAAGAGAACTGCAAATGGCCGCTGGCACTGGGTATTCACACCCGCACGCGCCAATTCTCTCCCCAGGCGCTTATCGAAACCATCGACAGGCTTGCCGCACGCGACCGGATCGACGCTTCGCTCCTCTATCTCGACTGCACAAGAGACACCCTGTTAAGGCGCTATTCGGAAACACGCCGCCGTCATCCCATGGCCGAAAGCGCTGATCCGACAGAAGGAGTGGCGCGCGAACTGGCATTGCTCGAGCCGCTGCGCGCACGGGCGGACACTTTGATCGATACCAGCGCGATGAACGTGCACGACCTTCGGCGGGAGGTCGAGCGCTGGTATGCGCCCGATGCAGGGCGGGACATGAGTGTCGCTATCACCTCATTCTCTTACAAACGCGGGCTACCGCAGGGGCTCGACCTTGTGTTTGACTGTCGTTTCCTGCGCAACCCACATTGGGAGCTGTCGTTGCGCCCGATGGATGGTCGCAGCTCTGAGGTCAGCGAATATGTCCAGAACGATCGTGCTTATGGAGCGTTCTTTGACAAGGTGCGCGAGCTTCTTGTTTTCTTGCTGCCAGCCTACCGTGCGGAGGGAAAATCGCACCTGTCGATCGGGTTCGGGTGCAGCGGTGGGCGCCACCGGTCGGTCGCGTTGACCGAGGCGATGGCGAATGCGCTTGCGGATACCGGTCAGCCGGTGTCTATAAGGCACCGCGAACTGGAGCGGCGCGAACGCGTGTGAGGTTAGCTTGATCGGAATAGTTATCGTGGCGCATGGCGGGCTCGCACGGGAATACCTGGCAGCGATGCAGCATGTCGTGGGAGAGCAGCCCGGGCTTGCGGCCATTTCCATCGAGCCGGACCACGATCGCGATGCAAAGCAGCTCGAAATATGCGCGGCCGCCGACAGTGTCGATTCCGGTGACGGCGTCGTTGTGGTGACGGATCTTTTCGGAGGATCGCCGTCGAATCTCAGTCTGCGCGCCTGTACCCCTGCGGATCGTCGGATTCTCTACGGGGCGAACCTTCCGATGTTGATAAAATTGGCGAAAAGCCGCCACCTTCCCGTCGGAGAGGCCGTGCGCAGCGCGATGGAAGCAGGTAGGAAATACATCAACGCACAAAACGTGACGTTGGATTGAAAGACGGACGTGAATGGTCAATCGCAGCTTGAAGATCGTGAACCAGAAAGGGCTCCACGCCCGCGCTTCGGCCAAACTGGTCGAAGTCGTGGAGGCATTCGACGCGTCGGCCGAGGTTTCGAAAGATGGCGTTTCCGCGTCGGGGGACAGCATCATGGGGCTTTTGATGTTGGCAGCATCGTGCGGAACGACTATTGACGTCGAGACCCAAGGCCCGGATGCTGAGGCGCTCGCGGATGCGCTCGAGGCCCTGGTCCAGGACAAGTTCGGTGAAGGTGCCTGAGCGTCTCTTGGGCGCAAGGTACGGGAAGAGCAAGACTTGGCGGATACCGCACATAACAGCAAGGCAGGTCTGGCAACCGAGGCCCAGACGACTGGCGAGATATATGATCGCCGCACGCTGACCTATGCCAATTCCTTTGACGATGCCTGGACCGCCAACGCTATCAAGGCAATCGAGTGGGTTACCGGTAAGCTCACTATCCTCCGCCTGGTGAACAAGTTCGAAAAACAGAATGACCAGTATCGCGGGAACAAGTTCTGGCGAGGCGCGCTCGATACGATGGGAATCGATCTGCTTACGCCTGCCGAACAGATTGCGCGCATCCCGACCGAAGGGCCGGTGGTGGTGGTTGCAAACCACCCGCATGGCATGGTCGATGGCATGATCCTCGCGGATTTGATCGGGCGCGTCCGACAGGATTACCGGATCCTGACCCGTTCGGTTCTGACCGGGCTAGACGAGGCCGCGACAAGCTTCATGATCCCGGTTCCTTTTCCGCACGATCCCGAAGCGCAGAAAAAGATGCTCGACATGCGCGCCAAGGCGATGGCCCATCTGGGTGAGGGCGGCGTCGTTGCCCTGTTCCCTTCGGGCGTGGTCATGTCATCCGACAGCTGGCTCGGGCCCGCGCTTGAGCGGGACTGGAACGTTTTTACGGCCAAGATGATCCGCCGGTCGGGTGCTCGTGTTGTTCCGATCTATTTCCCCGGCCGGAACTCCCGCGCCTATCAGATCGCAAACCGCATCTCGCCAGTCCTGCGGCAAGGGCTTTTGCTGCATGAAATCGTTCGGTCCTGCAACAAGCCGCAGGCGCCGGTGATCGGAGAGCCTGTATCCGATCAGGACATGCAGCTTTTGGAACGTGATCCGCGCGGTTTCATGACCTGGTTGCGCGAACACACTCTGTCTTTGGGGCAAACCCGAAGCTGACGATGTGCGATCGACCCGTTAGCGGGTCGGCACCGGTGTATCTCCACGGTAATCGTAAAAGCCGCGCTGCGACTTGCGGCCCAGCCAACCAGCCTCGACGTATTTGGTCAGAAGCGGGCAGGGGCGATACTTGGTGTCAGCAAGACCATCGTGCAGGACATTCATGATGGCAAGGCAGGTGTCCAGTCCGATGAAATCCGCCAGTTCCAACGGCCCCATTGGATGATTGGCGCCCAGTTTCATGGACTGATCGATGGATTGTACGTTTCCGACCCCCTCGTAGAGGGTATAAACCGCCTCGTTGATCATCGGCATCAGGATGCGGTTGACGATAAAGGCTGGAAAATCCTCGGCGCTGGCCGCGGTCTTGCCCAACTTGTCGACCACAGCTTTGCATGACTTGAACGTTTCCTCGTCGGTCGCGATTCCCCGGATCAGTTCAACCAGTTGCATTACCGGGACTGGGTTCATGAAATGAAAGCCCATGAACCGTTCCGGCCGGTCTGTACGACTGGCGAGACGCGTTATCGAAATCGATGACGTGTTCGACGTCAGAATGGTGTGCGGCTGAAGGTGCGGCTGCAGATCCTCGAAAATCGCCTGCTTGATCGTTTCGCGTTCGGTTGCGGCTTCGATTACCAGGTCCGACGACCCGATTTCGGCCAGCGTCAGTGTCGTTCCGATCCGTCCCATCGCGGTTTCGACATCCTGATCCGGGATCTTCCCCCGGGAGGCCTGCCGGGCAAGGTTGCCGCGAATCGTCTCCAGGGCATTGTCGAGCGCCTGTTGGCTGACATCGGTCAGGATCACGTCATAGCCTGCCAACGCCATGACATGCGCGATACCGTTGCCCATCTGGCCCGCACCGATGACCCCGATCTTCTGAATATCCATTCCAATGTGTTCCTTGTCGCAGCTTGCCGCGACCTTATCGGCAGGGACAGGGCGGCGGCAAGAGGGGCGACCGTCTCTCCTTTGCTTCAAATTCGCACATTAGCGGTTTGGCAAGAGCCTTGCGTCAGCCTGTCATACGGGAACAAGAAATTGGTGGGTGACATGAGTTACGATTACGCTGGCGCTTCGGCGCTCGATGAAGAGACTTGCCACTATGGCACATCAAAACTGCCGGTACGCGGACCTGAACGCGACCTGTCGGAGCCTTACTTTGCCTGTCTTGGCGGGACGGAGACCTTTGGCCGTTTCGTTGCCGTGCCATTCGCCGTCCGGTTGGAAGCCCGGCTGGGCGCGCCTTGCGTGAACCTTGGTGTTCCGGGTCTCGGGATCGACGCCTTGCTCAACGATCCGGAACTGCCACGCATCGCGGCACAGGCGGAACTGGTCATCCTGCAATTGCCGGGGGCAGCGGGCCTGTCCAACCGGCTCTATCGCGTTCACCCGCGGCGGAACGATCGCTTCCTAGCCGCATCGGACCGGCTCCGCCGGCTCTATCCCGAGGTGGACTTCACCGAATATCACTTCGTTCGGCACTTGCTTGGCGATCTGGCGATCCTGTGCCACGACCGTTTCGAAGAGGTGGCTCATGAATTGAGAACGGCCTGGACAGCGCGGATGCGTCTGCTGGTCGAGCGTCTTGGTGACAATGTGGTTCTCCTGCATTTGCGCTATACCGGCGATCTCGTGACGCAGCAGGGTGGGGCACTCGGCCCGGATCCATGTCTGGTGACGCAGGACATGGTGTCGGCAATTGCGCCAAAGGCTCTGTCGGTTTTGGCGTTGGAGGTCAGGCCATCGGGGGAGTCCGAGGAGGTGGAGGACATGCTTTTCGGTACCTTGCAGCAACCTGCGGCCGAACATCTGATCGGTCCCGCAACACACGACATGATCGCGCGAAAGCTGTTCAGTCTGATGCAGGATCTGTCCTGAACGCAAAACGGCCCGCAGAACCTGCGGGCCGTTCAATTGATCGGGCCGGGTTTGGCTTAGCCCAGCTTTTCCTGCAGTTCCGGAACTGCCTGGAACAAGTCGGCGACAAGACCGTAATCGGCGACCTGAAAGATCGGTGCCTCTTCGTCCTTGTTGATCGCGACGATGACCTTGGAGTCCTTCATGCCGGCGAGGTGCTGGATCGCACCCGAGATGCCGACCGCGATATAGAGCTCGGGGGCAACGACCTTGCCGGTCTGACCCACCTGCCAGTCGTTCGGCGCATAGCCCGAGTCGACCGCAGCGCGCGAGGCTCCGACCGCAGCGCCCAGCTTGTCGGCCAGTTGCTCTATCATCGCGAAGTTCTCTTCAGAGCCGACACCGCGGCCGCCGGACACGACAACCTTGGCTGAGGTCAGCTCGGGACGATCACTTTCGGCAACCTTGTCCTCGACCCATTCGCTCAGACCGGGGTTGTCGCCAGCGGAAACGGTCTCGACCGATGCCGAACCGCCTTCGCCGGCTGCGTCGAAGCTTGCCGTCCGGAAGGTCACGACCTTCTTCGCGTCGTTCGATTTGACGGTCTGGATCGCGTTGCCGGCGTAGATCGGACGCTCGAAGGTCGAACCATCGACGACGCCCGATGCGTCGGAAATCACCATTGCGTCCAGCAGAGCCGCTACGCGGGGCATCACGTTCTTGGCGTCGGTGGTCGCGGGCGCAACGATATGCTCGTAATCACCGGCAAGATCCACGATCAGCTTTGCCGTGGATTCCGCAAGGCGATGGCCCAGCGACGCATCTTCGGCAACCAGAACCTTTGCGACGCCGTCGATCTTGGCCGCGGCCTCACCTGCGGCAGCCGCAGAGGCGCCTGCGCACAGGACGGTCACGTCGCCCAGTTTCTTGGCCGCGGTCACGGCCTTGGCGGTGGCGTCCATCGACAGTTCGCCATTCGTCACTTCGGCAAGAAGAAGTACAGCCATTACACAGCCCCCGCTTCTTTCAGTTTCGACACCAGCTCGTCCACCGAGCCAACCATGATTCCGGCGGCCCGCTCCGGCGGCTCCTCGGTCTTGACGATTTCCAGCCGGGGCGCGACGTCGACGCCATAATCGGCGGCGGTCTTCTCATCCAGCGGCTTTTTCTTGGCCTTCATGATGTTCGGCAGCGACGCATAGCGCGGCTCGTTCAGGCGCAGGTCGACGGTCACGATGGTCGGCATCTTGACGCTGATGGTCTGCAGGCCGCCATCGACCTCGCGCGTGACCTTGGCGGAGTCGCCTTCGATATCGAGCTCGGAGGCAAAGGTTGCCTGGCTCCAGCCGAGCAGGGCCGAAAGCATCTGGCCGGTCGCGTTCATGTCGTTGTCGATCGCCTGTTTGCCGCAAAGCACGAGGCCCGGCTGCTCTTCTTCGACGATCTTGGCGAGGATCTTCGCGACGGCGAGCGGCTCGATGTCCTGATGCACGTCATCGGCTGCAACGACAAGGATCGCCCGATCGGCGCCCATGGCCAGTGCCGTACGCAGGGTTTCCTGGGCCTGCTTGACCCCGATGGAAACCGCGACGACCTCTTCAGCCTTGCCGGCTTCCTTGAGACGGATCGCTTCCTCGACCGCGATTTCGTCGAAGGGATTCATCGACATCTTTACGTTGGCGAGATCGACACCGCTTCCGTCCGCTTTGACGCGAACCTTCACGTTGTAATCAATCACGCGTTTGACAGGCACGAGTACCTTCATTGCTGCGTTCTCTCCTTCCAGAAACGGCAAGCCGCGATGCGACTCCCTAAATGGTCTCCCCGGCACAGATAACGCCTGCAATCCGCGCGGGACAGGGCAAAATCGTCACGTCAGGACCCCGGGACGTCGCGTTTTGCCATTTGACGTCCCGGCACGAAAGACTGTTTCGTTCCGATACGGCAGATGAACACCTCCGCCGGACGCGACCTTGGCCACTGCTTCAGCGGTTCGCGCCCGGAACCCACAAGACATCGGCCGTGCCGCATTCATTCGCTGTGCGCGCTGCGACGAAGAACCAGTCGCTTAGGCGGTTGAGGTAACGAACGGCCACGTCGTTCACGGGCTCCATGTTCGAAAGTTCAACCGCCAGCCGCTCGGCACGCCGCGACACGGTGCGACACACATGCAGATGGGCTGCCAGGGAGGAGCCGCCTGGCAGGATGAAGCTGCGAAGCGGCTCCAGCTTGTCGTTCATTCCGTCGATCTCTGCCTCAAGTCGGTCGACTTGTGACGCGATCATGCGCAGGGGCGGGTACTCGGCCTCGTCATCTTTATCCATGTCGGGGCGGCAGAAATCGGCGCCGAGATCGAAGAGGTCGTTCTGAATTCGCGCAAGCGCCGCGTCCATTTCTCCGTCGGCCTCCAGCCGGGCGACGCCGACGAAGGCGTTCAATTCGTCGACTGTGCCATAGGCCGACACGCGGCCCGAGTACTTCGCGACCCGCTCGCCGTTGCCGAGCGCGGTTTTGCCGCCATCGCCCGTGCGCGTATAGATCTTGTTCAGTACGACCATCAGGAGCCCCCCATGCCTCTCAGCGTTACGTAAAGCACGATCAGCACCACGGCGATGAACTGAAAGAGCAGACGCAGACGCATCATCTTGTTTCCGTATTTCGCGTTGAATTTCCCACCTTGGGCAAAGCCGCCGATCCCGATGGCCAGCACGATCACGACCGCGGCCATCGCCAAGAGGAGAATGATGAAGAGTAGGTCCATATCGGCCTCGCGTCAGGGAAATGTTCGGTCACGACCTAGCGGGGTTGGCAGCAAAAGCGAACATGTTCTTTCGTCTCAGATGCCCGCCAGGATTCGGTCGATGATACGTGTAGGCAGGATGCGGCGCAGGTATCCTGCGACATATGTTGGTGTCGTGACATAGTAGCGATGCCGGGGCCGCTTTGCATCCAGCGCGCGTGCCAACTTGGCAGTGACCGCTGCGGCAGGCAGTTCGAACCGGTCAGGTCCGCTGTCTTCGTACAATCGTTTCAGCAGCGACGCTTCGTATTGTGCCCGCAGCGCCGAACCTTCCCAGTCGACGAACCGTTCGAACATAGGGATCGCTTTTTCGCGCAGCTTGGACGTGATCGGCCCGGGTTCGATCAGGACAACATCCACCCCGCTGCCGCGCAGTTCCAGCCGAAGCGTATCGCTGTAGCCCTCAAGAGCGAACTTCGTGGCAACATAAGCGCCCCGCCAAGGGAAGGCGACGAGGCCCAGAACCGAGGAGCATTGCACGATTCGTCCCGATCCCTGTTGGCGCATTATCGGTACGACCTGCCGGATCAACTCGTGCCAGCCAAAGAAATTGGCCTCGAATATGTGCCGCATGCCCTCGGTCGACACGTCTTCGACCGCACCCGGCAGGCCATGCGCGCCGTTGTTGAACACCGCATCCAGACGGCCATCGGTCTTTTCAAGAACTTCGGCAAGGCCGCTGCGGATGGTCTCGGCATCGGCATAGTCGATCCGCGGACTGTCGAAGCCTTGCGCGCGAAGACGGTCGCAATCTACCTGCTTGCGACAGGAGGCAAACACCTTCCAGCCGCGCGCCCTTAGCCCATGCGCCGCATCCAGACCTATTCCCGAGGAACAGCCGGTGATGAGTATCGTTCTGGTCATGCGAAACCCAAAGAAAAACCCCGGCCATTGCTATGCGGGCCGGGGTCTAAGGGCAATGCCGTATGTGGGGTCAGTCGGTCTTGTCGCTGACGAGGGAAGCCGAGATCCATCCCACCGTCTGTTCCGGAAGCACGCGCAGTCGCAGCCAGCCGTTTCCGCTTTCCAGCACTTCGACCTCATGCCCGAGGTTCAAGCGTGTGATGACAGGGTAGTTCGTTCCCGGCCCCATACGCATGTTCACGCGAGTGCCGGTAACTTCGCGGATGTCGCGCTGTACTTCGGGGGTAGTGGCCGCGCCGGGCGACACGTATTCCGCAGCGGCAGGTGTGGCGACCTGACGGTTTCGCAGCGGGCTGTCGCGCACGACCTGAAGCGACGTGGTGGTCTGGCCCAAAGAGGCAAGGGTGATCGTACGGGTCGGATCGCTGTCAAAGCCGAAATCAGTGTTGTATCCGGCCGCGACACGCAGCAGGCCTTCGCTGTTGGCTTCGGCCGTCGTGAGTTCGGTATTGTCATCGGCCGCAACAGCGGGCGCGTTTCGTGTGGATATGACCTGCTTGGCGACGATGTCTTGCGCACGGTCCTGTTTCGGTGCGCGCTTGGTGACTGGCTCAACGGGTTCTGCGCGTGCGACCCGCTCTTCGGCGGCGGGGCGTGTCCCGCGCGGCTCGAAATCGGCGCCACCGCTCAACTCGTAGAAGGCGAGCCCGAGAAACAGGAAACTGACGATTATATATTTTGGCATGCGGCGACCCCCCAAAGGCAGCGTTTTCAACTGAAACAAAGAACGTCGGCAGTAATAAAATTGTTCCGAATCTCTTCGGACAAGCAGCGCGGACCATTATACACAGCTTCGTCGCAAAAATCAGCGGAGCAGGCCCGGGCCGTTGCCCGGACATGACGTGGCCCGCAACTGACGATGCGGCGCTTGCTCAGCGCGCCGCGTGGACGTATCACACGATCCATGAGCGACACTCTCGATGATCCCGACATGACTTCTCCCGATGGGCGCCAACTGGCCGAGCCGCTTCGCCGCGCAATCGGCGAGCGTTACCTGACCTATGCTCTCAGCACGATCATGCACCGCGCGTTGCCCGACGCGCGGGACGGGCTCAAACCCGTTCACCGGCGCATCCTGTATGCGATGCGCGAGCTGCGGCTGAGTTCTTCGGGCGGGTTCCGCAAGTCGGCCAAGATCTCGGGCGACGTGATGGGTAACTATCACCCACACGGCGACGCGGCGATTTATGACGCGATGGCGCGCCTGGCGCAGGATTTCAATGTGCGCTACCCGCTCGTGGACGGGCAGGGGAACTTTGGCAATATCGACGGCGACAACCCCGCGGCCAGCCGATACACCGAAGCGCGCATGACCATCGTCGCCGAGGCCCTGCTTGAAGGACTCAACGAGGATGCGGTCGATTTCCGAGACAATTACGACGGCACGCTGACCGAGCCTGTCGTGCTGCCCGCCACCTTCCCGAACCTTCTGGCGAATGGCGCCAGCGGTATCGCCGTGGGCATGGCGACGAACATCCCGCCGCACAACATCTCCGAGCTTTGCGACGCGTGCCTGCATCTCATCAAGACACCGGATGCACGCGACGACACCCTGCTGAATTACGTGCCGGGGCCGGATTTCCCTACCGGGGGCGTCATCGTCGAACCGCCTGAAAGCATCGCGCAGGCCTATCGCACGGGGCGTGGTTCGTTCCGCCTGCGCTGCAAGTACGAGGTCGAGGATCTGGGGCGGGGACAGTGGCAGATCGTCGTCACCGAAATCCCCTACCAGGTGCAGAAGTCGCGCCTGATCGAAAAGATCGCGGAGCTGATCCAGACCAAGAAGATCCCGATTCTGGCTGATGTCCGTGACGAAAGCGCGGACGACATCCGCCTGATCCTCGAGCCGCGGTCCAAGAATGTCGAGCCCGATGTCCTGATGGGCATGTTGTTCCGCAACTCGGACCTCGAAGTGCGCTTCTCGCTCAACATGAACGTGCTGATCGACGGTGTGACACCCAAGGTCTGCTCGATGAAGGAAGTGCTGCGCGCCTTCCTCGATCACAGGCGCGAGGTTCTCCAGCGCCGGTCGCGGCACCGCCTTGCCAAGATCGACCACCGACTGGAGGTGCTGGAAGGGTTCATCGTCGCCTTTCTGAACCTCGACCGCGTGATCGACATCATCCGCTATGACGAGGATCCCAAGGCCGCTTTGATGCGCGAAGACTGGTCGCTGGATCATCCCCGCGCAATGAACGAGGCGGATTACGTCGCTCCGGCAATGGGAGAGGGCGAGCTTTCCGAAGTGCAGGTCGATGCCATCCTCAACATGCGCCTGCGCAGCTTGCGCCGGCTTGAAGAGATGGAACTGGTCCGCGAGCGCGACGCCCTGATGGAAGAGCGGGCTGGACTCGAAGATTTGCTGGCGGATGACGGGCTGCAGTGGCAACGCATCGCCGAGCAGCTGAAAGAGACGAAAAAGACCTTTGGCAGGGATTACGAGGGCGGCGCACGTCGCACCCGCCTTGAAGAGGCGGGCGAGATCGAAGAGGTCCCGCTTGAAGCGATGATCGACCGCGAGCCGATCACTGTGGTCTGTTCGCAAATGGGCTGGATCCGCGCCATGACCGGCCATATCGACCTGAACCGTGAGCTGAAATTCAAGGACGGTGATGGGCCCCGCTTCATCTTCCACGCCGAAACCACGGACCGGCTGCTGATCTTTGCCAGCAATGGCCGTTTCTACACCGTCAGCGCCGCCAACCTGCCAGGTGGGCGGGGCATGGGTGAACCCTTGCGCCTCATGGTCGATCTGCCGAACGAGGCTCAGATCATCGACATCCTGATTCACCGTCCTGACCGCAAGCTGCTGGTCGCGTCGACCGCTGGGAATGGCTTTATCGTACCCGAAGGCGAGGTCGCGGCCCAGACCCGTGCCGGCAAGCAGGTGCTCAACGTCAAGGATGACGACCGCGCGCTGATCTGCAAACCGGTCGAGGGCGATCACGTGGCCGTCGTCTCGCAGAATGGCAAGTTCCTTGTGTTCCCGGTCGAGGAACTGCCCGAAATGACGCGTGGCAAGGGCGTCCGGCTTCAGAAATACAACATGGCCCGCGGCAAACAGGGCGCTCTGGAGCTGGATGGCGGTTTGTCCGACGTCACCACCTTTGACTTGGCCGAAGGTCTGCGGTGGTCGATGGGGGGGGACAGAACCCGGCACGAGACCGATCTGAGCCAATGGCTGGCCAAGCGGGCCAGCGTCGGCAAGAGGCCACCCCACGGCTTTCCGAAAAGCTACAAGTTCACGTGACATAGCAGCCGCATCCGTGGGATTCCTTGCCCAGCCGCTTTGCATCGGAGGCGGTAGCGCGGTACATCCCCTGAAACCAAGACAGATCGAGGCCCGTTCACAATGCTGCGCATCGCTACCCTTCTCGTCGGGATGTCGATCCTGGCGGCTTGCACATCCGCCACTCCGGACGAACCGCTGGAGCGGTTGGGCGAATTCAGCCTCGGCCACAACGTGGTGGTGGCCTCCAAGATGCAAAAGGGCCCCATCTCGCGCGATGCGACCGAAGAGGAGTGGGTTACCGCCCTGCGCACCGCAGTTGACGAGAGGTTTTCCCGTTACCAGGGGTCGCAGCTTTATCACCTCGGTATCAGCGTCGAGGGTTACATGCTGGCCCCCCCAGGTGTGCCGGTGGTCTACAGCCCCAAATCGGCCTTGATCATCAACGTCACCGTCTGGGACGACGCACGGGCACAGAAGCTGAACCCCGAAGTAAAGCAGTTCACCGTCTTCGAGACGACCACGGCCGATTCCGCGATTATCGGTTCGGGGAATACGCGCAGCAAAGAAGAGCAACTCCTCGGGCTGTCGCGCAACGCGGTTGGACAGATCGAGGACTGGTTGGTGGAAATGCACAACGAAAACGGCTGGTTCGCCAGGCGGCCCGATGCGCCGGGCACTCCGGCCGCCACGGCACCGGCACAAGGCTAGGCGACCGGGCCTGCCATATGCAGGATGTGCTTGATTTTCCCCGTTGAACCCAATATGCCCCGCGCGCAGTAGCAAATCAGCAACTCGGGACCAAAGGTCCCCCGAACCGCAAAAGGGCGCCTGAGGATATGGCAAAGGAAAAGTTTGAGCGTACGAAACCGCATGTGAACATCGGCACGATTGGCCATGTTGACCACGGCAAGACGACGCTGACGGCAGCGATCACCAAGTA
>NZ_JBHRXI010000009.1:0-7699 GCF_042648365.1 Lutimaribacter marinistellae | reverse complement strand
TACGACGACCCGGTGGTGATCGCCCATGTCGCGACCGGGAACGGGTTCCAGCCGGTGAACGTGCGGGTGAGCGAGGTCAGCGGCAGCAGCCTCGTGATGCAACTCCAGGAGCCGAACCATCTGGACGGGGTCCATTTCAACGAGACGGTCAACTACATGGTGGTCGAGGCAGGGCGCTGGGTGCTGCCCGACGGCACGCTGCTGGAGGCCGGGACGCTGCAGAGCAGCCGGCTGTCGAGCCAGGGGTTCGAGACGGTGGGCTTCGGGGCGGGTTTCGAGACGGCGCCGGTGATCCTGAGCCAGGTGCAGAGCTTCAACGGCGGCGATTTCGTGACCACGCGACAGCGCAACGCGGATGCGGAGGGCTTCCAGCTGACGATGCAGGAAGAGGAGGCCGGCAATTCCGGCAGCCATTTCATCGAGACGCTGGGCTGGGTGGCGCTGGAGGCGGGACGCGGCAGCACGGGCGGGTTCGAGTGGCTGGCGGGCCGGGTCCCGGGGGTGACCGACGCGACCGCGACCGTGCCGCTGGGCACAAGCCTTGACGGCGGCGCGCATGTCGTGGCCGGGGTTTCGACCTATGTCGGCAGAGACCCGGCCTGGGCGCGCGGCAACGACAGCACAGCGGGCAGCTTCGACGTGTCCGTGGAAGAAGACACGAGCCTAGACGCCGAAACCGATCACCTCCCCGAAACCATCGACTACTTCGCCTTCAACACGAGCGGCGTCGTGGGGGCCTATGATTACGATTTGTTCGCGTGAGGGGGGTAAAATCGCAGGGTTTGATCGGGTGAACCCTTCGCAGGAATGGAAAGAAGCACTATCCGGCAAGTTCACCACGGCAGCGCCCAAAATTTGCCATCGAGGTTAACGAAGCTGAGTCTGTCTGCCGTAAAGAGTGTCATTGGTAATCAAGATTGACGAGGTTTCGGCCTCGTCTTTTCTTGAGCGGGCCGAGGAGTAGGCCGCTCCTGCCCAGTGGTTTCTGGCAGCGGTCTGGCCGACCGAGTTCTAGCCAGCCTCAGTGCAGGCCTCGGTCTGCAGCTATCTTTCTTTCATGCAATGCTGACATACAGATCTGTTTGCGAATCCTGACCTTGTACGAAGCAACACGATGGTTCTTGCAGTCGCCTGCAAAACGCCCTGAGTGGTTCCGTACCGTCTGATGATGCAAAAAACCTGCCCCATTTCGATGTTTCCAAACGAGCTGCGAACTCATCCGTTTGGCCGTCATGCTGTACGTCCGGTTCTCTCTCTCCCTGCGCAACGTCGAAGATCTTCTGCACGAGAGGGGCATCGATGTCAGCCATGAAGCGGTCAGGTTCTGGTGGCATCGGTTCGGCCCGATGTTTGCCGCCGAGATCCGCAAGCGCCGTATCGAGGGCATGAAATCAAGCCGGTGGCATTGGCACCTGGACGAGATGTTCGTGAAGATCAACGGCGAGCGGCATTACCTCTGGCGGGCGGTCGATCATGAGGGAGAGGTTTTGGAAAGCTACGTCACGACGACCCGCGAAAAGAAGGCCGCGTTGAAATTTCTCAAGAAAGCAATGCGCAAGCACGGTCAGCCAGAGGCTTTCGTAACGGATCGGCTGCGGTCCTACGGTGCTACGCTGAAAAAGACTGGTGCTGCTTTCAGACAGGAAGCGGGCAGGTGGGTAAACAACCGGGTCGAGAACTCGAACCTCCCATTTCGACGACAGGAGCGTATTGTGCCCCGCTTTGGGCGGATGCGCAGTCTTCAGGAATTCGCCTCCGTCCACGCCTCGGTCTTCAACCACTTCAACTCGGAGCGTAGCCTCAACAGCCGACAGAATTTCAAGGCACACCGTGCCGCCGCTCTGGCGAGTGGCGCGGTCTTTGCGCTGAATAGGTGAATAAGGGACAACCATCCAGGCTGGTTAGAATTTGTCTGGCAGCAGCACCCCCCATCCGATCTCGCGGAGCAATGCAAGTGTGAGCGGGATCGCAGATGCAATAATATTAACATTTGGTGAAAGCGCGTTTTTCTGCGAGGGTTTCATTTGAAAAGTCAAAAATCTTCGTTCCTGCGCCCGGAGTTTTCAAGGAAGCTTTCAGTTTTCCCGGGGGGACAGCCATGGTTTCCTGTTCAGTCAAGGCAAGTTGGAAGCCGCTTGTTACCTGGGGCTGCCGCCGATGATCCGCGGTGACGTGATCCGATAAGTCGAAGTTTTTGAAAAGTCAGGATATTGTCTCATGGCCACGATCCCCTCAGACCCGAGATTCTCCCTCCAGTGGTGGCTGCGGAGCACATTGCCCGGCTATCTGGACATCAATGTCGTCGACGTGTGGGACGACTATACCGGTGGCGGCATTCAGGTTGCGATCATCGACGAGGGCTTCGACCTCTCGCATGCCGATCTCGATGCGAATTTCCGCACCGATATCGATTATGACTACGACGGCAACGATACCAATCCCGACGAAGGCGGAGCCGACCGTCACGGCACTCCCGTAGCAGGGATCATCGGCGCCGAGGAAGGCAACGGATACGGCGGCGTCGGGGTCGCGTGGGATGCCGATCTTGTCGCCTATAACGACGGCAACCTCGGCGGGTCGGTGACCGTCACGACCTATCGCGACGCCGCCGGTATTGGCGACGGTCTGGGCAACACGGCCGGAAACGATAATGGCAGCGACGTTCTCAACGGCAGCTTCGGGTTCAGTTCAAATTTCGCCAATATCGGTTTTCCCGGCTATCTCGCCGACGTAGCCGCGTCCCTTTCGGATATCGCTGCCTATGGCCGTGGTGGACTGGGCATGAATTTCGTGAAGTCGAACGGAAACGCGCGAGACACGAATCCCGCCACCACGGCCGGTATCGGGATGGAGGGCACCACCGACGTCGCCAGCACCATGGAGGAATCCATCAGCGTCGCTGCGCTACGCGGCGATGGCTACGTGACGGACTATTCGACGCCCGGCGCGAACCTGTTGATTTCCGCGTTCGGTGACGACAACAACAACAATTCCGGGGTGCAGACCACCGACCGCACCGGCGCGCCGGGTTACAACACGACCGACTTCACCAATTTCAACGGAACCTCGGCCGCCGCCCCGATCGTGTCGGGGGTCGTCACCTTGATGCTCGACGCCAACCCGAATCTCGGCTGGCGCGACGTGCAGCAGATCCTGGCCTACTCGGCCCGCCATGTCGGTTCGGATGTCGGTGCCGCCGCCAACAGCGGTGCGGCGGGAGGCGGGGGCTTCGAACTCGCCACGCAGAGCAATGGATCGACATGGTTCTGGAACGAAGCGGAGAATTGGAACGGCGGCGCGCTGCATTTCTCGAACGATTACGGCTTTGGTCTGGTCGATGCCCATGCCGCGGTGCGCATGGCCGAGACCTGGGAGCAGGTCTCGACCTCGGCGAACCAGCAAACATGGTTCATTGCCGGCGGTTTCGGCGGGCCGACCCAGATCAACACCGCGCCGGGTTCCAACACCTATTTCGGGTCGGTGGATCGAGATATCATCATCGATTACATCTCGGTCAGCGTCGATTTCGCCGTGGACGACATGAACGACATGGAGATTTTTCTCGAGTCTCCGGACGGCACACGGGTGCAGTTGATCGACAATCTCGACGGTCTGGCAGCCACCAATCAGGCTTTCGATGCCATAGACACCGGTTCGGGGTACTGGAGCTTCGGCACGCATGCCTTCCGTGGCACCGTGATCCAGGGCGAGAGCGATCCGGCGAACAACGGCGACTGGACGGTCCGGTTTCGTGACAACGACAGCAGCGCGAACGGCGTCTTCACCGTTGACGACGTTCGGATCGATTTCACCGGGCGTGAGATCACCGATGACCAGGTCTGGGTCTTCACCAACGAGTATTCCGACTACGCCTCGGGTTCGGGGCATTCGACAAGCTTCAACGGCGAGGTCGTCTCTGGACTCTCGGGCACGTTCAACGCGGCGGCCGTCACCTCGAACACGGTGCTGGATTTCGGCGCCAACACTGGTACGATCGACGGCGTCAGCATCAGCGCGTCCAACATCACCCGCGCCTATACCGGCGACGGCAACGACAGCGTTACTGGCGATACGGTTACGCGCTTCATCCATACCGGCCGCGGCAACGACAGTATCGACGGCGGGTCGCAGACGGCTGGCGAGACGCTGAACGGCGGCCGCGGCAATGACACGGTCAATGGCGGAGATGGCAACGACATCCTCATCGACGGCCGGAGCGGCTCCAGCGAAGGCACCGACACGTTGCGTGGCGATGCTGGCGACGATCTGATCGTCGCGTCGTATGTTCTCGGGAACGATGTCTACAGCGGCGGAACGGCCGGCCAGGACACGATCGACACGCGCGACGACTCCAGCACGATGAACGTCGACCTCAGCGTCGCGTCCTACACGAACTACAGTGCGCTCTTTACAGGGTTCGAACACGCGATCACCGGTGCGGGCGGCGACAACCTGACCGGCAACTTCAAGAGCAACCTGCTCGTCGCCGGGCGCGGCAACGACATGATCGACGGGCAAGGCGGCAGCGACACGCTGTTCGGCGACGAGGAACCCTTCGGCATGCTGCGCCTGAACGACAGCGCGGTGACCGATCAGTATGCCGAGGCGACGACCTTCGATGCCATGCCGACCGACGCGTTCACCGTCGAATGGCTGTTCCAGTCCGACGGGCCGGTGCAGAACGACACGTCCTTCATCTCCTATGCCGCGAGCACCTCCGACAACAACGAGTTCCTCGTCTTCGGGCAGGCCAGCGGCACCATCCGGGTCTTCGTGAACGGCGTGGGAACCGACACGGGCATCGTAACCAGCACGGTTTTCGACGGTGACGCGCACCGGATGTCAGTCAGCGTGAATACCGGGGCGGGTCCGAACGGGCGCATCTCGCTTTATATCGACGGGGTGGAGGAATTCCGCGGACCGGGCGCGGGCACGAGCGTCGCCAACCCGATCACGCCGGGCGGAACGTTCATCATCGGTCAGGACCAGGACACGCTGGGCGGCGGCTTTCAAGCAACTCAGGCTCTCAAGGGCAAAATGGGCGATATTCGCGTGTGGTCCGTGGAGCGCGAGCAGGCCGATATTGACGCCGACAAGTTCGAGCAGTTCAACCAGATCGACCTGCTCGACAATCCGACGCTGGTGGCCAACTGGCAGGTGGATCGCGACACAGGCACGTTCGACAGCCTGACGGGCTCGCAATCGCTGCTGCGCCAATCGGCCGGAAGCAATCCGTTCGAGGTGGACCGCTACAGCCACGATGGTGGCGACGACGACATCGTGGGAGGCGATGGCGCGGACCTGATCTATGGCGGCTCTGGTAACGACGAGATTATTGCCGGCGTCGAGAGCAACGGCGACGGCATCGACACGGTCTTTGGCGGCGCGGGCAACGACACCATCCGCGGCGGATTCTTCACCGACGTCCTGAACGGAGAGGACGGGGACGACACGTTCCTGATCACCGGTGCCGAGAATATCGACCATATCGATGGCGGCGATGGACGCGACCTGCTGAACATGACTGGGCGTGTTAGCTATCAAATCACGACTATTGACCTCGATAGCTCCGTCTTCACGCAAACGTTCGTCACCGTAGGCACGGTGACCGGTTCGATCGTCGGGGTCGAGGACGTTGTCGGCGCGGATGAAGAGGATCTGATCACCGGCGACGGCGGTGCCAACAATCTCGACGGGGGATCGGGCGACGATACCATCGATGGCGGCGCGAACGACGACGATCTGGACGGTGGCGCCGGAACCCGTGATGTCGTCAGCTATGCCTCGGCGTCCGGCGCCGTTACGGTCGGCATCGACGCTGATGGAAACGGCTCGGCCTCGGGGGCTGCGGGCAACGATACACTGGCCAATTTCGAGGTCATTGAAGGCAGCGCGTCCGGAGATGACCTGACGCTCTCGCGGGCTTCATTTAGTTCGGGGGGCGAGGGCGGCGGCATTTTCGGGCGCGGCGGCAGTGACCTGCTGACCATCGCTGCTGTTGCTGGCGGCGATACCACCGTCGAGGGCGGCGCGGGCAATGACACGATCAAGGCCAGCGCGGGCTTTTTCGTGGGCGATGTCGACGGCGGGGACGATTTCGACACCTTCGACGCGAGCGCCCAGGCCAACGGGATGAATATCGACCTGGAGTCCCAGACTCATGAATTCCGCTCGTTTGGCGACCTGTCGGACCTGATCGATTTCGAAACCGTCATCGGAACCGCGGGCAGCGACAACATCACCGCGAATGACTTGACCTCCAACCGCATCGAAGGAGGCAGCGGGAACGATACGCTGGACGCCGGGAACGACTTTGTCGCCAATACCCTTCATGGCGGCGCGAATGACGACGAGATCATTGTCTCGGGCTTCCTCGGCGATGAGCTGGATGGCGGGGTCGACACCGACACGCTGGTCACCAGCGAGAACGCCATCTTCGCGTCGGGGCTGGTGGTCGACCTTGGCCTGGGCACGGTCACGTTCAATGGCAATCCCGTCGCGACCGTTACGGATTTCGAAAACTACCGGCATGACGGGCCGGGCGCCTCCAACGAGGACGTGATCGGGTCCGCCTTGGCCAACCGAGTCGAGATCGGAGGCACGGGCGACAACCTGGTCCGCGGTTTTGCAGGCGACGACACGATCCTGGCCGGTGACGGCGACGATACGGTCGAGGGCGGCGAGGGCGCGGATTCGCTCGATGGCGGGGCCGGTTCGCGGGACATGGTCAGCTACGCGAGCTCGGCCGGTCTGGTGCAGGTCAGCTTCGCCTCGAACTATGCGCTCGACGGCGATGCGGCGGGTGATGTGCTGTCGGGGTTCGAGGATCTGCGCGGTTCGGAATTCGGCGACCAACTGTTCGGCGACGATGGCGACAACATCATCGAGGGGCTCGACGGTGTCGACGACATGAACGGCGATGGCGGCCGTGACACGCTGCGCGGCGGGGCCGGGAACGACCTTCTGAGCGTCGGCGGTGCCGATGACCTTGTGTCCGGAGAGGTGTTCGACGGGGGTACGGAGGAGGATACGCTGGTCGTGCTCGCCTTCACGCCCGGCATCTACGACTTCCGGGGCAGCACGCTGACCTCGCTCGAAAAACTCTCGATGGTCAATCCTGGCTCCTCGCCCTCGGGCGAGCTGCGCGCACAGTTCATCGCCGACCAGTTCGTCGATGCCGGCTTCGAGGAGATATTGGGCGGTCTCAACCCGAGCAGCGGCATGGCCTATGTGGCGGAAATAATCATGGAGGCGCGGGCGGCTCTGGACCTGTCCTTCCTCTCCGTGACCGGCTTCGTTCAGCCGCAGGACCGCATCGAGATATCGGGCGAAGGCGGGGCCGAGGCCATCACCGGATCCGAAGTGGACGACATGATCGACGGAGCGGGCGGCGACGACACGCTGGAGGGCGGGTCGGGCAACGACACGATTGCGGGCGGTTCCGGAGCGGGCGACCGGGCGGTCTTCGCCGGCGAACTCGACCGCTACGAGGTGGAGGTTCTGCGCGAGGCGGGCGCGACGCCGCGGATGCTGCTGGTGCATGACACCCAGAGCGGCGACGTGGACACGATCCACGAGGATGTCGAGCTGCTGGCCTTCGACGATGTTACGTTGGGCTTCGGCATCCTGGCCGCCGACGCCATGCTGGTCCGGGGGGAGGTGCTGGAGCGCGGCTTCGGCAGCCGGTTCGGCACCAACC
>NZ_JBHRXI010000008.1:0-92820 GCF_042648365.1 Lutimaribacter marinistellae | reverse complement strand
CCAAACCAACACCCAAAAAGCCCCAAAACATCCGACTCAACACCTTATCCACAAACTTCCACACAGACTCACAACTTCAAAACCAACGTCAAACACCAGAAACAAACCAAAGTCGGGGAAGCCGCGGCAACCGAAGGAGGAGGAGAACGAGAATCGCGGTAAGATAAAGCAAGGGCTCCAGCTGGATTCCTTTGCGCAGCATCACGAAATGCACGACGGCAAGAATCGCGGCCGGATAAACAAGCTTGTGCAGGTTGCGCCAGCCAGCGCCCAGCAAGCGGACCGATCGGTTGTTCGATGTCACGGCAAGCGGCAAGAGAAGCAGGAAGGCCGCAAAGCCGATGGTTATATATGGACGCTTCACGATATCCGCCCAAACCCTATCCAGCGTTTGCAGGTCAAGAACCAGCCAGACCATAAGGTGCAGGACCACGTAGGCGAAACAAAGGACACCTATTGCCCGGCGGAACTTCATCAGGTTCAGACCCAGATGCCGGCGCAGCGGCGTTACGGCGAGGCCAAGGATGAGCAACTGAAGGGCCAGTTGCCCCAGCTCGTGTTCCAGCGCGGCGATCGGCTCTACGCCCAGACCACCCGTTGCGCCGAGCCATACAAACCATGGCGCCGGCAAAAGGCCGATAACATAGACCAACCAGACCGGCACCCGGCGCAGCGTTGCGTTGACGGTCTCCATCAGAAGAGCCTGGACAGATCCATGCCGTCATAAAGCCCGGCCACCTCATCCTCGTATCCGTTGAACATGAGCGTGGGTTCGCGACGGGAAAACAGCCCCCCGCCGATCTTGCGTTCGCTGGCCTGTGACCAGCGTGGATGGTCAACATTGGGATTCACATTTGCATAGAACCCGTATTCGTTCGGTTGCAGCATGTTCCAGCTGGTGGGCGGCTCCTTGTCGGTCAGGGTGATGCGCACGATCGACTTGATCGATTTGAACCCGTATTTCCATGGCACCACCAGACGCAGCGGCGCACCGTTCTGGTTCGGGATCGGCCGGTCGTAGATACCGGTCGCGATGATGGTGAGCGGGTGCATCGCCTCGTCCAGTCGCAGCCCTTCACGATAGGGCCATTCGATAACGGGAAAGCGCGTTCCGGGCATCTCTTCGGGGCGATAGGCCGTCTCGAAGGCCACGTATTTGGCGCCGGCCTGAACACCGGCAAGTTCCAGCAGATCCGCCAACTCGAACCCGTTCCAAGGTATCACCATCGACCATGCCTCGACGCAACGGAAGCGGTAGATGCGCTCCTCGATCTCCATCTCGGACATGACCTGTTCGAAACCATAATCGCCCGGACGATCGACCAGCCCGTCGATCTTGATCGTCCATGGCTCGGTCTTCAGCCGGTGGGCATTGGCGGCGGGATCACCCTTGCCGGTCCCGAACTCATAGAAATTGTTGTAGCTGGTGATCTCTTCCCAGGTGTTTGGCTCCAGCGTGTCAGCGACAGCAGGGTTCGCGATACCGGCAAGCGACATACCGGCCATGCCGGCCAGCACCTTGCGCCGATTGAGAAAGAGCGCCTCGGGCGTCGCGTTGTCCCGGGTCAAATCGTTTTTCCAGCGATGGGCCATCTGGGCCTCCGACTATTTCCATTGAACTTGAAATAGCCTGTTGGAACCGATCCACCAAACCAACTCGGGTCACGACCCGGTGACCGGATTGTAACTCGGCAGGATCTCGTTCATCGGGATGGATCGTCCGTCGGACTGCATGATGCGCATATGCCTCCGCCGCATCTGGCGCGGTTCGGGGACGCCGACGGAATGCGCGATCGTCTCGACCTCGTTGATGATACCACGGGCATAGTTCGCGACACGCAGATACTTGTGTTCGACCACAAGACCACGCTGCAGCCTTGGGTTATGGGTGGTGATGCCGGTAGGGCAAGTGTTCCGATTACACTTCTGCGCCTGGATGCAGCCCAGAGCGAACATGTACCCGCGAGCGGAGGTGACGAAATCGGCACCCATTGCCAGGGCCCAGGCAACGTCGCTCGGGTTTACCAGTTTTCCGCTCGAGATCAGGCGGATCCGCTCCTTCAGCCCGTACTCGTCACGCAGGTCCGTCACAAGCGGCAGCGCCTCGCGCACGGACATGCCCACGAGGTCGATCAGCGGCATAGGCGCAGCACCGGTCCCCCCCTCGCCGCCATCTATAGTAATGAAATCGGGCGCACTGTCGGGACCGCGCCGAACGATCGTCTCGAAGAGCTCGACCATGACCTCGCGGGAGCTTACGACTGTCTTGATACCAACCGGCTTGCCGGTGATGCCGCGAACGCGGTCAATCATGTCCAGCAGGTCTTCGAAATCCCCGATCTCGAGATGCCGATTGGGCGACAGGCTGGCCTTGCCCTCGGGGATACCGCGAATGCGCGCGATCTCTGGCGTCACCTTTTCCGCAGGCAGGATGCCACCCTTGCCCGGTTTTGCACCCTGTGACAGCTTCAACTCGAACATGCGCACGGTCTCGTGGGCGGCGATCTCGCGCAGTTTCTCTTCGGACAATCCGCCCTCGGCATCGCGTACACCATATTTCGCCGTTCCAATCTGAAAGACGATGTCGCACCCGCCCTCGAGGTGATAGGGGCTCAGCCCCCCTTCGCCGGTGTTCATCCAGACGCCAGCCTCCTTTGCTCCGCGGCTTAGCGCGCGAACCGCGGGCTTTGACAGGGCGCCATAACTCATCCCCGATATGTTGAAGAAGGACGGCGCCAGAAACGGCTTGGCCGCTGTTGGCCCGATCAACAGCGGTTCGGTTCGGGCATATTGGTCGTCGAGCGGCGGGAAAGGCGCATTGACGAAGATCGGTGTACCCGGAATGGACTGGTTCCGCGTCGATCCGAAGGCCACGGTGTTTCCCTGCCCCTCTCCCGCCCGGTAGACCCAATCGCGTTGAGCGCGGTTGAACGGCAGTTCTTCGCGGTCCATGGCAAAGAAATATTGGCGAAAGAACTCTCCCAGCGTAGTGAAGAGATGCCGGAACCGTCCGATCACCGGGTAGTTTCTGCGGATCGCGTCACTGGTCTGGAACCGGTCGATCAGGAACAGGACGAGCGCGGCGAACACCAGCAATCCGAGCCCGAAGACAAAGGCAAGCGCCATCCATTCCAGCGCTTTCATCGCGAGTCCCATCTGTCTCTCCATTCCGTTTGATCTGGTTCAAGGCAGGCTGGCCTTCCTTGGAAAAGAGTGATCACGTGCGGCGCAAGACGCAAGACACGTATGCTCACAAACGGAGAGAAAGCATGAAACGAACGGTTCTGGCAGGCGTCCTCGCCTTCGTTGCGGGCGCGGGCAGTGCGCAGGAGATGGTGACCTACACCAGCAGCGAGAGCTTTGGCGATGTCAGCTTTGCCATCGAAAATGCCATTATCGGCAAGGGGTTGGTCGTCGACCATGTCAGCCACGTGGGCGAAATGCTGGAACGGACGCGCGGCGATGTCGGCTCGGATGTCGTGCTGTTCGAAGAGGCCGATGTCTATTCCTTCTGTTCGGCCACCGTATCACGCGAGGTGATGGAGGCCGATCCGATGAACATCGTCTATTGCCCCTATGACATCTTCGTGGCGACACGTGCGGACAATCCGGGCGAGGTCATCGTCGGGTATCGGCAGTTCCCCGAAGGTCCGATGCAGGCGGTGCAGCAGATGCTGGACGAGATCGTCAACGAGGCCATCGGCGAGTGAGCGCGGCACTCACTGCGACCGCTCCACCGGAGTTTTGACCGTTTTGTACATCCTTCGGGGGTGCGGTTGACCGTTTTGTACATGCTGGTACCCCCCCCGGCGGCGCGGGGTCTTATTGATCCGGGCCCGTGTCTTGCGCGTATCCGAACCAAAGGAGAGGATTTCATGATGACACGGATGATACCTGTGGCGGCCGCCGCCATCACGACGACCGTCCTGTTCGCGACGGCGGTGCCCGCCGGCAACCAGTCGCGGGCGACAGCCTACCTGCTTCCCGGCGGGTTGATCGAAGTGGTGGCGGATTTTTCCGAGAATGCCATCTATTGGTGCGGCGCGGGCGAGTTGGCGCGCGCGCGTCTCGACCGAGCTGGCACCGAGCGGCTCTACGTCTGGCGTGGCCCGGCGCCCAGCACTGCCGCGCCGGGGCAGCGCGCTGTCACGTTCGGACTGACGCCCCCGCCAAGCGGTGCCGTCGACGGCGGCTGGAGCACGGATGTCGATCTTGTCGGCAACGCGATGAGCGTCGCCTCGGCCGAGCGCGCCTGCGACGAGCGCACCACCAGCGGCTGATCACCCGCGCAGCCGGGAGGGGTCGGGTTCGACCCTTGGCGACCGAAGTGCATACCACAGCCAGAACGACAGGCCCGCCGCAAGAAAACACCAGATCGAGGTGAAGGCGTGGTTGGCCACGGCAAAGCCCAGCGCGACGGATGCGGTTATGAGGATCCCGAATATCCGGATCTCGCGAAGCGATGACCGCAGGAGCGGCAGGCAGATGATGGCGGCATAGACGACCCGGGCCGCGGTCTTCAGCGTTTCACCCGGCAGCGCGCCGACAGCCTCGTAGCGGATCGAATGACGCGCCAGCGAGATAGAAAGCGTGTCTGCCGACAGGATCACCGGCAGGTATAGAAACAGACCGAGCGCCGCGCCCAGCGCCGCAACGATGGCAAAGAGCCGTTGTCTCCGGGCATCGGGCTCTACCAGGGCGGCGGATAGCGGCACGAAGGCAGGCCAGAGAAAATAGGCGAAGAACAGGAACACCCGGGCCGCCGAGAGAGAGGCCTCTCCCGCCTCGATCGACAGCCACAACAGCCCCTCGCTGAGCTGCTGGAGACCGAAAAGCAGCGGGAAACTGGCAAAGCCCGTCCAACCGGGCCCGCGCGCCCGGCCCGCGCGAAGGGTCGCCACGCCGCCTATGACGAGCGCGCCGCCAAGCGCGAAACTGGCTTCGGCCGAGAAACACATGGAGCCACCTGTTCCAGGAACGGACCCATTCTAGGCGCAACATCCACGAGGTGCCAAGGCTGGCAGATACCGCAGGGCGCGGGCGGGATCGGGTTTGCACCCCTGCCCGGGTGATGCGCGCCCGCCGCGCCGCAGGCGCGGCCCGGCCCAACGCCGAGGAAAACGCCCGAAGGGCGGTTCCGCAGGGGGCGGGAGCGCCTGCCCGTTTTGCTGTCGCGCATGAAAAAGGCCCCGGTCGGTGCCGGGGCCTTTCGGTTTCATTCAGGCGATTTCATTCGGACGGTTCGGTCCAGGGTGCGCCCGCCTTCAATGCACGACCGCGTCGTCAGGGCGCGGGCGTTCGGACGTACCGAGCCGGTCGCCGACGATCAGCCCCTCGGCGCTGGCCTGGACGGGGACGGTATCGCCATCCTTCACGTCGCCTGCCAGCAGCGCCTCGGCCAACGGGTTCTGCAGTTCCTGCTGGATCACCCGTTTCAGCGGACGCGCGCCATAGACCGGGTCATAGCCCTTGTTGGCGAGCCATTCCCGCGCACTGTCGTCGAGCGCCAACTCGATCTTGCGCCCGGCGAGCCGCTTGCGCAGGCGGGCCAGCTGGATATCGACGATGCCATCCATGTCGGCCCGCTTGAGCCGGTCGAAGATGATCGTCTCGTCGAGGCGGTTCAGGAATTCGGGACGGAAATGCGCCCGTACCGCATCCATCACGTCGCGCCGGGCCTGGCCGGAATCTGCGCCTTCGGGCAATTGGCTGAGCGCCTGGCTGCCGAGGTTGGAGGTCAGCACGATCAGCGTCTGCTTGAAGTCCACCGTGCGGCCCTGCCCGTCGGTCAGAACGCCGTCGTCCAGAACTTGCAGCAGCACGTTGAAAACGTCCGGATGCGCCTTTTCCACCTCGTCGAACAGCACGACCTGGTAGGGACGGCGGCGGACGGCCTCGGTCAGGACACCGCCCTCGTCGTAGCCGACATAGCCCGGAGGCGCGCCGATCAGGCGGGCGACGGCGTGTTTCTCCATGAACTCCGACATGTCGATGCGCACCATCGCGTTGTCGTCGTCAAAGAGGTAATTCGCCACCGCCTTGGTCAGCTCGGTCTTGCCCACGCCGGTGGGGCCCAGGAAGAGGAACGAGCCCAGCGGCCGGTTCTCGTCGTTCAGCCCGGCGCGGGCCCGGCGCACGGCATTGGCCACGGCGCGCACGGCGGCATCCTGCCCGATGACGCGCTTGTGCAGCTCGTCTTCCATGCGCAGGAGCTTCTCGCGCTCGCCCTCCAGCATCTTGGAGGTCGGGATGCCGGTCCAGCGTT
Source organism: Lutimaribacter marinistellae (assembly GCF_042648365.1). Classification (NCBI taxonomy): domain Bacteria; kingdom Pseudomonadati; phylum Pseudomonadota; class Alphaproteobacteria; order Rhodobacterales; family Roseobacteraceae; genus Lutimaribacter; species Lutimaribacter marinistellae. The sequence continues at coordinate 86,555 of NZ_JBHRXI010000008.1, read as the reverse complement.
CGACCACTTCGGCGATCTGCTCGGGGCGGACGGTCTCTTCGACCATCATGCCGGTGCCGGATTGCTCGGCGGCCTCTGCCTCTTCGAGCTTCTTCTCGAGTTGCGGGATCACGCCGTAGGACAGCTCACCCGCCTTGGCGAGGTTGCCTTCGCGCTTGGCGATCTCGAGATCCGCGCGGGCGCGGTCCAGCTGTTCCTTGAGGTCGCGGGCACCGGCGAGCTTGTCGCGTTCGGCCTGCCATTGCGCCGTCAGACCGGCGGATTTCTCCTGCAGCTCGGCCAGTTCCTTTTGCAGGGTTTCCAGCCGGTCCCTCGAGGCGGCGTCGTCCTCTTTCTTGAGGGCCTCCTCCTCGATCTGCATCTGCAGGATCTGGCGGTCGAGCTGGTCGAGCTCTTCGGGTTTCGAATCCACCTCCATCCGCAGGCGGCTGGCGGCCTCGTCAACGAGGTCGATCGCCTTGTCGGGCAGGAAGCGGTCGGTGATGTAGCGATGGCTGAGCGTTGCCGCCGACACCAGCGCCGAGTCCGAGACACGCACACCGTGGTGCAACTCGTACTTCTCCTTGATACCGCGCAGGATCGAGATCGTGTCCTCGACCGTCGGTTCCTGTACCAGTACCGGCTGGAACCGGCGGGCAAGGGCCGCGTCCTTTTCGACGTATTTGCGGTATTCATCCAGCGTGGTCGCGCCGATGCAGTGCAGCTCGCCCCGGGCCAGTGCCGGTTTGATGAGGTTCGCGGCATCCATCGCGCCCTCGGATTTGCCCGCGCCCACCAGCGTGTGCATCTCGTCGATGAAAAGGATGATCTCACCCGCGGCCTCGGTGACCTCGGTCAGGACGGATTTCAGTCGCTCCTCGAACTCGCCACGATATTTCGCACCGGCGATCAGCGCCCCCATGTCGAGCGCCAGCAGCTTCTTGTCGCGCAGGCTTTCCGGCACATCGCCGTTCACGATGCGCAGCGCCATGCCCTCGGCGATGGCGGTCTTGCCGACGCCGGGCTCACCGATCAGCACGGGGTTGTTCTTGGTCCGGCGGCTGAGCACCTGCATCGAACGACGGATTTCCTCGTCGCGGCCGATGATCGGGTCGATCTTGCCCTCGGCGGCGGCCTCGGTCAGGTCGCGCGCGTATTTCTTGAGCGCGTCATAGCCCTCTTCGGCGCTGGCGGAATCGGCGGTGCGGCCCTTGCGGATGTCGTTGATCGCCTCGTTGAGGGACTGCGCGCTGACCTGGCCTGCCTCCAGCGCCTGTTTCGCGCCGGATTTGACCATGCACAGCGCCATCAGGATACGCTCGACCGGGACAAAGCTGTCGCCGGCCTTCTCGGCGATCTTCTGTGCCTCGTCGAGGACCTTTGCCGTCTGGCTGTCGAGATAGGTCTGTGCGGCGTCGCCACTGACCTTGGGTTGCTTGGACAGCGCGCCTGCCAGCGTTTCGGCCACGCGGGCCGGGTTGCCGCCTGCCCGTGCGATCAGATTGCTCGCAAGCCCCTGATCGTCATCCAGCAACGCCTTGAGGATATGTTCGGGCACCAATCGCTGATGGCCTTCGCGCATCGCGATGGTCTGGGCCGCCTGGATATGGCCGCGCGCCCGCTCGGTGAACTTGGACAAGTCCATGTATCGTCTCCTTTTTCAAGCGCCCCTTCGCGGCGTGGTGCCTGCCATGCAGCGCACTGACCGGGGGCCTCGATTTCGAAATGGGGAATGTATCCGGGGCTTCAAGATCCCGTGATCACAAATTCCGCAACCTCTTGGATTTTAGTCATTTCGCAGGTGCGCGACAGCAGTTCGGTAAGGGTTTCGTCTCTCTATGGGTCCCGACATGCACAAGGGGCGACATCATGCAGATTACCGGAATCGAAATCATCGACACACGTTTTTGCACTGCCAGCGGGCGACACCGGGCAAGCCTGCGGCTGACGCTTCCGGACCGGGTGGTCACGCTGTTCTGCGCATTGGCCCTGCCCGAGGCGGTCTCGCCCGCGCTGCGGGACCGCGCGATGATGGCGGACGCCCTGCGCCAGATGCGCCGCATGCCCGAGTTCCGGTCGGGCAGGATGGCCCTGAACATGGCTGCGCCCGTTCAGGCGATGGTCGAAGGCCCGCGTGCCGCCTGATCGCGCGACAGCACCGCCCGGCGCGACCGCGCCGCACCCGGCAGGGTGCGGTGCCGGGCCCAAGGCCGGGGCGTGTCGCCCGCAAGGGCGGCATGCATCCGGGCGCGGGAGCCCCTTTCCGCCAGCACGGGTTGTGTCGTGGGAGGCCGGGGCCTATGAGGGCGCAAGTTTGCGGAGAGAAGACCGATGAGCGAAGCGATGTCCCAATCCCCGAGCGCCGATGATCGCCTGATCGTGGCCCTTGATGTTCCCAACGCTCTGACCGGGCTGTCGATGGCCGAACGGCTGGGCGATGCGGTCTCGTTCTACAAGATCGGGCTGGGGATGCTGACGGGCGGCGGGCTGGCGCTGGCCAACGAGCTCAAGCAGGAACATGGCAAGCGCATTTTCCTCGACATGAAGCTCTTCGATATCTCCAACACCGTCGAAGCGGCGGTGCGGGGCCTTGCGCAGTTCGACCTCGACCTTCTGACCGTGCATGGCGACCCGCATGTCGTGCGTGCCGCAAAGGAGGGCGCGGCCGGATCGCAGACGAAAATCCTGGCGGTCACCATCCTGACATCGCTCGACCGTGACGACCTGGATGCCGGGCTGATGAAACCGGGACCGGTCGCGGAGCTGGTGGTCGAACGGGCCGCACGCGCCCTGGAGGCCGGGGCCGACGGGGTCATCGCCTCGCCGCAGGAAGCAGCCGCGATCCGCGCTCTGCCACAAGCCGAAGGCCGGCTGATCGTGACACCGGGCGTGCGTCCCTCGGGTGCCGCGAAGGGCGATCAGAAACGTATCGCCACCCCGGCAGATGCAATTGCGTCCGGGGCCGATCATATCGTCGTCGGGCGGCCGGTGATCCAGGCACCCGATCCGCGGGCCGCGGCGGCCGCGATCCTGTCGGATCTCGCCGGCGCCTGAGCGGTTCGCGGTGTCGTTGCCGGGTGGCAACGACCTGTGGTTGCAAAGTCACATTCCGTAACGTCAATTCCGATCCGCGGCATTCCCGCTAGGTGATTTCACGATTCTGAGTGACCCTGATACTTGAGACACTCCCCGACGAACCGTTTCTTCCTGAGGTTCGTCACCTCCCCCCGCTCGTCTTCCGCGGGGGGTTTTCTCGTGAAGCGCAAAACAGTCGTACGGCGGGGCGGTCAGGCCGCTTCGCGCCGTCCGTGATGATAGCCCGCGCTGTCGAGGTAGAGCGCAAGCCGGGTGGCGAAATGCGGCACTGCCCGCGGGTGGGAGAGGTACTCTGCGGGTGTCATCAGGCGCCAGCCCTGCCCTTCGTTGCCTAGCCGGACATCGTGTACGGCCTCGGGCGGCAGGTGACCGGCAAAGAACCACATGCGACCGGCGGGCCGGCGATAGGAGCTTGCATGGCGCACCCTGTCGCCCGGCACGCTCAACCCAACCTCTTCGTGGGTTTCGCGCAGCGCACAGGCCAGCGGACTTTCATCGCCCTCGCGGCCGCCGCCGGGGAAATCCCAGTAATCGGGCCAGGGAATGTCGGGTCGGTCGTCCCGCCGGATCACCAGCAGGTCGGGACCGACGAACAACGCCAGCTTGGCGCCTGCAAATCTCAATCCGGCCATGGTCGCTTTCGCTCTGCTGCGGGTGCGGGTATATAGATGGTCGACCCGTCCCCCGGAAACAAGCCGTTCCCATGCCCGGTTTCTGCCGCGATTGCCTGACCCAGATCGACCGCGCCCGGCGCTGCCCCTCTTGTGGCAGCCCGCGTGTCCTATCGCATCCCGAGCTGTTCGATCTGTCGATTGCGCACATGGATTGCGATGCCTTCTATGCCTCGGTCGAGAAGCGCGACAATCCGGAGCTGGCCGACAAGCCGGTGATCATCGGCGGCGGGCGGCGGGGCGTGGTATCCACTGCCTGCTATGTCGCGCGCATTCGTGGCGTGCGGTCAGCCATGCCGATGTTCAAGGCGCTGGAACTGTGCCCAGATGCGGTGGTCATCAAGCCGCGCGGCGCGGTCTATGCGGAGGTATCGAAGCAGATCCGCGCGATGATGGACGAGTTGACGCCAGTGGTGGAGCCGCTGTCGCTGGACGAGGCCTTCATGGATCTTTCGGGGACCGCAAAACTGCACGGCGCGCCGCCGGCGGTAATGCTGGGGCGGCTGGTCAAGCGGATGAAGGACGAGCTGGGGCTGACCGGCTCGATCGGGCTGAGTCACAACAAGTTCCTGGCCAAGGTCGCCTCGGATCTCGACAAGCCCCGTGGGTTTTCGGTGATCGGCAAGGCGGAGACGGCCGATTTCCTCTCCGACAAGCCCGTGCGGCTGATCTGGGGGATAGGCCCCGCCGCGCAGGAGAGCCTGGAGCGGGCGGGCATTCGGACCTTTACCGACCTTCTGCGCTGGGAACAGGAGGCGTTGGTCGCGCGGTTCGGATCGATGGGCGCGCGTCTGTGGCACCTGGCGCGGGGCGAGGACCGGCGGCGCGTGTCCTCGCATGAACCGGTGAAGTCGATCAGCAACGAGACGACCTTTTACGAGGATACGGGCGATCCGGATATCCTTGACGGTCACCTGTGGCGGATGGCCGAGAAAGTGTCGGACCGGGCCAAGGCCAAGGGGCTGGCGGGGCGCGTAGTGACCTTGAAGCTGAAGAAGGCCAACCACCGCATCCTGACCCGGCGGGTATCGTTGCGCGACGCGACCCAGATGGCCGACACGATCTATCGCCGGGCGCGCGGGTTGTTCGACCAGGTGGGCGACGAGGGGCCTTTTCGGCTGTTGGGGTGCGGTCTGTCGGACCTGTGCCCCGAGGCGCAGGCAGACATGTCCGGCGACCTGCTCGACCCGAACGCGTCACGCCGCGCCGGGGCCGAGCGGGCGGCGGACGCGATCCGGGCACGATTCGGACCGGATGCAATCCTCAAGGGGCGTAGCCTGCGTTGACCGGGCCGGATATCACTCGGCGGCGAGCGGTGCCCTTGCTCGTCCGATCGCGGCTATTTCCGCCACGACACTGCGCAGGCGGGTGCGGAACGCGTCGAAATTGGCGTTGGGGCGGATGCGCCGTTCATCCATGTAGAGAGAGCGGTCGATCTCGATCTGGATGGCGTGCTGACGGCGCGCAGGGCGGCCATAGCTTTGCGTGACGAAAGCACCGGCAAAGGGCGTGTTGCGGGTGACAGAGAACCCGGCGGCGGCAAAGGCGGCCTCGATCCGTTCCACCACTTCGGGCGCGGCGGAGGCGCCGAAACGGTCGCCCAGCACGATTTCGGGCCGGACGCCGCCCTTGCGCGCAAGGCCGTCGAGCGCCTCGCGCGGCATGGAGTGGCAATCGATCAGGATCGCCTCGCCGAAAAGCTGGCGCGATTCGTCGAGAAGGGCCTGCAACCGCGCGTGATAGGGGCGCCAGACCCGGTCGATCCGGCGGCGCGCCTCGGTCATCGGCAGCTTGCCGCGATAAATCGCGCGCCCGTTCGCGACGACGCGGGGAATCACACCGAGCCCCGAAGCGACGCGCGGGTTGTGCCCCTGCTTGCGCACCCCTTCGATCAACGCGGGGTCAAGCTCTTCGGCGCTACGGTTGAGGTCGATATAGGCACGCGGCAGAGCGGCCTTGAGGAAAGGTGCGCCGAAATCGGCGGCGGGTTCGAACAGCAGGTCGACAAAGGCGTCCTCGGACGAGCGAATCGCGTGTTCGTCCAGTATCGTGCTGCGCAGAAAGGCGGAATTGTAGTCGCTCCCACTATGGGGCGAGGCGAACACCACGCAGGACGAACGCTGCGCGGGCTGCGATATATAATAGGCCGATCCGGTCATGACGCCTCCGTTACGGGTGAGAACATAGACCTAAAATTAGTTCGTTCAAAAGCCCTTGATCCCCCCTGCGATTGCTTTTATAGACCCCGCTTACCGGCGCGGGGAACCGCGCCCCATTTGTTTCAGATGGGGTCGCACCACACGCTGGCATTCATGGGCGGTTAGCTCAGCGGTAGAGCACTACGTTGACATCGTAGGGGTCACTGGTTCGATCCCAGTACCGCCCACCATGAATTCACCCCTCTGTCCAACAGAGGACCCGCTGAAACCAGGCGCCGGTCAATGCGCCGCAGAAATGGAGACAGGCCATGAAGGTCAGGAATTCGCTCCGCTCGCTGAAGAACCGGCACCGTGATTGCCGGGTCGTGCGTCGCAAGGGCCGCGTTTACGTCATCAACAAGACGCAGCGCAAGTTCAAAGCTCGCCAGGGCTGAACGACGCAGCAGAGTATTCGAAAAACCGCGCCCTTGGGCGCGGTTTTTTCGTTTCCAAGGGCATGGCTTCGCGCGAGGACGCCCCCCGGCGGCTTTCCGATCAAATCCGTCAGAAATTACTTGCACCTCTCGGCCGATGCTTTATCTGATCATTTCAGTCAGAAACCGACCCAGAGGGAAACGCCATGCACAAGCCGATTGCCGCAGCACTTGCCGCGCTGATCGCGGGTTCCGCCGCCGCCGAAGGTGAGCTGAACCTTTATTCCTCGCGCCATTACGATACCGACGAGCGCCTTTATTCCGATTTCGAAGAGGCGACGGGAATCACCATCAACCGCATCGAAGGCAAGGCCGACGAGCTGTTGGCCCGGATGGAAGCCGAGGGCGCGAATTCGCCTGCGGATATTCTGCTGACGGTGGACACCTCGCGCCTGGCGCGCGCCAAGGACGCAGGCCTCCTGCAGGCGGTTGAAAGCGACATTCTGGAAGAGCGCATTCCCGCGAACCTGCAGGATACCGACAACCAGTGGTACGGCCTGTCCCAGCGCGGGCGCATCATCTTCTTCGACAAGAACGACGTGGCGGAGCCACCGCAGACCTATGCCGACCTTGCCGATCCCAAGTACAAGGGCCTGGTCTGCATCCGGTCGTCCTCGAACACCTACAACCAGACGCTTCTTGCCTCGATCGTGACGCATGACGGCGAAGAGGCAGCCCGCGAATGGGCGGCTGGCGTGGTTGAGAACATGGCGCGCAAACCGCAGGGCGGCGATACGGATCAGCTGCGAGGCATCGTTTCGGGCGAGTGCGACATCGCCGTTTCGAACACCTATTACTTTGCCCGCGCGATCCGAACCGACGTCAAGGGCGTGTCGGACAGCCGCGACATGATCGGCTGGGTCTTTCCCGAGCAGGACGGGCGCGGCGCGCATATGAACCTGTCGGGTGGCGGTGTTGCAGCCCATGCGCCCAATCGCGAGAACGCGGTGAAGTTCCTCGAATATCTCGCCAGCGACCAGGCGCAGGTCTATTTCTCGGCCGGCAATGACGAGTTCCCCGCCGTCGAGGGCGTGGAGCTTGCCGACTCGGTCAAGGCGATGGGCGAATTCAAGGCGGATGAGGTGGATCTGTCCGAAGTCGCCAAGAACATCCCGGTCGCCCAGCGGATCTTTAACGAGGTGAACTGGCAGTAACTGCCGGAAATGCAGGCACGAGGGGCGCGGGCCGGTCGGTTCGCGCCCTTTTTCGTTTGATCGGTGGGATCGATGCGGTCATTCTCTTATTCGGGAATTTGTTGCGGATATGAGATATGCCGGATGAAATGACAGGCAGGCTGGCGGGCCGGTTGCGAGAACTGAGGGGTGCGCGGGGCTGGTCGCTGGAGCAACTGGCCGAGCAAAGCGGAGTCAGCCGGGCGACCCTGTCACGCCTCGAAAACGGTGAGGTCAGCCCGACAGCAGAAACGCTGGGCCGTTTGTGCGCGGTGCACGGTCTGCCGATGTCGCGGCTGCTGATGATGGTCGAGGACAGCCATACCGCCCACGTGCGGCGTGAGGATCAGGCCCTGTGGACCGACCCGGCGACGGGATATGTCAGGCGCGCGGTCTCGCCCCCGGCGCGCGGGCTGGCGGCCGAGGTGATGGAAGGGCGCCTGCCCGCAGGGGCGGTCATCACCTATGACGCGCCGCCGCGTCCGGGTCAGGAACACCACCTTGTCCTGCTCGAAGGCGCGTTGCGCCTGAGCTTCGAGGACCGCTCCCACGATTTGGGGCCGGGCGATTGCCTGCGCTATCACCTGTCGGGCCCAAACCGGTTCGAGGCCGGTGAAGCGGGCGCGCGCTACCTGCTGGTGCTGCTGTGATTCGCCGTGGCGAGCCGCGCGACCTGCATGCGCTGGCCGAAATCCTGCATGCCTGCGTGCATGATGGGGCCAGCGTGGGGTTCATCCTGCCCTTCGCGACCGAACAGGCAGAGGCCTGGTGGCGCGGTGTGATGCCCACGCTGGAAGATGGGCAGCGCGAGTTGTTCGTGGCCGAAGTTGAAGGCGTGGTGCGCGGCACGGTGCAACTGTCGGCAGCGGCGATGCCGAACCAGCCGCATCGCGCAGATGTCATGAAGCTGCTCGTGCATCCGCAGGCCCGTCGGCAGGGGCTGGGGCGGGCCTTGATGGAAGCGCTGGAGGAACGCGCCAAGGCGCTTGGCCGTCGCTTGCTGGTGCTGGACACGCGCAGCTCGGACCCGTCGCGCCTGTTGTACCTGGGACTTGGTTACGTGGTTGCGGGCGAAATCCCCGGATATTGTCGGAACCCCTTTGCCGAGGTCTATGAGCCGACCACCTACATGTACAAGGTGCTGGAGTGATCTGGCTTCTGACCGGTGCGATCGTACTTGGCGGTGCCCTGATCGCAGCGCAAGGACCGATCTATGCCCGGATGGCGGGGCTGCTTGGACCCGTGCAGACGGCGATGCTGGCCTTTGGCCTGGGGGCCGCGGCACTGGCGTTTGTCCTTGTCGCGACCGGAGGCCCCCTGCCCCGTCGAACGGCGATTGCCTCGGTTCCGGCTTGGGCATGGGCCGGGGGGCTGATCGGTGTCTATGTCGTGTTGGTCTCGATCGCCGCGGTGCCAAGGCTGGGCGTGTCCAGATACATGGTCTTCGTGATCGTGGGCCAATTGGCGGCGGGCGCAGCCTATGACCACTGGGGCGCATTCGGCATGGTGCCGCGCGATTTGTCGGCCGCCAATCTCGCGGGGCTTGGGCTGGTGGCCCTTGGCGCGGGGCTGGTAATGTGGCGCTGAGCAGCGGGGCGGTTCATGCCATCAGGTCGAAACTGTCCGATCCCACGTGCAGGATGACCGCATCCTGCCCCGCGCCATCGACCAGCGCCCAGATCACCTGTTCGGTGGGCCGGTAGATCACAAACCCCTCGGCCACGTCGTCATCGCCCGACCGGTCGCCGTCCGGCGTGGCGGTATGGGCATAATTGATCTGGAAATCTTCGGCCGTCGCCACCTGACCGAAGATGAGCACGTCGCCTTCGGCACTGTCGTAATCCTGTACCCAGTCGGCGCCGTGATCGAAGACACCGAGATGAAAGAACCTGTCGGCCCCGTCCCCGCCATTGATCCGGTCATGGCCGAAGCCGCCATTGACGAAATCACCGCCGTCACCCCCAAAGACGAGGTCCGAGAGCGCGCCGCCGGTCACGACGTCATTGCCCTCCTGCCCGTGCAGCTCGTCCGCGCCGAACCCGCCGGACAGCGTGTCGTCGCCCGATTGACCAAAGAGCTGATCGTTTCCGCCGCCGCCTTCGGCACGATCATCGCCGTCGCCCGCATAGATGACATCGTGCTGATCCGCCTCATGCCCGTCCGGGCCGCCGGTCAGCAGGTCGTGCCCGTCGCCGCCATTCAGCGTATCGGCCCCGATCCCGCCGTCGATCCGGTCGTTCCCCTGAAAGCCCGTCAGGCGGTCGGCGCCGTCGAGGCCCATGAGCACATTTTCCGTCGCATCGCCGGTCAGACGATCGTCCAGAACGGTTCCTGTCAGATCCTCGATGGAAACGAGGCTGAGCCGTTGGCCGGCCTGTTCCTGTGCCGTGCCCAAGCCGAGATCTGCGGTGAGAAATGCTCCGCCCTGCGTTGCCTGGTCCGATGGCGCGCGGCCCGAGAAATCGGCGTGGTCGCGGCCTGGCCCGCCATCCAGCGTGTCATTGCCGCCACCTGGACGCAGCCGGTCGTCGCCGGAGAACCCGAGGATGCGCTCATCCTCGGTGCTGCCTTGCAGGCTGTCCGGCCCCGCCGTTCCGCCGATCACGCGCTCGTCCACGGCGTTTGAGAGGACATCGGCGAGATCAAGCGTCATGTCCGTGAACGCGACGCTTTCGATATCCTCGGCAAGGAAATCGGCCCCGTCCTCGGACACGACGCGCACCCCGCCCTGCGCGAGGACCGCGACGAAATCGTTCGAGGCCACGGCGATCACGGCGGTGTCGTGCCCTCCCCCCCCGATCAGCGTGTCGTCGCCCGCGCCGCCCGCCAGCCGGTCATTATCGGTGGCGATGGCCGAATCCTCGATCCGGTCGACATTGCGCGGTTCGAGCGAGACCTGCCCGGCTAGGGTTGCGATGGTGCCGCTGTCGGGATCGGGCCGCCAATGGGCCACGAGGCGCGGATCGTTCGGGTCGGCAAGGTTCAGCATCGTACCCGCCGCGATCTCGCCCGCGTCGAGCGCCCGGTCATAGATCGCCATCTCGCCCACGCCCCCCCAGAGCGCGGCCCGCGGCGAGTCGGGGGGCACCCAGACGCCCTGGCTTTGCCCGAAGACGAGCGTGCCTCCGGGGGTAAAGGCCGCGCCCGGGTCGATTTCGCGCTCGTGCTGGTAGATCCCGTCAAGATAGGCCTTCACCATGCCGGTATCGGAATCGCGGGTGATGGTCAGGCGATGCTCTTTCCCGTCGAGGATCTCTTCCTCGCGGATCCCGATGGACAAGGGTTGCGAATTGCCGGTCTCGGTCTTGTAGATCACAGACAGGTGGCCGTCCGTTCCCCCGGAATACTGCACGTCGAAATGGAAATCGTCGGTTCCCAACGGTTTGTAGGACAACACGCGATAGAAGTCGGGACCGCCCGGATCGAGCCGCAAGACCATGTCGAAGGTTGCCGAGTCGGGCATGGGCACCGCATCGGCATCAAGCGCGCGGTCGCTGGCATACTGGTCGTTGAGCAGGGCCAACGGAACGGTCGCGATGGCGTTCGGACCGCCGATGAGGTGGTCGTCGCCCCGCCCGCCCGTAAGCGTATCGTCTCCTGCCGCGCCGTCCAGCCGGTTGCCATGGCCGTTGCCGGTAAGCAGGTCGTCCCCCGATCCGCCCAGCGCGTTTTCGATCACCACACCATAAGCGATCATGTAGCCGCCGACATCGCGCGCAAGCTCTGACCTGTCGATCAGGCTGGGCCGCCCCAGACCGCCGGGTTCGACCAGCAACGAGGCGGCGCGCAGATCTATGACGGCATCGGTAAGAAGCGGCGAAAAGTCGATGGCATCGGTTCCGCCCGCATCCCAGATGGTACGAAACCCGTCCGTGATGCCATATCTGTCGTCGCCCGTACGGTGCCCCTCGTTCGCGCCGTAGAGCACCTGAAGCGCGGCGATGTCGAGGGCCATCAGACCGGTCGGCGTAATCACGTCCACGCCGGGATATTCCGGCAGGGCGCCGTACTGGTAGGATTCGACCGTGTAGAGCTTGGCATTGAAGCCGAAATCGCCCGGATCGCCGGGTGCGCTGACACCCGGCAGAATCGTGGTGCCAAAGCCTGTGTCGAAAGGGTGCCCCAGCCCGACCGAGTGCCCGAATTCATGCGTCAGGAGCGTTTCAGACGTATTGCTGACGACAAAGGTGGAATCGATTCCCGCATAACCTGCCCAGCCACCCGGCACGTTGTCCACGATCTGCGCCTGTATGTCAGCCTCGCGATGATCGACCGTTTCGACCAGTTCGAGTGCGCTGACCTCCATGAATCGTGTCATGACGGCGCGAAAGGCGGCCTTTTCGGCATCGCTCCATTCGCGGGTCAGGTCGTCGCCGCCGCCGTAATTGGCCTTGTCGACCGGTTCACCGGCGGGAACGAAGGCGAAGTGTACCGGACCGTTGCGCGTGAAGGTTCCCGCAACGGCGGAAAGAAGCGGGTTTTCCGCAGTTTCGAGGTTTTCCGCTCCAGCCATGGCGATCCTCCCCCGCCGCGCCAGTCAAACGACACATCCCGATGCCGGGCCAGTGTCGGGCATCCCCCCGAACCGATCAAGGGCGCAACAAGCCGCAAGCGGCTGCGACAGATCGTGACTGCGAAATGGCCGGTGCCGGCCGGCGCGAGTGACGCTGACGGCATTCAGAGAAAAGCCGGGCTTGCACCCGCCCGCGCGCTTCGCTAAACGGCTTTGCAGCGGGTGATTAGCTCAGTTGGTAGAGCGCTTCGTTTACACCGAAGATGTCGGGAGTTCGAGTCTCTCATCACCCACCACCTTAGCCCTGTGTATCAACTGATTGCGTGGCGCCGCTGGGCACTGCGACGGCTCTGAACGAGCATTGGCCCGGTTTTTTGGGTGGTTACGTGGCTAACGTCGTGCCGAAGGGCGCGGTTGTAACCGCGTTTCGACCGCCCGTGAGGGACGTGTCGCGGCTTGGCTTCGATCAGTGGCTCATCTCGAAGAAGCCGCCGATGAGCTATCCGCCGGTTTCATGACCTTCGCGGCCCTGGAGCCATGCGCCGTTCCGACCTTTTGCCCGAAAGGTGGCGGTCGTCACTGGCAAGCATTCGTGCCTCAGCGCGGTCGAGCCGTGCGAGGATCGCCTCGACCGGTTCGCCGCGGGACCTTGCCTGCTGCCAGATGCGGCGGCAGGACGCGGGCGACCACGGCATCGATGCTTCTGCCAGCCAGCGCCGAAGAGCTGGTGGCAGGTCATCGAAAGTGCGCATCGGATCACCGGCCCTGCGACGGCGTTTGAGCGTGGTGTCGCCGAGATTGCGCGTCATATCTCGTCCTCGGGATCCGTGACAGGGTCGAGCACGAGCAGAAGGCGAGTTTCGCCCGTTCCCTCGATCGGTGGCGAGCGGTGCAGCAGACCCGATTTAGGGGTTTCCGGCCAAAGGGTCCCGCGCAACAGGATCGGCGCACCCGCGGGAACCGTGAAAACCCGTTTCGGATCGTCGCCGTCGGTGGAGATTCCGTATTGCGTACCCGTTCCGCGATAGGTGCAGACAAGCCGCGCGGTGACCGCGTCGATATGGAACTTGCGGCAGGCGTTGGTGGTGACGACATCGAGGCGCAACCGCAGCCAGGTGACCTTCATCAGCCCTGCGAAGATGTCGGCAAGCGCGGCAACGTCATCCACGAACCTCTGGCGCTCGACCGATGGGGGCGTTCCGCTTGCTTCGCAGACCTCGGCAACGGCGGCGCGCACCCCGTCGGGCCGCAGGATCATACGGGCCCGGGGAAGCTGCTCTGGCTTCAGCTTCGCGATCCAGTGCTGAAACTCCGGCAGGGGTTGGCGCCACCAGATAGCTGCGGCGCAGCCCGGCTTGTGGATCACGGACAGATCCTCGGGCTTTTCGGCGACGCCCACCCCGACCGCGGCGTCGCTGACGACCTCGCGCACCGTACTCATGCCGCGGCCTCGGCACGCCGCCACGCCGGGAACGGATCGGGCAGGTCCGGAAGGTTCTCGGGGCCGCCTGCAACCAGTTCGGGCAACAGGGCCGAGTCGAGTCGTGCCTTGAGCGCCGGCCAATCGATGCCGGACCCGATGAAGACGATCTCTTGTCGGCGGTCCCCCCAAGGTTCCTGCCAATGCGCCTGCATGTAGTCACGGGCACTATCGTGATCCGGCCAACGCTCTTGCGGAACCGAGGCCCACCACGTGCCCAGCGGCTTGACCGAGGACAAGGCGCCCGCCATCGAGAACTCGGCCACCCAATCAGGCCGCGTGGCGATCCAGAAATGCCCCTTGGCCCGGATCACGCCGGGCATGTCGCCGTTCAGAACCGCCATGATCTTTTCAGGCACAAAGGGGCGACGAGCGCGGTAGACAAAGCTTGTGACGCCGTATTCCTCGGTTTCCGGAACATGGTCGGCAAAACCGTAAAGCTCCTTGGCCCACATGGGATGTTCATGGGCCTTTTCGAAATCGAAGAGGCCGGTATCGAGGATCGCATCCGCATCGACATCGGAATGCGTCGTCTCGATGATGCGGGCATCGGCGTTCAGACTGCGGATGATCTTGCGCGCGGCATCGACCTGGTGCGGTTCGGCGTCCGCGACCTTGTTCAGGATCACGACATCGGCAAATTCGATCTGTTCGACAAGCAGGTTGACCAGCGTGCGATCGTCCTCTTCACCCAGCGTTTCGCCGCGATCGCTCAGGAAATCGTGGCTTGAGTAGTCCTTGAGCAGGTTCACCGCATCGACGACGGTGACCATCGTATCGAGCCGCGCGACATCCGCGAGGCTTTGACCCGCCTCGTCGCGGAATTCGAAAGTTGCGCCAACGGGCAGAGGTTCAGAGATGCCGGTCGATTCGATCAGCAGGTAGTCGAACCGCCCGTCTTCTGACAGGCGGCGCACCTCTTGCAGAAGGTCGTCGCGCAGCGTGCAGCAGATGCAGCCGTTCGACATCTCGACAAGGGTTTCGTCGGTGCGGGACAGCTCGGTATCGGCGCGCACGAGGTCTGCGTCGATGTTCACCTCGGACATGTCGTTGACGATCACGGCGACCCGCCGCCCCTCGCGGTTGTTCAACACACGGTTGAGGAGCGTCGTTTTTCCGGCACCGAGAAAGCCGGAGAGGACCGTCACGGGAAGACGCGCATCAGTCATGGGAAAGTTCCTTTTGCTTGGTGAGGGCCGGCGTGGCACGCAGAATGTCGAAGCTGCGCTGCAATTCGGGCCGGGTCAGGTCGCGGCCGATCACGACGATACGGGACCGACGGTCGTCGCCGGTCCATGTCGTCAACGGCACGGGTGGGTCGAAGAGGTGCTGTACACCGTGAAAGACAAAGGGCGTGTCGATCCCTTCGAGAAAGACGATGCCCTTGACTCGCAGGATGTCGGGACCTTTCAACGCGATCAGCGTGTCGAGCCAGAGATCGAAGGCGACATCCTTGAGGGGGTCATCCAGCACGACGGATACAGAGGTGATGCGCGTATCGTGCCGGTGGACGGGGGTCGACGGCTCGGCCTTGGCAAGGCCAGACAGGTTTGCCAGCGGATCAGGAGCGGAAATCGGCGTGGTCCATGCGATGGCCTCCTGCCTGGTCGCAGAGTGACGCAGGCCGCTCAGACCCCATAGCCGTTTCGGAGCGATCCGGCCCTGTTCGAGCCTGACGATTTCGGCGGTCTCGTTCAGGCGTCGCAGGCGAGCCTCGAGCGCGTCTGCCTGTGGCTGCGCGGCAAGATCGCACTTGCTGAGCAGCACCAGGTCGGCCATCGCGACCTGGGACACCGCTTCGAACTGGGCGTCGAGCGTTGCGTCGCCGTTAACCGCATCGACAACCGTTACGACGCCATCCATCCGGGTATTGCGCGCCATGACCGGATCGACGAGCAGGGTTTGCAGGATAGGCGCCGGGTCGGCCATTCCGGTGGTTTCGATGACCACACGATCGAATTGCAGAGTTCCGGCATGTCGACGGGACAGCAGGTCGACAAATGTGGTGGACAGGTCCCCCCGGATCGAACAGCACAGACAGCCCGGTTGCATCAGGACGACCTCGTCGCTGGAGGTTTCGATCAGGTCGTGGTCAAGCCCGGCCTCACCGAATTCATTGACGATCACCGCCACCTTTCCATCCGAGGCATCGGACAGCACGCGGTTGAGCAGCGTCGTCTTGCCCGCGCCGAGGAATCCGGTCAGCAGCGTCACCGGGATACGCGGATCGGCGTCAGGGGCTGGTGAGGTAGCGTGGTGAGACAGAGACATGTACGTTATGTGATTTCATTACATTTTGACGGCCGAGTTTGGCGCTGATGCGCACCAAACGGACAGGTTGGAGGGACCGGCCGACGCTTGCGCGCCGACCGGTCATCACATGGCGTTACAGGCAGTCCGCCAGCGTCTTTGCCATGTTCCGCAGCAGTTGCGGATAGAGCGCCGGACCGACCTCAAGCTCGGCCCCGAGCGGGTCGATGACGCCTGTGGAGGCATCGGTACCTTCGAGGACGGTTTCGATCAGGCCGGGATTGAATTGCGGTTCGGCAAGCACACAATCGATACCTTCCTCGCGGATGCGGCCCTGGATTTCGGCGATACGCGCCGGGCTGGGATCGGATGCATCGCTGAGCGAGATTGCTCCGGACGCGGGGAAATCGAAATTGCTCTCGAAATACTGGTAAGCGTCGTGAAACACGATGAACGAGCCGCCGCGAACCGGGTCGAGGGTCGCCTTGATCTCTTCGGCAAGGGCCGCGAACTCCTCGCGGGCGGCGGTCGCGTTGGCGTAATATGCACCCGCATTGTCCGGGTCAGCCGCCGAAAGCTGCGCAGCGATGACATTCATCCAGGTGCCGGCATTTTCAAGCGACAACCATGCATGCGGGTCATGCTCGCCATGGTCATGTCCATGGTGGTCGGCATGCTCCTCATGGTCGTGATCGTCGTGGTCGTCGTGGTCGTGGCCATCCGCCTCGGCGTGTTCCTCGTGCTCGTGGTCATCATGGCCATCCGCCTCGGCATGATCGTGATCGTCATGTTTTTCGTCTTCGGCGTGATCGTCGTGATCATCGTCGTGCGCGCCGTGATCATGCGCTTCGAAGAGGGCACTTTCGCGGAAATCGAGCAGTGTCGTTCCATCGGCCTCAAGCAGGCTGGTCACCGCGGCACCGGATGCAAGGGTTTCAACCGCATCGGCCATCCACGGTGTAAGGTCGTCGCCCATCCAGAACACGAGATCGGCATCCTGCAAGGCGGCGGCCTCGGAAGGTCGCAGGCTGTACTCGTGCGGAGAGGCACCCGGTTGCACGATCAGGTTCGGCGTGCCAACACCCTGCATGACCCGGGCCACCAACGAGTGGACAGGAGCGATGTCAACGGCCACACTGGGCGCGTCGGCAAGGGCCGTGCCGCCCATCAGCGCGGCCGAAACTGAGAGAGGAATGAGCTTGCTGGACATGGGAGTCACCTGTGATTATATAACATTTCACCCGGCATAACTGATACAAAATAACATGACAAGTGAGGCGAAGCGCATGTCCGCCGACCCGATTGCCCCGACCGGCTTTGAAAAGCATGATCACGCCGCTTGCGTCGCGCAGGCGTTGGCCGCAGCCGAGACACGCTGTGCCGCCGAGGGGCTGCGCATGACGCCGGTGCGGCGCAAGGTACTGGAGTTGCTGCTGCAGGATCATCGCGCGCTTGGCGCCTATGCGATTCTCGACCTTTTGCGCGAAGCGGGTTTCGGCTCGCAGCCGCCAGTGGCCTATCGCGCGCTCGATTTCCTGGTCGAGAACGGCTTCGTACACAAGATCGAGCGGCTGAACGCCTTTGTGGCCTGCGCCCATCCGGGCGAACATCATTCGCCGGCCTTCATGATCTGCCGCCTGTGCGACAACGTGGCCGAGGCGCGGTCGGCGCCTGCCCGCGGAACGCTTGGGGCCGCGGCCCGGGCCGCCGGTTTCCAGATCGAAAAAACCGTGGTCGAGGCGGAGGGCGTCTGCCCGGCCTGCAGCGACAAGGCCAACTCATGAGCCTGATCGCCGTCGAAAACCTGAGCGTCGCCTATGGCGCGAACACGGTCTTGCGCAATGTCGATTTGCGGATCGAACCCGGCGAGATCGTCACCATCGTCGGCCCGAACGGGTCGGGCAAGACGAGCCTGTTGCGCGCGATCATTGGTGCCGCCGAACCGACCCGCGGCGCGGTACGGCTCAAGCCTGGCCTCAGGATCGGCTATGTCCCGCAAAAGCTGCATATCGACCAGACACTGCCCATCACGGTGGAGCGCTTCATGCGATTGACCGGAAAGGTGTCACGAGAGGACAGCCGGGCGGCGCTTGCCACGGCAGGCGTGCCCGACCTGCTGAAACGGCAGATGTCGCGCCTGTCGGGGGGGCAGTTGCAGCGCGTGATGCTGGCACGGGCGCTTATCACCCGCCCGGATGTCCTGCTTCTGGACGAGGCGACACAGGGCCTGGACCAGCCGGGTTCGGCGGCGTTCTACCGGCAGATCGAAGAGGTGCGCCGCGAAACCGGCTGCGCCGTGCTGATGATCAGCCATGAATTGCACGTGGTCATGAGCGCCTCGGACAGGGTGATATGCCTCAATGGTCACGTCTGCTGCGAGGGGACACCGGCGGTCGTGGCCTCGGCGCCCGAGTACCGGGCGCTGTTCGGGACGGGCACCGGGGGCGCGCTGGCGCTGTACCGGCACGATCACAACCACGATCACGCGCATAGCCACGAGGCGGCCGAATAATGCTCGACGATTTCATGACACGCGCCACGCTGGCAGGGATCGGCGTGGCGCTTGCCGCCGCGCCGCTGGGATGCTTCGTGGTGTGGCGGCGGATGGCCTATTTCGGGGACGCCACCGCGCATGCCGCGATCCTCGGCGTGGCACTGTCGCTTGCGCTACAGATCTCGGTGTTTCCGGGCGCGATGGCGGTGGCGTTGTTGATGGCGCTTGTCGTCACCTTTCTGACGGGTCGCGGATACGCGATGGACACGCTTTTGGGTGTTCTCGCCCATTCTGCATTGGCCTTCGGGCTGGTAGCCGTCTCTTTCCTTTCGGGAATCCGCATCGACCTGATGGCTTATCTGTTCGGGGATATCCTGGCGGTTTCCCGCTCTGACCTTGTGGTGATCTGGGGCGGCGTGGCGATGGTCATCGCGCTTATCACGTGGCGGTGGTCGGCGCTTTTGACCTCGACCCTGAACGAAGAGCTTGCCTATGCCAGCGGGCTGGACCCCAAGCGCGAACAACTGATCCTGACGCTATCGCTGGCGATCACGGTTGCGGTGGCGATCAAGGTGGTCGGCGTCCTGCTGATCGCGGCGATGCTCATCATACCTGCCGCCTCGGCGCGCAGCCTTGCGCGCACCCCCGAAGGCATGGCGCTTATCGCGGGGGGAATAGGCGCCTTTTCCGCGGTTGCCGGGCTACAGGGGGCCTATGTTTTCGACACGCCTGCGGGGCCGTCCATCGTCTGTGTCGCGGCACTTGTCTTTGCCGCGCTCAACCTCGTAAGCCTCGGCAGAACGCGGAAATCCATGCACTGACCAAAGGCTGGCGGGATCCCGAACACGATCAGCCGTGCAGGGCTGCAACGATCGCGTCGAGCCCGTCGGTCAACGCCGCAGGACCGGGTTGCAGGATAAGCGGCGACTTGATTTCGACGATCCGCCCGTCGCGGACCGCCGGGATTTGATCCCAGCCAGGCCGCGCGGCGATCTTCTCCGGCCGCACCTTCTTGCCGCACCATGAGGCAATGATCACGTCCGGCCTTGCCGCAACGACCCGGTCGGAGGTGACGATACGATCCCTGGCGGCCGGCTCGGACGCCAGTTGCGGGAAAACGTCGTCCCCGCCCGCGGTGCCGATCAGTTCCGACACCCAGTGGATGCCCGAAATCATGGGGTCATCCCATTCCTCGAAATAGACACGTGGGCGGGGTTTGCCCTTTGTCGAGGCCGACAGATCGGCCAGTTTCGAGATGTAGCCCACAACAAGCTGTTCCGCACGATCGGCCCGACCGACGATGGTCCCGACATGCCGGATCATCGCGAGAATCCCAGCCACGTCACGCTGGTTGAACCCCATGACGGTGACGCCTGCGCGGATCAGGTCGGCGGCGATGTCGGCTTGAAGGTCGGAGAATGTCAGCACGAGGTCCGGTTCGAGAGCCAGGACCTTGGGAATGTCGGCGGAGGTAAAGGCTGAAACGCGCGGCTTTTCCTTGCGAACCCGCTTGGGGCGCACGGCATAGCCAGAAACCCCGACGATACGGTCCTCCTCTCCCAGCAGGTAGAGGGTTTCGACGGTTTCCTCGGTCAGGCAAACGATCCGTTCAGGCGGAAATGTCCTCATGCGGGTGTCACCCTGTTTTCGTCATCAAGGAATCGCCCGCGCCGCGAGACACGCGCGACGACCGCCCCGGCGTACACGCGGCGGCATCCGCATCGGCAGAGGCGTCAGGGGCGAATCGAGCGATGCCTGAACAAGCGCGCAGAACGCGGCAACAGCGGGCGAGTGGCCCGCGAATGGTTGCGCCGTTGCCAATGCGCGGCGCGCGGCTTCGCGGTAGTCCATCCCTCCCGGCAGGGCGGCAATCCATTGCATGTAACCCAGCTGCCCCATCTGTTGCGCCACGTTCGGCGGGACTGGGCCTATGTCGAGTTGTGAGATTGTTCGTTCCAGTAGCATCGCGCCCTCCGCGCAGATCGGCGGGGGATGGTCAGCGGCGATGTGTCAGGGCCTTGGCGGTCCATCGGTCGTTCCTCTCCGCATCCGGGGCACCCCGCCCGGGTTGAGTTGACCGCAACACGCGACGCGTGTCCGGGATGGCAGGTCTCCTGACTTGCGGGTCAAAGCGCCCCCGAACCTTCCCGGACCAGTGGCCCAGTGGTGTTCGCCGGGGTTGCTCGCCGCTTACAGTTGCGGGGGCAGTCGCGGTCTTGCACCGCGTTCCCTTTTCAGCCGGCCCTGTCAGAGCCGGACACCATCGTGGACAGTATTCGCAGCCCCAGTGCCTCACGTCCAGAGGGCAAATGGGCAGCAGCGCGAAAGAACCGAATACCGGCGGTTCGCGGGTTCGGTCGGCACTGGAGCAACCTGCCAGACGGGTGCGACAAACTCTCTTTCAGGATCGGCATTGCATTTACTGAGTGAATCAGTCAGGTTCGCCGTAAGGCCGACAAAATAAGTCGGGTTATTGCCACCCCGAATCCAGGGACCACTCACAGATGTACCGCCAAGCCGATGGTTTTTGCCTGCCTTGCCGCTGCGAATTGATGCAGACGGCTTGCGACAGTGCAGAGTGTCGGGACATGCCGGTCGAACCCTTGCTTGATCATTTCGAGGTCTGGCGGCCCTGGCATCAGTGGTTGGATTCAAAAAGCGAAGCGCACAGAAGGACCCCGAGATGATCCGGACATTATTGACAACCACAGCACTGACAGCGGGTCTGGCCGTGGGCGCGCAGGCGCAATCGGCAGGCGAAGTTCTGGATACCTATGCTGATATCGCGCAGGCGAAGTACGAGGACAGCCTGACGGCCGTCAGGACCCTGCAAGATGCGGTCGCCACGCTGATTGACAGCCCGTCGCCCGAAGCCTTGCAAACTGCGCGTGACGCGTGGCTGGCTGCACGGGTGCCTTATCAGCAGACCGAGGTCTTTCGCTTCGGCAACCCGATCGTGGATGATTGGGAAGGCAAGGTGAATGCCTGGCCGCTGGACGAAGGTCTGATCGATTATGTCGACGGGGCCTATGGTGGTCCGTCGGACGAAAACCAGCTGGCCGCCCTGAACGTGATCGCGAACACCTCCTTCACGCTGTCTGGGAAAGAGATCGACGCGGCGGACATCACCCCGGCCTTCTTGCAGGACACGTTGCACGAGGTCGACGGGATCGAGGCAAATGTCGCGACCGGATATCACGCGATCGAGTTCCTTCTTTGGGGGCAGGACCTGAACGGGCATGGGGACGGTGCAGGCAACCGCCCCTGGACCGACTACGCGCAGGCCGATGCCTGCACTGGCGGCAATTGCGACCGGCGCGCGGAATACCTGTCCGCGGCGACCGACCTTCTGGTGTCTGACCTTGAATGGATGGCGGCCCAGTGGACCGAAGAAGGCGATGCGCGCGCGGCACTGATGCAGGACGAGGCGGCGGGGCTGTCGGCGATCCTGACCGGCATGGGCTCGCTTTCTTACGGGGAGCAGGCGGGCGAGCGGATGCGGTTGGGCCTTATGCTGAACGACCCCGAAGAAGAGCATGACTGCTTCTCGGACAACACGCATAACAGCCATTACTACGACGGGTTGGGCATCCAGAACGTATATCTGGGTGAGTATGTCCGCACAGACGGAACGCTTGTTTCCGGCGCCTCCATCTCGGATCTCGTTGCCGCGAAGAACCCCGACCTCGACGCCGAGATGCAGACTCGCCTGTCGGAGACGATGAAGGCGCTAGGCCGGATCAAGACGGCGGCCGAGGCCGGATTTCATTACGACCAGATGCTCGAACGCGGAAACGACGCGGGTGAGCAACTGGTCATGGGCGGTGTCGATGCGCTGATTACGCAAACACGATCTATCGAACGCATCGTGGCCGAGTTGGAGCTCGACACTATCGAGTTCGAAGGCTCGGACAGCCTCGACGATCCGACAGCCGTCTTTCAGTGAGTTTACAGGCCGGGGCCGACCGCCCCGACAACACAACAGGGCCCGACAATGATCATCTGTCACTGCACCAGCATCACCGATCACGACATCAACGCCGCTATCGACTGGATGCGCGCCTCGGACCCCGAGACGATCATCACGCCCAGAAAGGTGTATCGCGCGCTCGGCAAAGCCGCCGATTGCGGGGGATGTGTTGCGTTGTTCGTGGACACGATGCGGAAAAACGACAACCTTGAAGTTCCCATGCACCTTCGCGGTCTGCGCCGTGAAGCAACACAGGAAGAGGATCTGAACCATGAAGGGCGACGAGAAAGTCATCGAGTATCTCAACCGCGCGCTGCGAAGTGAACTGACGGCGGTCAGCCAGTACTGGCTGCATTACCGCATGCAGGAAGACTGGGGCCTTGGCCACATGGCCAAGAAAAGTCGCGAGGAATCGATCGAGGAGATGAACCACGCCGACAAGCTGATCGCGCGTATCCTGTTCCTCGAAGGTCATCCCAACCTGCAGAAGCTGGACCCGATCCGCACCGGTCAGAACCCAAAGGAAACGCTGGAATGCGACCTGGCAGCCGAGCACGAGGCGCGCGCGCTCTACAAGGAAGCGCGGGAGTATTGCGCGTCCGTCGGAGACTGGGTGACCAAGGAGTTGTTCGAGGAACTTCTTGCCGATGAAGAAGGCCATATCGACTTCCTCGAAACCCAGCTAGACCTGCACGAGCGCATCGGCGCGGAGAATTATGCCCATCTCAATGCATCGCGAATGGATGAAGCCGAGTAGCCGGCTTTTCGCGGCCACCTTGGTGGCCGTTACGACTCCTGTCTTGCCGACCACTGCGCTTGCGGACGATTGGTCCGGGCTGGAGGATGTGCACCTGGACGTCATCTCGCGCACGGCCGAAGAGCGCGAACGGGTCTCGGCCGTGACGTCCATGCCGCAGGATTTTTCGGAACCTTGGGCCTTCGAGGAAAACTCCGCCGGGGCGCAGACGGTCCGCCTTCGGCAGACGGCCGATGCCTTTTCCCAGCCAGCCGCCAATCTGAGTTTCGAGCAGGAGCTCGATTTTCGTGTCGGCAACGGGATGTTCAAGCGCATCTGGGTCTCGGCACCTGCCTCGACCCTTGCCTCGGACGGGCTTGGCCCCTTGTTCAACGCAAGGTCCTGTCAACGCTGCCACCTGAAGGATGGGCGCGGCCACCCACCCGAGGGTCCAGAGGATACCGCTGTATCCACGTTCCTGCGCATCTCGGTACGTGCCCCGGACATGGCCGAAGTCGAACGATACATTGCCGGCACGCACCCGACCGCGCCGGACCCGGTGTATGGCACCCAGTTGCAGGATTTCAGTCTGCCGGGCCACACGCCGGAATATCGGCTGCAGGTCCAGTACGAAGAAATCGAAGTTCCGCTGTCCGGTGGCGAGGTCGCGCGTTTGCGGCAACCACTCTATTCAGCGACGGAGCTTGGATACGGCCCGCTGCACGCAGAGGCGATGCTGAGCCCAAGGGTCGCGCCACAGATGATCGGGATGGGACTGCTCGAGGCGGTTCCGACGCAAGACATCCTTGAATGGGCGGACCCCGAAGACGCGAATGGCGACGGGATTTCCGGCCGCGCGCAGGTCGTCTGGTCCGAGGTGCACGATCGCCCGGTGCTTGGGCGGTTTGGCCACAAGGCGGGCAACCCATCCATACTGGAACAGACGGCAAGCGCGTTTGCCGGCGATATCGGAATCTCGAACCCGATCCACCGGGCAGGATCGGGCGAATGTACCGACGCGCAAACCGATTGCGCCGCCGCGTTGCATGGCGGCGACCCGGAACAGGATGGTCTGGAAATCGATCAGGCGGGCCTTGACCTTGTGACGTTCTACAGCCGCACGCTTGGGGTACCGGCGCGGCGCGATGTGGACGACCCGCAGGTGCTGCGTGGGCGCGAGGTGTTCTTTGACACGGGATGCGCCAGCTGCCACAGGCCAAACTATGTTACCCACCGGCTGGACGGGGAAAACCCGGCAAGCTTTCAGTTGATATGGCCTTACACGGACATGCTGCTGCATGACATGGGGTCCGGGCTGGCCGATCACCGGCCCGAAGGCCGCGCGGATGGACGGGAATGGCGGACTGCGCCTCTCTGGGGGATTGGACTTACCGAGACCGTTTCGGGCCATACGCAGTTCCTTCATGACGGGCGGGCGCGGTCATTGCTCGAAGCCGTATTGTGGCACGGGGGCGAAGCCGAAACGGCAAAGGCGAAAGTTGTCGCGATGCACCCGGATGACCGCAAGGCGCTGATCCGTTTCCTGGAGAGTTT
The DNA here is from genome assembly GCF_042648365.1 of Lutimaribacter marinistellae. Lineage (NCBI taxonomy): Bacteria > Pseudomonadati > Pseudomonadota > Alphaproteobacteria > Rhodobacterales > Roseobacteraceae > Lutimaribacter > Lutimaribacter marinistellae. The sequence continues at coordinate 62,008 of NZ_JBHRXI010000008.1, read as the reverse complement.
ATGAGACTGCTACCTGTCATCGCGCTTTCGCTGGGCATTGCCTGCCCTGCCGTGGCAGGCGTGAACGAAGTTCTGGACGATCACATCCTTCCATCCCTGTCCGAGTTTTCCGTGAAAACGCAGGCGCTGGCGGATGCGGCTGATCGAGACTGCCGGCCCAGCGCCCTTCAGCCCGCATTTCACGACGCCTTTGACGCATGGATTCCCGTGGGGGACCTGCGCTTGGGGCCATCCGAGACCGGCGCCCTGTCCATCGCCTTTTGGCCCGACGCGCGCGGTTTCACCGGGCGGACACTGTCCCGGCTGATCGCCGATGCCGACCTCGTCGTGGAAAGCGCAGATGCATATGCGGAGGTGTCGATAGCCGCGCGCGGGCTCTATGCGCTCGAGATGATGCTCTACGATCCCGAATTCTCAACCTACGAGGCCGACAGTTACAGCTGCGCCCTCACACGTGCGATCGCTTCCGACATGGCTCTGCAGGCCGCGGGGTTAAGCGAGGCATGGCTTGGAGACTTCGCCGAAACCCTGCGCAGCGCGGGAGAAGAAGGCAACGCTACTTTCTTGGACGAAGACGAGGCTTTGCGGGCAATCTATACGCAGATCCTGTCCTCGCTCGAATTTACCACGGATCAACGCCTTGCCCGTCCGCTGGGAACATTCGACCGCCCCCGGCCAGCCCGGGCAGAGGCACGGCGATCGGGCCGCAGCCTGCGAAACGCTGTCATGGCGAGCGAAGCCGCGCACGCACTGGCAAGCGCCTTGGCCGAACGGGATCTTCCCGAGGCGAACGCAGCTTTGCAACGTGTCCACGATACAGCAGAGCGGGTGTCGGATGCGGCGTTTCAAGACATCACCGATCCGCAGGCGCGGCTGCGGGTCGAAGCGCTGGCACTTGCCGTTGAGGACCTGCGCCGTGCAATCGAAAGCGAGATCGGCGCAAGCTTGGGGATAGCGCCCGGCTTCAACGCGCAGGACGGTGATTGAGGCCATGACGACACGTCGCCATTTCATCGCGTCTCTCATCGCTGCCGGGGCTGCCCCACGGTTGGGGTGGGCCGCTGTCGGAAGCCCGTCCTTCCTTGCAGCCGCGCGCGATCCGGATGGGACGTTTGCACTCTATGGTCTGGACGACGCGGGCCGGGCCAGTTTTCGCATCCCGCTGCCAGGACGCGGCCACGCAGGTGCGGGCCATCCACATCTGGCCGAAGCTGTCGCGTTTGCCCGTCGACCGGGACTGTTCGCGCTTGTGCTGGATTGTACCAGCGGCGGGGTGCTGCATCGTCTGACGCCACCCAAGGGTATTCATCTCAATGGGCATGGGGTTTTTTCGTCGAATGGCAGGATCCTGTTCACGAGCGAGCAGGTCGCCCAAACCAGCGAAGGCCGCATCGGGATGTGGGACGCGTCGCGCGGGTATGCGCGGCTTGGCGAGGTTGCGACGGGCGGGATCGGCCCCCATGACTTGCGGCTCATGCCTGACGGAGAAACGCTGATAGTGGCCAATGGAGGCATCGCGACCGATCCGCGTGACCGTCGCAAGCTGAACGTCGAAACCATGCAGCCGAACCTTACCTACATGTCATTGGCTGGCGAGGTGTTAGAAACAATTATCCTCGACCGGGATTTGCACCGCAATTCGATCCGGCACCTCGCAGTACGCAGCGATGGGCTGGTCGGGTTTGCGATGCAGTGGCAGGGGGAAGCCGGGGCCGCGCCCCCGCTTTTGGGACTGCACCGAACGGGTATGGCACCGGTTTTGGCCGAGGCACCGCTTGCCGACGAGATCGCGATGCAGGGCTATGCCGGCAGCATCGCGTTTTCGGGCGACGGCACGGAGATTGCCATCACCTCGCCGCGCGGAGGCCGCTTGCACCGCTTCGATACTGGCGGGAGATTCCTCGGGTTCGTTTCACGAACCGACATCTGCGGCCTTGCGACACGTGACGATGGCTACCTGGCCAGCGATGGGTTGGGAGGGCTGTTGACGGTGCAAGGTTCGGTGGTCGGCCCCGTCAACCGCATGGAATGCGCGTGGGACAATCACATCGTGACCCTTTGAGCCGAACGGCCCCTGGGCCGGCCCGGCAACCCAGCCATTTGATCAAGCTGTGGCGATTACCTGCGATGCCTGCTCGATCGCGCGGCGCGTCAGGTCGAGATCCTCTTCATCCAGCGCTAGCGACGGGTAGAGCTTGCCCGGCGACTTGAAGACACCGTTGCGCCGCAAGGTCGCGTTCCATGCCTCGTTGACGGCCGGATCGCGGTGACGGGCGCTGCGGTAGTCAATGGGGTCGGCATCGGTAAAGTAGATATCGAACAGGGTTGGATCACCACAGATTCGGTGGGAGACGCCAACGGCGTTAAGAGCCTCGGTCTGCATATCCATCAGGGTCTGCCCCAGCTGCCGCAAACGCTCGTACTGGCCTGGACGACGCAGGATCTCCATTGTCTTGAGGCCCGCTGCCGAGGCGACCGGATTGCCCGACAGTGTGCCCAGTTGCATCAGCCATTTCTCGGCACCGACGGTCGCCTTGTCGAAATGCGCCATGATCTCAGCCGACGCACCAAGCGCAGCCAGGGGGAACCCGCCGCCGATGATCTTGCCAAGCGTGCAGATGTCCGGCGTTACGCCATAACGTTCCTGCGCCCCGCCATAGGCGAGCCGGAAGCCGGTGACGATCTCGTCGAAAATCAACAGAACGCCGTGCTTGGTGCAGAGATCGCGCAGGCCCTGAAGAAAGCCGGGTTTGGCCGGTATGATCCGCTGCAACGGCTCGACGATGATGGCGGCGATGTCGCTATGTTCGTTCAACAATCCAGCCACGGCGTCGAGGTCGTTGAACGGGGCGATCAGCATTTCGTCCGCGACACCTTGTGGGATACCGGCGCTGTCTGGAACGGCCGTCGGAAAGTTGACCTGTTTCATTGGGGCCAGAGACATCTGGGCCTCGGCGCTCATCCCGTGATAGCCGCCTTCGAACTTGAGGATCCTGGACTTGCCGGTAAAGGCCCGGGCCAGGCGGATCGCATACATGTCCGCCTCGCTCCCCGAGGTGACGAAGCGCACCTGCTCGCAGCACGGAACAGCGTCAACAATGGCCTCGGCCAGTTCGATGCCACGCGCGTTGTTGGCAAAAAAGGTCATGCCCTTTGGAAGTTGCTCCAACACGGCCTCCATCACCTCGGGGTGGCCGTGACCAAGAAGCATGGGCCCCGATCCGATCAGGTAATCGACGTACTCGTTTCCGTCCTCGTCCCACACGCGGCTGCCCTCACCCCGGGCGATGACGATGGACGCATCGAAATTGCCAAAGCCAGCGGCAGGCAAGACTTCGCGGGCGCGGGAAATCCATTCGGATTGGGAATGCAGTCGGTTCATGGGATCAATCCAGTATCAGGTCAGGCTGGCCCAATTGGGCGGCGTCCACTGTTATGCCGAGGCCGGGGCCTTGCGGCGGCGCGATCCTTCCTTCGCTGCGCTCCGGGGCCGTCGGGGCGAGGCGCGGGCTGACATACCCGGACAGGTCGCAAACATTCTGAAGGCGGTTGGGATTCGTCGAAGCGCCCAGGTGCAAAGCAGCAGCCGTGACGATATCCGAACCCCAGGTACATTCGATACACATCCGGGCGCCGAGATGCTGACATAAGTCCCGCGCACGCCGGGTTGCCGAAAGGCCGCCGAATTTCGACAGCTTCAGAGCAACCGCATCCATGATGCCCAGCCGATGTGCCCGCAGCAGGCTGTCGGTGTCATGTGCCAGTTCATCCAGCTTCATCGGCAGGCCCGTGGCCTGGCGTACACGGGCGCAGTCATCAAGGGTCGCGCAGGGTTGCTCCAGCATCACGTCGAGATGCGCCACCGCGCGCCCGACGCGCGTGGCATCAAGTGACGTCGCCCCGCAGTTCCAGTCGCCATAGACCAGCGGGCCGGGTCCGACCGCCTCGCGAACCTTGATCAGCCGCTCGACATCGGTCTGCCAGTCACCCGAGGCGCCGAGCTTGGCCTGGAACTGGTTAATTCCGCGGGACTGCGCGTCGATCGCAATGCGCGCCATTTCGTGCGGCTCGACACAAGTGATCGAATGATAGAGTGGAAGATCGGCCTGCCGCTGCCCACCCAGAAGAGCATGCAGGGGCAATCCCGCTACCTGGCCTGTAAGGTCCCACAGGGCGATATCCAAGGCCGATTTTGCATAGGGATGTCCCATGAGATAGGCATCGGCCTGCGCCATCAAGGCGTCCGGGCCAATCGGATCGCCCCCCAGAATGATCGGCGCCATCTCCTGCAACGCAGGTGTCACACCGCGTGCATAGGCAGGCAGGTAATGCGGGATCGGGCAGACCTCGCCCCAACCGGTCAGGCCGCCATCCGTATCAAGTGCGATGACGACGCTTTCCACCGTGTCACAGGTCTTGCCCTCGGCCATGTAATAGGCCGTGTGGCTGGTCAGCGGGACATGCCATGCGCGCAATCGGTTGATCCGCATCGGCGCGACACGCGTCAAGGAAGGCGTCGACAAGACGGTCATGGTTCTAACCCCTTGTAGATCGGGTCGCCGGATTTGCATGAGGTATCCATCGGAGTCACACGCCCGGCTCTGCGCTGGTCAACACCGGTTTCGTCCCGAGATCGCCCCGCCACAGGACCAGCGCCAGCAGCGGACGGGACAGCGTGCGGGTGGCGTGCGGAACATTCGATGCATGAAACACGTGGTCGCCGGGCCTCATGACTTTTGCGCCATCCCCTTCGACCCAGAACTCCGCCTCGCCTGCCAGAATGAAATAGACCTCCTCGGCAGGATGATGATGCAAGGGATAGTCCAGATCGGAGGGCATGTAGACGAAATAGGCGCCGATCTTGTTGCTGGCATAGGCGCCACCTGCGCCGATCAGGCAGTAACAGCCGAACCGTTCGATGAAATCCTGGCTCAACTGCGTACCCTTGTACGTCTCGCGCCACTGGGCATGCGGGGCGGCGGCAAGGACCGCATCGCGCAGCGGTGCGTATTCCTCGGGGCAGTCCAGCGCGACATCCGCCAGCAACAGGTCCTCGGCGCGAATGTGGTGCCGAATGACAGCTTGAGGCACCAGATCATCGGGCCACTGCACGAAGTCGCGTAACGCGTCTGAGGCAAGGTGCGTTGCGCGCGTCGCTTCCAGCAGAGCTTCGAAACTTGGCTGACTCATGGGATCACCATCTGAGCGCAGAAAAAACTACCGTCATGGCCGTTGAACACGCCCGAAACGGTGTTCGGGCGTTTCATTCCGCCGGCTCCGTCACGGCATCTGTCCGCGGCAACAAGCTCTGTGGATCGTAGGCCGGCTCTCCCAACACCTTCGCCTGACGGGGCTGCCCGTGAATGACGACCTGAAGAGCCGTTCCCGGCTCGGCCGCGTGCGGTTTGAGGTAGGCAAAGGCAAGGATCTGCCCCACGGTATGACCATAGGCCACGGAAGCTGTCGACCCGACAACCACGCCGTCCTTTGTGACCGCTTCGCCACCATGTCCGTCGCGAATACCATCCGGTTCGATGGAGAGATAGGCGCAGACCCAGGGCAGATCCCTGTCGAGGGTCTTGTCCCGGCCCAGAAACTCCTTGTCGTTGCGGACGAACCGAAGCACGTCTGCCTCGGCAAGGGTGACCTCGTTCGTCAATTCCCCTGCCCCCTTGAAGCCCTTTTCCATGCGCATGACGTTCATCGCGAAGCTGCCGTAATCCGCGATGCCATGCGGCTCACCAGCGGCCCAAAGCGCATCATAGACGTCCTTCACCGCAGCGAAGGGCATGTGGAGTTCCCAGCCCAGCTCACCGGCATAAGACATCCGGAAGGCCCAAACCGAATGGCCTGCTATGGTGATCTGCTGTGCCGACAGCCAGCGGAAAGCGGCGTTGTCCAAGGGCGCGTTTGTTGTAGCTGCCAGAACCTCGCGCGAGGCAGGGCCGTTCAGCGCCAGCGCACCCCACCTGTCCGACAGTGCCGAGACCGTGACCTGTTCATCCTGCCTATGGGCCGCGAGGTGATCGAGCAGGCGCTGTTCAAAAAACGCGGCACAAACGAGGTAGAACTTGTCCTCGGCCATACGGACGATCGTGGTTTCCAACTCTACCCGCCCAGCGCGGTTGAGCATGTGGGTCAGGGTGATCGAACCCACCTTTTGCGGCATCCGGTTGGCCGTCAGTCGGTCCAGCAGTTGATAAGCATCCGGCCCTTCGACCAAAACCTTTGTAAAGGCCGTCACGTCCATGACGCCGACGGCCTCGCGCACTGCCTTGACCTCGGCCGCGACCATCTCGTCCACGACTGTACGACGGAAGGAATAGTGATCCTCCTGCGCGACCCCGTTGCGTGCGAACCAGCGCGGACGCTCAAAGCCGTAGACCTCCTCGAACACCGCACCCTTTTCCTTGAGCGTGTCGTACAGCGGCGAAGGCTTGATCGGACGTCCGGCGAGCCGGTTGAAATGCGGAAAGGGAATCTCGTGGCGGAGGCAATAGTCCTCCTTGGCCTTTACGACCTGCCATTCCTTGTTCGCATAGCTGCCGAAGCGCCGGGGATCGTACTCGCGCATCGAAATGTTGGCAGCCCCATGCACCATCCAGCGCGCCAGTTCACGCGTCAGGCCGGGACCCCAGCCGATGCCGATCTGCGTACCGCAACAGCACCAGTAATTCCGGACGCCGGGCGCGGGACCGATCAGCGGATTGCCGTCAGGGGGATGGCTGATAGCGCCATGCACGTCGCGGGTGATGCCGAGGTCGGCAAAGATCGGCATCCGGTTCAGGCTTTCCTCCAGCCACGGCATGACCCTGTCGTAATCCGCGTCGAACAGCTCGTTCTCGGCGTCCCAAGGGCAGTGATCGAGCCAGACGGCGTTTGGATTGGCCTTTTCGTAGATCCCGATCAGACCCTTTTTCTGCTCCATACGGATGTAGCCGGACACCTTTCTGTCATCGCGAATGACGGGCAGTTCCCGGTCGAGATCCTTGAATTCCGGCACCTCGTCGGTGACGAAATAGTGGTGGGTCATCGAGGTCATCGGCAATTGCAGGCCAGACCACTCGCCCATTTGACGGGCATAGGTACCCCCGGCATTGACCACGTGTTCGCAGCGGATCGTTCCCTGCTCGGTTTCCACCACCCATTCACCGTTTGTATCCTGTGTGATGTTCGTCGCGCGGCAGCGGCGGACGATGCGCACACCCTTGGCCCGGGCTCCCGCAGCCATCGCCATCGTCACGTTGGTCGGGTCCACGTGGCCGTCATCGGGTGTGTGCAGGGCGCCCAGCACCCCATCGAGGTTGTAGAACGGATGCAGCTCGGCAACGCGGTCAGGCCCTACCAGTTCGATGTTGAAGCCCAACGACCGGCCGACGGACAGCGTATGACGCAGCCAGTCCATTTCGTCCTCGGTATAGGCGAGGCGGAACGAGCCGCAGCCATGCCATGTCACCGCCTGCCCCGTCTCGGCCTCGAGGCCACCCGAGTACAGGCCGATGTTGTAGTCGACGCATTTGCCAAGACCAAAGCTGCTGGTGGAATGCGTGATCTGGCCCGCAGCATGCCATGTGCTGCCCGAAGTCAGCTCGGCCTTCTCCAGCAGGACGGTTTCGTCACCCCAGCCTTCATGGCCCAGATGATAGGCCAGGCCGACCCCCATTACGCCTCCGCCAACGATCACCACGCGCGCATGGCTGGGCAGGGTTTTCTCCGACATGGTCGTATCCTTTGTCCGGACGTCGCAAAACTGATGGACAGGCTAAGTGGACGTGTGTACCAATGTCAATCATGAATGGAACAAATGTATCATCACAGGTTCTCGAACGCCTCTCCGAGGAATGGGATGCCCTGACGCCCGAAGCACAGAAAGCGGCGCGTTACGTGCTGGAAAATCCGAATGATGTCGGTGTTTCGACGGTGCGCGAGATCGCCGAAGCCGCCAAGGTCAAGCCCAATACGTTTGTCCGCATGGCGCGCCAGGTCGGCTTTGAAGGGTACGAGGATTTTCGCGCCCCGTTCCGCGAGGCGATCCGCCAAGGCGCCGTGAGCTTTCCCGACCGCGCGCGTTGGCTGCAGGAGATTCGCAAGTCAGGTGACCTTGGCGGGCTTTATGCCGACATGGCCGAAGCGGCGCTGCGCAACGTCGAAGAGACCTTTGCCGGCATCGACGCCGAAACGCTAAAAGCAGCCGCCGAGGCGATCTGGTCCAGCCGGCAGGTATTCACGCTTGGTGTCGGGGTGAACAATGCCAATGCGCGCAACTTCACCTATCTCGCATCGACCGGTATGACCCAGTTTCACGCCATTCCGCGCCCCGGCTCTACGGCGATCGACGATCTGGCATGGGCAGGAAAGGACGACGTGCTGATCGCGATGACATGCCGCCCCTACCGTTCCGAGGTCGTGGAGGCAGTGCGCATTGCGCGCGAACAGGGCCTGACCGTTATCGCGATTTCCGACAGTCCGGCCAGCCCGATCATTCGGCAGGCTCACCACGGTTTTCTTGCGGCGGTCGATACGCCGCAGTTCTTTCCCTCGTCGGTTTCGACGCTGGCCCTGCTTGAGACACTTCTCAGTTTCGTCATCGCGGTTGCCTCGGACGAAATCGTGGAGCGGGTCGAAACCTTCCACCGCCGCCGCCACCAGCTGGGCATCTACCTGGAGGAGCCTGAATGAACGAAATGACCGCGCTGGTGCGCTCGCTCGACGCGCACTTCTACACCGATCCTGTGGTCTTTGCCTCCGAGAAATCCGGGCTGCTGGCCCGAACATGGCAATTTGCCGGACATGCCAGCCAACTTCAGGCTCCCGGCGACTATTTCGCGTTCGAACTGGCCGATGAAAGCCTGTTCTGCATCAAGGGGCGCGACGGCGTTATCCGGACATTCTACAACGTTTGCCAGCACCGCGCGCATCAACTCGTCACTGGCGAAGGTTCGACACGCGTGGTGGTCTGCCCCTATCACGCATGGACCTATGAGCTGACCGGCGGTTTGCGGGCCGCACCCAACGCCAAGGCGGTTCCGGGTTTCGACGCTTCGAAGATCTGCCTGACCGAAGTGCGGACCGAGGTGTTCCTTGGCTTCATCTTCGTCAACCTGGACCCCGATGCGAAACCGATGGACGAGTGGTTCCCCGGCGCGCGGGCCGAAATCGAAGAGTTCGTGCCGCATTGGGCCGATCTCAAACCGCTGGAATGGGTCGAAATACCAGAGAATTGCAACTGGAAGGTTTCGGTCGAGAACTACTCGGAATGCTATCACTGCAGTCTGAACCACCCGACTTTTTCCACCGGGGTGATCCGCCCTGAAACCTATGACATTCAACCACAGGGGTATTGCCTACGGCACAGGACCGAGTGCAACGACCTTGGTCAGATGACCTATGACATCGAAAGCGGCCACCCGAACAATGATCGGTACTCGTCTTGGTTTCTTTGGCCGATGTTCAGTTTTCAGGTCTATCCGGGCAACGTTCTGAACACCTATCACTGGCGTGCGATCGATGCAGATCACGTGGTCGTCTGGCGCGGCTGGTACTCGGTCGGCGGCTACGACGACGAGACCGTGCGACGCCTTGCGCAACAAGACCGCGCAACAACGGTAGAGGAAGATATACATCTGGTTGAGTCGGTACAGCGCGGTTTGAAATCCCGTGGCTATGTGCCCGGACCGCTGGTTGTCGATCCCGTCTGTGGCGTGAACTCGGAACATTCGATCATGCATTTGCAACGCTGGATGCGCGAGGCGGTGGAGTGAATGAAACGCGGCAGGACAGGACCGGCATCTCCTAAAGTTACAGAAAGATCAGTCCCTCGGAGAAAATCGGGAATCTTTACATGAGCACATTTGACGACGACCTGTTTCTGAAGGGTTTGGAACAACGCAAGGCCACCCTCGGCGCGGAATATGTCGAAAAGAACCTAGCGGCAGCCGACGATTTCACGCGCCCGTTTCAAGAAGCGATGACCGCATGGTGCTGGGGTTTTGGCTGGGGCGATGACGTGATCGATGCGAAGACACGCTCGATGATGAACCTCGCCATGATCGGCGCCTTGGGTAAGATGCAGGAATGGGAAACCCATTGCCGCGGGGCACTGACAAACGGTGTAACCAAGGATGAAATCCGGGCCATCATCCACGTCATCGGTATCTATTGCGGCGTACCGCAGGCTTTGGAGTGTTTTCGCGTTGCCAAGAAGGTTCTTGCCGAGACAGAGGCCGGCTGATGTAGTGGTCGACTGTTTCAGGCCTGCGGACTGTTCATCAGACCAGGATCGCGGCCCCGTCGTGACCCGACAATCACGGCCAATCCAGCGCGAGGTATCGGAACCACCGGGGAGAACCCGATTGCAAGGCTGCCTGTGAGTCGGCCTTCTGACGAGACCGTTGGAACAAGAAGCTTCCCTAACGTAAGGGGAGTCTCTATGCATGTCATATTACATAGCCGACTTTTCTTCTCGCCTGCCAGTTTGTCCCGATGATTGGAGCTCGCATGTCGGATCTTCTGCTACTCGACCAGAAATTTGCCCCCCTGCAATATCCCGGCACCGCCGGAGAACCGTATGACAGGCACGTCTTACCTGATGGTCGCCTACTTGTTCTCAAGACTGTCTTTCCCTCCGATTACTATTCGTCCCCCTACCCGCTTCTGAAACTCATGGGCGCAGACGGTTCACTGATCTCGGAAACGCGGATCGAAACAGATTTCAGTTTTCCCGGCAGTTCGGTCGAGGCGGGGCTGCTGGTCTCTCCGGGCGGCACTGTTCTGATCTATACGAGAGACGGCGATACCGGGACCGTCGCGGTGTCGGCGATTGGACCGGACGGGCAACCGGGCCCGCGTTCGACGCTACAGGGCAACTTTGATTCCTATAACTTCATCAGACTTCAAGCGCGCGACGACGGAGGTCTTCTGGCGATCTGGAATGTCACCGCAAGCGAAGGCGGACAGGAGACCCATTTTCAGCGTTTCAATCCCGACGGCACCGCCGCGAACGTTGCGGCCATACTGACCGGGGAAGACGCGTTTTCACTGTCCGGTATCGGCATCACGCCGCTTGGCGACGGGCGCAGCCTGTTGTTCAGGCCGGGCGAAGAACCTTTGATCCACATTATCGGTCCCGGGGGATATCCGGGTCCCGCGATTCCGGTTTTTGACGGCGCTGAACGGGTCGAGGGCCTCACCGGAATCCTGCCATTGCCCGAAGGCGGCTTTGCGCTTTTTGCAGTGGTTCCGAACGACAACTTCGCCTTCGACCTTGTCATGCAAAAGATCGGACCGGCAGGGGGTATCGCGGGGCAGCCAATGGAATTGCTGGAGATCAACCCGTTTTCTGCCTCTGTGATCGCGCTTGACGTGACAGACGACGGATCGCTTGCGGTGATCGTCGGTGTCGGCCGCGCTGAGGTAATCCGGCGCATTTTCGACTTCGAAGGCGCTCCGGTTTCGACCGACACCATTTACAGCGCGACGCCGGAGGAAGCAGGTGTCGCGCGCGGCAGCGAAGATCCGGTCAACGAATTCGCGGCGACGGTCAGACCGGATGACGGTTTGATCATCGTGGGACCCCGCGCCGGCCCCGAAGACAACTCGATCCTGTTCCTGCAAAGCTTCGACTCGGAGGGGCGTGCCGAGAGTACCCCGATGCCATTCGAGGGTCCCGCCGCCTGGTTCAACAGCATAGGCTTTTCCGGAAATGAAAACGGGGACCTGTGGATCGGATGGCAATCGCAAGTCGATGGCCCAACGCTGACCGCGTACAAGGTCTTCACACCCAGAGAACTAACGCCGGGCGCCGACAGTGAAACGCTTTCAGCCCCCGAAGCGGTCGACGCGCTGGCAGGAGATGACCTGATTTCCGGCAGCGACGGGCAAGACCGCATCCTTGCCGGAGAGGGGAATGACACGGTATCTGCAGCCGACGGCGACGACCTCTTCAGCGGCGGGTCCGGGGACGACATGCTTACCGGTGGGCCGGGCGATGACATGGCGTTTTTCAGCGGACGCTGGCAGGACTATGCCTTTGCGGCGGACGGCTCCGGTCTGCGTGTAACCGGCGGGCCGGGTACAGCGGCAGAGCAGGATGGAAGCGATCTGTTGATGGAGGTCGAACACCTCGTCTTCGCCAACCGGACCGACGCCGCCACGACATTCCTGGATGAATTTGAACAGACGTTGACCGGGACGGATGCCGACGACCTGTTCGAAACCGGTTTGGGTAGCAGCATCCTGCGGGGCGAGGCTGGCAACGACACACTGAACGCCGGAGGTGGCGCGGACACGGTCAATGGAGGTTCGGGCGATGACGACATCACGGGCGGTCCGGAAACCGGCGATCTTCGTGACGTGATCTACGCCGGCAGTGGTAATGACAGGGCAAGCGGCGGTGGCGGCAACGACCTGATTTTCGGCCAGGACGGCAATGACACGCTGGATGGCGGCCTTGGCGCTGACGAGATACAGGGCCAGAGCGGGAACGATGTCATCACCGGCGGAGGCCTGTCCGACCTTATCTTTGGCGGGGATGGAGACGACTTCATCAATGGCGGCTTCGGGTATGACCGCATCAACGGTGGCGACGGCGCAGACCGGTTCTTTCATCTCGGCATTGCCGATCACGGCTCGGACTGGGTGCAGGATTACGATGCGGCCGAAGGTGACGCTCTGGTGTTCGGCCAAGCCGCAACCGCTGACCAGTTTCAGGTCAATCTCGCCCATACCGCCACGCCGGATGGTGAACGCTCGGGCGATGATGACGTGCAGGAAGCATTCGTGATCTACCGCCCCACAGGTCAGATCATGTGGGCGCTGGTCGATGGCGAAGGACAGTCCAGCATCAACCTGCAGATAAGCGGCGAGGTGTTCGACCTTCTGGCGTGATACGTGAACACATGGCGGTGATACTGAATAGCTCCGGGCCGGTTCCGGCTCGGGGCATGGGTTCACCGCCCCTGTGGCCTGAAGCGCCGAGTGGCGACCAATATCGCACGTGCTCCATTGTCAACCGCGCGACCTGTAGGCGGTGGCCAATGGACCAGAAATCATACCAGGTTTGACGAAACGCGGTGTGGTGGTAGGCTAAACCGATATTTTCGCCTCAGCTTTTGAAGCATTTCATGATTTTCTTTCCGTGAGGCCGGAACTGCATTGAAGGGGGTAAACGATGCCCACGCCTACCGTCTGGAAAGCTCAAACGACACTGTCGCTGACCGGAAGCCAGTCTGATCCGCATGTGATCGGTCTGGCCAATGGTCAAATCCTCGTGGCCTTCAGCGATGACACGATAGGTGTCGGGGCGGATATCGTCGGCCGTATCTATGACATCGATGGAACGCTGGTCCGGGACACGTTTGTCATCAATACGCGCGAGACAACACTGACCCAGTGGGATTTCGATATCGCGGCCATGGGCGGTGACGAGTTTGCCATCGCCTATATCAGCGAGGATGGGCTGCCGCGCAGCGCGGTGATCTGGGAACGTCAATCGGCGGGCGGGACGGTAATCGCGACGCAACAGGTTGCCGTCGAGAATTCCGCGGCCGACCTACAGAATGCCAAGGTCGTTTATGACCGCTTGACCCAGCAAAGCCTGGTGTCATGGGAACGCTACGACGGCGGGACAGACATCAATGTTCGCGCCGCCACCCTGAGCGCGGCCGGAGTGATACAACCGGGCAGCAGCTACGCCGCGGCCCAGAACAGCGCCGATCCCGACGCCGATCATGACAGCGCTCTTCTGGCGACGGGTGAACTGGTTACTGCGACGGCCGAGGTCGACGGGGCGAACGTGTCGATCGAAGTGCATGTCATGGACCCCGGCGGCGCCCAATCGCACAGCAATATCGGCTTTGCCACCGCCAGTCCCGATCTTGCAGATCCGAAAGTTGCTGCATTGAAGGACGGTACATTCGTCGTGATCTGGGAAGATGATGGCGACATCGTCGGTCAGCGCTTCAACGACGATGCAAGTGTCAACGGGGCCGGTTTCAACATCGTCGCCGGTACCGACGTTACCCGGACCGCCGATATCGTGGCACTGCCGACGGGAGGGTTCTTTGTTATCTGGCGCGACGATAGCGACAGCCGCATCGAGGGACGCGTCTTCAACTCCGACGGCACGTCGGACGGGTCGCAGGTAACGGTGTTCGATTATCCCGGTATGAATCCCTATGTCGGTGTGACCGCCGATGGCAGAATTCTTGCAACGGTCGACCGGACCGGGGCTTCGACGGAAATCGCATGGGCCATTCTGGATCCGCGCGGCGACACGATCGATGCTACCGACATGGCGTCGGGCCCGGTCAGCCAACTGGTCACCAACACGATTACCACCAGAATTGGTGACACGACCCTCGACGGGACGCCCGACGCCGATACGCTGCTGGGGCAAGGCGGTGACGACACGATCCGGGGTCTTGACGGCGATGATGTGATAAAGGGCGGCACGGGGTCCGACCTGTTGCGCGGCGGATACGGCAACGACACGATAGAAACGGGATCCGGGCTCAACACCGTCTTTGCAAATCAGAACGACGACAGCGTCATCGGGGGCAGCGGAGCGGACTACATCCACACCGGCTGGGGTGACGACTACGCCATCGGTCAGGGCGGTGGCGACACGCTGATCGGAAGCTTGGGCAACGATACGCTTCTCGGCCAGGGGTGGCACGACTCGATCCTAGGGGGCGATGGAGAAGACAGCCTGTTGGGCGATGACGGTGATGACACGATCTCGGGCGGCGAGGATGACGACTACATCCACGGTGGTTCGGATGGCGGAATCAACGATACGGCGACCTGGGCCTATTCGGCTCCAACTGGCTCGATCCTCCTGCTCAATCGCGGCTGGAACATCGACCTGAGATCGAACAGCGCGACCTTCTCGGTCAATGGCGGGGTCGCCTTGGAAACTGACACCGTCTTTGAAATCGAGCACGTCATAGGTTCGGGATATGACGACACGATCACGGGGAACGACCGCGGCAACCAATTGGAGGGTGGGCTTGGCAACGACGTGCTGATTGACGATGCCAGTGGCGCTGACACATTGATCGGAGGCGCGGGCATCGACACGGCGGTTTTCACGCCGTTCTTCAGCTCAGGCAGCGTTTTCGACATGGTCCTGGGCCAAAGAACATTCAACGGCACCAAGTTCGACGAGTTCTCGGAAATTGAAAACCTTGTTTTCAACGGCAATGTCACGGTCATTGGTGATGGGGAAAACAATCATCTGTCAGCTTACATTCCGACCGACGCGCGCCACAGCAATGTCAGCGGTGGAGGTGGCGATGACACGATCGACGCCGGCGCAGGCAACGACACCGTTTCAGGTGGAAGTGGCAATGACCTGATCATTGATCGGCTGGAAATCGGGTCAAACTCCACACTGTCCGGCAACGGGCAGACTGACACCCTAGACCTGTCCGAGGCCGGCACCGGATTCACTTACGTCTCCGGCGGGCCGCTGACCGGCAACAACTCCGTAGAATTGGATATCTCGGGTTTCGAGCACATCATCGGCACAGATTTTGCCGATACGATCGAAGAGCTTGCCGGGATCGACACGATCGACGCAGGCGGCGGCAACGATACCGTGATCGGGAATCCGGCCTCGGTGGTCGACAAGTTCGACGGGGGCGACGGGATTGACCGGTTCGAACTTGGACAAACGTCGGCCTCTTACCTTGTCAAGATGGACACGGGCGAATTCGGTGGCTTTGCAGACGTTCTGACAGGCTTTGAATACGTGGTGATGTCGGATGGCGATGATACCGTTCGCGGCGTCAACGGCCAGGATGACAGCATTGAAGGCGGAGGCGGGAACGACAGCCTTCGCGGCCTATCGGGCGACGACTACCTGGTCGGCGGCGCAGGCAACGATACGCTGATAGGCAATGGCGGCGACAACACACTGATCGGCGGAAGCGGTATCGATACCGCCGTGTTTTTCAACCCGCTGACATCTTTCACCTTTGACCCGGAAACGGCTGCCGCGGTGACACTCAACTTCAGCACCACGTCGCATTACGTCGCCGGTGATGTCGAGTTTCTGCAGTTCTCGGACCGAACCATCGAGCGCGATCTTTTCAGCTATGCGCTGAATGGTCTGACGCTTGAGCGCGGCGTGACCTATTCGAACCAGTTTGGCAACTATCTACCCGGAAGCATCCGGCATGGAGATAACAAGGCTGTCGTCTACTTCGATTCCAACGGCTACGACCAGACGATTTCGTTCAAGGGGTACGATATCGACGCCGTTGGCGAGATCGAGGCCATGCTGAACGGCAAAAGCCTCGGCTTTCTCAGTCTTGGTGGTAATGGGGCCTTTGCCGATTACAGTCTGACTCTGTCGGCGGCGGACATGGCCGAAGGCCTGAACGCGATCAGTTTCCATCAGCGTATCGACCCTGCCTATGAATGGGGTATCACCGACCTGCGGCTTGACACGATTGTCGATGCCGCCCTGACACGCGGCGTGATCGACGACGGCGATTATGGAAACAATTTCAACGGTACAAGCGATGCGGACGGCATCGTACTGGTCAGCTATGATGGGTCCGGACCGGTCGAGCAGCTGGAGCTTACCGGCTTTGACGTCGATTTCGCCGACGAGGTGGAGGTACGGCTCAATGGTCTCTTCAGGGGGTACCTGCCCGTAACGGGCAACGGTGGCACCGGTCCGGCAGTCTTCGAACTCGACACTGACGACCATGAAACGGGTGAGAACTTGGTGGAAATCATCCAGGCTCGAAACCCGAGCTTTGATTGGGGCGTAACCGATTTGCGGGTCGGAGTGGACGCGGATTTCCGTCTGGAGCCAGGCGTATTGGAGTCAGGTGAATACGGGAACGATTTCAACGGCGCTACCGCGACACGCGGTCTTGTGACCGGTGCGTTCCAAGCAAGCCAGAGCGACTTGATCCTCGACGTGTCGGGATACGACATCGACACCAGCATCGAGGTTCAGGTTTCGCTCGATCAATATGAAACCGTCAACAATCGCCTGATCGACACCAACCGCGTTCTGGGCACGCTCATGCCAACGGCCAACAACGCCGAAGGAGCATCGCAATTCGGCATCGATGCACGCTGGCTGATCCCCGAGGAGAACGTTCTGCGGTTCGCACAGATGACCGATAACTCCTTCCGTTGGGGCGTGACCGACTTGTTACTACGCCTAACGGACACGAGGTTGACGGTCGGAAACACGGAAACCGCCAGTTTTGGAAACGGGTTTAACGGAACTTCGGATGCCGACGGCATGGTTTTCGCCACCTTTACTGGTCTTGGGGCCGACCTGACGTTGGACTTCGACGGGTTCGACTTCGACCTCGCGGACGAGGTCGAGCTGCTGCTGAATGGGCGAAGCCTCGGCTTTGCCGGCCTGGGGCCGAATAACGGCACGCAGGGATACCAGTTTTCCATCGACGCCGTCGACCAGGTAACCGGGTTGAACGTTCTGACCTTTGCCCAGCGCATCGATCCGGGGTTCGATTGGGGCGTGACCAACCTGGCGTTGGCATTGGCCGAAACGCCGGACACCGCCCTTACGCTCGGGACACAGGAAACAGGCGAGTACGGCAATGATTACAACGGCGCGACCGATCCGGACGGTCGCGTCCTAATGACTTTCCATCCTGGCAGCGCGGAACGTCTGGTTCTCGATGTGTCGGGCTATGACGCCGATTTTTCGGGTGAAATAGCTGTTTTGGTCAACGGCGTTGAACGCGCGATACTCGACGGTGGAGCGAACAACGGTGAAACGCCATTCGTGATCGGACTGGATGACGATACCTTGGCCGAAGGCGTCAATACGCTGATTTTCGAGCAACGTCTGGACCCGAACTTCCGCTGGGGTGTGACAGACATTCTATTGGAGGAACCGAACGCACATCTGGGCTTCGGCGGTCGCGACGACACGGATTATGGAAACGGGTTCAACGGCACATCCGAACCGGATGGCGAGTTGATCTTTACCTTCGACAGCGACGACGCCTCGTCTTTCAACCTCGAAATCGCAGCATTCGACGTCGACACGGCAAGCGAGATCGAGATCCGGTTGAACGGTGACACGCTGGGTTTCCTGGAGGCGGGGGCGAACAACGGCATTTCGCAGCACGAGCTGTCCTTCAATTCGGCGCAGACGGTCGATGGGCTGAACGTCTTGTCCATCATTCAGGCACAAGACACATCCTTTACCTGGGGGATCAGCTCCATTGAGCTAATTTTTGCGGGTGCGGAATAGGGCGTATCCTTTGCTGGATATCCCAATGCGGGTCGTGTTTTCCTTATGCAAAGCCGAGGCTGCAACCTGCGGGCAAATCAAGTCTTGTAGTCGGGGCTTCGCTTTTCGAGCATACGCAGCAAGCCTGCCCATTCGGTTTTGCCGTCATAGTTGTAGTGTTCAGACGACGCCATCTGGTCCTGATATCGGGCGATCTTTTGTGGGTCGATCATGTGCAGTTCGCGTCCCATGGAGAGGGTCTTGATCTGAGTCGAACATGTTTGGCGCAGGAAGTACGCACGAAAGAACGCCTCGGCCGCGGTGGTTCCAAGCGCATAGTAACCGTGGTTGCGGCTTATCAGGATCTGGTGTTGCGCCAGAGTTTCAACGAAGTGTCTGCCGAACGCTTCATCCTCGTCAAATTCGTACTCGATGTAGCCTGTGAGGTTTCCCAGATACACTGCGGGCTGGTTCAGGGGCAGCAAGCCTTCCTCGATAGAACCGACCGCCATCACCTCTTCTTCGTGGCCGTGGACGAAGAACATCACCTCGGGGCGTGATCCGAGAATCCATTGGCACAGGTTCTGCACACCGTCGTTCAGCCACGGGCCGTCAGGATCCACCGGTCGACCATCCGGCCCGATTTTGATCATCGCCGATGCGGTCGCCTCCTCCCAGAACATGCCGTAGGGATGCACGAGGTAATGATCAGGCTGATCCGGAACGCGAGCCGCGACGGCCCCATTGGCGAGATCCGACATGCCGTAATGGGCCAGAATGCGAAACGTGGCCGCAAGATCCAGCCGCGCCTTCCATTCCGCCTCGCTGAAGGTTGCCGGCCTAACGCTGGTCGAGATATTCATGATGTCGTCTCCGTTGTGAAGCTGCGTTCGAGCGACCGGATAGCAGACAGCAGGTCATCCCGATCGGAGTAGATACCTTCGATAAACCGTGTCCCGCCGTGGGCGTCGTACCCATTGCGTCCATGAAGGGTGCGCCGGTTGTCGAATGCCACAAGATCACCCGGCCTGTAGGCGAACTTCATCTGATAGGTCGGGTCCTGGGCGCGGGCGGCAAAAGCACGATAGCTGCGATAGGCACGGCCCTGCTCCTGGAGCGAGGCCACCAGCGGCGCCCGCAGCCAGGTGTTGTATCGTATGCCCGTTACGCGGCCGCCGAAGTCACGTTCGATCACCGGCCCCTTGGCCTTGTAGCTCGTCGATTTCGAACGGTTGTTATAGGTCCATTCGATTTCGCAGAGCGCCTTGAAATGCTCGGGCTCTTCGGCCGCGAGATCGGCGGCAATCCTATAGGCGTCCGCGTAAATTCCCTCGCCACCGCTGGTGGTGTTGTCGCGGCAGAAGAGGAATTGCAGCCCGTGCGGGCATTCGCGGGTCGGCATGTCGATGTGCAGCATCAACGCATCCGAGGTAAACGCATTGCTGTCCGGGTCATCCTTGATCTCAAGCGTGTACATGCGACCAAAGTTGGACTCTCTGATTGGGCCGATACGTTCAACCACCTGCATCAACAGCCCGTCCTGGTTCGGCAGATTTTCCAGCCGAGCCACACCGAAATCTCGCAGTGCTGTAAGCCAGCTCAAGAAAACCGCTGGATCGTTCAACGCTGTCGGACCGTCAAAGGTCGGCGGTTCGGGCTGGTTTTTGCCGGTCCACAGAACGGTTGTTTCAATGGTGTGAGGCGTGTCAAACCAACCATTCCCGTAAAGCCAGCCGGGGTGATACCTGCTGGTCGGGTGGTTATGAGTCCAATGCACGATCACAGTGCCATCCGGGCCGAGTTCTGCCGAACTGATCAGCAGGTCCCCCGGCAAATCAAGGGGCGAAAGCGTGGTTTCACGTGCCAACGGATGCAGCACGTCAGGCGAAGGATCGTTCTCGGCCAGTAAAAACGGGTGGTACCGGCTGATACTACAGTCTGACCATTCCACTAGCAACGCGCCGTCTTCGGATCGGACAGCTGCGGGTTTGACTATCACAGGCCAGACGTCAAAGTCGGGCGTGATCGGATGTTGTTCCAAGTCTCTCATGTCCGGTCCTCCAATTCTGCGTCGACTGTAGTTTCCGGATTGAATTGGTGCTTGACCTTGGAGGACAAGGATCTTGCACAAGAATACACTTTGACGATGACCAGAGTTTCGATTCACATCGCCGATGGCTTCCCGATCCTTTCCTTGACGCTCATCACCGAGCCATTGCGCGTAGCGAACCGTGAGTTGGGAAGGCACCAGTTTTCTTGGATGGTCCAGTCTGACTCGGGTGGTGCCCGTCTTTCATCAAGCGGGATTCCCCTGCAAACCATTCCGTTGTCGGAGGACCCACCGGACGCTCTCATCTTGCTGGCTTCCTACAAGCCCGACCTCTCTGCGACGGCAAAGACGATTTCCTGGTTGCAGCGCATCGACCGCACAGGCTGCCTTATTGGCTGCGTCGACACCGGTGCCCTGGTCTTCGCGAAAGCGGGGCTTCTCGGACGGAGGCCCGCCGCCGCCCACCCCGAGGCAAATGCCGGCTTTCATCGGCAGTTCCCCGATAGTCTTTTCGTGGACAGGATGTACGACTTTTCACCACCGCGCTTTTCAAGCGCTGGCGGCGTTTCCACACTGGATATGACGCTTGCCCTTATCGGGCATTACGCCACGCAGCGTCTGGCGGGACGTGTCGCAAAAATATTGACCTATGATCCACCCACGGAGGGCTGGATGCCGCAAGTTATCCCACCAAGCGCTCCGAAGGAGGTGCGCGATGCCGTGGCGATCATGCATGCGAACCTGTCGACGCGGATAACCGTCTCTGAAATTGCAAACAGGGTGGGCAATCCGGTGTGGAAGTTGGGACGACAATTCACGAGATACCTCCACTGTTCTCCAACCACGTATTTCGTTCAGTTACGGCTAGCGAAAGCACGGGACATGCTACGTAACACGACACTGGCCGTCGGCGACATTGCGACTGAGTGCGGATACGAAAACTCCGACGCATTTAGCCGCGCCTATCGCTCCATGTACGGACGACCACCAAGTCTGGACCGGGATCTGCACTAGCCCCTTGGACGATCACTTGTTCACGACCCCGCAGAATGCGCGCCACCTGCTCCACGTCAGGCTCAACACGCGTCTTCAACCGGCGACCCGCCGCACCAGACCCCAGTCATTCCTGGTCAGTTTGTCCCTCACGAAGTCGCAGCGGCTTCGACACCGGCAAACGAAGTTTCTTCAGGACAGAAATCAACCCAAGGCTTCGTCCAGAAGAAGAGAATGGAACGGATCGGGAGTCATAAGGCGGTCAACCTTCGGACGATTTGGAAGAGAGTTCGTTGGCGGACGAGTGATGCACAGATCAAACAACTGATGTGGTTCCTGCCTCGTACGCACAGACACGAATTGATCAAAACTTGCCCGAAGCCGATGTCACCTATCGCTATTCCATTAATATCAACATGTTAACGTAAGCGCGCAGAGTCTTCCAATCGCAGAGAATTTGACCTTGTATTCCCGTTGCTAGCGCGGTTATACCCGTCGGCGGAGACGTGGCCGAGTGGTCGAAGGCGCTCCCCTGCTAAGGGAGTAGGCGGGAAACCGTCTCGAGGGTTCGAATCCCTTCGTCTCCGCCACCGCACATAACGTTTTGTTATTGTGATCCTTTTTCTGCATAGCCCAACGGCTTGTTGTCCAAAATGGACCACAAAAAGGCCGAAACAGACGATATGCGCTACCTCGTTGAGCCTCGCGGCCTCGGCAAGAACTTGGTGTTCCGCATTGTGACCCCTCTCGATCTCGTTGGTGTTCCGAACCCATCAGACGGGAAACCGATCGGGAAAGAGATCAATAAAGGACTTGGGGCACTGCACCTCCCAGAGGCCGCAAGTGCCGTGACATCGCGCTGGGCGACATCCGAAGGCTTTTCAGGACCGCTTGAGCGTTGGCGATGCCTTCTCGCTGGCCTCCGCAGTCCAATGGCGGAAAACGATCTTGGCTGAGCAGGCTGGGGCTGAAACACAAAAAGACGGCTTCTACGTTGGTTCGGAGTTCGTGTTGTCTAACAAGCTGGAGCAGGCCGAGGCGCGTGGGGGTCCTGGCCAACGGCATCCGCCGCGCCCGGATCGAGAAGATCAGGCGTCTGCTTGATGCGGCTCCGGAGCCCGGCTGAACGCCAGATGAACCTGCGGCCAAGAGAACCACGCCCCGAACGCACGTCAGCCCGGACCTGACCTGACCGGACCTGACCGGACCTGACCGGACCGGACCGGACCTGACCTGACCTATTCGATTGTGTCAAGCCCTTCTACAAGCCATTGCGACAGTGTTCTTGGCTGCCCTATCTGCGCCCGACGGTGTTGGAAGCTCGTGCCATGCAAAATTAACCATGTGTCCACGGAACCGCCATCAACCCACAGATCGTGGGTCAGCGCTCGCCTGGGTCACTTACGTTTGGATGAGCCCCAACCCGCACGTGTCAACGTGTCCATTAGTCGGTCCTCGAGAGCAGGGTCGACAAATAGGCTTCGCACAATGACCTCGAGCGGGTAGCCGGGCCAAGCTCGGTCCAAGAGAGCGAGGCTTTCCTCTGCGGAAGACTGCTTGCCCAGCTCAGAGTAGCACGCTGCCATGAATGCAACGTTTAAGGGGCTCACGGGACCACCTGAACGGATAGCCTCAAATGCGGCTTCTACCCCCGCCTCATATTGCCCAAGGAAAAAATGAGCAGCCACGATCGTGTTACCAAACCCCAATCGCTCCGAGCTGCGCCGATCGTTGACCCATGTCTTGGCCGTATCCAGCGCTTGCTCGATCTCACCGCAAAACAGGGCGATCAACGCGTCGAAGTTGTGGACGTGGACGTCGTCGGGGCCGAGACGACGTGCCTGTTCGGACCGGCTGAGCGCGGAGGCGCAGTCATTTGCGACGTAGGCCGTGAGGGCATAGGCCGAATGCGCCCAGCCATCCGATGGTGCCAGGGCGACAGCACGGCTTGCCGAATGGTGGGCTTGGGTAAGCAGCGCCTCACGGTCGGTCTGGCTTGTCGCAGTCAACGCCAAAATCGCGCGGATCTGTGCCGCTCCTGCGTGGCCACCGAAATAGTCGGGGTCGAGCAGGATCGCATGCTCCAAGAGGGCAAGTGCGGCCAGAAGCCGTGACCGGTCGAGGGCGGGAAACATGAGCTCTCGTGCATCCGCGGCGAGGTTGGATGCTTGAAGCCTCGCCGGTGAGAGGCGGAAGAGCGCTTCACGCACCTCATCGGAATTGCCGGGCGTGGCGACCGTGAACGAGGTTGCGGGCTCTGGCGATCTGGAGACGAAAAGCGAAGTGATCCCGGCGGCGAAGGCGGCGCCGATCAAAAAGGCCGCAACGACCCAGATCCGACGGACCGGAACGTAGATCGCCGGTTGGGTCGGGGCAAGGGGTGGGATATCGACTGCGGGCGGCTGCGTTTGTTCCTCAAATCTCGGACAGTAGCCGCCGGGATCGACGTGTATGCGCAGCGGGTCGGTGCTGCCGGCATGGTCGTAATAGGCGGTCAGCCGGCGTCGGAGACGACCGGCATCCACACGCACAATCGCAAGAGGATCGTCCCCCTGCGCGAGCGTTCGACCATACACGTCCTCGGCGATCGTCTTGGATCGGATCTCGTCGCCACGCCCGGCAAGGTACTCGTCCACCACGTATTGCAGGAAAGCCTGGATTCGCGATGCACCATCGAATTCCGGGCTTTGCAGGACAGCTTTGAGTGCGCGTCTGATCCGTTGCGGGTCGATCTGCGTCGCGTTTTTCTGCGCGTCGTCGTCCGACGTTCGCGTGTTCCCCTGTTCGACGCTCACACCCCGACCCCGGAAGCCTCTGACAAGTAACGTGTTACGCGTAACGTACCGCAAATAACCTACGCGATCCATCGTCTTCAGGCGCATCGTCGACAAACCGGATGCGGCCAATCGCTCACCAGATCGGTCCACGCCCCACCGGAGAACGACAGTGGAGGGTCGGACGTGCTGAAAACCGTTTTCCCCGACCGTTGGGACGCCATCCAACGGATGTGCACCAAAGACGAAACCTTCGCCGAGATCTGTCACGACTACGAAACCCTGTCCTGCATGCTCCCGCGCGACGCCAGTGACCCAACTCTGCAAGCGATCCGGGAAAGCATGCAGGCGCTGGAGGAGGAAATTCGCACTTCTCTCGACCGCACCGGCGAAGATGCCGGCCCTCGGCAAAAGGCCGACGAATTCTAGGACGGAACGCCATGCTCGTACATTTGCTTTTCTACGTCAGTCTCGTAGTCTCCTTGGCTATCGGGTTCGTGTATTTCCGCGATCTGGGGGACGTCAGCCAGATGCTCCTCAAGGTGAAGCGGGACAACATGATCCGCTTCATTCGCCACGAGTACCGCTTGATTGCAGCCGGCCTCGCAGCTTTCGTCGTGGCCACCTTGGTGCACTTCGCATTGGACGGCGGCGCGGGATGGATCTGGTGGGTCGGCCTTGTCCTGGTCGCGTTGCTCTACGGCTTTCCCTATGTCTGGGTGCATCTGGGGCTGCGCAATCAGCTCAACGACGCACGCTTCTTCCCGATCTCGGAGGCGCGCACCTTGGTCTCTCCGACGGCGCCGGTGCTGGTGATCGTTAATGGGGATCACGCCCGCGCGCACCCCGATGCGCAGATCATGCGCCCGCATCTGGCGGGTGACGACAAGGGTCTGGGCGGCGAAGATGTGGTGATGACCTATTGTGCCATGGCCAATCTCGGCCAGGGCTACGTGCCAGCCATCGAGGGCAAACGCCTCAACCTCGATGTGCTTGCCCAGCACGGCAACAACCTGATCCTGCGCGACAACGACACCGGCGAGCCGATCCAGCATATCTACGGCTTTCGCGAAGGCGATCGCGCGCCGGACACCGACGGCCCGGCCTGCCCAGTCCGGCCTGCGGCGCAAATGACCCCGTGGCCGACGTTCCGGATGACCTTCCGCGGATTTCAGAAGGCCTATCCCGAGGGCGAGGTATTTCTCAACAAGCCGTCGGCGAACCCATTCCTGAGGATGCTCGACATGGTGACCGAGATCACCTTCGGCTGGGGAATTGGGCGCCAGCACCAGGAAGACGCGCCGGTTATGCCCAACATGGAGCGCTCCGACGACAGGCTCCTGAACAAGACCCTCGTCTGGGGCGTGACCATCGGCACAGATGCCGCCTGCTGGACCGACGACTTCATCGTCGAGAACAACTGGCTGGTCAACGCGACTGTCGGAGGGCGCGATCTTGTCGTTCAGATTGATCCTAAGTTCGAGAGTCTCGGCGTCTGGTATAATGACACGGGGTCTCACGTAACGCGCTGCGATTTCTGGGGCAACAGCGATCAAGGACAGCTTACCCGCGTGGAGACGCTGCGGGCGGGCGTATTCTGGCATGTCTGGTCCGAGTTCTTCCCTCATACCGACATCAACCGCGTCAACGCGCCGGCCACACCTGACGTTGATCGAGTCCCGCCTCACGCGGAGGCTGTGTGATGAACAAGCCAGCGTCCCAAACACCGAGCCGCCAGTATCGCGCCGCCTATGAGGTGCTCCCCGCGATGAAGGAAGAGGCCGAGTTCTACCTTGGTCTTTCCCCGGCTCAAACCTTCGTGCTGGCCTGTGCTGGCGGAGTTTTTGTGACCTTCGGCGCGCTCTTCTCGCTTCTCCTTTCGACGGGGGTGACGGCCTCTGGACCACAACTCCTGCTGCAGGGGCTCGGCTTCTCAACCGGATTCTTCATGATCATACTGAGCCGCGCCGCGCTTTTCACCGAGGCCAACGTCATCCTGCCGGCAAGTTTCTTGCAGATGAGGTGGGCTGAGATCTCGGCCCATGCATTCCAGTTCTGGGTTATTGCATGGGTCGGAAACATGGTGGGCGCAGTGGTGGCCGGACAAGTGATCGCCTTTGCTCAAACCTATCCCGATTACGTGCACGAGGCACTCGCCAACGTTGTTGTCAAGAAGATGGCGTACATGGACGAAGGCACCTCAATCGCCTGGGTTAAGATCATCGTCTCCGGCATGCTGGGCAATGCGCTTATCGGCATGGCGGCTTTTTTTGCCACCATGGGCAACACGCTTTTCGGAAAGTTTGTCCCGGTCTTTCTTGTGGTCTCGCTCTTCGTGGCCGGCAACCTGCAGCACAGCCCCGCGAACATGGGGTACTTCTCGTTGAGCATGGCGACAGGCGGAGGCCCGGGCTGGGACGAAGCCATTGTATGGAACATCATCCCTGCGGGGATAGGGAACATTCTGGGAGGTGCGATGCTCGTTGCATTGCCCTTCTGGTTCGCATTCCGCCGACGCGCGAACGGGTTCTCAGAATGACTGACTGCACGCTTTCCCACCAACCTCGAAACGCGCGCCAAAAAGAAAGGCTTTCCATGAGACTTCTTGCCCTCCCCTTGATCTCCTTGACGATTGGCGCTGCGGCCAGCGCTCAGACCGACCCGATCGTCCATGACGCGGAGTACTACATCCTCGAGGCGCAGCGCGCTGACCAGTGGGCTGCCGATGACGCAGCCGTCGACACCGCGCTCGAAACCTTTCGCCGCGTGAACGGAGGTCGGCCACCCAACATCGTCAGCGTCCTGATCGACGATATGGGATTTGGCGACATGGGCATTCCGGAGCTTAACGCGATACGCGGTTACTCCACGCCCAACATCAATGCGTTTTCCGACGAAGCGATGCGGATGGTGCGGATGTATACCGAGCCCTCCTGCACACCGACGCGCGTGGCGCAGATGACAGGGCGGTTGCCGGTCCGCATGGGGATGGGCGACACAGCGGTCGATATCGCAGGTTTCGGCTTGCCGGACGAGGAAGTCACGCTCGCCGAGGTTCTGAAAGAAGCCGGCTACGCCACGAGCCACGTGGGCAAGTGGCACATGGGCGACATTGCCGAGAGCTGGGCAATGAACCAAGGCTTCGATTATGCCCAGCACGCGGTCCACCAGCAGGGGCAACTGACGATCTTCAACGATGACGCGCTGCGGGAGCAGGTCAGTGTCGGGATTGGCGACTACGAGGACACCTACACTGTCGACAACTGGTTCCGCCCGGATTCCGCCGCAATGATGACGGTGATCGAGGGCGAGGCGGGCGGCCCGATCCGAGAGATCCGAATGGAGGCAGGCGAACGCTGGAACACCGCCAAGTACGACGAGATGAACCAAGCGTTTCAAGATAAGACGCTGGAAGAACTCGAGCGCCTAGCCGAGGGCGATGCCCCGTTTTTCCTTCAGTACTGGCCGATGATCCCGCTGCACAACACCCGCACGGGGCGCTCGGGTGCCGAAAGCCCCAATGGCGGTCTCTATGTCGACAAGATGCAACTGCTTGACGGCTGGCTTGGCGATCTTTTCTTGCGCATGGAAGAGTTGGGCGTCGCGGAAAACACCATCGTCTTGGTGATGGGCGACAACGGGCATTTCGACAAGTACTCACCGCAATCGGGCTTTACGCCGATGATTTACCGCGGGGGCAAGGGCTCCACCCATGAAGGCGGTGTGCGGGTCGACGCGTTCATCCGCTGGCCGGGCATGATCAACGCGGATTCGATGCTCAACAGCGTCATTCACGTCTCCGACCTCTACACCACGCTGTCGCGGTTCGCCGGAGCCGAACCGTTCATCCCGCGAGACCGGCTGGTGGACGGAGTGGATCAGTCTGCATCGATCCTGTTTGCGAACGAAGAACTGGCCCGCAGAGACCACGTCATCATTTACTCGATCAACAGCCCCAAGGCGATCGTCAAGGATCACTACCGGCTCAACCTGCCCGGGCCGGGGGAGAGCCCCATCCTCGCCGCGTTCCACGACCTCTACCGCGACACACGCGAGGAGTTCCCCGTCTCAACGGAGGTCGGTGCCTGGGGCGGCCAGGAGTTCGTCCGGATCCTGGGTCGGCACATGGCCCGCAAGGAGCTCTACCCGGACACTCAGCCAGCCCGCGGTGTCCCCTATGAGGGGGTCGAAAATCTCCGTCCAGAGACGAAGACGGCGGTGCAAGCCTTTTTGACAAAACAGGCCTCGGTCGGCCGCTAAGCCGCTCCCAACGAAATTCCATTGGAGGGTCCGATCCATGTTCACCTATTCAAGACTGATCATCCTCTTGACGCTCGCCGGGCTTGCCGGCTGCGACGAGGAAGATGTGTCGGACACCGTTGAGATCGTCCGGCCCGTCAAGACGGCCGTTATTAAAGACCGCGCGCAGCTCCACGACCGGTTCTTCGTCGGTGTGGCACAAGCCGCCCGACAGGCGACGCTGGGGTTCAGCGTCGCGGGAACGGTGCAAAGCATCGAGGTCGGCTTGGGCCAAACCGTGTCGGAGGGGGACATGATCGCGCAACTCGACCCGGCGCCCTTCCAGACCGAGGTCGCGCGGCTGGAGGCCGAGCTCGAAAGCGCGGTGGCGACGTTTGAGAATGCAGAATTGCAGACGAACCGTCAGCGCGAGCTCGTCGCCCGGGATGTCGCCGCCGAGGCACAGCTTGACAGGTTTATTGCCACGGAATCGTCCGCTCGTGCAGCCGTCGCTGGCGTCACGGCCTCGCTCGAACGTGCCCGACTCAACCTCTCCTACACAGAAATCCGTGCGCCTTTCGACGGCGTCGTCGTGGCCACCTATGTAGAGGAATTTGAGGACGTGCTGAGTCAGGCATCAATTGTGCGGATCCTCGATGACAGCCAGATCGAGATGGTGATCGATGTTCCGGAACGTTGGATCTCGACCCTGCCGCGCGTCGATGGCTTCAAAGCGACGTTCTCCGCCCTCGATGGCCTATTTCTGCCAGCTGTGGTCAACGAAGTGGGGACGGAGGCTTCTGCGACCACAGGCACCTTCCCAGTTACGCTCCTCATAGAGCAACCCGAGGACCGGAAGATCTTGCCGGGTATGACCGGACGGGCACGGGGAGAGCCACGCGAAGGCGAAGCGCCTGCAAGCGGCATCTTTGTGCCGGCCGAAGGGATCTTCACGCCAGAAGGTGAGACCGGCACGTTCGTCTGGGTGATCGACGAAGGCGCGATGGCCGTTGCCGCGCGCGAGGTCACCTTGGGCGCTGCCGGATCTCTCGGCATCAGCATCGAAGGTGGCCTGGCAGCTGGGGAAAAGGTCGTTGCAGCGGGCGCCAACACGCTCCGCGACGGGCAGACAGTTCGCTTCATGGACGAGGAGGCAGAGTGATGGATCTCGCCAGCTTCTCCATCCGAAATGCGAAGTTCGCGTGGTTTGCTGTCCTTTTGCTCGTATTAGGCGGCATCGGGGCATTCAACTCGCTGGGTCAGTTGGAAGACCCCGAATTCACCATCAAGACCGCGGTCATCGTCACGCCCTATCCGGGCGCCGGGCCTGAGGAGGTCGAACAGGAAGTCACCGAGCCGATTGAGCGCAAACTCCAAGAAATCAAGGAGATCGACAACATCACCAGTGAGAGCCGAGCCGGTGTGTCGTCCATCGTCGTGGAGATCCGGGCGAACTATTGGTCTGACGAGCTACCCCAGATCTGGGACACCCTTCGCCGCAAGATCAGGGATATCGAGACCCAGCTGCCACCCGGCGCCGGTCGGCCCGCGATCAACGATGACTTCGGCGATGTGTCCGGTCTCGTCATCGCTCTGACCTCGGACGGCTTCCCGCACCATGAGTTGCGCGACTATGCTGAATCGCTCGAAAGGGAGCTCGCGCTCGTTGGTGGTGTAGGCCGCGTCAGCCTTTGGGGTGTGCAGGACCGCGCCATCTTCATCGACATGCAAGAAGAAACTCTTGCAGCTCTCGGCATCTCTGGGGGGACGATCCTCAACACGCTATCAACGCAGAACACCGTTGTCGATGCCGGCCGCGTGAATGTCGGCGATTACCGCATGCGGATCGCGCCCACGGGAGCCTTCACCGACCCCGATGACATCGCCGAGCTCGCCATCAGACCCAGCGCGCTTGACCGCCTCCAGATGCAGGACCGAGAAGGGTCTCAGATCGTGCGTCTCGGCGATCTTGGAACGGTCCGTGAGGGATACGTGGACCCATCGACAACCTTGATGCGCTTCGACGGCCGGCCCGCGATCGGGATTGCGTTGTCGTTCCAGTCCGGTGTGAACGTGGTTGCGATTGGCGAGGCCGTGGATGTGCGGCTGGAGGAGCTCCGGGCCGATCTCCCGGTGGGGATCGAGGTTGGCAAGGTGCACTGGCAATCCGACGATGTGGACATCGCTGTATCGAGCTTCCTCGTCAGCCTTGGTCAGGCGGTGGCCATCGTCCTGGTGGTGCTTACGCTGGCGATGGGCTTGCGGATGGGGATCATCATTGGCTCCGGTCTGATCCTGACGATCCTGGCGACCTTCATACCGCTTGCGATGTTCGGCATTGACCTGCAACGCATGTCGCTCGGCGCGTTGATCATCGCGCTCGGAATGATGGTCGACAACTCTATCGTGGTGGCCGACGGGGCGAGCGTGCGCATGGCCAAGGGGATGGATCGCATAAAGGCCGCTATCGAGTCGGCAAGTCGGCCGGCGATCCCGCTCCTAGGCGCCACCTTCGTGGCGATCATGGCGTTCTACCCGATCTTCGCCTCGGTTGAGAGCGCAGGTGAGTATTGCCGAACACTTTTCTCGGTCGTGGGCCTCGCGCTGTTGGTTAGCTGGCTCCTGTCGATGACGGTCACGCCCCTCCAATGCGTCATGCTGCTGCCGGAGCCCAAGCCCGAGGCCGAAGACGCCAAGGAGGCCATGTTCCTGCGCGTCTACCGAGCCGTTCTGGAAGCCGCGATCCGGGTGCGTTTTCTGACGATCGGGATTGCTGGCGCGGCCCTAGTCGCGTCGGTGATCGGGTTTGGATCGGTCACGCAACTCTTCTTCCCGACTTCGGCAATGTCGAAGTTCATGATTGACTACTACGCGCCGGAAGGCACGCGGATCGAAGCGGTCGACGCCGCCATCGCCGACCTCGAGCCAGTGATGGCTGCGCAGGAGGGCGTGACGGGTGTTGCAAGCTTCATCGGTGCGGGCCCGCCCCGCTTTTATCTGCCGGTGGACCCAGAAGCCACGAACCCGACCTATGCCCAGGTGATCGTTAACGTCACGGACCATACGGTGATCCCGGGTATCGCAGACGTTGCGGCAGAGTGGCTTAGGGAAAACCACCCCGAAGCGACGACCTTCACCCGGCGCTTTGGCGTGGGACCCAGCAACACATGGGCCTTCGAGGCGCGCATCGTCGGCCCGGCGACGGCCGACCCTGCGATCCTGCGCAGCTTTGGTGACCGGGCGCTCCAGATCCTCGAGGTACATCCCTGGACCAAGGTGTCGCGTAC
Source organism: Lutimaribacter marinistellae (assembly GCF_042648365.1). Lineage (NCBI taxonomy): Bacteria > Pseudomonadati > Pseudomonadota > Alphaproteobacteria > Rhodobacterales > Roseobacteraceae > Lutimaribacter > Lutimaribacter marinistellae. The sequence goes on along the minus strand of NZ_JBHRXI010000008.1, from coordinate 30,436 downwards.
CGATTGGCGCAACGAGGTGCTGGTGCAGGTGCCAGAGTTCGATCAGGCGAGCGCACGGTGGACGGGCACAACGCTCGAAGATCTCGGCAACGCGACGAAGCGCGCCTTCGACGGCCGCACCGTGGGCCTCTACCGCGACGGCGATGAGCTCTTGCCCATCATCGTGCGTCAGACGGTAGAAGACATCAGCGCAGTCGACAATTTCGAGCTTTTGCAGATGCAGAACCCGGCGCAGACGGGCACCTTGCCCATCGGCCAAGTCCTCGATGGGATAAGGGTCGAGACGGAGAACCCCGCGATCCTTCGGCAGGACAGGGCACGCACGCTCACGGTCCAAGCCAACCCAATCGACAGTGTCACCCTTCCAACCTACCGCGCCGCGGTGCTCGAGCAGTTCGATGCCCTAGCCGCGGACCTGCCGGCTGGCTACCGACTGGAATGGGGCGGAGAGTACGAGGACACCGTGTCGGCGCAGGCCTCTCTGGTGCCCGGACTCGTGCCGGCCTTCGCTGTGATGGCGCTGATCGTGGTTGGGCTTTTCAACGCCTATCGCCCACCCCTGGTCATCTTCGCCACGATCCCCTTTGTGCTGATCGGGATCGTGCCGAGTCTCTTGCTGACTGACTCGCCATTTGGGTTCGTGGCGTTGCTCGGGGCGATGAGCCTGTCGGGCATGATGATCAAGAACGCCATCGTGCTGATCGACGAGATCAATGAGAACAAGGCGCAGGGTCTTGCTCCCTATGACGCGCTCATTAATGCCGGGGTCTCGCGACTGCGGCCTGTCGCGCTAGCCGCTGCGACCACGGTGCTCGGCGTCGTGCCGCTCTTGCCCGACGTGTTCTGGGTGGGGCTGGCAGTCACCGTCATGGGCGGCCTCACCGTCGGCACGGTGCTGACAATGATCCTCGTCCCAGTTTTCTACGCTACCGTGCACGGGATCCGCAAAGGGCCGGCGGAGCCGCAAGGCGAGGCCAATCCCGCTCCAGCCTGAGCCCGGGCAGCGCCCAGCTTGACGACCATTGCACGTCCTTCGGGGCGAGCAATCTCCCCGTATCCTTAAGGAGACACTCGATGGAACCTCTGTTTCTTGGAACAGCCTTCCTGTTGGGTCTTGCTGCCCGTCAAGTCGGTCTGCCCCCCTTGGTCGGCTTCCTTGCTGCCGGGTTTGCGCTCAACGCCTTCGGTCAAGAAAGCGGGCCGATTCTCGTCGAGCTATCCGATCTCGGGGTCACGCTTTTGTTGTTCTCAATCGGGCTGAAGCTGAAGGTCGAAACCCTGCTCCGGCCAGAGGTCTGGGCGGGTACGAGCCTCCATATGGCTGTGACGGTCGCGTTTTTGTGCTTATTCATCTTTGGCCTGAGCGCCTTCGGGGTAATGATCCTCTCGGATCTCACAGCCAGAAGCAGCCTCCTTGTCGCCTTCGCGCTTAGTTTCTCCAGCACGGTGTTTGCGGTGAAGGTGCTGGAAGACAAAGGCGAGATGAAGACGCTGCACGGACGCGTCGCCATCGGCATCCTGATTATGCAAGACATCATCGCTGTGGTGTTCATCACTCTTTCTACGGGCAAGGTCCCGTCCATCTGGGCGCTCGGTCTCTTTGGGCTGATCCTGCTGCGCCCCGTTCTCTTCCGCATGATGGACAAGTGCGGCCACGGGGAACTCGTTCCGCTCTTCGGCCTCTTTGCCGGTCTGGTTTTGGGGGCGGGGCTATTCGATCTTGTCGGAATGAAGGCCGATCTCGGGGCTCTGCTGATGGGCGTACTGCTGGCCAAGCATCCGCGGGCGGGCGAGATCTCTGATGCGTTATTGAACCTCAAGGACATCTTCCTCGTCGGCTTCTTTCTGAATATCGGTCTGTCGAGCGGACTGAGTTTGGAAGCCGTGCTCACTGCTTTGCTCTTCATGCTGGTCTTGCCGATCAAAACGGGCCTCTTCTTCGCACTGCTGACCCGCTTCAAACTGCGCGTCCGAAGTGCGACCCTCGCCGCCTTCAGCCTTTCGACCTACAGCGAGTTCGGTTTGATCGTCGGCGCGATCGGCGTGTCGAACGGCTGGCTTGGTTCAGAGTGGCTCGCAGTGATCGCCCTGGCTCTGGCCGCAACGTTCATCGTAGGGTCACCGCTGAACGCCATGTCTCAGAAGATCTACGACGCACTCCACACCCGCCTGCATTCATGGGAGCCAGATGGATGTCACCCAGACGATGTTCCTCTGGAGATTGGTAAAGCTCAAATTGCCATCTTTGGCATGGGGCGCGTAGGCTCCGGAGCCTATGATGCGATGCGCGCGGAATACGGCGAAATAGTCATCGGGATCGACAGTGATCCTAACACAGCTGCGCTTCACCAAGACGCGGGACGCAACGTCGTCATGGGAGATGCGGCAGATTCCGACTTCTGGGAACGGGTCAAGAAGGACGAAAAGATCAAACTCATCATGCTCACCCTTCCCGATCTCGACTCGAATCTGGCCGTCATTGGCCGTCTGAAAGCAGGGAAGTATCTTGGCAGGGTCGCGGTCGTAGCGCGATATCTCGACGAAGTGGAGATTCTCGCAGCCGCCGGCGCAGACGTGGCGGTCGATACTTTCTCCGAGGCGGGAGCCGGGTTTTCCGGGCACGTCCAGGACCGCTTAGCGGGAGACCTTGACCAGCTTGGGGTTCGTAGCCCGAAAGCGACCTCAATATCTTCATAATCCACGTTGAGAGCGCCGCCGCAGCATCCGAGCACGGTTCTGAGAGAACAGGGTTCGGTGGTGTGTTCGTTCAAGCTATGCTGCGGCCGCTAACAGTGCCCCCGCAAATCCGTCCGCCTTGGGCTCGTTCCGTTCGATCGCCTCGACGATGTCGGGCGCGAGCAGAGTCAGGCGCATGACGCGCGTCATCTAGGAGGGTGCGACGCGCCTCGATCACAGGATCAGGTCGTGCGCGTTCAACTCGCCGGAACCGTCGAACACCATGTAATCCACCGTTTCAAAGAGATGGGCGGTTTCACCATCGGTGGACTGGTCCTCGACCACGTGCAGGTCGAACTGACCGATCGTATTGTTCAATGTGCGAACGCTTGCCGGGTCTGTCCCGTCGTAGCTGGCAAGGCTGGGGAAAATCAGCCGGTTGGAAAGGTAGTCGAAATCATCCGGTATCGTGACCGGGTTTTCATCCACGGTATCGCCGAGACTACGCGCCGCGAATTGCCTGCCGCCAGTCACGCCGTTGGCTTCCTCGACGGCGAAATAGCCGATCGTCTCTGTTGCGTGGGACGCGCCGCCTCCGAAGCTGGTCGATTCCTGTTCCTGCATCGCGACTTCGAACCCTGTGGCATCGACGTTACGCATCCGGGTCAAGGCGTAACCGCCTTCATTGTTGGTCTGGATCGAGGTCACGACAACAGGTCGCGCGTCGAACAGTCCGTTCGCGAAACTGACCTGCTCGAACCCGTCGGTCGTCAGGTTGTCGGTCTCGATCGTACCGGCGGTGAAACGGGTCCCATCCTCCATCTCGTAGGTTCCAGCCTCGACCACAAGCAGGCTGATGGTTTGCGAGCCGAAACTACTGACCGGACCGTCCGCGATGCTCGTGGCTATGGTGACGCTACCGGCAACGGTGTCGATATCGGTAACCCGCACGACGATCGGCAGACTGCCCGGCGACGACACCCGCGCGATCACGACCGGGTTGTCATACTCGTTGTCGAGCGTCACGGATATTCCAGAGGGGGCGACCGAGATCTGATGGAACTCGCCCACCGCGCCGTCCTTGCGGATACCACGCAACAGCTGCTCGCTGTCAAAGGCGACCAGACCGATTTCCTCGCTTCCATGCGTGGTCTCGGGATCGGCGGCGGTATCCTCCTCGAACCAGAAAGTCAGCTCGTCCGAGGTTGCGCTAACACCACGCGTGTTTACCGGATCGCTGTCATTGGAGGAGTTGACCTGCCCAAAGAACAGCGGCGCATCGTTCAGGGCATCCATATTGGCCAATGGATAGGTGTACGGAGAGGTGCCCGAGACGCTGATATTCGTGCCCGATGCGTTGCCCATCACGTTTACTTCGGTGGCGATGTATCCGATGGTTTCGGATACATGGAACCCGGTATTCCCGGCCTCGTCCTCCTGCAGGGCTACGGCGAAGCTGTCGAAAGGGTTGGAGGTCAGAGTCTGCCGGGTCGAAACGAATTCGAATCCGTTATTGCTTTGCACCTGGCTCAGCACCACAGGCCGTTCGTCAAACATCGCAGCATATTCGACAAGTTCGAACCCGTTGCCCGACAGAGTATTGGTGTCGATGGTTCCCGCCTCGATCACGCGCCCGTCGGGAGTTTCCCAGCGCCCGGCCTCCATGACCATGACATGGACCGTTTCAAAGAAATGCACATCGTCCTGATCACGTGGTTCCTGAAGGCGAAGCGAGATCGTGTCGGTTTGCACGTCGATATCCGTGATCCGGACAGTGACCGGCGAGATGCCGTTACGAGTGGCAACATGGGCCACGACGACCGGTTTGTCATAGTCGTTATGCAACTCCAGCGTCACCGGCTGTTCGTTTACGCGCAGGCTGCGCACTTCGCCAATGGCAGGCATGGCCCGACCGCCAAGGATCAGGTTGGTGAGATCTGCGGAAATCGAGATGGTTTCGGGGTCGTGGAAGGTTTCCGCATCGCGGGCGGTATCCTCTTGCGCGCGGGCCTCGAACCCTTGGCTGCCCAGCGCGTCTATGCGGATCGTCGCTGGATCATTGCCATTGAAGCTGGCTATGTTTGCTTGCAGCCAATAGGTTGCCAAGGTCTCTCCGAACTCCACCCTGGCGAACGCCCCGCCGATCCCGTCAGCAGTTCCGAGATATCCGTTTTGAGGGTGCGGTCCATATTTGCTGCGGGCCATGTAGCCCACGGTTTCAGTATTGTGAAAGCCGGAATTTCCAGCTTCGTCCTCTTGCAACGCGATTCCCACGGTCGTCCGGCTTGGCAGTGTCTGCCGCGTGGCCACGAAATCGGACCCGTTGAATGTCTGCACCTGGCTGTGCACGACCGGCAGGTCGGCAAAGTAGTTCTGAAAAGCAACGGTGTCGAAGCCGTCCGTCGTCAGCTGGTTGGTATCGAAGGTTCCAGCTTCGAGGTATCGGTCGTTGGACTGCATCCATGCTCCGGCTTCGACCACGGTAAGATGAACCGTTTCGTTGAAATGGATGTCATCCTGGTCGGAAGGTTCCTGCAGCCGCAGGTCAACCGTCTTGGCGTTGACGTCTATATCGAGGATGCGCACCGTCACTGGGCTGATGCCGTTATTGGTTACGACCGTGGCGAACACCACCGGGTTCTGGTAGTCGCCGTCGAAAGCGTAGGTGCTGACGTTGTGATCAAGGGTCAGGCTGGTGCGCTCGCCCAGTTTGGTCAGGTGGTTCAGGTTTCCGCGCCGGAAATCGGCATAGTCCACGCCCTCCAGCGTCATCGACGTGCTGCCATCCGTGCTGCGCAACACGACACCGGCGGTATCTTCGAGAACCTCATAATCCTGGGTACGCATTGTGATTTCGTCGAACTCGACCTCGAAATTCTCAACCACGTCGTGACCATGCCCGAGGGTGAAGTCATAGAGGTCGCGGCGCCCGTCGAGTTGGGAAACGATGCGGTCGTTACCCACTCCTCCGACAAAGATGTTGCTGCCCACGTCGCCTATCAGAGTGTCGTTCCCGTCATTGCCGTACAGGATCGCGTCTTCTCCATCCGAGGAAACGCGGTTGGCGTTTGAATTTCCATAAAGTTGCTGGCCGAATCCACCCGCTCCATGCAGGTTCTCTACATGATTGTAGAGCGCGAGGTGGGTCGACTGCAGCCACGAAACAATGGTGTCATTTCCGCCAAGCGCCAGTTCGGTTACGACATCCATTTCCTGATCGATGTGCAACTCGTCATTGCCGCTGCCCCCAACCAACGTATCGAAACCAATTCCACCGATCAGGGTGTCGTTGCCGCTGTCGCCGCGCAATTCGTCATTGCCGCCTTCGCCCCGCAACAGGTTGTTGCCATCGAAGACCGAGTTGTCGACCTCCAACAGGTTGTCCTCGTTATCGCCCCGCAAGGCAGCACTGCCCGAAACGAGAAGGTCTTCGATGTCGAACAACTGATCGCGTAGCAAACCACCCGAGACTGTCTGCCGATTGTTGAGTAGGTCGAATTCCGTGATCGACGACCACGCAATGGCGGTTGCCTGGTATTGGTCCCGTCCGCCACCGCCGTTGTAGACATCGATATTCTGGGACGCTCCATTGTTGGTGTCGACAAAGATGTCGCGATTGCCGCCGCCCGTAACGGTATCTCGCCCCAAGCCGGCATCGATGATATTATTGCCCGATCCCGCGTTGATCTGATCGTTGACCTCGGAACCGATGATGTTGTCCGAAGAGGAGTCGCCATTTACGATAACGCGATCCTCGCCGCTCCAGTTCGAGAAGTTCAGCGAGGATAGATCGAGCGTGACACGCGGCCCCATCACTACAACGATCTCGTTTTCGCGACCAAAGGTGGGGTCACCGATGATATTGGCGTCAAGCGCCAAGCCCGGGCCGAACTGCGCCGCATAGAACACCGCTGAATTCGTCCCTCCGGCACCTTCGAAAGCGAGCTCTTCGAAACCACTCAGCGATGTAAGCTGAAAGCTGTGTGTGCCACCGAAGCGCGACACCAGGCGATCGAAATCCGCACCGCCATCAAGCACCATTCCGCTGGTCGCCTCGCCTGCAAAAACCTGGATCTCATCATCGTCATCGCCGCCGCGCAGCGTATCTGCACCGCCCCCGCCCGAAATCGTGTCTTCGGCGCCGTTGCCGTGGATCTCGTTCGCCAAGCTATTACCGATCAGGTTTTCGCCCGCCAGCCCGTTACCGCCGATAATGTGTTCGAACGAACTGACCACCTCCGCCGACCCGTTGTGGGACCAGCTGTTCGTGGCAAGGTTGATAGTGGGGGAAAAGATCCAGGGAATCGCGCTGAGGTCGAACGTGTCATAGCCTGTGCCGCCGTGATACGCATCTCCGTTGAACAGAACATCGCGCATCTGCACTGTATCTTCGCCGCCTTCGGCGAAGATCGTCGTGCCGCCGGTGTCGTCGATGTAGGTTTCATCGCCCTGGCTGCCGCGAAAGACCTCGATTCTACGGAACGTGTCGGACAGGCCCGTCAAGGTCGAGGTGGCATGCCCCTCACCGATATCCACGGTCACGCGTCCCGAAGCGAAAGTCAGCGTGGACCAGTCCAAGGTGTCGGTCCCAAGGCCGCCGTCGTAGTCGTCGCCGCTGGGGAAATCTGTATCGTGGAAAAGGTCGTCATCCGCCCCGCCATCGACAAAGTCGTCGCCACCCTGCGCGGTGATCGTGTCGTTTCCGGCGTTGCCGTAGATCTCGTTTGCAAAATTGTTTCCGAACAGGACGTTGTTACCAGACCCGCCGTTGATCGCATTGTTTGCATTTGTCAGGCTCAGCATCTGCCCGCGAATGGCGCGATCATCCGTGTCATCCGGCGTCTGGCTGAGGTCTTCCCAGACAACCAGCGCGCGCCCGTCGTCGTTCACCGCAACGGCGGGCAATATCTGGCTGTCGGTCGCAGTGGTGTTGACCTGGATCAGACTGCCAACCGTCGCACCGGACGCGTCGTAACGCTGCGCCGACAGATCACTGCCCGAGTCGATTCCAACGAGCAGAAAGCCTCCATCGTTGAGCGCCTTTACCTCGGCATTCCCGGCCAAAGCGGTCTGCGAAATATCCGAGGTCACGGGCGTTGCGTCCTCGTTGAAGATACGGAACTGATGATCGCCTGCTTGATCCCACGCGACAACGAAGTCCCCATTCGTCAGGGTGGTCACCGAGGGCCTGAGTTCGTCGCCGGAGGTGTTACTGTTTACCGCGAATTCCGACACCACGGTCACGCCCGTCTCGGTGACGATCTTTGCGCGCGTGGCCTTGTTCCCATTCAGAAGCTCGCGCTCCCAGACAATGACGACGTTGCCGTTGTTCAGTTTCGCAATATCCGCATACCGATGATTTCCGGTGCTGGTGGAGGCCAGCCCGTCGAGAAGTGTTTGCCGCGTCCCGGTGGCGGAAAACGTAGCGTAGCGGATATCCTGATCGCCGAAATTGCCTTGTGTCCAGGCGGCGGCGAACCCGCCACTGTCGAGGGCGGTCAAGGTGACCTGGTTGATCGGGCCAACAACGTCCTGCGGTGCGCGCGGAAGGACGATTTCGGCAATCACCTCGGACGCGTCGGACGACAGGATCGTTGCGCGAACATCGATCCCGCCATAGGTGTAGCCCACTACGATGTTTCCGTTGTTCAAAACGGCTACCGAAGGAGCGGTCGCATATACGCCGGGGGACGGGCCGCCAACGCGTGTCTCGGCACCGATTGGCCCGCCGGCCTCGTTCAATATGCGTAACCCGATCTGGTTCGAAGCGCCGTAAGCCTGTGTCTGGTAGGCAACGACGAAATTGCCGTTTGGGGCCACCTCAACACTCGGATATCTCTGCGCATCCACGATACGAGAGTTGATGAGCCGCTCGGGCCCCCAAAGAAATGGCGTAATGGTCATGGTCGCCCCCCAATCCCCACACGAAAATATCTTGATCAAAACCCACTGAAAAAACGTGGGCGGCAATAGAAAGTGTTCCCGGTAATTCGGGTTACGAAGATGTTCTTCGATTTGAGTGAACTTGGCAAGGATCGGCCTGAAAGCGATAGCATACGACCAGCCTCGGTCTATCATGCGAAGCTTTGTTTCTTCGCATCTCCGTCGCGCAGATTACCAGAAACTGGGTGTTCCGTACCTCAGGCAGACTTGTCCGACGGCCTCTGTGACCAGATGACTTAGCGGGGGTTGCGCAATCGCACCGCTTGCGCGTCGATTGGCCAGACAGGCCGTACTTTCGTCTCTAGCACTTGGCCGCTTCAGACGCGATACCTCAACCGAACGCGTGTCCCCGACACCCGGTTGAAGAAATTTCCGCGTCGCCTAGGGTGGCAGAACTACACTTCCAGCGAGGTTTGCACCTATGGAACGATTGTCACGAACTGCGTCAGACCGGGCCAACCCGCTGGCTGGTCTCGAGCAAACCACCTTCCCACAAATTACGAAGTTCCTGTTGAAAAGGCTAGAATCTCTGCGACCTACCTTACCGATCGCACGCTGTGTCGCTCTGCCCATGCAACGTCTCGGGTTTCGGTTAGGAATGGGTGAAGGTTCATGATCGACGATTTCGACGTCTTGCGCGATCTTCACGCCGGACCAAACCGTTATTTCGAGGATTTCGAACTCGGAGAAAGATTCTACATTCCGTCCCGCACCATGACCGAGGCGCTTTTTGCGGCGTTCCAACTTGCCTCGGGCGACAACGATCCGATCCACTACGATGTGAACTACTGCCATGCGCGCGGACACAAGCACCTCCTGGCACATGGCATGCAAGTAATGATCCAGTCGGCGGCAGGTGCAGGCACATTTCCGCAGCAGGTGGCCGCCTCCCTTCTCGGAATGATCGAACTTTCCGGTCGCGTTCTCAAACCTGTCTATGCCGGTGACACGCTCTACCCACGTCTTACTATCGCCGGACTGAAGCCGCAGAACACGACCGGAATCATTACGTTGAAGGCAGAGATCTGGAATCAGGACAGCGTTCAGGTTTTCGAAGGCGAGCACAGCTACCTGATCCGCAAACGGGAGCCCGAAGGATGAATTCGATCAAGGCGCAGGCGCATCTGCATCACCAGTACTTTCTAGGTCTTCAACTGATGGTCGCCGTCGAGAAAGGGCGCGATGTCGTGGGCGATTGGATGTTTCGGCTGTTCCGAAGGCAGCATGAAGACAAGTTTCTGTCGAGCTTCGAAAAGCTTGGACTTAGTGACCTGCCCCACGCAGTCGCATGTGCAAAGTATCATGTCTTGTCCAATGGTGTCGGCGGGGTCCGTGTCGAATACATGGAGGAAAACGATCGCAAGGCTTGGGTGCGGTTCCGTTATCCGCGCTGGATGTATGACGGTCCCGCGATCTGTGGCATCCCGGTCGAGGCCAGCCGTGGCTTCCTGCGCGGTTGGTATGCTCAAAACGGGGTGTCATTGAAGAACCCGCGCCTTGGGTATGTCTGCGTCTCCGAAGACCTGACCGGTCAATTCGGGTTATGCGGCTACTTTCAGGAGTATGACCACGAGCTGCTGCCAGAAGAACGGCTGCGCTTTGCTCCGCAAGAAGTGCCGCCGTCTTTTGACCCAAGCAAACAGCCTGCGCCGCCAGATGACCAGTGGAGTGATGAGCGACTATCCAAGGCCGCGCGAAACTATGCGCTGGAGTATGTCCGCAACGGCTTACGTGAATTGGGACACGTCATCGGTGCGGACCAGGCAATGGACATTGGAAAACGCGCTGCACGCCTGACCGGACTTCAGCAGTACCGCCATTTGGCACAAGCAATGGACTGCGTCGATGGCGCGGTACCGGATGTTGCGGACTTCTTGCAGAAAGCTTTCGCCGGAATGGGTGACGGGGTTGAGATGACACTGCACGATGATGGTCAGCAGGCGAAGGTAACACAGACCGGGCTGCGCGTCGTTCGCGATATCGAAGGCCACGACCGGGCCAGTATCCTGGCGTGCTGGATTCAACTCTGGTTGGGTGCCATCGCATCACACCGCAGCTTTTTCGATGTCGGGGTCGAGCACAATGCAGACGGCCTGGTGTGGAAATTGTCGCTTCGCGAACAAGCATCCATCCAACAAACGTAGGACAATACCATGCAGCTTTCAGGAATCCGCGTTGTTGAGATTGGGCAGGCTTTTGCTGGTCCCTTCGCCTCGGAAATTCTTGCGCATCTTGGGGCGGACGTCATCAAGATCGAACGCCCCGGCAGCGGGGATGAAGCGCGCCGTTGGGGGCCGCCGTTCTGGGGCGAAGATGCCGCGGTCTTTCATGCGATCAACAGCAACAAAAGATCCGTTGCTCTCGACCTGAAAGACCCAACCGACGTTGCCACATGCAGGTCGCTTATCGCCGACGCTGACGTGTTGGTACACAATTTGCGACCCGGCGCCCTGAACCGGCTCGGCCTCGGACCGGATACGCTCGCCAGCGAGTTTCCCCGGCTGATTTACGCCGAGATCAGCGCTTATGGCCCCAAGGGACCTCTGAAGGATCTGCCCGGCTACGAAATCCTTGGACAGGCCTTCGGTGGTGTCATGAGCATTACGGGAGAGGCCGACCGCGCCCCTGTCCGGTGCGGCCCTTCGGTATGTGACTTCGGCTCGGGCATGTGGCTGGCCATCGGTGTTCTCGCCGCTATCCAGGAACGACACAGGACTGGAAAGGGTGGCCTTGTTCAGACCTCGCTTTTTGAAACCGCCCTGGCATGGACGGCTGTCGCCGCAAGCTCGTATCTTGCGTCTGGCAACGAACCGGGCCGCAACGGAGCAAGCCATCACCTCATTTCTCCTTATGGGTACTTCGAGACGGAAACCGGCCCTCTCATGCTGGCCTGCGCAAGTGACGCGCTTTTCCGCAAGCTGGCCGAGGTACTCGATCGTCCTGACTGGCCGGACGACGATCGGTTCCGTGACAACCCCGCACGTGTCCGGAACAAGGCGCTGATAGAGGGGATGGTCGGCGATCTCCTGAAACGGAAGCCGCAGGAGTATTGGTTTGACGTGCTTGGCAAGGCCGGCGTCCCATGTGCCCCGGTAAACACCATATCCGAGGCATTGGACCACGCACAAACCGAGGCTCTGGGTATGGTTCAAGCTGCGCCCGACAACCCCGAGATACGCGGATTGGGCCTGCCGCTCAGCTTCAACGGAAAACGCCCAGAACAGCACACTGGTGCGCCACCTGTAGGCTCCTCAGAGGCATCTTGGTCATAAGCGCGATTTGGTGGATCTTTCTGTTGGTCCACCGACCCCGCACATCTTCGTGCGGATTGTGATTGCGCGCGCATGTCTACCCTGCATCGCACGCGATGAAACAGCTACCCTGTGACCACGACACCTGACGTCGGCTGTCATGCCAAAAGGATGCAAAATATCTGGTTTTCGCTATACTAGAGCTAACGGCTCCGGCTTTCCGGGGTGCTTTGCATGGCAGAAAAAAGAAAGAGTTCTCCTGACGACATGCTTGGGATGCAGGCGCTGCTGCGCTCTCCCGAGACGATCGTGTTTGTCGATGTCGTGGACTCGGTCCGCCTGATTGACAATGACGAAGAGGGCACGGTCCGTCGTTGGCTTGGGTTCGTTGCTGCGGTCGAACAACGGATTTCAGGCAACCGCGCCGGCCGCATTGTGAAGACACTCGGCGACGGGCTGATGCTCGAGTTCGACGACCCGCTTCAGGCCGTACGCGAGGCGCTGAACATGCGCGAAGAACTCGCGGCGATCAACCAGCGCGACGCTGACCGGCAGAACATGGAAATCCGCATCGGCATGCATTCAGGTGATGTCTTGCGTGGACCGGATGCCGACCTCTACGGCCGTGACGTAAACATAGCTGCCCGGCTTGCAAGCACGGCATATCCCGGGGCGATCGTCGCCTCTGCCAGTGTCCGGGATACCCTGGCCAACTGTCACGATGCAGAGTTCGAGGATATCGGCCCTGTATACCTCAAGAACGTTGTCGATCCGGTTCATGCCTTCCGCGTGGTGACACAAGACGAGGTTTCGCGAGTGGCACCCCTGATGTCGCCTGAAGACCTGCTGCCTACGATTGCCGTTCTGCCCTTTTCGACACGTGGTTCTGACGGCAATCAACTGTGGGGCGACATGCTTGCCGATGACCTGATCGCCGCCCTGTCACGATCCCACAGAATGAACGTCATATCGCGGCTGTCCACAATGGCCATTCGGGTCGAAACCTTCTCGCTGCCGGAATTGTCCAAAGCGTTGAACGCGGATTTCCTGCTTTCAGGTTCTTGCGCAGCCGGAGATACCCGGCACGTGCTCGATATTGCTGTCTCTTCGGCACAAAGCGGACGGATCATCTGGTCGGATCGGATCGAACTGGATGCAGCCCATGTCATGGAAAAGAACGAGATCTTCGCCCAGGTCGCCAACGACATCCACCTCGCGATCCTCGATTTGGAAATGAAGCGCGCGATGAGCCAACCGGTCCCGTCACTCGACAGCTTCGAGATCCTCATGGCCTCGGTGGCGCTAATGCACCGCTTGTCGCGCGCGGATTTCATACGGGCCGGAGAGTTGCTGGATGCCCTGATAGACCGCATTCCAAACAACCCCGTTCCCCTTGCATGGAAGTCGCGCTGGCATGTTCTGAAAGTGGTTCAGGGCTGGTCGACCGACCTGCAGCAAGAAGCGCGATCAGCGCTCAATCACACTCACCGCGCATTGGATCTCGATCCGACCAACAGCGGCGCGCTCATCGCCGAAGGCTTCGTGCAGACAAACCTATTGCACGATCTTGACGAGGCTGAAGAGCTTTACGACAGCGCGCTCGAATACACGCCGAATGAGGCGACCGGACGCGCCCTGCGCGGGACGCTCTACGCGTTTCGCGGCGACGGGCAGCGTGCGGTGCGGGATGCCGAACGCTCTTTGCACCTTGCGCCACGCGATCCCCATCGCTTCTTTTTCCAGTGTCTTGCCGGAAGCGCCAGCCTCGCCGCCGAGGATTATCCGCGCGCATTGGAACTGATCAAAAGCTCGTTGCGGCTTAACCGCCTGCACATGTCCTCACTTCGGATGTTAGCCGTGACAGAATGGCGCCTTGGGAACCATACCGCAGCGCGCAGCGCGGCGGACAAGATCATACGGCTGGATCCTGATTTCTCGATCAGCCGTTGGAAACGTTCCACGCCCAGCGCCGATTTTTCGGTGGGGCAGGCCTTTGCCAAGACACTCAAAGAGATTGGAATACCGGACTGAAGACGATTGACAACATCTTATAGATCGGAGGGACTGACATGGCCAATGCATCTAACGTGGCGCCCGAGGGCGCATTCGGTGCTTTTGGAGCTTTCGGCGCATTCACCGGTAGCGGGGCATTTGGCGCCTTTGGGGCGTTCGGGGCGTTTGGCGCTTTCGGTGGCCCCGGCCCCGCCAACCCGCCGTTGATCTCTCAAGCCCTGATTACCAACTACGACGGCATTGCGGGCACTTGGAACCCGATAACGAACGCCAATGCAGTCAACCCCAACAAGGAAGAGCAAACCGCTTATCTTGCGCGTTTGGCGCCCGCGGTTCGGGCCAGCATCTATGCCCTGGAACTTGGCAGCCGCATCGGGTTTGCGTTCGAACCTGCCGCAACATCAAGCGATCCCGGTTGGGCGCGGGTTTTCCATTTGTCCCTAACAGCAGGTTCTTCCGTTCCCGATACGGAGTACGAGCATCTGATCTCGATGCGGCGACCGACACAGGACGTGTTCATCGACCAACTGACATTGGTCGCCAATTACGCGGATCTGCGGCAAGATCGGATGGCCGAGATTTTGGCACAGTTGGGGACGCCGACCGAGTTTCTGCGCGCGATATCCTTCATCGAACCGGCGCGCACACCTTACACGATCGAATTGCTGGCAACCGCGCATTGGTTGGCAAACTTCGTCGAAATGCGTCTCAAATATGCTTTGGCATGCAAACGCCCGATCGAATACTCCCCGCAGATCCAGCCGATGATCTGGACACCGTCACACGGCAGTCTGCCAAGCGGTCATTCGACCGAGGCGTTCACCATGGCGCGGGTCCTCTGGGCTCTCCTCAGGGCTGCAGGGGTGAAACCGTACTCCGAAGCAGTATGGGGAACCATGCTGATGCGGCAGGCGGCACGCATCGCGATAAACCGGACGGTGGCCGGTGTACACTTTCCAGTCGACAGTGCCGCGGGTGCGACTCTCGGTCTGGCTTTGGGCGAGTACTTCACCCGCCGATGCACGAAAAAAGAGCCATCAGAAAGTTGGGCATTTGACGGCACGGCCTATCCCAGCACCATGGATTTCGAATGGCGAGATTACTTCGACACGGACGCAACAAACCCAAAGCAAACCGAAACAGGCTGGGTTGATAGCAAGCCGATTCCGAACCCGAGCGGAACCCCCATAACGTCAGAACCTTTGGACTGGCTTTGGAAGAAAGCCAAAGCGGAGTGGAAGGACATCTAGTCAGGTCACGACAATTGACAGCAAGGGGAAGAACTCATGGCTTTCGAATGGGAAGACCTCGACCCAAGGGACATTCCGCGCAACCCGCTGACGGATTTCGCCTTGAACACGATGGAGAGGTTCGTCGCCGAAGATATAGGTATCGGGCAAACTGATGATCCGGAAAAGCGCAGCGCTGCATTCGAGGAACAGTGGTTTCTCGCGCTAGCAAGCGTTGCGCGCGACAAGGAAGGAAAGAGCCTTACGATAGAGCAACTGGTCAGCAAGGCACTCGATTATCCCGGCGATCCGCCGATTTCGAATTCATTGGTGATCCCCGGAGAGTACGATAAGGACGCGTGGAAACGCACCGACCTTGACGTGATAACGATCTATGCCCGGCGGAACTACCTGAATGCCGTCAATGCTCCGGACGGAGAAGAGCGACTTGGGATCCGATCCGTAACCGTCAGCACTCCACTGCGGGAAGGAACCGTTGTCCCTCCCGGCGAACCCTTCCTCCCACCGACCATCGAGGTGCCGGCAACGTCAACGACGGTTGTGACTGCCGTGATCGATCACGGCATCGCAGTTGCGCATGACCTCTTTCGTGCGGATGACGGCAGCGGGAACCTTTTGCGAAGCCGTGTCGATTTCTTTCTGGACATGGACGCGTTTCCCGATGCGAGTGCAAAGATCCCCAGCACCCTTGGCCGCGTATGGACGCGGTGCGAAATCGAGACGATCCTAAAAGCAAATTTCCATGACGGTTTGTTGGACGAGGCTGCAGTGTATCGCGACCTCGGTCTGATCGATTACAAAACCCGCCCGTTCAATGCTTGCGCGCATCGCGTGTCGCACGGAACACATGTCGCAGGCCTTGCCGCCGGCTACAAACCCCAAGACGATCCCGGACTCGATCGACCGATTATTGCCGTGCAATTGCCGACAAGGCTGGTGTCAAACACCCTTGGATACGGGTTGGAAGACGCGTTGGAACAGGCATTGGATTTCATTTCCAAACGCCTGGATCACTACGTTATCGGAAGATCAGTCGCCGATGTCCCGCTCGTGATCAATTTCAGCTTTGGTAATTTCATGGGGCCGCATGATGGCACCAGCGAGATCGCGCGCGCCATCGACGCCAAATTGACGGATATGGCCTCGGCCTCCAAACGGCCTCGACTTCTGGTGCTGCCTTCTGGGAACGGGAACCTTTCAAGGTGTCATGGGCTTGTCCGGCTGACCGAGCAAGAACCGTCGCAGGACCTGAACTGGCGGATACAACCTGGTGATCGCAGCGCCTCGATCCTCAGCATATGGCTGCCGGCGCTGACGCCTGTAGACGACGCGGTCAAGGTCGAGGTCAGCATTCCGGGCTTCGGAACGCCCAAGTCGCTTGTCGCGGGGATGACGCCTCAACACAGTTTCCTGAAAAGAACCACGCCATCGGGCGTTAAGGAAATCGTCGGTGTCATAGCCTACCGGCCTCCAGCGCCGCCAACACAGCGTGGTCAATTTACCGTATTGGCCGTACCGACGGAACACTTGGAGAGTTCTGGTCCCGTTGCGCCGTTTGGTGATTGGCAGCTGCGGTTGGTCAAAGGCAATGATCTGGATGACTTGGTTCTGCACATCTGGGTTCAGCGAGATGAAACCCTGCCTGGCTTCCCGGAGTTCGGACGGCAATCCTACCTGTCGGATCCAACTTATCGTCGGTTCGACAAACCGGGGGGAGCGCCACTCTTGGACGACCCGATTGCCCCTGACAGTGCCGTTTCGCGGGCGGGCATGATCAACGGCATCGCTTGCGGCAACCTGCCAGCGGTGATTGCCGGGTATGTGCGTTCCAATTCGACAATGGCCTCCTACTCTGCCGGCGGACCCACACTGAACGGTTTTCGCCTGGCCGGGCCTGACGCCTCTGCCGTCAGCGACGACAGTCTCGTTCTTCACGGGGTGTTGAGCGCAGGATCCAGTAGCGGGTCGCGTGTGAGCATGAACGGGACCAGCGTAGCGACTCCTCAAGTCGCGCGGTGGGCGGCCGATCGTATCGCCCTATCTCCGACCAGCCCCTTCCAACGCGCAACTGTCGCCGCCAAAGCCGAAACCGATGACCCACCGGCGCCCGGCAAACCATCCCCCCTCCGAACCGGCGGAGGTCGTTTGAGATTGCCCACGGTGTTCGGAGCATTGCGCTGGCCGGGCCAATAGGCTTTGGCGGTCGTACTCCGTCGGCGTTAGGCCGTGGCGGCTCCGACCTCAAGACCGTTGGCGATGAGGACGGAATCGCGTAACCTCCACGACATTTCCGGGGCGCGGCATTTGGCCGTGAAAGGCCGGGCAGCCTTTCATCTCCAACATTGCGGCGCCCCATTCGAGTATTGCGACATTGAGGTATTGAGATGACTTGGACTGGAACAATCCTGACCGACGCCGAACACATTTTCATGGGCGTTGACGGTTACTTCGCCGATGGTGTGATCTTTGGTTCATCGCCTCCGCTTCTGGTATCGGCGACGTCCACGCAGGTGGTTCTACGCGACCCCAACTGGCAGGGACGGATCACGTTCAACGGTACCGGACTGACAATGGGAACCGCTGCGGTTCAAGGTGGCGGTACGGTACCCGTGTTCACGGGCGGCACGATCACATCCTTCACGGTTGAGTTCAACGATGCCCGCCGGGCCATCTGGGCATTGGGAACACCTGATTACATCAATAACATCGGTGGCATTGCGGTCTACCAGGCCCAGGTTGCGGCAACCGAACTTGCCTCGAACCTCGAAACGGTCGGAACCATCGCGACAGGCGGCATCTCGGCAGCAGCGTTGGGTACAGCCGTCGCACAAAGCTTTGGCACTGGCGATTTCAGCGCACTCAATACATATCTCGACCAGTTTGACCGCAATTTGACCGGAACGAATGGTGACAACGGCCTTGTCGGCGCGGCGCAGAATGACGTTCTGAACGGGCTGGGGGGTGTGGACCGCATCGATGGCAAAGACGGCAACGACCTGATCAACGCGGGCGGCGGAGATGACGGTTTCGTCACCGGCGGGGCTGGCAATGACACGATTTTCGGCGGTAACGGCAATGACACCGGGCTTTATGGCGACAACGTCGACGGGAGCGGCAATGGAAACGATCTGATCGATGGCGGGACCGGCAACGATCAACTCTTCGGAGGCACCGGCAATGACAGCCTGATCGGCGGTATCGGGGATGACGGCCTGGATGGTGGCGCGGGAAGCGATACCATGGACGGCGGTGCCGGTGCCGATACCTTCAACGGCGGACTCATATCGAATCCCGGCGACATTGACACTGCCAGTTACGAATCCTCTCCAACCGGCCTTGTAATCGACCTCTTCAATGCGCCGGGCAACCCGGGATATGCCTCGACGGGGCATGCCGTGGGCGACATATACCTCAACGTGGAAAGGCTTTTGGGGTCGCTTTTTGACGATGTGATCCATGGACAGAATTTCAACGGTGACTTCACGACCCTCGACGGGAATGACGGTGACGACACGATCTTCGGTTATGCGGGAACGGACACCCTCGTTGGCGGAAGGGGAAATGATTACCTTGACGGTGGAACGGGTGCGGCTCCGGAAACCGATGTCGCGGTTTACGCCGCCGCCCAAGCCGACATCGTGTTTGTCGCGGGAACAGGCGGTTTCTATGCCATCACACCCAATGAGGGGATCGATTTTCTAACGAATATCGAAGCTTTGATCATGAATGGTGTGCAGGTTGGTGTGGGAGGTCTGACAGCTGACCCGCGCACCGTCGTTGTTTCGCCCGGCGGACCGAACACACAAACCCTGACCAACGCTGGCGAGATCTATTTCGGAAGCGATGCCGTTGATGACATCCAGGCATTGGGCGGTCCGGACATCCTGCTGGGCTTCGGCGGTAACGACACGTTGAATGGTGGCGCAGGCGAAGACAGCATCGAAGGCGGCAATGGCAACGATCTGCTGCGCGGCGGAAGCTTTGGTGACACGATCCGCGGGAATGCCGGAAATGATACCGTTTTTGGAGATGACGGACCAGACCGCGTTTTTCTTGGCGCGGGCAACGACGTTTTCAACGACAACAACCAAACCGGCGCCAACGGGGCCGACAGTGTCGAGGGTGGCTCGGGTCTAGACACCATTAATGGGGGTGGCGGCAACGACACGATCGACGGTGGCTCCGGTGAAGACAGTCTTTCTGGCGGCGAAGGAGACGATTCCATCCGCGGCGGGACCTTCTCCGACAACATCGCGGCAGGGAACGGAAACGATACCGTCGAGGGAGGCGACGGCCGCGACGTGGTTGACCTTGGGGACGGCAACGACCTTTTCAACGACAATGCGCAAACCGGATTTTTCGGCGCCGACAGCATATCTGCAGGCACCGGCCTCGACACCGTGAACGGGGGTGGAGGGAATGACACCATCCGAGGTGGCTCGGGGGAAGACGATCTGCGCGGCGGAGACGGGGACGACCTCATCGACGGCGGCTCGTTCGCCGATATCATTCGAGGGGGCAACGGCAACGACACGGTGACGGGTGGTGACGGTCGCGACGTCGTTTACCTTCAGGCTGGCGACGATGAATTCATCGACAACGCCCAGAACAACCAGTTCGGACATGATCTGATTTACGGATGGACCGGCCAGGACACGATACGGGCCAATGGCGGGAACGACACCGTCTGGGCTGGCCAGCATGCAGACAGCGTCGAAGGCGGATTGGGCAATGACCAGATCCACGGCGGCAGTTTCGGTGACACGATACGCGCCGGGGATGGCAACGATACCGTTTGGGGTGATGACGGGCCCGATCTTGTCTATCTCAACGGGGGTGACGATGTCTTCAACGATAACGGACAGGGGAACGCCTTCGGTCGCGATACCGTCTACGGTGGATACGGAAACGACACAATGAACGGCGGTGGCGGCGATGACGTGCTGTTTGGCCAGTGGGGCAATGACCGCCTATTCGGCGGCAACAATGCCGACAGAATGGATGGCGGCATCGGCAACGACACGATGACGGGCGGGCTGGGCGCTGATGTGTTTGTGTTCAACACTGCCTTCAGCACGGGCAACGATCTGATCACCGGATGGGGAGACGGCTTTGACCGGATCGCCATTTCCGGACCGGTGACACAGGCAGGAACAACGATCACGCCAAACGTCAACGGCACGCTTGTCAGCTGGGCGGGCGGATCGGTTCAGGTCGATCATGCAACTCCGGGTCTGGTGACTTTCGCGGATATCGATTTCATCTGAGCCCAAGCCGCCTCTGAACCAAAACATGCGACGACCGACAAAGCGCGGCCGCCTTCGTGCGTGCCAATGCTATTCCAAAGTTGGTTGATACCTGCTTGCCTTTGTCTTCTTGCTGCTGTGAAGCTGGCACAGGCAACAGGAACTCTTCCACATGAGCACGCCACCCTTTCAATCGGATCTCGCGCGCCTCGCGGAGTTGCGTATCGAATTGGCCAATCGCATGCGGTTCCTCAACGATCCGACGGAGCTGATCAACGAGGCCGCCGCGGTGATCGGTCCGGGACTGGGCGTCAATCGCGCGTCCTTTGCCAACATCGATGGCGACACGTTCGATGCGATGCCGGGATACACGGATGGCGTACCACAGTTCGAAGGGTCGGGTTCTGTCTCGGCCTTTGGCGCCGCCTTTTTACTTGACTACCGCCAGGGCGAAGCAATCCGGGTCGCGGATGTCTCGTCGGACCCACGCATTTCACCCGAAGAGCGCCAATTCCTCGCCGCTGCGCAGATCCGTGCGTTTCTGGCGGTCGCGCTGAACCGCGAGGGCGCCTGGCGGGGCGTCTTCTATGTTCATTGCCGTGAACCACGTGATTGGAAGGCGGAGGAAGAAGATCTTCTTCGCGAGGCCGCTGAACGCATATGGCTGGGCATTGACCGCGATCGCGCGATGCGGCGCCTCGACCTGAGTGAAACGCAACTGCGCCTCGCGCAAGAGGTCGCAGGCGTCGGTACCTTCGATTGGGACATCACGCGAGACGTGAACCATTGGAGTCCCGAGATCGAGCGACTCTACAACATCCCTGTCGGAAGCTTCGGCGGCACATACTCGGATTGGGCACGTCTGGTCCATCCTGATGATATCGCTCACGCCGAGGACGTCGTCCGTACGGCACTGGAAGGATCAGAAGATACTTTCGAGGCCGAATGGCGCGCACGCAAAGGGGATGGACAAGACTTCTGGATCCTTGCGCGTGCTCGGATCGAACGGGACGAGGCGGGGCGTCCCATCCGGATGATCGGTGCAAACTTCGACATTTCGGCGCAGAAGGAAGCCGAAGAAAGGCTGAAAACGCTTACCGCCGAGTTGGATCATCGCGTCAAGAACGTGCTGGCCGTGGTGCAGTCGATAGTCAACCAGTCACTGTCGAAGGCACCATCGCCCTTTCGCGACGCGGTAAAGGCGCGCTTACAGGCTTTGGGAACTTCGCACGGGCTCCTGTCCGAGGAACGGTGGCGCGGTGCCTCGCTACGCCTTCTGATCGCCGAGACGTTAAGACCCTTCGATCAAGGTGGAAACGTCGTACTGGAAGGCCCCGATCTGCTAGTCGCACCAAAGGCTGCTCAGGGCATGGCCCTCGTTTTCGGCGAGCTTGCCACCAATGCGGCGAAGTACGGTGCGCTCACGCTACCTGGTGGGTCGGTGCGGTGCGAATGGGCCTTTGAGCAGGTCGATGGTGAAACCCGGCTTGACATCCAGTGGACCGAACAGGGGGGCCCCGAAATCGAAACCGCCGAGGTAGGAAAGGGTTTCGGGACCCGGCTCATCACCTTGATCGTCGAAGGCGATTTGAAAGGGGCAGTACACTTCGATGCCGAAAAAGAAGGCATGAGGGTTCACTTTTCCATACCCTCCCCGTCCACAGCCAGTGGTATCGCGGAGGCAAGGAAGAGTTCATTGGCTCCCGGGCGGCGCAGCAAAAATCTTGCGCTGGCCGGAAAGCGTATCCTGTTGGTGGAAGATGAGGCTATCGTTGGTCAGGATCTAGCCGAGGAATTGAGGTCGCAAGGAGCCGAAGTGGTCGGCCCCCTCGCCTCCTGCGCTCAAGCCATTCCTATCGCCGCGCGGGGCGGTTTCGACTGCGCAATACTCGATGTCTCGGTCGACGACGGCGATACCTGGCCCATCGCTCATCGCCTGCTCGACAGCGGGACGCCTTTCCTCTTCCTCACCGGTTACTCGTCGGCCAAGAGCTTCCCAATGGAATTCGGGAACTGCGCAAGACTGGAAAAACCGGTAAATCTGCGCGACCTCATAGCGGCAGCCACCGAGTTGTTGCGCCAGTAAACTGCCGGCGGGCTATTCAGCGACAGCTTGAGCAGCCCATACCTCTACCTCGACCTTGAACTCCGGCTTGGTGAACCCCGAGACGATCAGCAGGGTTGAGCTGGGCAAGCGAGATGCATCGCCAATAAAGGCATCTCGGGCACGCATGTACCCTGCCATGTGCTCGCGTGCGGTGACATAGCCGGTGACATGCACCACATCTTCGGGTGTCATCCCCCCCTCTGCTAGGATTGCGCGAATGTTCCCGAAACAGATCACGGCCTGATCAAACGGACTGTCCGGGATCGAATCATCGGCTTCGATACCAAGCTGCCCGGACGTTCGGATCAGTCGCATTCCACACGGTATCTCGGTTCCATGTGAGTAAGCAGCAAAGGGCGCGCGCAGTGTTTCGGGGTTCAAGGCTTTCATATCTTTGACAGCTTTCCTGTTGTGTCAGAAAAACCTTGCCAGATCCGATCAGTTCTGAAAACTTTAGGCTGCATCTCAGGCACAGATGAGTTTCAGGGCCACCCAATTCACCTCCCGGTTCGGGAGAAAGTCAGGGGTGATCCAATGCGCGATCCCAAAACATCGTGTGATGAAGTAAATCAGTTGTATCCTGTCCTGCCCGCAGGGGTGGTGACATGAGCGTACAGGGATTCTGGGCAGATCTGCCCTCGTCCAGCTTTTCGACCCTCGCAGAGGACACTGTGGCGGTCTTGCCACTTGGGGCGACCGAGCAGCACGGCCCGCACCTTCCACTGTCGGTAGACAGTGACCTTATCGATGCCGTAGCAGAGCGAGCCCTTGGCGACTTGGCTGATGACCAATCGGTTCTGATCTTGCCTACGCTGAAAATCACCAAAAGCGATGAACACATCGAGTTTCCCGGAACGCTGATCTTGTCCGGTGAAACCCTCATTGCGGTGCTTCGTGACATTGGCGCCTCTGTCGCGCGGGCGGGCGTCAAGCGTCTGGTCCTGTTCAACGGCCATGGCGGCAACAGCGCCCTGTTGCAGATCGTGGCGCGGGACTTGCGCATCATGCATGAGATGATCGTCGTGACCTGTTCCTGGAGCAGTTTTGCCGAGTGGCAATCCCATTTCGAACCACATGAGTATGCACACGACATCCATGCCGGTGACAGCGAGACATCGGCAATGCTTGCCCTTCGTCCCGACCGCGTCGACATGGCGCTGGCACAGAATTTTCGTCCGGCCATGTCGGACTGGGAGAGCCGGTTTCCGAATGTCGGTCTGTCGGGCAAACCTGCCAATCCCGGCTGGATGGCCCAAGACATGCACCCCTTGGGCGCGTGCGGAAATGCTGCTGCTGCAACGAAAGAAAAGGGTGAGGCCCTGATATCAAGCGCTGCAAGGAATTTTGCCGCTTTCCTCGCCGAATTCGCCCGCTTCGACCACCGGAGGCCGTCTTCATGAACCGTGTCGGTGGAGGGTCTTTTTCCGTACCCGGCGTATTGGTGCCGCGATCGCTTGTTTCTGATCCGGCGCGTTTCGGTGGCATACCAGTCGCCGATTGCTTGGCTGGCGACTTGCTGATCGTGGAGGGGCGGGCCGTGGCACTCCACCCTTCCCAGACGAAGCCCGCGCATCTTGTCCTGCCGCGATTGACCGAAGCGCATGTACACCTCGACAAATGCCACAGCATTGACCGGATGCACGACGTCGGCGGAGACCTGCACGAGGCGATAGAGGCACAACGAGCAGACAAGGCGACCTGGACCGCCGAGAACATCCGCATCCGCGCAGCACGCGGGTTGCGCGAACTGAAAAAGGCGGGGTGCAGCGCAGTACGCACCCATGTCGATTGGGGCGACGATGCCGATGGGGACCGTCCTCCACTCGCCTGGCACGTATTGGCAGAGCTGGCAAAGGATGCCGGGTTGTGCCTGCAACGCGCCGCGCTGACCGGTATCGACCAACTCTCTGATGATGGCTACGCGCGACGCTGTGCCAGCCGGGTAGCGGCGGATGGTGGCGTTCTTGGCGCTTTCCTGTTTGACCAGCCCGAACGCGACAAGGGGCTGGAAAACACGTTTCGCGAGGCTGACCGCCTTGGACTTGCGCTGGATTTTCACGTCGATGAAGGGCTCGAACCCGGCCTCGACGGCTTGGAACGGATCGCAGACGCTGCGCTGGCAGCGCGTTTCCAAGGCCCGGTCTTGTGCGGTCATGCCTGCAGCCTTGCCAACCAGCGGCCCGAATCTGTGAAACGGATCGCAGACAAACTTGCGCGCGCCGGCATTTCTGTCGCCGTCCTGCCGCAGACCAACCTCTACCTGCAGGGCCGAAACGCGGGCACACCGGACAGGCGCGGAATCACCCGTGTGCACGAACTGCGCGCAGCAGGCGTGAATGTCGTGGTCGGGACGGACAATGTGCGCGATGCCTTCTGTCCGATTGGACGACATGATCCGGTTTCTGTCTTGTCGCTGACGGTCCTGGCGGCACACCTCGACCCGCCCTTTGACGAAATACTTCCCATGATCACCACCGGGGCGCAAATCGCCCTGGGACTGGCACCTCAAACCGTCGACGGGGCTGCCTTGGGGGATCTTCTTTCGTTCGACGCTCTTTCGACCTCGGAATTGCTCAGCGCCCTGCCGCGACCGGTTCCCTTGGTCGACCTGCATGGAGTTCCGACATGAATGATGTTCCGGAAAAACAACACGACACCGAACGGGATTGGGCCGCGATCGCACAAAGCCTTGCGCCGGTCGAGGTGATTGATGAGCCGGTTCTGGTCAAGAAGCGTTCGCGCGACTTTTTCTGGTATTCGCCGATCCTCAATCAGGAATTGCGCAAGTGCTTTGGCGATCTCGTGGCACTTCCCAAAACGCGGCAAGAATTGGCGCAGTGTCTGGCCGTTGCCTATTCTGAAGAGATTCCCGTGGTTCTGCGTGGTGGCGGCACTGGGAACTATGGGCAGGCCGTACCGCTGGAGGGGGGCCTGATCATCGAAACCACTGCAATGAACCGTATCCTTGAAATCGGTGACGGGTTCGTCCGGGCCGAGGCAGGAGCGCTGATGGCTGACATCAACGCCGCCCTGCAACCGGAAGGTTGGGAGATGGCGATGTTTCCGTCCACGCAGGACATCGCCACTGTCGGAGGTTTTGTTGCCGGTGGATCGGCCGGGATCGGCTCGGTTGCCAACGGGCCGCTTCGCGAGAACGGCAACATCATCAGTATCAAGGCCCTGTCGATGGAGGCGGAACCGGTCGAACACAGTTTCGACGGCGATGACGTTCTTCAAATACACCATGCTTGGGGTCTCAATGGCGCGATCACCGAGGTCACCTTGCGAACCGTGCCTACGCAGGACTGGATCGGTTGCATGGCGGGCTTCGACGACTATGCCGATTGCTACCGCGCGGGCTATGCACTCGCCTCGGCGCCGGATGAAGACATCGCTCGCAAGCTTTGTTCGACGGTGGACTCGCGAATCTGCGATTACTTTCCTCGCCTGGAAAACCACGTTCCCAAGGGAAAGCATCTGCTTGTTTCTCTGGTTCCTCGCGACCAACTGCCGGCATTCCGTAACCTCATCGAGGCACATGGCGGTACCGTTCACCTTGCCATGGACGAAGAGGAGCGCACGCGGCTGAGACTGCCCCACGTGTTCGAGTTCGCCTATAATCACACCACGCTTCAGGTTCTCAAATCGGACCGAAGCGCGACCTATCAACAGATCGGCGTGCCTGATCCCTCTGATAGCGACCGCGTGGCCGCGATGCGCAATAAACTCGGCGACGATGTCTGGTCGCATCACGAGTTCACACGGGCGGGCGGCAAGGTTCTCACCGCTGACCTTCCTATCATCTGGTTCAAGAACCCCGAACGGCTTGCCGAGATAAATGCGACTTACGAGTCCGACGGCTTCACCGTTTATGACGCGCATCTCAACGCGATCGAGGGCAATCACATGCAGCCCGATTACCGACATTTGGCGTGGAAGAAACGGCTGGACCCGAAGGGGCTATTGAATCCTGGCAAATCCCGCGTTTGGGAAAAGCTGCGGCACCTTTCCCCCGAAGAAATCGAGGCCATGGGCCACAAGAACGAGACTTAGGAAGAGAGAAGTAGGATGACACAGTTTGACCTGACCCCGCTCAATCCGACTTTTGGCGTCGAGGTACATGGCCTTGATTTGATGGTTGTGACGGCGGAGAACCTGTTTCCAGAGATCCGCGCACTTTTCGAAGAGCACTCCGCCCTGCTTTTTCGCGGGCAGGATCTGGCGCCGGAAAAGCACCTGGAACTCGCCGGTTTGTTCGGTCCCATAGAGGACCGCGAAGCCGACACGCGCAAACCGGGTGAAGCATTCAAGATCCCCGAAGTGTCGAACGTTCTCGATGACGGCACCACAAGCGGTGAGATGGACCTCAAAACACTGAATCTGAAGTCGAACTTTCTGTGGCATTCAGACAGTACGTTCTTGCCGGTGCCCTCCTTGGTGAACATTCTCGTCGGGCGCGTTGTAACCACCGAGGGCGGCGCAACCGAGCTTGCGTCCACGCGCGCAGCCTGGGCCGAGATGCCCGCCGATCTCAGGACGCGAGTCGAGGGGCGCGGGATCTGGCACCGTTACAGCCATTCCCGCAAGAAGATCTCGGAGGAATTGTCGAAACTGCCGATGTTCAACAAATGGCCCGACCAGCATTGGAAATCGGTCTGGCCCAACCCGGTGAACGGGCGTGAGGCGCTTTACCTCGCCAGCCATGCTTTTGCCGTAGATGGTTATGACGCCGAAGAGAGCGAGGCATTGCTTGCCGAACTCACCGAGTTCTGTACACAGCCGCGTTTCGTTTATTCGCATCAATGGTCGGTGGGCGATGTCCTGCTGTGGGACCAGCGGGCGGTGATGCACAGGGGTACACCCTGGCCTTATGAACAGCCGCGCAAGCTGTCGAGCATTTGCTCTTCGGTTCGCGAAAGCGACGGTCTCGACGCGATCCGTATCGAGCCGGAAATGGCTTGAGGCAGCGATGGTAGCGATCCTATTTCTTGTGGATGCTGCCCTGGTCGCAGGCCTGGGCGTCTGGATGACGGTCGCCGTTGCCGACAACTGGATACATCCGCGGCTAAACGAAGAGGCTGTCGCGCTGGTGGTTCGTATGGAACTGATGGAGCAGATGTACCCTGACGATTTCGCGATAATTGCACATCGCCGCATCGACTCGCCCGAACTAATCGGACGTATGTTCCGGACGGTTCGTCTGTTCGAAACGCTGGCTGCGGTTCTGCTGTTGCTTTCGGCACTGCTGCTGGCTCTGGCAGCAGCCGGGGTTGTCGCCGGAACTCTTGCAACAGGTGCCGCAATTCTGAGTTCGACCCTGTTCGTTTCGATCTGGGCAGGGTTCGTGATCGGAGGGAACTACTTCGCGTATTGGTATTGTCATCAATGGGCCCAGTCGAACCACTTCATGCTGATGTATTGGGGGTTTTTCGTTCTTCTGGTGCTGATGCTCTGACGAAAAAGGCCGCCCCTCGGGGCGGCCTTTCAGTTAGGTGCGGCGAAGTCTACGCCGACCAGAACATGTATTGCGGCTTCATTTCTTGGCTGACATGGATGCCTGCACCATTCAGGTTCGACTTTGCGTGGTTTGCCAACCCCCTGAAATAGGGTTGGATTATCACACCTTCGTCGACCATGATCTGTTCAAGCTGCTCCATTATCGCTCGGCGCGCTTCGACATCCGGGGTCGCCAACGCTTTTTCAACCAAGGCATCGAACTCGGCATTTGCAAAACCCGACTCGTTCCAGCTTTTCCCGGAAACATATGCAAGCGCATATGTCTGAATGCCCAAGGGACGATGGTTCCAGTTGGTGACCGAGAAAGGATACTTCGCCCAGTCATTCCAGAACGAGGACGACGGGATCACCGTACGCTTGATCGGAATGCCCGCATCACGCAATTGCGCCGCAATGGCATCCGCAGTTGCTTTCCAGAAAGCGGCGTCGAGCGAAATCAGTTCGTGCTCGAAATCGGCCATTCCAGCCTCTTCCAACAAGGCCAGAGCCTTTTCCGGATCGTACTCGGCGGGCCCGATGTCGGCATAGTCAGGATGCACGGGCGATACATGGTGGTTCTCACCCACCGCGCCGAGATCGTTGTAGGCCAGTTCCAGGACGGCCGCATTGTCTACCGCCAAAGCCAGAGCGCGACGCACGCGTGCATCACCATAGGGGGTTACTCCGTTCACCTCGGCCTGCTGGTTCGGCCGAGCCAGAACCACGGCACCGGTCGTCACCGTGTGCTTGGTCCATCCGTCGAGTTGGTCGAAGGCGGGAATGAAGTCACCCTCGGTGTCATATGTAACGTCGAACTCGTCGGATTCGGCCCCCGCGAAATGTGCCGAAGGATCAGAGCCGAAATCGATGCCCTCGATTCGATCCATCCAGGCGCCGTTACCCTCATTCCACCAAGTGTGATCGGTGTTCCGGTTCAAGGCCCAAGCCTCACCGACCGAGTAGAACTCGGGCAAGTAAGGGCCAGTCCCGATCGGGTTCTCCAGCATGTCGTTTTCCTTGAAACTCTCATGCACGATCGCAGCCGGGTAGTCCGCCATGCTTGCAATCAGCGAGATATCGGGCCGGGGCAACACGATACGAACCGTCAATTCATCCGGTGTCGTCACCGCACCATCCAGCATCTTACCGGTATCCTCGTCGACGATGGTGCCGAAGCGGATAGCCATGGAATTCGCTTCAACCGTGCTGTCACACCATCCTTCGATGTTGCGAGCGACATCTGCAGAGGTGAAGGGATCACCGTTGTTCCACGTCACGCCAGGACGTACTTTCAAAGTGTATTCGGTGGCATCGTCGTTGATTTCCCAGCTTTCCAGCAGCGACGGGGTAAAGGTGCCGTCAGAATTGTACTCGACGAGATATTCCAGCCAGCCGCGGGTGAAGTTGGCGAGGCTGTTGAAATCGAACTTCCGCGGATCGCGAAGCGTCACGATCTCCTGCTGGATCCGAACAGTGCCGCCCATTTCGGGCGTGCCCTGTGCGGCGGCCGGACGCGCCACTCCAAGCATGCCGTAAGCGGCGGCAGCCCCGACGCCAAAGCTGGTGGCAGTCGCAAGGAACTCGCGCCGCGAAACCTCGCAACCCGCCGAGCGCGCTGTTTTGGCCGAAGAATGAATATGATCCGGAATCCGCATAGGCCGATCAGGTGACATGGGCATGAGAAACTCTCCCTGGCAGTTGCGCAACCAAAGGCGCGCAGAGTGACGAAAGGCGCGTCCCGATCGCCGAAACGGCTTGGGGTACACGCGGCCCTTTCAACTGTGCCAGAGTTCCAACAGGCTACCGGTTCAACCGCCCCATGCCAAGGTTTCCCAGTATCTTCGGATCGCCAAAGACGAAGGTTGCCCAGAAATTGATCGTCTGGCGTGATTTCGTTGACGTATGATCGTTTATCGCAGCTTTCGGTTGGTTTGGGCGTTGATCTGGCGGTTTTTTTCACCGCTGAGGGTCAGCGTTTCGAGGCTGGGAGTTTTGCGGTAGCGCGGGGAGGGGATTTCGAGCGGCAGGAGACGCAGAACTACGTCTACGAGATGCTTTTTCCGGACCTTTGGAACAAGGCGATGACGCCGATGATGGGGTCGCTCAAGGCGCGGGAACTTGTCGATTTCGAAGACTTCGTGCGTCACCCCGGGCAGGAGTTCCTGATCGTGATGGAGGGCGAAGTGACGGTCTTCGTCGAGGGGCGCGATCCCGTTCACCTTGCGGCCGGTGACAGCATCTATTTCGACAGTTCCGTTGGTCACCTCTATGCATCCGGCGGAGATCGCGACGCCCGTATCCTTGTCGTGTGCGTGCCTGGGCCTGAGGGTGGATTTGTTTCTTCTGGGGGTCGGGTTTGAGGGTGCGTTGATCTTGATGCTTTTGTTTTTACCGCGAACGCAGGGAGCCGCCGTTGGGCGGCTTGCGCGATGAAAGTGGTTTCGGGAGGGCGCT
>NZ_JBHRXI010000007.1:0-1897 GCF_042648365.1 Lutimaribacter marinistellae | reverse complement strand
GAGGATGTGACGGATTGCAACTGTAGTTCGACCTTATCGGATTGGTCGGGCTGCTGCGCAGTCCCTGGAAATAGCCCTCCATCAGACCGTACCCTAAACCGACACAGGTGGACTGGTAGAGAATACCAAGGCGCTTGAGAGAACGATGTTGAAGGAACTCGGCAAAATACCTCCGTAAGTTCGCGAGAAGGAGGCCCGGGTTCAAGGCAACTTGGATCCGGGGGCACAAACCAGGGGGTGGCGACTGTTTATTAAAAACACAGGGCTCTGCGAAGTCGCAAGACGACGTATAGGGTCTGACGCCTGCCCGGTGCCTGAAGGTTAAAAGGAGAGGTGAGAGCCTTGAATTGAAGCCCAGGTAAACGGCGGCCGTAACTATAACGGTCCTAAGGTAGCGAAATTCCTTGTCGGGTAAGTTCCGACCTGCACGAATGGCGTAACGACTTCCCCGCTGTCTCCAACATCGACTCAGCGAAATTGAATTGCCGGTCAAGATGCCGGCTTCCCGCGGTTAGACGGAAAGACCCCGTGCACCTTTACTACAGCTTCGCACTGGCATCAGGATTGTGATGTGCAGGATAGGTGGTAGGCTTTGAAACCGTGACGCCAGTCGCGGTGGAGCCTCCCTTGAGATACCACCCTTCGCACTCTTGATGTCTAACCGCGGTCCGTCATCCGGATCCGGGACCCTGCGTGGCGGGTAGTTTGACTGGGGCGGTCGCCTCCTAAAGCGTAACGGAGGCGCGCGAAGGTTGGCTCAGAGCGGTCGGAAATCGCTCGTTGAGTGCAATGGCAGAAGCCAGCCTGACTGCAAGACTGACAAGTCGAGCAGAGTCGAAAGACGGCCATAGTGATCCGGTGGTCCCGAGTGGAAGGGCCATCGCTCAACGGATAAAAGGTACGCCGGGGATAACAGGCTGATACTGCCCAAGAGTCCATATCGACGGCAGTGTTTGGCACCTCGATGTCGGCTCATCTCATCCTGGGGCTGGAGCAGGTCCCAAGGGTACGGCTGTTCGCCGTTTAAAGAGGTACGTGAGCTGGGTTTAGAACGTCGTGAGACAGTTCGGTCCCTATCTGCCGTGGGTGTAGGAGACTTGAGAGGAGTTGCCCCTAGTACGAGAGGACCGGGGTGAACGATCCACTGGTGGACCAGTTGTCGTGCCAACGGCAGTGCTGGGTAGCTATGATCGGACAGGATAACCGCTGAAGGCATCTAAGCGGGAAGCCCCCCTCAAAACAAGGTCTCCCTGAGGGCCGTGGAAGACCACCACGTCAATAGGCCGGAGGTGTACGCGCAGCAATGCGCTCAGCTGACCGGTACTAATCGCCCGATAGGCTTGATCTGATCCAGTAACAGAATGACTGGTTCCAGAACCAAGAGCATCACACACAAGACACTTGAAATACAGGACAGCGCCGCAGCGGGAACGCGCATTTGCTTCGCAAATACGCTGCCTCCCGCGCGTGACATCCGGCCCAGCCGGGTGCACGGTGTTGATTGAAACACAAACCGGGCGGGAACGCGCATTTGCTCCGCAAATACGCTGCCTCCCGCTCGTCGCCTTTTGCATCGCAAAAGACGACGGGGATCTTCTTCGGTTTGGTGGTCATAGCGCGAGCAAAACACCCGGTCCCATCCCGAACCCGGAAGTTAAGTGCCGCAGCGCCAATGGTACTCGGGCTCAAGCCCCGGGAGAGTAGGTCACCGCCAAACCTAAAAAGATCCCTCAAAACCTCTCAAACGATCAAATCATACAATACCGGCGCGGGATGGAGCAGCCAGGTAGCTCGTCAGGCTCATAACCTGAAGGTCGCAGGTTCAAATCCTGCTCCCGCAACCACTTTCATCGAACAAACCGCCTCCGGGCGGTTTTGTTCGTTCTGGGCAAGCCCG